>NZ_BIMA01000001.1 GCF_004000845.1 Paenibacillus koleovorans NBRC 103111
TCGGTGTCAGCAGCAGGGGATACTTGGGAAACAAAGGCTTCGATGCCATCATCAAGATTTAACGCTGGGGCAGCAGTCGTTGATGGGAAAATCTATGTTATTGGAGGACAGAACGACGGCGCGAGTGTGTTAAATACAGTTGAGTAACTGCCCCATGTGGTCCTCGTAGTTCCCGCAACCAGCCCTCTTGTTACCCTCAAATCCTCTTCTTACCCTCAAATATTCCAAGTCGTATCGAAAAATCTCCAGCCTTTGAGCGTATTAGCCACCGATCGTAGGCCCATCGCCAGCTGCCTGTCCAATGTTGCACTCTTTACGACGCCTTTCATAAACAAAGCGGTTGCCTTATAAGAGTATCCTTCTTCATAGCGTAAGTGAATCGCTTGCCGGGCATCCTCATCTTGAATTAGCTTGACGGCCCGATGAATGGTGCATACAAGCGTTTGATACTCCTGGAATAAAGCTCGCTGCCCTTCGGCAATAATGGATGCATTCGCCGTCCGGTTGGCATAATACTCTTCGCTGCTGATCTTATTGCCCCATTTGCCGTCGACCGCTGTGGAAGCATAGTCCTCGAGATGGCTCATGAAATCGCGAACGACCAAATCTAATTGAAGTGATTTGCCTTGAATTCGGGGTGTCGCAGTCCGTTGCCGAACGGAGAGTCACTCAGATTGAGCGGCGTTTGTACCAGGGCAGATTAGATCAGGAGTTGATGCAAAATGCGAGTGCTTTAGAAGGAAACGAACAAAAGCGGCTTCCAGCGTCAGTCGAGACTCAGGCCGATGTCGGACTTCTATACGATAACAACCTGGCTGGCGAACAGCCGTCGGCATTGGTCATCAAATTAAAGAACGGCATCACTGACACAGGTAGAACATACTTTGCCATACAAACTACACTTCCAAAAGTGGATGCTTATGATTTTGGATATTTAGTGACGGTCCCCATCCAAAATAGCGAAGTGATATGGACGGATATTCCGTTCTGCTTTGGAGTGGATATCCCCCGGATTCGTGGGCGCATTGGTCCGCTTGAAGTCGATCAGCTGCTTATTAAGCTAGACGCATTGGATTATTCACTGCAATCCGCCATCATGCGAAGCAATCCGCAAAACCTTTCCTCCTTTTGAGGCTGCTAGGAGTAGTAAATAAAGAGTTGCTATCTCGGTTTATTTCGGGTATAATCTGATCTTGTCGGTGGTCCACCTCGAGTTTTATTGCTTGAGGCGAGGGTTCGATTCCCTTCACATGATCCGCTTTCTTGAAGATTATGACCCAGTAGCTCAGCTGGATAGAGCAACGGCCTTCTAAGCCGTCGGTCGGGAGTTCGAATCTCTTCTGGGTCGTTAACGTTAGAAAAGCTCCCGATTAGGGGGCTTTTCTTAGTTAAGGGACCAGAATGAGAACTCCCGCAGGGAGGGCGTCGGAGCGACCCTTCGTTAGCATACGCTTCGCAGTCGCGGCTCCTTGTTTCCGCCCTTTGGCGGATAACGGCAGCGCATCTCTTCTGGGTCGTTAACGTTAGAAAAGCTCCCGATTAGGGGGCTTTTCTTAGTTAAGGGACCAGAATGAGAACTCTCGCACGGAGGGCGTCGGAGCGACCCTTCGTTAGCATACGCTTCGCAGTCGCGGCTCCTTGATGATGCGTACTGCCGCAAAACGGAACTCGTATCGGGCTGTACGCTCGATTTTTGTGCTTAAAGCAACAGTTACAGAAAAAGTCCCCCGGGCAGACATAGGACCCGGGGGACTTTTGGGCTGAGCGGCTGAGTGGAGGCACGGAAGGAAGCTCCTCTAGCACTCATAGAATAGAATATGAGAGGGGGGTGAGTCCGGCTTGGATGAACCCCCAGTGTCAGCAAAAAATCTAGCAAATGGTTGCCCGATTCTTCAGGATCGATAGACGCTTGCTAGAGACCTGAGCTTCAGTGCTGAGCTTCAGTGCCTGAACTTCAGTGCCTGAGCTTCTGTGCTTGAGGTTCAGTGCCTGAGCTTCAGTGCCTGAGCTTCAGTGCTTGAGCTTCAGTGCTTGAGCTTCGGTGCCTGAGCTTCGGTGCCTGAGGTTCAGTGCCTGAGCTTCAGTGCCTGAGCTTCAGTGCTTGAGCTTCAGTGCTTGAGCTTCAGTGCTTGAGCTTCGGTGCCTGAGCTTCAGTGCTTGAGTTTCAGTGCCTTAGCTTCGGTGCCTGAGCTTCAGTGCTCGAGCTTGGATCTTCCAGCAGCGAGCGCCTGATCCCTATCCGCCCTATACCAGCTGGAGCGCCCAGTTGCCGGCACGGAACACCGGCTCCACCGTGCCGTCAGGCAGCTCGCCGTCGATTTCCAGCAGCTCCGACCCAACCATAAAGTCGGCATGCGCCAAGCTGACGTTCGCTCCGCGCGCGAGCAACTCGCACCCTATTCAGTCATACGTCGAAAGCGCCACAGAAGCTGACGTTCGCTCCGCGCGCGAGCAACTCGGCTTTACTGAGCCGCGTCCCGTTCTCGATATTCGTCGGGTAGGCGCTGCCGAGCGCGAGATGGCACGAGGCGTTCTCGTCGATGCCGGTGTTGTAGAACGTGCGGCGCAGGTTGGAGATCGGCGAATCATGCGGCACGAGCGCGACTTCGCCCAAGTAGCTCGCGCCCTCGTCCGTCTCGAGCAGCGAGCGCAGGTGCTCCTCGCCGACCTCGGCGCGGCAATCGACAACCTTGCCGGCCTGGAACGTCAGCGAGAACTTCTCCACGAGCCGGCCGTTCAGATTGAGCGGCATCGTGCTCGTCACCGTGCCGTTCACGCCGCCGCGCTTCGGCATCGTGTACACTTCCTCGGTCGGCATGTTCGCGACGAAATACACGCCTGCGCCGTTCTCCTTGCCGCCGCCGAGCCAAATATGCCCCTCCGGCAGCTCGACGCTGAGGTCGGTGCCCGGCGCCCGGTAATGCAAGCGGCGGTAGCGCTTCGCGTTCAGCGCCTCCCGCTTCGCCAGCAGCACGTCGAGATGCTCGCGCCAAGCTGCGACCGGCTGCTCGCGATCAATGCGATTGATGCGGAAGATCGCCTCCCACATCGCGTCTACGCGTTCCTCCTGCGGCAAGTCGGCGAACACTTTGTCCGCCCAAGCCCGCGTCGGCGCCTTCACCAAACACCAGCTGATCGTGCTGTTGCGGATATAGCGCTGGAAGTTCTCGCGTGCCACTGCCGCGGCCTTCGTCGCCGCCGACACTTTCCACCCTTCGATCCCGTTGTACAGCGCCGGGTCCGGCACTTTGATGTTCAGCAACGCGCCGTTCCCTTCCGCCAGCTGCTCCATCATCCGAGCGCTCCATTCCGGATAATAATCGAATGAATCGTCCGGCGCTTGCTCGAACCGGATCCGCGTCGTCCCTTCGTCCTGCCAATTCACCTGCACATATTTGGCACCCGCCGCATAAGCCTGCTTCACAAGCTTGCGCGTCAGCTCCACGGTTTCAAGCGGCGACTCGATCATCAGCACTTGGCCCGCCTGCAAATTCAGGCCGACCCGAATGACGAGCTCCGCGTATTTTTCCAAGTTGCGTTCAAACGTCTCCATTCCACACAAACCTCCCGCCAAAAATCGACCGCTCCCGCCACCGTCTTTTTCGCCAACATCCGCATAACGACGGCCCGGAACGACCCTTCCTATTATACACAAACAAATGAAAATTTCTATCCGTCCCCCAAAAGGCGAGGCATACCGGGACAGACATCTCGTACGAGCCAATCGCATACGCTTAAGTATTGTCGCTGCCTGTCGTCAGCTGGAAGGACATGTACACATATTGAGAAGGCGAGGGGTGAATGGATCATGTGTGGAATTACGGGATGGGTCGATTACCGGAAAAATTTGACCAGCTATCCGTCCATACTTGTCGGCATGACGGAGACGATGGCGCTGCGCGGACCCGACGCTTCCGGCACGTGGCTGTCTCCGCACTGTGCGCTCGGACATCGCAGGCTGAGCGTGATGGATCCCGAGAACGGCGCCCAGCCGATGACCCGCCGCAAGGGCGATTACGACTATACGATCGTATATAACGGGGAGCTATATAATGCGCCGGAGCTAAAGCGCGAGCTGGAGCAGCGCGGCTACCGCTTCTCGACGACTTGCGACACGGAAGTGCTGCTTGTGTCATTTATCGAGTGGGGCCGGGAATGTGTGGACCGGCTGAACGGCATTTTCGCTTTCGCGATATGGAGCGAGGAAACGCGTAATTTGTTTCTGGTGCGGGATCGGGTCGGCGTGAAGCCGTTTTTTTATTCTTATCAGCACGGCACGTTCTTGTTCGGCTCCGAGCCGAAGGCGATTCTCGCCCATCCGAGCTTCAAGCCGGAGGTCGGGCGCGAAGGGCTGGCGGAGCTGTTCCTCATCGGGCCGGCGCGTACACCGGCGAGCGGCATTTACCGCGGCATGACCGAGCTCAAGCCCGGGCATTGCATGGTTGTCGACGCGAGCGGTATCAGCGTCAAGCCGTACTGGCAGCTCGAGAGCCGGCCGCATGAGGACGACGTCGACACGACGGCCTCCAAAGTGCGAGAGCTGCTGATCGATACCGTCGAGCGCCAGCTGGCGTCTGACGTGCCGGTGGGGACGCTGCTGTCCGGCGGCCTCGACTCGAGTGCGTTGACGGCCATTGCCGTCGACTTCTACAAGCGGAATGGCGTGAAGGATCCGCTGAAGACGTTCTCGGTCGATTATGTCGACAACGACAAGCATTTCAAATCCAGCGTGTTCACGCCGAACAGCGACGCGCCGTGGATCCAGCGGATGGTGCAGCATCTCGGCACACAGCATCACGATATATTTTTCGATACGCCCGACCTGGTGGCGTCGCTCCGAGAAACCGTCTACGCCCGCGACATGCCGGGGATGGCGGATATCGACGGCTCGCTGTACTTATTTTGCCGCGAGATCAAGAAGAACGTCACGGTCGCGATCTCCGGCGAGGCGGCCGACGAAATATTCGGCGGCTATCCTTGGTTCCACCGCGAGGAGTCGCTGAACGCGAACACGTTCCCGTGGTCGCTCTCCGCGGACACGCGGCTCAGCATTCTCGCGCCAGAGCTGCTCGACTGGCTGCAGCCGCAAGCGACGCTAGACGCCCGCTACGAGCAGGCGCTCGCCGAAGTGCCGCGGCTCGACGGCGAGACCGGCCAAGCGCGCCGCATGCGCGAGATGTCGTACCTCAACATCAGCCGCTTCATGCCGACCTTGCTCGACCGCAAGGACCGGATGAGCATGGCCGTCGGATTGGAAGTGCGGGTGCCGTTCTGCGACCATCGGCTGATCGAATACGTGTTCAACATCCCATGGGAAATCAAGACCGCAGGCGACCGCGAGAAAGGCATCCTTCGTCGAGCGCTCAAGGGCATCCTCCCCGACGACGTGCTGACGCGCAAAAAAAGCCCTTACCCGAAGACGCACAACCCGAACTATTTGCACGCGCTGCAAGCCGGCTTGCTCGACATCCTGAACGAACCGTCGTCCCCGATCCTCGAGTTCATCGACGTCCCGCGGGTGCGCAAGCTGGCGGAATCGGACGCGTCGCAGATGAACCTGCCGTGGTTCGGCCAACTGATGTCCGGCCCGCAATTGCTCGCCTACTTGACGATGATGAACATATGGCTGAAGGAGTACAACATCTCGATCATCCGAAATTAATATGAAACGGAGCCGCCTTCGCCAGACTAGCACCTCTGACGAAAAGCGGCTCCTTTTTTGCACAACAATCCATTAGAACTGCCAAGTATCCTTCCATTTCAAAAACGTCTCGACGTACTCCCGGTTCACTTCCGCGCCCGACAGGATCGGATAAAACAGCATGAACATCAGCAGCACCAGCCCCAAGTAGGCATAAACCGCCGCGTTAGCCCAGAAATGAGCCGGCTTGCCGGCCGTTTCTTCCCGTAACCTTTCGATGACATAGACAAGGCACAAGATCATGAACGGCACCACGGCGAAAAAGTGATAAATAAACGTAAGCCGCGGCACGAGCATCCAAGGCACGTAGACGGAGCCCAGTGCGATCGCCAGGAACAGCACCCGTCGATCCTTCCTTCGATACCCCATCCATAACGCCGCCAAAATACCCCCGATGCCGATCCAGCCCCATATGAGCGGATTGCCCAGCGCCACGATCAGCGATGCTTTCCCAGGTGGCAGCTCCGATCCGCCATAATACCAAACCGGCTTGACCATCGTCGGCCACTCGTACCAAGTGGAGGAGAACGGATGAGTAGCTTTCAGCTCGCTGTGATAATTGTACATATGCTTCTGGTAGCTGACGATGTCGGCCAACCCATGACCGGGACCCGGCACGTTCAGGAACGGAATATAGGACATGACGTAAATGATCAGCGGTACCGCGACGAACCAAACGACGCACCAACCGATCGTCCAGCCCGCATAGCGCGGAAATTGCAGCCACTTCACCGGCGCTTTCAAGTACTCGCGATAACGTTCCCACAGGCTGAGGAAGAATAGGATGGCCAGCCCGACGCCGGCGTAAAGCCCGATCCATTTGGACGCCACGCCCAGCCCGAACGCTAGTCCGCACAAAGCCAGCGGGATCAAGGTTCGTTTCAACCCGTCGCGATGGAAATTCAGCTGCATGTAGTGATACATGAAATAGAACGCCAGCACGATGAAAAAGACCCCGTACACGTCGATCGTAGCGATCCGGGTTTGCACGAAATGCATAAAATCGAAAGCCAGCAAAAAGGCGGCGGCGAACGCGTACCAAGCTTTGTTGTGGAACAAGCGCTTGGCAAACACATACATGAGCGGCACCATCAGGATGCCGAACAGCGTCCCCATGATGCGCCAGCCGAACGGATTCATCCCGAAAATCCATGTTCCTAAAGCGATTATGACCTTTCCCAGCGGCGGATGCGTGCTCTCGAAAGGTTCCAGCTGATTCGAATGTTCATATGCGGTGCGGGCGTGATAGATTTCGTCGAAGTACGTACTATTCATAAAAGTCGCTTTGTAGGCGGCCTGTCCCTGCTCGTCAAACAACAAATCGATCTTGCCGACGGACGCATCGCTCACCTGCTCGCCCTTGTAGCTCTGGATCGCCAGCGGCTTCTCTCCGCCTCCCGCCCCAGGTCCGTAGATGGCAAGCTCGCTCAACCGTGTACCCGGCTTGTCCACCTGCAGCTTCACGTAGCGGGCCGGTTTGTTCACCATGATGCTCTTCCACGCGAACACATTGCCGCCGTCGCGCACGAGCGGGAATGCATCGCCCCAGCTCGTTCCGTCCTGCGAGACGAATAGCTTGAAGCTGCCGTCGCCGACCGCGGCGAAGCTGTTGATCCGCTCGACGGTCTGCGCCGAGCCGAGGTCGACGATAACGCTCTCGCCTTGGCGAGCCGGCTGCCAGTACGTCTCCGGCGCCTTGAGCGAGCCGAGCTGGAATAGAGCGATCGCCGCGTAGACGACGGTCAGCCCCGTAATGAGCAGCGTGTCGAGCCGGCTCCACTCGAGCTTCGGAGGTGGCGGGAAGGCGGTGGCTGACTCTTTGACCCGGGCCTGCTTGTTTTTGTGCGAGCCTGCTTGGGATGGGGAGGTCGTTTTGACGGCTCCTTTGGCGTTTTTGGCAGCAGCAGCGTTTGCGGCAGCTACGGCAGGAACTAGCGGGACCGTTTGATTTTGCAGGAACAGCGACCAGGCCGTCTTCAGCATGGCGACGAACAAGATTGTGTTCGCAAGCGAGATGGTGATCACTGTTGGATCGAATCGTTTCAAGTGGAAAATGTTCGCCCAGCTGTTCATCAGCACGTCGTGCGCGTTCACATATTGGGTGAGGCTGAAGCCTGCGTACAGCAGGAGCAGCCGGCGATCCCTCATGCAGATGACGCTGGCCAATCCGAGTACGACGCCGTAGAACATGTAGCGCTCATGCATTTTGACCGTCATCATGAAGACCGACACGGAGAGCAGGAAGCCGATGAAATACAGCTTCGTCTCATCGGCCTTGCTCTTGAAGTACAGATAGGCGCAAGCTACGACGGTAGCGGCGACAAGAATGACGCTCCAGATGCTGTAAGGGATGAACAGCAGCGTCTTCGACGTCGGCTGCCAGTTGCCGCCGAGCAATCCATATAAATTGAAGGCGTTCAAGCTCGCATACGGATATTGAGATAATGTTCCGGTATAGAGCTCCACCAGCCACAAAGGTCCGCCTGGTTTGTGAATCGTGAACGGCACTGCGAGAACGGCGATTACGGCTAGACCGTAACCCACGCACTTCAGGAACACCGTCCAGCTGCGACGGTGGATGACGGCGAACAAGAGCAGCGGCCCGAGCATGAGCGCTTGCGGCTTTATCAGGATCGCGAAGGCGAACACGGCGGCGGACAACGGTAGCCGGCCTTGCACTAGCAAGTAGACGGCGTAGAGGATAACTAGCGTGAACACCGAGTCTACTTGACCCCATGCCGCCGAGTTGACGATCGCCATCGGGTTGAAGATGTAGAGCAGCGAGATGGAGACAGCTGCTGCCGACGAAAACTTCCTTTCGATCGCGATCCGGTACAATAAGTAGCCGATCCCGATATCCGCCAGCATCGCCGGCAGCTTGATCAGCATTGTAAAGGAAGTGGAGTCGTTCGCTAATGAGAAGAGCTCGCGAATTGCTCCGATCGCGTACAAGATGTAGATGTAACCTGGCGGATAGTCGACGAACAGCTCTCCGTTATAGAACTGCAAGATGCCGCCTGAGAACGACTGCGTCGCCCAAGCCTTGAACAATGCCATATCGATATGATGGCCAAGGTCCATTGGAGCGATGATCAGGCGCAGCAGCAGGGCAGCGCCAGCCGCAATCGGCCATGCCAGCCAATGCGGCTGAGTATCGCTGTGATGCCGCTTCAAGAAGCGGTACACCCAAGCAACCAAGCCGATGTATAGAAGGGAGAACAGTAGGATCGGGAACGTCGAAGGTGCGTGGCTTCTTCCCGCCGCTGCTGCGGCTGCCTCGGCAGAATTGGAGGTGCTCTGCTGGGTCGGATCGAACGAGATCAGCTTCACGCCGTTCGGCAATTGCTCCACTTCTTCGAGCGCGATGTCGTCGAACATCGCTTTGCCCGCTATTGTG
Organism: Paenibacillus koleovorans NBRC 103111; assembly: GCF_004000845.1. Taxonomy (GTDB): domain Bacteria; phylum Bacillota; class Bacilli; order Paenibacillales; family NBRC-103111; genus Paenibacillus_AA; species Paenibacillus_AA koleovorans. The sequence continues at coordinate 9,099 of NZ_BIMA01000001.1, forward strand.
CCGCCGAAGAAGCCGAGTCGCGCTTGCACGGACAGCCGGTTTTGCTGTTTGCCGGTTGTGCCGTACAGCTCGACCAGCTGCCATTGGCCTTTCGTATCGCCCACCTGCTTGGACGTGATCATAATTCCTTCTACCGTCACATGGGCGCCTTTATCCGCCGATCCGGTGCCTTCTACGTTCACCCAAGCCGACAGCCGGTATTTCGTCTCCGGCTTGACCGCCGCCGCTTGTGTCCAGCGGGCGTCGTTAGCTTGTTTGTTCTCGATCATGACGGCGTAATCGCCTGAGTGCGCCTGACCCTTGACGATCGTGAAGGCCGTCGCTTCTCCCTCAGGCAAATAGGACGCCTTGGACCATTGCGCCGGCTGGCTCCCTTCAACTTGCTCGAAGCCTCCGTTGCCGAGCAAGTTGGCGCCTGCTGCATTCGCCGAGCCCGCTACCCCAAGCATCGCCGCGACGAGCAGCATAACGCCGATTAAAAGCTTTTTCATTATTGGTGAGCCCCCCTACCGATTGACAGCTATCGCTATACTTTTTCTCCCAGCAAGCGTCAAAATCCTCTTTTTAGGAGAAGCGGGGCGAGGGGCAGGTTAGTTCAATCCGGAAGCTCCGGAATTTTGCTCATGATTTCTTTCATCGTAAAAGACACGCATGGCAACCGCTCCGAGGCGACCTCTTCATTTTCCACGTATACGTCGTGCAGCTCATACTTCCCGTCCATCCCGAGCACGTATTGTTCCAACAATTCCTGTGCCGGGAGGATGATCCAATACTCTGGAATGCCGTACGTGGCATAGGCTTTCAACTTGCTGATCTTATCGCGGCGGACCGACGTGGGAGAGACGATTTCCACCACCAGATCCGGGGCTCCTTTAATCCCTTTCTTAGTGATGATCTCCATTCGCTTCCTGCTCACCATGACCAAGTCGGGCCTTCTTACTTCCTTAGGGGACAGAATGACATCGATTTCGTGCAAAATGACATATTCCAGCTCGCAAGTGTGCTTAATGGCATACAGCAGCTCTACGCTAATCATCTGATGATCGGAAGCTGCTCCTGGCGACAATTCCAGATTGCCATCCGCCAGTTCGACAACGGATCCGTCTTCCAGCTCAGGGAGCGCGTCGAATTCATCGTAGGACATCGGCTGCTCGCGGATTATCGGGGGGTTGTCCTTCTTGGGTTTTATGGGGATCACCTCATTCAAGTTTTCAGAGTAATCATGGTTAGTAACTTGATTATACTTCAACATAAAGGGTAAACGGAATATAAGAAAACCGGCCTCCAGAACGATCCATGATCGGGCTGCCATAAAGAAAACCGTCCCTAGTCGTTGCGCGACCGGAGACGGCTGGAGCTTTCGCCTGCTGCTATTCCTGCAAATAAGTGCTGATCTTGCTTGTTGTCGAATGCGATCAAACATACGCCGGCAGACGGTGAGGTCCGTGTTCGCACTTCCGTTGAGAAGGCTGCGGGTCTGGATGCCGGTGCGTCCGGACGCAGCTTGCTGGTAGAGGTGTTCAATGCGGGAGAGCCGATCCCGTCGGAAGATTTGCCTCGCATTTGGGAGACGTTCTTCACCGTCGACAAGTCCCATAATCGCGAACAAGCGTCAGGCTCCGGGATCGGTCTCGCGATCGTGCGGAATATCCTGACGCTTCATGGCAGCCGGTTCGGTGCGGTTAATATCGGTGGAGCCGAGTCCGGTCGATGGGGCGGTGTTGGGGGGCTGTTTTATTTCACGCTCCCGCTTGCGGGGCCGGAAGATTCATCAGCTTCGGCCGTCTGAAATTGAAAATTATACGATCGGCGCCCGGCTTCGACGGTGACGACGAGCGTCTTGCCCGGCAGAAACGGCTGGTCGGGCTTGAACGACATCCCGGATTGGCTGCCGCTCGTTCCTCCGGGGATGTGCTGATCCGGAGCATCGGCGTATCGGACCTTCATCCCTAGGTTGTTGCCGCGAGATCCGTCCCAAACCGCGGATACCGTAATATCCTTAGAAACGCCAGTCGCTCCATTTTTCGGTGAAGTGCTATGCATCCAAGTCCGCTCCAACGTAGCTTCGATGCCAACCCATGCGGCTAGGACTAGTAAGATCGATCCGATGTATGCAAACCAGCTTTTGCGCGTCAGGCGATCCTCCGAGTTCCGTGCAACCGTAGCTTGTACGCTGAGTACGATGGAGCAGCCGGCGACAATGGCAACGAACCCGTGCATGACGACTCCGACCAGCATCCCGATCTGTGGAGAAAACACATACATCGAGGTAAATTCGGCTCCCATCAATCCGTACATCAGCCACATCAAAATCGGCAAAACTTGGGCCGTCGCAATCGCTAGCATTCCCGGCATGCTGATAACCAGCAACAGCTTCCGAATGCCCCCGTGTGCCATGGACAATCCGAGCGATCCGGCGATAGCCGCCACACCGCCGAACTCCGCCCAGTTGCCCCAACTTCGAATTTCGGCCTCCTGCAGGTCACCGAGAATGTAAAAGGGATGCCAAGGGGTGTACATCCAACCCAGCATAAGACAAGCAATCCCCGCGATCAGCACCGGGATACTCGGTCTCCGCCACAGCATAATGTTGCGCAGCACCTTCATCAATACGCACTCCTCTCGAAGCACCTGCCTACCAACCAATCTAGCCCCCGGTTATGAACTTAAGTTCATCCACTAGGAACCTATTCTCCTTATTTCTCACCCTATCGGTTGGTTCACCCTGTATGAACTTAAGTTCATACCCGCTCCGCTCAGCGCCCCGCTCCTTCAATCTGCAGCTTTTCCAGCAGCCGTTCGATTGCGAGGCCGCGATGGCTGATCGCGTTTTTCTCGTCCAGCGTCAGCTCGGCCATCGTACGGCCGAACGCCGGCACATAAAACAACGGGTCATACCCGAACCCGTGCTCCCCCCGCGGCGCGTCGATGATGACGCCCTCGCAGGCGGCCTCCGCATGCAGCGTCGCCGCCGTCGCGGGGTCGTGCAGCGCCAGCGCGCACACGAACCGGGCAGCGCTTAACGCGCTCGCCCCCGCAGGCGCCTCCTGCATCGCCGCACTTGCAGCCGCATCTTCCGCCTCGCAGTTGCTCTCACCGCCACTGCCGGACTCCGCCAGCGTAGCTGCCGCCGAGGCGCCGACGCTTGCGCCGGCCGCGCCCGGCGCCATCCGCATGCGGCCGAGCTCGGCCAGCAGCTTGCGGTTGTTCGCGCCGTCGTCGGACGGCTCGCCCGCGTAGCGCGCCGAGAACACGCCCGGCGCGCCGCCGAGCGCGTCGACGCACAAGCCCGAGTCGTCGGCCAGCACCGGCAGGCCGAGCATCCGCGCGATCGTCGCCGCCTTCTTCTCGGCGTTGGCCGCGAAAGTCTCGCCATCCTCCACGATGTCGGGCAGCGCCTCGTAGTCGGCCAAGCTCTTCACCGTCAGTCCGAGCTGCCCGAATCGATGAGCGAACTCTTTCACTTTGCCGGCGTTGCGCGTTGCGACAACGACAGTACCGCCGCCGTTAAGTCCGCTCCACATACTTGCCACCTCCGACGAGCGCAACGAGCGGGCCGAGCACTTCCTTCTGCTTGGCGATCATCAGCTCGATGCCCAGTTCCGCCATTGCGAGCAGCTCGTCCAGCTCCTGGCGAGTAAACGGCGATTCTTCTCCCGTTCCCTGCACCTCGACGAACTTGCCTTCGCCGGTCATAACGACGTTCATATCTACCTTCGCCTGGGAATCCTCCGCGTAGTTCAGATCGAGGCAAACTTTGTCCTGAATCACCCCAACGCTGATGGAGGCGAGAAAATCCGTAATCGGCGATTTCTTCAGCTTGTTGTCGTTCATCAGCTTTTGAATCGCGAAACAAAGCGCTACGAAAGCCCCAGTTATCGAAGTCGTCCGCGTCCCTCCGTCCGCCTGGATGACGTCACAGTCGATCGTAATCGTCCGCTCCCCCAGCGACTCAAGCGAAATGACCGAACGCAATGCTCGTCCGATCAGCCGTTGAATTTCCATCGTGCGGCCGCCGACCCTGCCTTTCATCGATTCCCGCTGGTTGCGCACTTGCGTGGCGCGCGGCAGCATCGAGTATTCAGCATTGATCCAGCCTTTGCCTTGCCCTTTCATGAACGGCGGCACCTTTTCCTCGATCGAAGCGGTACAAATGACCTTCGTATCGCCAACCTCGATCAGTACCGAACCTTCCGCATGTTTTATATAGTTCGGGGTAATGACAACCTGGCGCGGCTCCGTATAATCTCTTCCGTCGGATCTCATCGTACAACCATCCTCCATCCCTGTTCCATCACGCACTCGAGTAGTGTACGCTTAACCCCCTCATTTTACCAAAGTCCGGGCGGAAAATCATTATTTCACGCAATAGAGCCGAACCCCCTTTCCGAGGTCCGGCTCTGTCCTTCAAACACCGTTACATTTTGATAGGGTTCACGCTCGACGGTTTCGCAACCGGCTTGCTGTAGTTCTGGTTGTCGGTCGCTTGAACGGCCGTATTGCCGTTTACTTTGATCTGCACCTTGGACACCGCGTTCTCCGTCAGCGACAGGATGACCGATTGGATCGATTCGCCCGGCGCTTTCTTATCCGTGCCCAGCAGCTTGTCGGTGAAGTTGACGTTCATAACGCCGTCGGCGCCGAGCTCGAGCTTCGGCAGCTCCAAAGTCGGAGCCAGCACCGAATGCAGCTTGGACTTGACAGTTGGTCCTACGATCAGTTGCTCAATGACCGCAGTCGCCTTATCGTCCGTACGTTTCACGAGTCGGGTCACTGGCACATAGTACTTGGTCTTATCCGTTGTTTCGCTTTGGAAATAGAGCGTAACCGGCGTCGACTGGCCGAATTCCACCCCATCTGCGCGCTCGATATTGATTCCCATCGCCCGCGACAGCTTGCCGTCGATCGGCGTACCGCCGACCGGCATTTGCTTCAGCGCCACGCCGTCGATGCGCAGCTCCACGTTGTCCACGCCCGCGAAGCCGGTCAGCGTCCAAGTGATCGCCTCCATCAGCTTCCGCTCGTCTTGCTGGGCGTAACTTTTGAATTCCTTCGTGAAATCGACGATCGCCGTCTTCTCCTTGATGTCGATCCCTTTCACTTGTGTGCCCTTAGGCAACACGGCGGTGAAATCTTTCGGCAGCTGTCCCTTCGAAACACCGTCCACGACCATAGATTCCAGCGTCAGCTTGGCTATGCCTTCCGCCCGCGGGAGATTCAGCGTAACCGGCGCGATAAAGCCGTTCCGGTCCTTCAAGTACATCGTCACCCCTTGCGTCAATCCTTGCACGGCCGCCGAAACGCTGAGCGCGTCTCCGTTCGTCCCTGCCACTACCGTCTCGTCTTGCGGGGGGTCGATTTCATTCGAACCCAGCAGGGAACAGCCGGAAGTCAGCATCACCGTAATACCTGCAATGGCTCCCCATTTCATCCAGTAGCTCGGCTTCATTGGAAAATCCTCCTCATGGTTTCTTTAGGACTAGGTAGTACTATGTATACGAGCCCCGGCTCGTTTTATAACTCCATTTGTCCAACAAAAAATACGAGCCTCCGGTTGTCCCGCTTTCGCCTCTCGCGCTGCCATCATCAGGATTGGCAAACAGGCGGCCGGACGTGGTATGCTTGGCTTAGCAGTTCAGTTTATACTAGGCGAGGAGGAAGCCCTATGTCATACAGCCTGAATAGCAAAAGAGTGTCCGAAGCCACGCAAGTATGGTTGGCGGAGCGCGGAGTCGACAAAAAAGAAATCGCCGAGCTCGTCATGTTCCTTCAACAGCCTTACTTTCCTAACCTGACGCCTGAAGAATGTCTGGATACGGTAGAACGGGTTCTCGAGAAAAGAGAAGTGCAGAACGCCATTCTGACCGGCATTCAGCTCGACATGCTGGCTGCCGAGGGCAAGCTGCTTCCACCGCTCCAAGAGATGATAGAGAACGATGAAGGCCTGTATGGCTGCGACGAAGTGCTCGCGCTTTCGATCGTGAACGTATATGGCAGCATCGGCTTTACGAACTTCGGCTATATCGACAAGGTGAAGCCCGGCATCCTGAAACGGTTGAACGACAAGTCCACCGGGGAGACGCATACATTCCTCGACGACATCGTCGGCGCCATCGCGGCCGCCGCCAGCAGCCGGATCGCGCATCGCAAGCAGGCGGAGAAAGAAGCCGAACGCGAAGCGAAAGGCGACCCGTTGCCATAAACGTGAAACTAGCAAAGCCCCATTCCCTTTTTAGGAGGGATGGGGCTTTTTTGTTTGGGGCGATGCTCCTTATAGAGCGGGGAGTTTCATTTCCAGGGATTCGGTTTTGTTGGTTTCGAAGTTTACTTTTGTATAGCGAATGCTCTCCGCATCGATCCATCCTTCGGCAAAATAGCTAAGCTTGGGGTCGGCTTTCAGGATGACGGTTTCTTGCAACGATTGGAGGTCCAGCAGCATAAGGTCGAAGGAATCTCCGGATCCAGCTTTGACATAAGGGGATTTCAGATCGACAGGACGAGCATAAAGGAGTTGTTTGGAGTCTGGCGAAAAGTAATAGCGGTTGGCTACCGTAAGAACAGTTGCAAGCGTTGAAGTAACGGCGTTAATTAAATGCCCCGGCTGCACCGCAGCAACACCAAACGTATACAGCACAAACCGATTATCTGCAGACCAAGTGAACGAGCCGATCGGCATCAGAATATCCTTTTCGAAAGCTACAGGTTTCGGGTCATCCTCACCGGCACGCCAAACATAAACTTTTCCTCCCCTACCCGGAGCATCCCCTTGCGCATACACGACACTCTGCTTACTCGGCGACCATGTCACCTCGAAAATATCCGGGCGCTGAATCCCTTGCACGATATACGCCGGCGGCATCACTTTTACAGTCGTATCCTTGAACCTCGCCGACCACTTCTGGATCGTCTTCGGTATGCCTGCTGGTTTGTCGCGGTTGGAGTACACCAAAATCGATCCGTTGTTCAGGACGGCCGTCCAGACCCCGTTATCCGGCGTCCGCATGATAATAGCTTCCATGATGGTGAACAGTCCGGGCACTCCGCCTGTGATCACTGTCGCTCCGAGTTGGTCCTCATCCGTTCCGGTGGAATAGATTTGGAAACTGTCGACAAAAGCGAAGTATTGCTCGCCAACCAGCTTTCGAAACCTTTCATCCGAGGACTGGTCAGGCATAATACCGAGTGTTATAAGCGTTGTTTCTTCTTGAAGCGGACCCCGCTGAAACTCTCCATGGAAGGTCACGTTCATCCCGCCGAAATAGGAAACATTCCCTCCGCTCTCCACCTTTATGTTCGGTCCGTTAATGGTAAACACTAGACTTGCCTCTACGTCCTTGCTTTTAAAAATGGCGGTCTCGTTCTGAAATGAAGCCTCCCCAATGATCTGTCCGACGTTCCCACCCCAATTGGCAAACAACTCAAACGAAAATCCCTTTGATGTCACTTTAGTAATGTTCAATGTAGCAGAAGCCAAATGGCTCATCCCCACGCGAACCCAGCTACCTTCCCACATGGGATCGGAAGCCGGGATAACAGTCGCAACCGTTGGCGCGGTGCTAGGCATTGAAGCGGTCATAATCCGAGACCCTACCGTAGGCGAGGAGCTCGGACTCGGACTGGGGCTCAAAACGGGAGGTTCACTTGGATTGACGCTTGAGCCGGGATTCACTTTGGTGCCGGAGTCCGAGTCGGAGTCGCAAGCCGTACATAGGAGCAGCCCTACTGCTAACAGAAGGGCGGCAATTGATCCACTTATTCTCATCGGCATCCTCCGAATTTCTAATAATGGCAACTATTAGCAATAATAACTCATTCTTGATCGGATGGGAATATGCATTTTTGAAATAAGCAATTCAGAGGCTGTCGATTCATTGGGAACACACCGGCGGCCCCCAACAAACCTACAGAAACAAAGTCTGCACCAGCAAATAGCCGTTCAACACGGCAATAAATACCGGCAAGGAATTTCCTTGCTCATACGACACCCTCCTGTCCATTCGAAATTTCATGTTATACTAACAACAGCGGGAGGTGCGGCATGGACGGCTTTCAAAAACGAACAAGAGCCAAGATGGACCAGATCGAATCGACAGCCGTGAAGCTGCTGGGCAAGCCGATTCTTGATTTCACCGTAACGGAAATTGCCAAAGAGGCGAATGTGTCTCCAGTTACGATCTATAATTATTACGGGAGCAAAGAAGCGCTATTGAAGGAAGCGTTGAAGAGGGATGTGCAGCAGTCGCTGGAGCAATTCCGGGAGCTGCTGGAGCAGCCTCTGCCTTTTGACGAGAAGCTGAAGCAGATTATCCTCATGAAGCATCAAACCTCGAACAATGTGCATCCGGAAACATACGCACGGCTCCTCAAGCATGATGAAGAAATGCAGCTCTTCATCCAGCATTATTCGAGAGAGCAATCGATTCCGCTGTTTTTGCGGTTTATCGAGGAAGGGCGCGCTTGCGGCAAAGTCCGCTCCTCGGTACACAACGATATTTTGCTCATCTACTTGAATATGTTCGCGGATGCGATATCCTTGCTCTCGGAGGACAGCTTGCGCTCGGCGGAGCGGGCCGGCGGCTTGGAGGAATTGTTGGATCTGTTTTTTTACGGCATGCTGAATCAGGAATAATAAAGCGGACTCATAGATCGGAGGGACCCGGAAATGGCGATGCAGCTAGAGGATTTGGATTGGAAATGCAAGGATGGCACGAGGATGTATGCGTTCGTCTGTCAGCCTGAGCTGGTGGAAAACAGAGATAGCGGGACAAGCGGAATCAAAGGCGTAATTGGCATCGTCCATGGGATGGGAGAACACACCGGAAGATATAAGCATGTTGCCGAGCGTTTCACGAATGCCGGGTATGCCGTGCTGTTGTTCGATCACCGGGGGCACGGGCTTACTCAAGGACTGAAGGGCCACACTCCCGACTACGAATCGCTGCTCGAGGGGATCGACTTGCTGCTGGCGGAAGCGGAGCGCCGATTCCCAGGGGTGCCCCGCCTCTTGTTCGGTCACAGCATGGGCGGCAATGTCACGCTGAACTATGTGATTCGCCGCAAGCCGCAGCTAGCAGGTGCATTGGTGACCGGCCCTTGGCTGAAGCTGGCGTTCGATCCTCCCAAGCTGCAAGTGGCGATCGGCACCGTGCTGGAGCGGATCAAGCCGACGTATATGAACAATCGGCCGCTCCGTCCCGAGAATTTGACTTCGCATCCGGATATGATCCAGAGCATCCGCGAAGATAAAATGCGGCACGGCTTCATCTCGGCGCGTTTCTTCTTCGGCGTTGTACGGGCCGGCCGTTACGCGCTGCAGCATGCCGCCGAGGCGAAAGTGCCGCTCTACGTCATGCATGGAGGCGAAGACTTCGTCACCTCGATCGCGGCGAGCCGGGAGTTCGTCACTCGCGCCGGGGACGTGTGCCGGTTCATGGAATGGCCCGCGCTTCGTCACGAGCTTCACAATGAGCGGGTATGGGAGGAAGTGGTCGACCGGATGCTGGAATGGTTCGACGAGCGGGTTGACGCGGTGGTCCCCGTCTAGCCGTTCCTCAAACGCAATCGCACACGTTCACATGCACTCGCACTCTAATCTGCACAGCTACTTCAAATATTTCGCCAACTTCTGGACAGCCGCTTCGCTCGCCTGGCGGGCGAACTTGTCCAGCAGCTCCTCCTTGGCCGCTTCGCGATCCAGCTGAAGCGGCTTTAGTCCGTTCCGCTTCAGCCATTGGCGGGCGGTCGAATAACAGGTGCTGTTCCAGCCGTTTTTCGTCCCCTGCTCGTTCAATCGTTCGGAGATACCTGCGATAACCGCTTCGCCGGCCGCTTGCAGCTCGATAAGCGCGTCGTCGAACGCCTTTTTGTCGTCTTTGCCATGTAGCCCGGCGGTCCGACGTAACACCTTCACATCAATCCCATCATTTGCCTCGATCAGCTCGCACAGGCGGATGACATCTCTTGAGACGGAGCCTTCCTCATAACGTCTGCGCAACGTTTTGGCCGGCTGCAGCGCTGCTATCAGATGGGGCACCCAAGACGCCGCGACCAGAATCGGCTTTTTGGCAAAGAAACGGCCGTACGCAGCTATCCCCTCTGCCGCAAAACGGTCCCGCCATAGCCAAGGGTCGGTATCCAAGCCGGTGTGCCAAGCGCTTTCGCGCGTTATCGTACCGAGCGAAGGATGCTCCGGCAAACAATCGGACAGGGGCAGGATGCCCACTTTCCGGATGACCGCAATCGCCTCCTCGTAGGTCTCGACCGTTTTGATTTCCGCAGCCGCTTTCGTCATTCCCCAACAACTCCCCACTGTTAAAATACGGATCGGTTCGTCTGCAGAGCTTCATACAGGAGTGTGCCGTCTTCCGCCTGTTTCTCGCGGATTTGTTCTTCCTCCTGCATGTAGATCACATGGGCAATCGTCTCCGACAAAGCAAAGCGCAGCTGATGCACCGACAGCCGATCGCCGAACAGCTCGCGGCATAACGCGTAAGCCGACAGCGGACGCTCCTGCAGCAGCGTCCGCATCTGGAGCAGCCGCTCCTCGTGATGCAGCACGATCTCCTCCGCCCGTTCGGCATATGTCGTGAACGGATCGCGGTGCCCCGGGTATGCCCGCCCCACTTGCAGGCTTGCCGCCTCATCGAGGCTGCGCAAATACGTCCGGAGCGGGTTCGGGTCGAAGCCCGGCAAATAGCCGACGTTCGGCGTAATTTGCGGCAGCACGTGATCGCCGCAGATCAGCTCGCGGCGCACCTCGTCGTAGAAGCTCAGATGCCCGTCGGCATGGCCTGGCGTGTGAATCGGTCTGTACTCGCGCCCGGCGATGAGCAGCGATACATCCGCCTCAATCGAGGTCAAGACTGGCTGAGGCGACACTTGCGGGATGAAGCTGCCCATATGCTCGCGCATCGGCTCTGTCAGCTGCCGGTCCAGCCCATGCAGCAGGAACACGGCCATCAGGCGATCGCTCATCGGCATGCCGTCTCCCCAGAGCTGGCTGATTTGGCTCGCTCCTGTGCTAGAGATATAGACCGGCGCCCCGCCGCTTCGCTCTTGGAACAGCCCGCTGAGCCCATAATGATCGGGATGATGATGGGTCAAGACGATTTGGACGATTTCGTTGAACTCGATTTCCATTTCCGCTAAAGTCTCTTCCCACAGCCCGACCGATTCCGGGGTATGGAGTCCCGGGTCGATGACCGTCCACCCGTCCGTTCCTTCCAGCAGGTAGCTGTTGACCCAACGAAGCGGAAAAGGAAGCGGCACTTTGATCTGGTGCAGCCCCGGCTGCCATTCCGTGCGAATCGTTCTTGTCATTGCGCTTGTCCCTCCCGCTTCGTGCCGATCAGAATAAGCCGAGCCGATTCGTCTCGCCTGTACTCTTGGCCGTCATACCCGCCATAAACCAAGTCCACCTGCAAGCCTGCTCCATGCAGCATGCCGGTCAGCTCCTGCACCCCGTAAAGCTTCACTTGCTCTATGTATCGCCGTTCCGTCTGTCCTGGCTCGTTCACAATGATTTGTTTGCGGACGAACCCTCCCTCGATTTCTCGCGTCTCTTCGATCTTCAACCCCGTTTCCTCTCTAACCGAATAGGGGACGAGGTGCTGCCGCACGTAGCCTTCATTCAGGAAGTCCACGAGGAACCGGCCTCCCGGCTCAAGGACCCGATGCATTTCCTCCAAAACCCGCAAATTGTGCCGGTCGTCTTCGAAGTAACCGAATGAAGTAAAAAAGTTCACTACCGCCCTGAACGTATCGTCTTCGAAAGGTAAGCTGCGCATGTCGCCGGCATGCCAGTCGATACTATGCGCCGTATCCTGGCGTCTCGCCTCCTGCAGCAGCGTCTCGGACAAGTCGATGCCCGTCACCCGGTAGCCCGCCTCCGCCAGCGCCAGCGCATGCCGCCCCATACCGCAGCATAGATCCAGCACCTTCGCTCCGGGCGGCAGCCCGAGCCAGCGAATCATTTTGCGCACCTCCGCCGACGCGCCTTCCATATCGCGATGCTTGTACACAAGCAAGTAGTCTTTGCCGAAGCTTTCCTCATACCAAGCTGTCATTCGTCCATCTCGCCTCCATCCCTCTATTTAACACCATAAGCGGGCGTGGAAGCAATCTAACCTTGTCTCCCCGTCGATCGGCAACGGCTTATGATCAGGTGTGGCTGCATAAAGTCAAAAAAGCCCTCCATCTGCTCTCTCCGCACTCGGACAGCATGTGGACAAGCTTGATTAGCTCGACAACCGCTTGTGAACGACCTTTTACGTTTAATTTTTGCATAACATTCGAGATGTGGTTTGAAACACGCCCAGGAGAGGAGAACTAATCGTTGTTGGTAAAAGGAGGATGGATGCCATACAAAATCTGCGCAACTTCACCTGTGCCCCCGTGATAGCAAGCACGGATCTGTACATTGCGGGCATTCACATTAACGGAGTACACGATGACAACATTACGAATCATTTTCAGACAGTAGCCATTATATCGATAATTTTCATAATCGGCTACTTTGTCTGCCTGAGCGAACGGTTCTTTGCTTAGCAAATTTTGAGACATACGATATACAGAATCATGATCGACTTTATTGAATCCAAACAACATGCGAAGAGCCGTTTTACTCCACGCAACCGAATAGGGATTATCTCAGCTCATTAGCGACCTCATTTTTAAACTTTAAGTAATCTGCGTAATTGGCTATATACTCACCCTCAGACTCCACCTCCGACTGCTCCAGTTGCTTCATTACATCTGGATTGAAAAAAATATGTTGCCCAAGTCTGTTCCTTTGCTCTTGATTCAATTCTCGGGAATTAAATTCTTCAATCAGTGAACGAATCAGAACATCGACCGGGATTTCCACATCCTTCGCATTATTGAAAAAAATCTTTTGAATTGCACTTTCAACTGCTTCCCTGGATACATATTGCATTGTCGTCACCTTCCCTTATTAGTGAACTGTCCTACCGATTTATTTCTATTATATCACATGGAGCCGTTATTGAAGAAAAGTCTGACGTTAGCCATCCAGGCATTTCCCCGCCCATTTTTCACGGACTCCGCACCAAGCAGGGCGCGCCCTCATAAACTGTGTTGACTGTATCCCTTTACCTTGTAACATACAAAGCCCAAGCAAGGAGGGGTGGCACTATTGAAAGGCAGCGACCATAAAAACAAATTTCTGTTAACCAATCGTGAACGCGAAGTCTTCGAACTGCTCGTGCAGGACAAAACGACCAAAGATATCGCCCAGCAACTGTTCATCAGTGAAAAGACTGTGCGCAATCATATCTCGAATGTCATGCAAAAATTAAACGTAAAAGGTCGTTCACAAGCGGTTGTCGAGCTAATCAAGCTTGGGGAGTTAAAGATTTGACCTTTTGTAGCCTAACCTAAAAGCCTTCCACATGCTGTCCGAGTCCGGGGGAGAGCAGGCGGAAGGCTTTTTTGAGTTTTTGTGCAGCTCTGCCGAAGCTGGGCGAATGACCAGGGCCAATGCCCAGGGCCCGGCATATAAATACACAAGGACCCGATTCTGATCCATTGGAGGCCAACCGTCATGCCTTGTAACTGCCATTCTTCCCAAACATCCTATGCGAAGCTGCCTTATTCCGGCCATCTGCCCCCGAGAGCACCCGTACAGTTCACGCCGACCCCACCGGAATTTCACTACTATCGTATCGCACCGGCTCCGACCTATTGGCAACCCATCCCTTGGTGGCATCAGCAACTGCATCCGCAAACGCAAATTCAACAGCAAACAGGGATCGGTTACCCGACCCCTGGCTATGTAACCCCAACAACCTATTGACTCGCTCGACCATGCCTTGACGGCTTATTTCAAGAAATCTTCGCGCATCGGAGTGAAAAAATCGATCAGCACCGATCCATCCTCCAGCGCCACGACGCCGTGAACGATATCAGGCTCGACCATGTACCCGTCGCCGGTCACCAGCACTTTCGTCTCCCCATCGATCGTCACCTCGAACGAACCGGCGGCTACATAAGCGGATTGACGATGCGGATGATGATGAAGCACGCCTACTACTCCTTTGGCAAACCGGACCTCCGTCACCATCATTTGCTCGGAATACCCCAGTATGCGGCGTTCCAGCCCGGGCTCAAGCGTTACAAAAGGAATTGCGGAAGATTGTATGAACATCGTGCGCCTCCTGTTACAGGGAATGGATTGTTGTCGAAAAGCATGATGTATGCCTGTCCATTAGCTAGTATAGCATACGAGCCCCCGGTGAAACATATCAAATGAAACCAGGCACGCCCGCCATCGACGAGCGTACCTGCCTTGTTGCGATTGACCGCCCTTGGTCACCTCATGGCTGAATGCCGGTACTGACTAGTAAGAAGCTGGCTTCGGGAACATGCTGTGCATCGAAGCGTTGAACTCGTCCTTGATACCGGAGAACGGTTTGCCTTGACGCAGATGCTCCCCGTACTGCTGGAAGCGGCTGACCAGATCGGGATTCGACGAGACGTAGACATTCTTCACTTCCGGCCGCGTCGAATGCACCTTGTCGGCGATTTGCGACTTGATCGTGCTGACGGACTCCACATCCTGGCCGTTTTTCAGCTTCACCGCGACATACACGTTATGATCCGTGAGCATAACATGCGCCGTTTCGACCGGGTCGATCGTCGTGAGCTGCTGCGCCAAGTCGTGGTTTTCCTCCAGCTTGTTGTTGACGTGCCCGTGTCCCGCCGCCTTGTAGTCGCGCCAGTTGTTCACGCCGTCTTGATCATAGCCGGTGATGCCGTTGTCCCGATTCAGACCGAGCCGCATGTCGTCCGCATCGCGGATACGATCGGGATTCGTGCCCCGATGGCGATCGAGGCCGAGCCGCATATCCCAGTTGCTTCCCGTGCCGTAGTTAAGCGGACGACTGTGGTGCGTCAGCATCCGTGTTCTCATCCCGTCATTCGTGCCGGTTCCTTCGCGTCCCGCATGGCCGCAACCGACAGCCGTGATGACCATCGTAGTAGCGACTGCCGTGAGCAAAGCTGCTTTTTTTGCCATTTTCACCAAGCTAGCCATCCTCCGTTTCGGAAATTGATGATGTTGTTGAGGGCGAATCGATATTAGCATGTGCCGACGATCGATCCGCATGCACCCCAAAATTTCGGTGGATGGCCAGTGCAACCTGTTCCTGCATCAGATCAACTGTTTCCGATGCAAAATCGTCAGGAGCCGATAAAAGTCGTAGCTCCCATTCTCCGGGGAATCGATGATGCCGGCGGCGACCGCCTTCTGGACGGCCGCTTCCGCCCACTCCGGTATCGGCATAGAGGCGCGGCCTTCGAGCGCGGCCACTTGGCTCTGCAACGCAGAAATCTGCAGCTGCAGCTGCTCCAATTTCTCCAACACTTGCTCCACCTCCCTGTCGAACCGTTTGAAATCATTCTGGCGAATCAAATCGATGATGGCCCCCGCATAATTCGGATCCGTGGCATAGCCGCAAGCCCGCAGCATTTCCGCCTGAAGCTCGGGGGTTCCGGCTTGACGGACGCGGTCATAACGGGGATATAGAAACAGCAAATCCTGGTCCCTCAAACAATCCTCGATCGTATCATAGGCGCGAAAGCTGTCGTAGATGTACACGGTCTGATCGTTGATCACTTCCCAGGTTCTCACGTTCACCGAGGCGCCTTTCCAGTAACCATTAGGTTGGCCTCCGCCGACTTTATAACCGACGATGTTGTTCCAGCCGTTGAGGCGGCCGCCGGTTTCCAATAACGTCTGGGCAACCCGCACCGACGCGAAAATCGAGGAGCCTTCCAGTCTAAGCTTCACCGCGATCGGCGCTACGGTCGCTACGAATGCAGCACGATCCAATCCGATTTCCTCCTCCCGCGATTCCACTCCGCGATAGTCTTAGCAGATTCTGAATCGATAGACATAGGTTTCCCTGCTTCTACTAGACTATGAGACAGGCGGATCGCCCGACTCGGCGTATGGACGGGGGACATCCGTCGGTTTCGGTTTCGAGTTGCAGCAATAAAGAAAGACCGTTCGGCAGGACAGCAGGCGTCCTCGAACGGTCTGATTCGTGTTATGACGGTGAGTTCGCCCGTTGCCAGGCACGACGGCCGATCTGCTGGAGCAGCAGCGCCTGCTGCCAGCGATCGGAAATTTCGTCCCCCGGCAAGCCGGTCTCGCCGGACGTGGCGCGGATCGCGTAATCGGCCGGTCCCAGCTCGGTGACGAACGGGAATACATCGCCCGGAGCGGCTTCCTGCAGCCACGTGCGCATCCCGTTCGCCCACCATTCTTCGTACAGCGGCACCAACGGATGCTCCCCATTCGGCCCGAGATCGATCTGTACCTGATGCCCGTTGGAGATGCGGCCGTGAATGGAGGAGGCTCGGCTCAGAAGCCGGCTGAAATAATCGGCGTGAGGAGCCTCATTATCGACGATCACGCCGGCTACCGCGTAGTGAGAAAGATCGATCGTCAATTGCAGCTTGGCGAGCCGCTCGACCAATTGAACGGAACGGAGCAGGTCCTGCGTGACGCACATGCGATGAGTCTCCACGAAGAAAGGGACCCCGGCTCGTTCGGCAAACTCATACAGCTGCTCCACATAGGCGACCTGCTCCGCTTCCGGCATATAATAGCCCATCACTTGCCCGGTTACATACAAGGCGCCGAGATCGGCGGCTTGCTTGAAGAAGTCGCGATTGTCCTCATGGGGGTAGAACAGAGCATTGACGCCGAAGCTGAACCGGTGATGGTCCAGCAGCGCTCGCCAAGAGGCGGCATCCGCGCCTTGCGGGAAGCGGGACAAGATGCCGTCGTACCCGGCCTCCGCGATCATCTCGAACTTCTCCTCGGTCGTGATCCCCGGTCGCCCGATCTGCGTCATCGCCCACCAGGACTGCTGAATTTGCAAGCTGGGCGCACGGCCGCTGCCGTCGTTCGCTTGCCGGAATCGAAAATGCTCTTTCCCTGCGTTCATAAACGGGTTCCCCTCCGCTATTTTAACTGAAACGCGATTATGATTTCGTTCGATTCAAACTTGACGGTTGAGATGGACACGATCGGGAGCTGCTCATCGATCGGCACGCGGATCGGATCCAGCTTGAACCAGCCAATCGGCACGGCCCATGGGCCGGTTTTCGTCCCGATGTGCTCGACGATCAAGTTCGGCGGGCTCCATTTCAGCTCGAAGTCCAGCGAAGCCTCCGCGCGGATCCCGGCCTTGCCGGTCGCCTGCACATGTGCGGTCACGACCCGGCCTTGCTGCTCGAAACGCGCGCCGTCGATCCTCGCATAGCCGATTGAATCAGCCCGCTCCGCCAGCTCTTTCTTCATGATGTTGTTCAAATCGGCTTCGGTCAGCCGCAGCTCGAAGCTTCGTCGCAGGACCATGTCGCGGATTTTGGACGAGATCGAGATGCGCTCGTAAGCCAAATCCAGCGGCTCGCTCGGCCGAATCGACCATATCAATCCTGACGCAAGTCCGACGATGAGCAGCACAAGCACACCGAAGGCGATGGCCATTCGTTTGAACAACTCGCATCTCTCCCATGCGGTTATTGAGGTTCCGGTGCAGCTTTAGGTTTTATCGCTGCCTTTCGGCTGCTCCTGGTTCGGTTGCTCTTGCTTCGGCTGCGCCTGCTGCGGCTGTTGCTGCTTGGCCTTCAGCCACTTCGGCGCGCCTTTGTTCTTCTTGTCGCGCTCACGCGCACGCTCCCGCTCGCGGGGGCGCTCGCTCGAGCGCGGGGGGGCTGTGTCGCCGCCCGTCGCGGCGGGCGAGGCGCCGGGCTTCGCGGGCTTGCGCAGCGAAGCCGCGGGGGTGGCGGCGGCGGACGTCTTGACCGTCCGCTTCGCTTTGCCGGCCGGCGCCGACGTGTCTAGCGCCGCCTCTTTCACCGGGCCGCGCGCACTCGCGGCGGTCCCGGGTTGGGCCGGAGGCTCGGCTCGGCGGCCTCCGCTCTTGGCGTGGCCGAGCTCGAGCAGCTTGCCGGCGGCCAGCGATCTGGGCTCGATGCGGATGCCGAGCTGCTCCTCGAACTTCCGCAGGATGAACGCCTCGCGCTCCGTAATGATCGCCACGCTCACCCCGTGCTCGCCCATCCGGCCCGTCCGGCCTACGCGGTGCACGTAGTGGTCGGCGTCAGATGCCGGGTCAAGATGGAACACATGCGTGATGCCCTTGATGTCGAGCCCGCGAGCGGCAATATCCGTCGCTACTAGCAGGCGCACCTTGCCTTCGCGGAAGCGGCTCAGCACCTTGGTACGCTCCTGCTTCGGCGCGTCCCCATACAGAGCCGCCGTCGGAATGGCGCCGAACTCCAGCTTGGCCACGAGCTCGGCGATCGGCTCGATCTCGTTCACGAACACAAGCGCCGCTTTCGGCTTCAGCGCGTGAAATGCGCGGCGCAGCGTCTCTAGCTTGTCCCGCTCATCGCAGCGAACATACAAGTGCTCGATCGTCCCCGCCGTCCGCTGCTCCGGCCGCATGGCGACGCCGACCGGCTCGTTCATCCAGCGATCCGCGATGCGCTGCACCTCCGGCGTAATCGTCGCGCTGAAGAACAGCAATTGCCGGTCGCGAAGCGCGCTCTTCAGAATCTGCTTTACGTCCTCGATCATTCCGAGCGAGATGAGCTGATCCGCTTCATCCGCCACGATCGTCCGCACCTCGTGCATCTTCACCTTGCGCGCCTTGATCAGCTCCAGCACCCGGCCCGGCGTACCGACAATCAAGTGCGGATGCAGCCGCAGCTTCTCCACCTGGCGACTGAGCGCCGCGCCGCCGATCAGCGCTTGCGAGCGGATGCCGAGCGGATCGCCGTAATGCTCCGCCTCGCTCAGGATCTGCATCCCGAGCTCGCGCGTCGGGGCGATGACGACGGCTTGCAGCCCTTTGTCCGCCGGGTCCAGCCGCTGCAGGATCGGCAGCAAATAAGCCAGTGTTTTCCCGGAGCCGGTCTGGGATTGAGCGATCAGATCTTTACCCTTCAGCACATGCGGTATCGACTCCGCCTGGATCGGCGAAGGCGATGTTATGCCTCGCGCCTGCAGAGCCTGCAGCAGCTCGGGGCGGAGGTTCAGTTGTTCAAATGAAAGCTGCGGTTCATTCGTAGATTCACTCATAGGGTTGTCCCTCTTTCTATCGACAGCAAACGAATCGTGCCGACCTTTTTCCAATCCTTACTATAGCACAAACGGCCGCAATTAAGAAAAGACAAGAAAGACCCCGACACGAAACGCTGTGCGGGATCTTCGCCTACTCGGTTTACTTGTTGTATCCGGCCTTGGCCAGCATCGACTTGACGAAATCGAAATCATGCTTCAGCCGCTCGAACGCCGGGAACGGTGCATGGCATTCCAGCGTGACCCAACCGTCGTAGCCGGTCTCCACCAGCGCGTCGAACAGCGGCTGATGATCGGCTTCGCCTTCGCCGAGGCGGCTCTGCACGAACGCTTCCTCGCCGCGATGCGTCAAGTTCTGGAACGTGCCCGGAGCGCCAACGGCTTCTACGCGCTTCTCGTCCTTCACATGGACATGGAACATTTGCTTGCCCAGGCGAAGCACGGAATCGCGGCCGTAATCGGTATCCGTGATATACATATTGCCTGCATCGTGGATCATCCCGACATTGTCATGCTCGATCAAGCTGAGCAGCCGCAAGCTGCTGTCCACCGTTTCCGCGATCGAGACGTTGTGAATCTCGAGAATGATGCGTACGCCTTGTTTCTTCGCTTCCGCCGCGCAACGGTCGAGCCAATACGCCGACTTCGCGTAGTGGTAATCCTTCGCGAGGAACGCGTTCGGACCGCCGGGACCGACCCGCACCATCGTCGCACCCAACTCGCCCGTAGCTGCAAGCAACCTCTGGAAGTCGGAAAATTGCTGCTCGCACTCCTTGTCGCTCGCCGTAGAGAAGCCGCCCATGTAACCGGCCAATACAGGAATTTCAAGACCGAGGCCGTCCGCAATCGAGCGGACTTCCTTGATTCGTGCCGCGCTCGTCGTCGGGGACACATGCGGCTCACGGGCTGCGATCTCGATCCCGTCCATGCCAAGCTCGCGGGTCATCCGCAACGCCTCGTGGATGCTGTATTCAATAAAAACGCCGCTGAAGGCTGCGAATTTCATCGATTAGTTCTCCTTTGCCCGGTCGTACACCTGTACGCCGGCTTTGAAAGTTTGCTGCAGCTGTACGCGATCGCCGTCCCAGCCGAACACGGTCAAATCCGCCGGCGCTCCGACGGCAAGCCCGCTCTTGGCCCTCAGGCCCATAAATTCGGCCGGGCGGATGGACGACATGTCCCAAGCCTCGCCGATTCCCACTAGTCCGCGCCGCACGACATGCTCGATGCCCCAGATGAGCATCTGCGCCGAGCCGGCCAACACTTTCTCGTTGGCTGCCGTGTGCAGGCGGCCTTCCGGCGTCAGCACGACTTGTCCGCCGACATGCGTCTTGTACTCGCCCGCCGGCATGCCGCTCAGATAGACGGCGTCGCTGACGAGCAGCGCGCGTCTGCCCTTCACCCGCATCGCCACCTTCAGCACTTGCTCGGGCAAGTGGAAGCCGTCGGCGATGAGACAGCACCACAGGTTGTCCTGCGCCAGCTGCTCCCACAAGTAGTTCGGGTGGCGCGGGATCATCAGATGCGAGCCGTTGCCGAAGTGCGTCGACATCGTCGCCCCGGCGTCGACCGCCTCTCGCACTTGCTCCGGCGTGGCGGACGTGTGGCCGATGGAGACGGTGACGCCGCTATCCGCACAACGGCGAATGAACGGGATGCTCGGTTCCCACTCGGGGGAAATCGTGAGGATCTTGATCCGGCCGTCCGCCGCTTCCTGCCAGCGCTGGAACATGTCCCAATCCGGCGCTTGCACGAATTGCCGGGCATGAGCGCCGCGGGCGCCGTCCTCCGGCGAGATGAACGGGCCTTCAACGTGAATGCCCGCGATCGTCGAGGCGGTAAGCGCGTCTTCCCGGCAGGCGCGCGCTATCGTCCGCACCGCATCGCCGATTTCTTCCTCGGAATTCGTGATGACGGTCGGATAGTAGGCGGTGTATCCTTCCCGGAACAGCTCGCGCGATACTTGATGGACGAGCTCGGTCTGAAAAGGCAATGTATTGAAATCCAGGCCGTTATAGCCGTTGATCTGCAAATCGACCAACCCGGGGCCGATTCGAGGCAGTCCGGTCCGTCCGTTCAAGGGCACTCGATCGAGACGGGCGATTGCGCCCCCCTCGATGGTCACTCGAATCGGGTAGCCGTCCGAGTAGTGAAGGCCTTCCAGGATAACGGACGTGTCATTCGAGCTCATGCGTTCGCTTCCTCCTTATTCACCGTAAGATTCGCGGTCCACATACAAAGTGCAGGACGGATGCGTGCGCAAAATGGTGGAAGGGCACTCCGTCGAGATCGACCCGTTCAGCGTCCGATTCACCGCCGCGCGCTTCGTCGGGCCTGGTACCATGCAGTACAAATAGTGACCCGACATCATCGTCGGGATCGTTAGCGTGAGCGCATGCGTCGGCACGTCGTCGAACGTCGGGAAGCAGCCGTCGTTCACTTGCTGCTGGCGGCAGGCATCGTCAAGCTCCACCGCCTTGATGACGTGAGGATCGCTGAAATCGGCAACCGGCGGATCATTGAAGGCGATATGGCCGTTCTCGCCGATGCCGAGGCAGACAATATCGATCGGCGCCTCTTGAATCAGCGCACCGTAGCGGGCGCATTCCTCTTCGATCGTCTTCGAGCTGTCGATCAGGTTCACTTGACCCGGCTTCACGAGGTCAAACAGCTTCTCGCACAAGAAGCGGCTGAATTTTTGCGGCGCATCGTTAGGCAACCCGATATATTCGTCCATATGGAACACCGTAATGCGCTTCCAATCAATGGCCGTATCGGCGACCAGGGTAGCCAGGAATTCGTTCTGGGATGGAGCGGCGGCGAAAATAATGCGGATCGACGGCTTCTCGGCGAGCAGACGTTTGATCGTCGCCGCAGCGGCAGCCCCCGCGGCCGCGCCTAATTTGCCGCGGTCCGGGTATACATTGACGGTCAGAGAGTCGATCGTTTCCGAAAGAACGGGTTGAATTTGCAAGGGCATGCTGTTATCTTCCTTTCTGCTTCGTCAATTCGGCTATGCCGGCTTCTATTACTTGCTCAAGCGAACGGTCGAATACCGCGGGCAAGGAGAACAGCTTCGAGGAGCCCCCGCCTTCATAACCGCCTTCGTCAACCTGAGCGGCAGTCGGGACGTACCCGACCATCCCGTTGCAGTAACCGAGAGGCAGTGTGCTCCCGCCGCTCAGCCGTTTCACTTTCAGGCCATACTCCAGAACGATTTCCCCGTTCATCGCGAGCAGCGACAAGTCCGGTGCCAGCTCCAGCTTCGTGAGCTCAAGCGGGATTTCCGGCTGCAACAGCTCCGGCTGGCTCGTCAGCTTGCGTGCCCATTCCGAAGGGACACCGGGATGGTCTGCGGTTGCAGCGATCTCGGCCATACTCGGCAACGGCTGAAACGGCAGCCCGACCACGACTTGGCGTCCGTCGAGAATACCAGGCTCGATGGAAGCGAACCGCCCGGCGGCGAACACTTCTTCCGCCGCATCGGCCAGCTGCAGCCCGAGCTCTTCCGCTTCCTCCAGCGTGCCGCTATAAAACTTGTTGTCGCGAATCAGCGCCGGTCGCGTATCTCCGCAGCAGCCCTGCAGGAAGGAGACTACCGCTCCGCCGCCCAAGTACATCTCCAGCCGCTCGCTCGCAGCGCCGGGAAAATCGCCGTGCAGACTGTTGACGCCGGTAGTTGTCGGGTGACATGTGTAATGCAGCCATACCGCGCTGGTGTCCCCGCTGTCCGTAATGAACCGGACGAGCTCCACATGGGGATCAAGCGGTCCGTCAGGATTCGGCGCCATCTCCATGATGCCATCCACAAGCTTGCGACGATGGATGCCGATGCGGCATTCCCCTCGACCGCGCTCGATTCGCACCGGTTCCGCCCGTTCGAACGCTTCCCGGACCGCCTCTATCAAACTTTCTTCCAGTTGCTCGATGTAGGCCGTCTCCGGCAACCCCAGCGTCTCGATGAATGCGAAAGTCGTCTGCGGTGCGCCGTGTGTGTGGGTGGCACTGAGGATCATCAGCTCCGGCTTCAGGCCGAACGAGTCGGCCAATCGGCGGCGGATGCCTTCCATCCGCTCCGGCCCCCACCAAATAATGTCGGCTTGCACGACTAACGCGCGCCGTTCCACACCGTCTACCCTCTGAATAAATGCATTAGCGCGCAAAAAAATCGGGGCGGCGACGCCTTCCATTAGCCCCTTCCGGTTGCCGAATCCAGCCAAGGGCACATACTGCTCCGGCGAAATGTCGATTTTGGCGACTCCCAATCGAAGGGTGCTCACCTGTTACTCCTCCAGTACGATCTGGCTTCCCTTTGCCGAGGAAGCGTATATGGATTCTACGAGCTGCACGGCGCGGTAGCCGTCCGCCCCCGTGACGAGCGGCGGTTGGCCGGTCTCGATCGAACGGATGACATCGATGAATTGCAGCTTGTGATTGACGAACGAAATCGCCTTCGGATCGGCAACACCGCCGCCGCCAACTGTCGGTGTATCGAAAGCGGGCTGCTCTACGCCAGGTACGGTCCAATGAGTGATAGACGTTCCCTCCAGCTTGATCGTGCCTTTCTCGCCGTACAGGTTCAAGTACGCCTGGAAGCCCGGTTGAATACTCGTCGATGCCATGATCGTGCCGAACGCGCCATTCTTAAACTGCACAATCGCCAAGCCGAGATCCTCCGCTTCCATCTCATGTGTCTGCGTCGCCACTTTGCCGAATACAGTGGAGAGCTCGCCGCCGAACCAGAGCAGCAGGTCGATCGAGTGAATCCCCTGATTCATGAGCGCCCCGCCGTCCTCAGCCAGCGTTCCGCGCCAGTCCGCACTGTCATAGTACGCTTGCGTGCGGTACCAGGGCAGTGATATCTCCACTAATAGGAGACGGCCAAGGTCGCCGCCCTCGATCACTTGCTTCACCGCTTGATGCTGCGCCTCGAAGCGGCGCTGCGAGATGACCGACAGCGTCACGCCGCAGTCTTGAGCGGTGCGGATCAGCTCGGCAACGTCCGCAGACTTCATCGCGGCCGGCTTCTCGACGACAAGATGTTTGCCGGCGCGGAGGACGTCCATGCCGATGCTGTAATGGCTGCCGCTGGATGTCGTCACGGAGACGATATCGACCGCCGGATCCGCCAGCATCGCTTTATAGTCCGTATACCAGGCGCAGCCTTGCGCTTCCGCCACCGAGCGAGCTTTCTCCTCGCTACGGCTCGACACCGCTACTACTTTCGCGTTGTCGATTTCGCTCAAGGCTTTCATATGAAAATCTGCGATCGTGCCGCAGCCGATCATGCCAATGCCCCATGTTTTGCTCATCCTGAACTTATACCCCCTTGACCAGTTCCCGCAGCGCCTCCAGCGTCATCCGGGTTCCCATCATTTGTGTGCCGCCTTCCGGCACGTAATGCGTTTCTATCGTGAACAGCCCGTCATACCCGTCCGCTACCAGCGCTTTCAACTGCGCGATGACCGGCACATTGCCGGAGCCGAGCGGTACGCACCGCGTTTTGCCCTTCGAATTCGTATAGGCGTCTTTGAGATGGACATGGCCCAAAATTTCTTTCATCTCGTTGTAGCCCGCCGGGTAAGCTTCCCGCTCGCCGAACGCTTCGTTGCCCGGGTCCCATAAGCCGCGCAGTCCCGGAGAGTTGACTCCGCGCACGATGGCTGCTACTTCCTCGGCAAACCCGCCGTTGCAGGACGGCTCGTTTTCGAGCAGCAGCACGACGCCTTCCCGCTCTGCAATAACCGCCGCCTTGCCCAGCAGCTCAATAATTTCGCCCCGGTACTTCTCAGGCTCCTGCTCGCGCCAGAACGAGAAAATCCGGATGTTGCGCGTCCCGAGCAGCTTGGCAATTTCGATCACGCGGTTTAATTTGCCGAAGTGAGCCTCTACGCTCTCTTCCTTCTGGCCGAAAACATCGCCGGATTCAACCGGACGGGACGGATCGAGCGCACACTTGAATACCGGCGAAGCGATAGCGGATATGAACAACCCGTGCGATTCCACCTTGCTCTTCACGTCCAGCAGCTGCTCATCAGACAAATTGGAGACGTTGGCGCCGTCAATGACGCGCACCTCCACATGTTTCAGCCCCTGCTCTTCAATCCAATCCAAAGCTTCGTCGAACTTCGCCGACACTTCATCCGTCAGCACACCCAATCGTTCCAAGATCATCGCACAGTTCTCCCATCCTATAAGTAATCTACTCTTGCCCACTATATCAAGTTTCGTTTGGACTGTGTTGACTTTTCTTTAGGTAAGAGTAATAAAATTTTTGGAGCGGCTGTCTATAAATTGACCATTAATCGATTATGCCGGAGTCCCGATGGCGAGCTCCGCCTTGCGGCAAGGCACGCCGAATTTCACCGCGATCCCCTCAGTGGATGTCGCCTCATCAGCGGTAACCGGCAGCCATACCTGAATGCCCTTCGCCTGCTCCGTGCCGGACAATACCGCCTCCCCGCTTCCGCAGGACTCGATTTTGACTTGTCTGCGAGCACGCTCCCATGCGTTCAACTCACTACCGGTCCAGAACACGAAGCCTCTAGCGTGCGCCTCCTTCACAACATGACGGAACGCTGCGCGCACCTCTTCTTTGCGAAGGACATGGTATTGGTGGAACAGGAAATGCGCAACCCCATCCACTTTTTCCGCTTGCGAGAGCATAGGCTCAATGATGCTGTCGTCCGCCCAAGAGCTCAAATTCATGTCCTGGGTGAAAAAGCCGACTTCCAACACATTGTAAACCCGGTTCTGCTCGTCATTCCACGCGATCGGGAAATAAGGATGGCATGTGCCGAAAGGCATGCCGACGTTGCCTCGTTTGCTCGGACCTCGCGTCTGATCGGATTCGATGCCATGCTTCTCGCACCAGCGGAACAGCTCGCCCCAGCCTTCCAGACGGGTGTAGTGATTTTTGTTCGATACGGCTTGCCCGGAGCCGATGGCGGCTTCCAGCCAGGCGAACTGGCTGTCGAAGTTGCTCTCGCTCCACTCGAAATCGATCGCATTATAATGAAACCCGAGCTCATGACCATCGGCTCGGATGGAGTCGTACAGGTGGGCGCTATAGCCGGGTTGGATCATGCACCAGGTCGATTGTACGCCGCATTCCTTCAGCAAGGCCAGCGTAGCTTCGCCGGCGGCATCTTCATTATGATCGCTGTCGTGCGAGATCATCGCGACTCGGCTTATCCCTTCCGGCCAATAGCCGAGGAAAGGAAGCGTCAGCCCTTTGCCGAGCGCGATGCGCAGCAGATGGCTGGTCAGCGTCTCACGCCACAGATCTGCGTAGGCATGCGGAAAATAGGGCTGGCCCGTCTCCGTCCAGGCACGGTCGAGCACCCAATCCAGTGCATGCTCGTCGTCCGCTTTCAGCCATCCGTCGTCGAGCGGGACAGAGCCGTCCTCAGCCGGAACTCCGTCCTCGAACACCGGCTGGAGACCTTGCTGCAAGCCGACTATCGTGGCCGTCATGTCGATCGACCAGCGCTCTATCGTGCCGAGTCCGACCCGGAAGCGAAGCAGCGCATCGTAAGTGCGGGAATCCGGCCTCAGCAACGGTTGAGGTTTTTCGCCGACGCTTCCTTTCTTTTCTATTAAATACTCGTTGCCTTCCGTTACGCGCCATGGAGCTGCTTTCACGAACCGCATCGGGCGAGACTCATAACCATCCGGCAATTGTGCGTAGCCCGGTTGAATAGGGGAAGCGAGCGTACATTGCAGCTTTTTGGCCAATCCGCCCAAATTGCCCAGACCGACGATCGTCCCTCCGTTCTCGACATAGCTCCACAGGTGCTCGGCGGAAGCGTTGCCCTCACGCACAAAAGCGACGATCGCCAGATCCGGCTTCACGACGGTCAGCTCGGCTGCGCCATCGATCCACTCGAACGGTATCCCCGCTTTACCAAGCAGCTCTCCAATATACGACTCGAACACGTTGACGCCTGACGAACGCCGTGCTTCGGCTTCCTTTTTATCGAACACAACCCCTAGTTTGGCCATTCTCATCACTTGTGGGCTCCCTTTCTGTAAAAAAATGATTTACTTAGTTGTATCATACCTGTATTATATATCATATAGGGACTGTCTGACTAGCAATTTTTTTGTTAGAACTTGTCGATCTGTGCCCTGTTTTCGTCCAATTTGTGGAAATCCATGTTTCTATTCCGCCTAATTTCGGCTATAATGAAAGAAAAACAATCTTTTTACTTGGAATCATTTTGCATAGAAATGGAAGAACGCGTATGAGACGTGAAAATGAATTTCGGTACTCGAAGCTGGCCAATATTTTGAGGGAGCAAATTTATTCGGGTTATATCAAACCTGGCGAGTTTCTCTTCTCTGAAAATGAGCTTTGCCGCTATTACGGGATCAGCCGCACCTCCGTCCGGAAATCGCTCGAGCAGCTGCAAAAGGAAGGCCTGATCGTCAAAAAAGTCGGACAAGGCACGATCGTTTCCCCCGACCTGATCATTCCCGAGAGTCAGATGAAGGTGCTGCGAATCATGGCTCCCGTGCCTTCGCACTTTGCCGATCATGCCTTGCCGATGATGATCGATGCGTTCAAGCGCAAGTACCCGAACGTGGAAGTGAAGCTGCTGGGCTTTCCTGCCTATAACTTCCGGGAGTCGATGCGCGCCGCGATGGAGCTTGGCCATGCTCCTCATCTCATGCTGATCACCGACCGCACGTTCGAAGAGCTGCAGCAGGTCAGCTCGTTTACTAGCCTGGACGAGCGGTTTAGCGGCACGCTCTCCGCCATGTACCCTCGCATCGTCGACGCTTTCCGCATCGAGGGCCAGGTCAAGGCGATGCCGGCTACGTTCTCGCCGGTATACCTCGCGTACAATCCGGAATTGTTCGCGCAATTCAGTGTTCCGAAGCCGGCGCAAGACTGGAGCGTGTCCGATTTCATGGACGCCGCCCGGAAGCTGACCGTCGACACGGACAACGACGGCATCCTGAACCAATACGGCTTGCTGCTGTCGGCTTCGATCAGCCGCTGGCCGGTGTTCGCCCTGCAGAACGGCTATACGTTCCGTTCCACCTCCGAGCGTGCCGCCCTGGTCAAGACGCTCGAGTTTATGCAGGACCTGCTCTATCGCAAGCGGTCCGTGTCGTTGTATCAGGCGCCGAGCGGGCTGAACTCCGAGGCGTTCCTCCGCGGCAAGACCGCCATGGTGCTGACGACTTCGATCGAGATGGCGAGCTGGCTGCACGACGACATTCATTTCAAACCGGAGGTCGCTCCGCTGCCGTTCGGGCCGGAGAAAGCTTCCCTGCTCGTCGCCAACGCATTTATGATTCCGGAGGCGTGCCCGGATTTCGATCTGGCGGCACAGTTTCTGGATACGGCCTTCGATCCTGCCCTGCAGATCGCCATCGCGCGGCAGAGCGGCTTCCTCTCTTGCCTGACCTTGAACCGCGAGGTGTGGGACGAGTCATACCTGCACTCGCTGAACATCATCGACAACGAGATCATCAATTGCCAGTTCCTCGCCGAGATTTTCGAGGACCCGATGCTGATCGGGGAGCTGGACTCGGAGATGGACTTGTTCTGGGCGGGCTTGGAGTCGCCGGACGAAGTCGCCGACCGTTTCGCCCGCATCATCTGAAGTGGAAGGTTGTCCAACCGTCGGGGATCCCGGCGGTTTTTTGGTCTGGTTGTTGATTTGGCGGGGTTGTCGGCACCCACCGATAACGCAGCCGCTTTGCTGCCAAAGTCCCTCCTTTTACATGGCCTCCATAAAAATATTGCGATTTCATCCCGCTCCTCTACAACTTTTGAACTAAAAGTAAAGGTTTTTCGAACTTTTTCTCGCCAGGCAATTTCTGGACGGAGGATAATGGAAAAACATGTCGAATACCGTATACAGCGAATCATAGGTACTCGGAATCCGCCCGAACCCGGGCCGCGTACTCGATGCAAACCGCTTCACACCAAGCAATGCATCCGGACACACACAGGCAAGTGACAAATTGGCAAAGGTGGGCTAGTTCATGAAAGACAAAAGGACGCAATGGCTGTCCCGGTTGACCGGGGCTTTCGATAAAGCCAAGCGGCAAGGCAACAACACGACACCGACTTCACGCGAGAGGGGAGCTGTAACTGTGCAAAATCCGCTTCGTTCCGTAGGTCTGACGCTGTTCCTCTTGTTTTTTATCAGTATCATCGTCATGGTAGTCGTGGTGGGCATCCTGTCCGCGCAAATCTCTAAGGGCATCATCACGGACAAAGTGTCCGAAGCGTCCAAAGAAACGATCGTCCAGGCGGCGGACAAAATCGACTTCTTCTTCGAAAACATCGAGAACATGTCCGTACAGATCATGTCCGACGATGTGATCGCCGATAACTTGACCAAGTACAAGGAGACTACGCTCAGCGCGTACGACAAGCTCCAAGCGGGCGCCACCATCACGAACCGGCTCAAGAACTACGTCATGGCGAACAACAAAATCGCCGACATCAACGTCGTCCCGCTTACCCTTGAATCCACTTCATACAAATCGTCCACCAGCATCAAGGAGGAAGTATTCAAATCCGCCTGGATGGAAGATATCAAGAAGGCCGACGGAAGAGCAGTATGGCTGCCAACGCTGAAAGCCGGCTACGTGACGACGCCGAACACCTTCGCGGTAGGAAGGGTGCTCCGCAACATCAAAACCAGCACCATAGAAGGCATCCTAGTCGTAGAATTGAAAGAATCGTCGCTGAAGGAAGTCCTGAACGGCCTCTCGATCGGAGAAGGCAGCCAAATCGGGATCGTCTCCCAAACCAATAAAGTGGTGTGGAACGGGAACACGGAAAGCCTGGAATCCGACTACCCAATCAACATCGTGGCGGACACAACCAAATACAAAGAGGTACGGGAAACGAACGATTTCGAAACGTCGGTGAACGGCGATACGAAACTGGTAGTTTACGACAAGCTGAACCGCTCGAACTGGTTCTTGGGCGGCAACGTCTCAATCAACGAGCTGACGAAGGAAGCTAGCAAAATCAATACCGTCATTTGGATTTGCGTACTGGTGTCCGCTGCGGTCGCAAGTGTACTCGGCTTCCTGGTCATGCGGATGATCGGAGCGCCGCTCGTCACGATGCGCAACCTGATGATGCAAGGCGCGCAAGGCAATCTGGTCGTGCGGACCAAAGTCGGCAGCCGCCGCGACGAAATCGGCCAGCTCGGCGAAAGCTTCAACCGGATGATGGAGCAAATCACCCAACTCGTCCGCCAGACAAGCGCTTCCGCTCAGGAAGTGCTCAACACCGCGGCCGAGCTGTCCGATGCTTCGAGGAAGACGGCGCTCTCCGCCAAGGAGATCTCCATCGCCACCGAGGAAATCGCGTCCGGCGCATCCAGCTTGGCGGTCGAAGCGGAGCGCGGCAACGACTTGACCAGCAACATCAACGTGAAGGTCGCGCAAGTGGTCGCTTCCAACCAACAGATGGAGGTGTCCAGCAACGAGGTTATGAAATCCTCTGAGCAGGGCAAGATGTACATGTCCGAGCTGATCACCAAAACGAACACGACCGAAGAAATGACCCGTTCGATGGTGGAGAAGGTCGAGAAGCTGCAAGAGAGCACCCGCTCCATCCGCAAAATTCTCGACGTGCTGCACTCCATGACGAAACAAACGAACATTCTCTCGCTGAACGCCACGATCGAAGCGGCGCGCGCCGGAGCGGCAGGCAAAGGCTTCATGGTCGTTGCCGACGAAATCCGGAAGCTCGCCGACCAGTCCAAGCAATCGATCGACGTCGTCGCGCAAATTACCGATACGATCCAGCATGAAATCAAAGATACCGTTACCGTGCTCTCGGAGGCGTACCCGCTGTTCCAGGAGCAAATCTCCTCCGTTAAGTACACGGACGAGATCTTCAAGCAAGTGGCCGAGCGGATGGGCAGCTTCACCGTCCAACTGCAGGACGTCACCGGCTCGATCCAGCAGTTGAAGGAATCACAGTCGATCTTGTCCGACGCGATGAGCAACGTCAGCGCCGTCGCCGAAGAGTCGTCCGCGACTTCCGAGGAAGTCGCCTCGCTCAGCACGGAGCAGCTCAGCATAAGCAGCGGGCTGGTCAAGCTGTCCGAGAAGCTCGAAGAGCTCTCCAACTCGCTCAAAGAATCGCTTAGCAAGTTTACGATCTAATCATCACCCCTATTAAAGAGCCCCTCCGACAACCGGAGGGGCTCTTTCCATACTGTTTAATTAGCCGAACGAATGTACAGCCGCACCCGACACACCAACCTTCACCTGGAACAAGCCTCCGGAAAGCGGATACTCCGCCAGCTGCTGCCCGCTCATCCCTCGCCGCGCGGACGTGATGTACAGCACGTCTCGCGAGGGCCCGCCGAACATCGCGGACGTCGCCTGCAGCGCCGGCACCGCGACGAAGCCGAGCTTGCGTCCGGTCGCCGGATCCCAGCGGCTCACTTGCGAGCCGCCCCAATGCGCAACCCACAGCATTCCTTCGTCGTCGATCGTCATCCCGTCGGGAACGCCCGGCTCGACGTCGCCGAAATCGACGGCCACGCGGCGGTTCGATATTACGCCGCTCGCCGCGTCGTAGTCGAACGCGTACACTTGCCGAACCGGCGAGTCGATGTAGTACATGACGCGACGGTCCAGACTCCAGGCGATGCCGTTCGAGCAGCCGATGCCGCCCTCCGTCGCCAGCACGGACAAGTCGCGATCCACGCAATACAACGTGCCCTGATCGGGTTTGCCCGTGACGCTCATTGTCCCAATCCACAACCGGCCGGAAGCATCGCATTTCCCGTCGTTGAACCGGTTGTCCGGATTATCGCCCTCAATGCCGTCCACCAGCGTCTCCAGCTTGCCGCTGTCCGGATCGAACAATGCAAGCGTATGCGGGAAGCTGATGACGACACCGCCGCGGGCATGAGGCACCACGACGGTCACCAAGTCATCGAACGTATATGTATCGTCTTGCCCCGATTCCGGGTTATACCGGTGAAGCGCCTTGCCGTAAATGTCGACCCACCACAAGACGCCGGTGCGATCGTCCCAGCAAGGTCCTTCCCCCAACTCCGACTTCGCATCCACGATCAATTCCGCATTCCATTGCTGCATTACTGCATCCATCTCCTCTTGATGGCCCAGCCCAACCCAGCTCCTTCGAAACTCGCAACCCAGCTGAAGCCGGCTAAACCTTGTTTCAACCATTGTACCACGGCCTTCTTCAACCGGTAACTGTTTCTTGTCCCTCCCCCGGCTGGTTGCAGTAAAAATAAAAATCCGGCACCCGCTCGGTTTCCCCGATTCAAGCGCCGGCTATTCGCTGTTCCCGACTGGACCTCAGTGATTCCACTTCCTCTTGGGTGGAAGTCATCCGACTCCCCCCGCAGACACGCAAGCTGCCGTTCGTCCACGGACTGGACGGCGTGGAGCGCCGGACTGTGTCCGGCAGCTCGATCTCCGCCACCTTCTCCGCCATCGTGCGTTGGTACTCCGCAATCGCCCGGATGTTCTCGCGCAGCCCCGCCGCCGTATCGATGGACTGCTCCGTTACATCGGCGAGCGATTCGATCATACGGGCGAGCGCCTTCTGGCTCCGCGCGAGCGAATGAAGCATATCCAGCTTCAGTTCCGCCCGTTCGCTGATCCAGGTCATGAGTCGTCTCCCATGCCTCCGAACAGGCCACCGAACCCGCCGCCATCCAACCCGGAGGACATCGGTTCCTTCTTGTTAAGCACAACCGTCAAGTTTTTACCCAAGGCGGCCTCCAGCTTCGTCAGCCCGTCGATCAGCTCCACGAACTGCTCGTGGTAGGCTAGCGGCTGCTTCAGCTGATCGGCATGATTGTCGTACGTGAGATGATTCAGATGGTTCAGGATCCAGTCGCGGGACTTGGCCGCCTCGTTCGCCTTCGCCTCCAGAATCATCGAGATGTTGTACTGCATGCTGGCCGCAGCGTCCAGCATCTGCATGAAGTACTCCGACCGTTTCATTCGCGTTCCCCCTCTCTGCCTTAGCCTGCTCGAGTCGGCTTACTCCTCTTGATCCGGATCCAGCTCCTTGATCACCGTCTCCAGATTGTCGGCGATCGCATCCTCCAGATCAGCCAGGCTATTCAGATAAGCGGTCACGCTCTTCGCAATGTCCATCGCGCTGAGTCCGATTGCGCGGGCGTCGCCCAGCGCCAGATTCTCATTCGGCATGGCGGTCATAATATGCGAGACATTCGTTATGGATTCGCGCTTCGATTCCAGCACCCGCGCCATCTCCGCATGGGAACGAGCCAGATGGCCGATGATGGAAGTCACTTGATGCTCCACAGGTGCTCCTCCTTCGAGTAGTTGCGGCTTCCTGTTTAGCATATGTGCGGACACCCAAAAAGGTACGGCTCAAAGACCGGAGAGCAGCTCATACAGCTCGATGTGGAGCGGGAAAAAATGGAGCCGCCGAAGCAGCTGCAGCTCCGCCTCCAATTGAGCGGACAGGACCGGATCCAACACGATACCGCAAGCAGTAAGTAACGCGGTGACGGGCTGCTTGTGCAGCTTCAGCATCGGAATCGCCTGCAGCATTCGGATGAGGCTGGCCTTGAACGTCTGGAACTGAATCGGGAACCGTTCGACAAACTGATCGTGCTCCACCACGACATCATTCATCCAGCGATAGTCCTTCATTTTCAACAAAATCAGCGAGCGGATGCAAACTTCGAGAACGGGATGTTTTTTCTGGAATAGGACCCAATTGCCTCTGCCGCCCGTCAGCTTGGCCGCAGCAGGAGGGTGCTCCTGATGGTAGCGGATCAAGTCTTGGTCCAATACGTATACAGCCCCGGCTTGATGCATCCGGTAGGCGAATTCCAGATCCTCCTCGCCCCACTCCACGAAATCCTCGCAATAACCGCCTATTTGACGAACTATACGGGTCGTGGCGGAATGATTGGATCCCAGACAGCTCAGCCAGGCTAGGCGAATCCCGCTGAGATCCTGACCGAATTGATCGAGGACGAAGTCGCTGTAGCGTCCCGGCACCGACAGCCGCTCCAGCCGGCTCGCGTAAGCCAAGTCGTTGCGCCGGATAAGCGGAATCCGCTTCTTCTTGGCCTTCACGATCTGCTCGAGCGGCGTCTTATCCCGGGCCATCTCCAATCGCCGCTCCAACAGCTGCTTGACGGCGTTGCTGCCTCGCTCCAGCTTGCGAAGCTCCTTCCACTGCGACTCGACGAAATCCGGGAACAAATTGGAGTACACCTTCCGTTTATACATCCCGACAACGATCTTATTGTCTGCATCGAGATGGTGCCGGTAATGCTGCGCCACATAGTCGGGGCCTACGAGCATCTCTGCATCCAGAAAAATGAGGACGCGCCCCTGCGCATGGCGGATGCCCACGTTCCGGGTGTAGGCCAATCCGCGATTGACCGAATTTCGGAAATAGCGAAACGAATAAGCTGCCTGGAATGATGTCAGTCTGTACGTCTTATCCGTAGATGCGTCGTCTACAAGAATTACTTCGAGCTTGGACATGTCGAAATTTTGCCGTTCCAATGCTTGCAAAGTCAGTTCATTGAGTGGATATCGGTTGAAGGAAGGGATAATGACGGTTACCTCGATAGTCATGCTCACTCTCCTCTCGCTTGCTAGTAGCCGGTCAACTCGTCGAACAGCCGCACAAGCTCCGGATGACGACCATGCGCCGCCAGCATGGTGCGTTCTTGAACGAGCTTCTCGAGCTGCTGGCTGCCCGCCGTAAAACCCGTGCGATGCAAGAGATTGCGGACATTCTCCTTCTTCTTGTACAAGTGCGGAATGCATTGGATCATCAGGATCAGTGCGGATCGGAACAGGTCGAAGCTCCTTCCGGACATACGACCGAGCGAATCATATTCACCGATCAGACGGTCGTAATAGGCGATGCCCGGGCCCTTGAGCAAGCTGAGCGACTTGACGCAGCCGGCCATGTTCGGAAATTTCTCTTGAAAATAAATGATGTTCTGAAGCCGCTCCGATTGACGACCCTGCAGGATCGGATGCTCCTGGTGGTACCGTGACAGCTTCCGATCGAGCTTGAATTGAGCGCCAGCCTGGTGAAGGCGATAGGCAAACTCGATATCCTCCAGCCCCCAGCCCGAAAATTTCTCGTCGAAGCCGCCGACCGACTCGGCGAGCTGCTTCGGGAACGAATGGTTGGAGCCGAACAGCAGCCACGGAGCAAACAATCGTTTGAACTGAGAGCCGACCTGGGCGAACTGATGGTCCGTATGCTCCGACGGCACGGACAGCTCCGCAAGCGTTGCCAGCAGCCGCTCCGGCTGAAGCAGCTTCTTCGGCTCCTTCAGCCGCTGCAGATGAGTCGCGATATCGCTCGCCGGCTGCTGATTCGACATCTCGAGCCGCTTGCGGATTTTGCGCCGAGCCAGCGGGCTTCGCTCATATAAGGCTGCCAGCTCCGCCACCTGCGAGGAATTCAACTCGCGAAATAATGTGGAGTACAGCTTCTCCCGCTTGTCGCCAATGACGACGGCCGGACGTACGTCCTGGTGATGCCGGTAATGATGCCGGACGAAGTCGGGGCCGACGATAATTTCGGCGTCCAATCCGATAATGACCGGCGCTCCCGCCATGCGGATACCGGCGTTGCGTGCCGCAGATCGGCCGACATTGACAGAATGGCGCACGTACCGGAATGCGAAGGGGGCTTTGTCCATGTAGTCGGCCAGCAAGGGGGTGGCATCGGTCGAGGCATCGTCGATCAGAATCACTTCCATCTCGGACAGCTTGAAGCTCTGCCGCTCCAACGCCCGGAGGGTGAACAAGTTCAGGGGGTAACGATTGTAGGACGGAATGATGATGCTGACTTTGGCCTTCACCCCTACGCGCCTCCCTTGCAGGATGATTACAAGTCGGTCAAAATATCGTACAAACGCGCGCTATGAACGAAACCCAGCCTCTCCAGCTCGTCTCGCTCCCATTTCAGCAGCTCGAGGTAAGCGGCGCCTTTCTCGTTATAGCCGCAGTTGCTCAGCAGATCCTTGATCGGCCGATTGTGATGCATCAGAATTGGAATCCGCTTCAGCATGCGGAGCTGAGCTTTCCAGAATCGGCGGAATCGCCCGCGGCCATCCTTGTCAAGCCGCTCCTTCTCGGCCAACACACGATCCATGTAAGCAAAGTCATACACCTGTACCCGCGGCAGCGACATAAGCGCTACATCGAGTCCGGCGTGTTTGCGCTGGAACAAGATCAGGTTGCTCGTACCGCCCGAGCGCCGCTCCTTCAGGATCGGATGCTCCTGATGAAACACGGCGATCGCCGGGTCGAATACGAACTGAACTCCCCGTTGGTTCAACCGGTAGCCGTATTCGTAATCCTCCAGCCCCGGATTGACGAAGCTCTCGTCGAAGCCGCCGATCGAGAGGGCGACATCCCGGCGAATCGAATGGTTCATCGTTGTAGCAGCCAGCCATGGCATGCGGAACCGGTCATGGAACGCCTGCACGATGGCGGAGTCCTGCTGCCTCGGCGCCGACCATTGCAGCAGCTCCGGCTCCTGGTCGAGCTGCGCCCGATCCAGCATGAGCAGCGGCTGCTTCAGCTTCGCCAGGCACGCCGGCAGCAGCTCCGCCGACAAGTCCGGCACGCCCAGGGCGGAGAGCAGCTTGCTCTGCACGGAAGGGCGCTCCTCCAGCATCGCGGTCAGCAAGCTCTTCTGGTAGGTGTTGTACTGGCCGAACAGATGCGAGAACAACCGGTGCGTATATCGGCTTGTCACAAGCCAAGAGGTGGCGGAATGATGCCACCGGACATGCTGCCGGATGAAATCCGGCTTCACCAGCACTTCCGCATCCATAAAAATAAGGATCGAACCTCGCGCGACCCTCAAGCCAATATTGCGTGTCACGGAACAGCCCAGCTTGATATGATTGCGCATATAGCGGAACGTGTACGGCGCTCTGTAGCCCCTGAGCAATGGCGTCCCGTCCGTGGAGGCGTCGTCGATCAGAATGACCTCGAAATTCGACAAGCCGCAGTCTTGCCGCTCCAGAACCTGCAGACTCAACAAATTCAAAGGATAGCGATTGTAAGAAGGCATGATGATGCTGACCTGGATGCCCAATGGACTCACTCCTTCTTGAGCGGCTTGGCCGGCACGCCGGCTACTACCTCATGCGGGTTGACATCCCGGATGACTACCGCCCCCAACCCGACGAATGCATGCGCTCCGACCTCGATCCCTTCTCTCAGTACCGCGCCGGGAGCGATCCAGCTCCGTTCTCCAATCCGCGTGCTGCCGCTCAAGTGAGTCTGATGCGTAATCATGACATGCTCCCCGATTTCGACATTGTGGGAGACATGCGTCAAGTTTCCGATTTTCGTATGATCGCCAATCACGGTATTCGCCAGCACCCCTCGCGCGATGCAGCAATTGCTGCCGATCTCGACGCCGTCACCGATCTGCACCCCGCCGATATGGGGAAATTTGAACGCCTTCCCTTCCTCGTCGAGCTCGTAGCCGAATCCGTCGGCCCCGATCACCGTCCCGCTATGCACGATGCATTGCGAGCCGATCGCCACTTGATCGTGAATGGAGACATGGCTGTGAATCTGGGTGTGGCCGCCGATCGTCACATCGTCGCCGACGACGGCATATTCGCCGATGTAGACGGATTCGCCGATGCTGCAGTTGTGTCCGATTCGGGCCGTCGGCGCAATCCCGACCAGCGGACGGAACGGATAAAATCGGCGCATCGCCAAGGCGAAGGCGTTCCTCGGATTATGCACCGGGATGCGAATCAGCGAGTCGTCCGCATGGTCCGCCTCGGCGCCGGCCGGGCAGACGAGCGCCGCCGATCGAATAGGCGCCCCGTCGAACCGGCTGCCCTTCATCCACGTCAGCGTGCCGGGTCTCGACTCGTAGAGGGACGAGAACCCGGTGATCTCCCGCTTCGCCTGCTCAGGCGTCAGCTCAATCCGTTCCACCAGACAGCCGATCGACTCATAATAATCCAGCAATTCCTTGATTTTGAACGAACCGTGCATTTACATCCCTCCCAGTCCCAGAATCGCCCTCGCTTCGCTCGGCTTCGCAACCGGACGTCCCAGCTCCTCCGCATAACGCACTAGCCGCTCGACCAGTTGGGCGTTGCTCTTGGCGAGCTCGCGGTATTTGTAATAAACGTTGTCTTCGAACCCGGTGCGGATGTGGCCGCCCATTACGATACCCATCAGGTTCATCGGCAATTGCCCGCGGCCGACCGCCGCGACGGACCAAGCGCTTCCCGCCGGGATGCTCTCGGACAGATGCTGCAAATTTTTGGTCGTGGCGGGTATGCCGCCTTCAACGCCCAGGACGAATTGGAACAGCAGCCGTCCGGTCAGCAGCCCTTCCTTCGCCAGCTTCAGCGCCTGATCGATCATGCCGAAATCGAATATTTCGATCTCGGGTTTGACGCCGTGCTCCAGCATGCGTCTTCCCAGCTTTCTCACGAAAGAAGGGCTATTGATCATCAAGCTGTCCTTGCGGTTCATCGAGCCAGGCGTGAAGGTCCCGATCTCCGGCTTGCATGCGAGCGGTCCCAGACGCGATTCCTCATCCCCCGCTTGGCCCCAGCCGGTCGTCGTGAAGTTCACGATAATGTCGCACCGGGCCCGGACGAGATCCGCAATCTCCGCATACAGCTCCACCTTCTGACTAGGAG
The DNA here is from genome assembly GCF_004000845.1 of Paenibacillus koleovorans NBRC 103111. Lineage (GTDB taxonomy): Bacteria > Bacillota > Bacilli > Paenibacillales > NBRC-103111 > Paenibacillus_AA > Paenibacillus_AA koleovorans. Next base: position 47,895 of record NZ_BIMA01000001.1, read on the forward strand.
TGCCGTCTTCCTCGCGGGCGTGAATATGGGCGATGGAAGCACCCGCATTCCAGCAGTCGTACACCGACTGGGCGATTTGCTCCGGCGAGATCGGCAAATTCGGGTTTTGCTGCACGGTAGTCACTCCGCCCGTCACAGCCGCCGTAATGATCAGCTTTTCCATACTCCACGCTCCTCTCCCTTGTAGAAATCTAGCGTTTCCTTCAATCCTTCCTCCAGCGAAAATTGCGGCGTCCACCCCAGCGCATGCATCGCTTCCGTATGATCCAGCACGCTATATTGAATTTCTCCCGGACGCTCGGGCCCATATGTCAAGGGACTCGACTCCGGCTGAAAAGCTCTAACGATCGCTGCGAGCTGATGGATCGGAGTCGCTCGGCTGCTCCCGATGTTGAGAATTCGATTGTCCCCTTTATCCAGACATAGCAAGTTCGCCGCGGCCACATCCTTCGCATAAATGAAGTCGCGGGTCTGGCTGCCGTCCCCGTAGATGCGCAGAGGTTCCCCGTGCAGCAAATGACGCAAAAAAATCGAAATGACGCCGCCTTCTCCCTTGACCGCCTGGCGCGGACCATATACGTTGGCGTATCGAAGTATGGTGTAGGGGAGCTTGTAGAGATGATGGTAGAGGAGGATGTATCGTTCCGACACGTATTTGGACAGCCCGTAGAAGGAGAGCGGTCTCGTCCCGCATGTTTCCGGGATGAGGGTGTCCCCCGTATCGCCATAGACGGCGCAGGAGGACGAGAAAATGAGCTTGCGCACGCCGAGCTTGTGACAGCATTGCAAGACGTTGACGGTTCCCACAATGTTCGACTCCGCGTCCTCGATCGGGTGCTGCATCGACTTCGCCACATCGATCTGGGCGGCCAGATGAAACACATAATCCGGTCGGAAGGTTGCGAAGACCGCTTCCAGGTCAGGACTGGTCACCGACTGCTGTACGAGCTTGACACCGGTCGGGACAAACAACGCATGACCGCTGGACAAATTGTCGACCACCAGCAGCTCCACCCCTGCTTGAACCAGCCTCTCCACAATGTGGGAGCCGATGAAGCCCGCCCCGCCCGTAATGAGAGCTCTCACTTTCAATCACAACCTTTCCGTATACCATGTTTATGTATTTTTCATACGAGCCGCTTGTGCGATTTTCCCGGAACGTTCCATGGCTTGGAAAATAGGTGCTTGTATCAGTTGCATCCTCGTCCTCGCGCGTAGAATAAAGAAGATCATCTGCAAGGAGGAATCGGATTGGACGATATTCACTTGATCATCTCGGCGGTCGCTCTGCGATCGGGCTCCACCTTGCTGCAGCGCATGTTCAACGCCAGGAAAAAAACGCTCATCTGGGGTGAGCATCGCGGCTGCATGAAAGAATTCGGCCGGATCTACGCCGAGCTCATGACCGTCAGCCGACAGAGCGAGCATATGCGGGAGCAGTATTTCAAGCAGGGGGAGAGTCCCAATATGTGGATGCCGACCTTGATCCCCGCTCCGAATTATGTGGAGAAGGCGGTCATTCGTTCGGTTCAGCAATTCATGCACACGCTCTACGAACAAAACCGCGAAGGGCATGACCTCGTCGGGTTCAAAGAGGTGCGCTACGGCGCCGAAGAGCTGACGCTGCTGCGCAAATGCTACGCTAAGGCGAACTTCGTGCTGCTAGTCCGTCATCCCTTCGACTGCTGGCGAAGCTACCCGCGGAAGTGGAAAGATTACAAATCGGCCCAAGATTTTGCAGACAGCTGGAACGAGCACGCCTCCTCCTACTTGAAGTACGTCAAGCAAGACCGGCTGAGCCATCTGATCCGCTACGAGGACATCGTCGCCAAGGACCAGGCCGCATGCGCGAAAATCGCCCAACTCGGGCGGCTGTCGTGGAAAGAAATGTACATGGTGCTGAGCGAGAAAATCGAAGGCAGCGAGAAAAACGAGCAAGGCGTCGACAGCAAAGACTTGGCGATCATCGCCCGGACGTGCCGGGAAGCTATGGAGACGCTAGGATACTCGAGAAAAGGGTCCTGATGATGCACCAAAAAGAGACGCGCCGGTTCGACCGGTTCATCTCTTTTCTGTGTGCGCTGTTAGTGGGGCGGAATGAGAAAATATTGGCGGCCCAGCAGCTCGATCAGTTGGGCGGCCCCATCGGCGGGCGAATGGCGGCTCGACTCGACGACGATCTCCGGCTTAAGCGGCGGCTCGTAGGGTGCGTCGATGCCGGTGAAGCCTTTGAGCTCGCCTGCCCTCGCTTTTTTGTAGAGTCCCTTCGGGTCGCGACGTTCGCATTCCTCGATCGGACATTTTACGTATACCTCCAGAAATTCTCCCTCCTGGAACAACGCACGTGCAGCTTGGCGGTCGAGACGCACCGGCGAGATAAGGGCGACGATTGCGATGAAGCCGGCGTCAACGAACAGCTTGGCGACTTCGGCTACCCGGCGGATGTTCTCCGAACGATCCTCCGGACTGAACCCGAGGTTCCGGTTCAACCCATGCCGGACGTTGTCTCCGTCCAGCACGTACGTGCGGCAGCCCCGGCCGTGCAGCTGCTTCTCCAGCTCGTACGCGAGCGTGGACTTACCCGCTCCGGAGAGCCCCGTCAGCCACAGAATGCCGCTGCGGTGCCCGTTCAGCCGGTTGCGGTCTTGTCTCGTGATAGTTGACGGATGCCATACGATCGGGTCCTGGGTCAACGATCCTGCACCTCCTGCAAATGGTCGACCGGCCTGCCATTTCGGCATTATGCGCTTGTCTCACTCAGTGTATGGCCGAGCTTCGCCACACGTCACCGCGAATGCCCCGAGCTGACATATTTGTCCGGCTCCCGCGTTTGTCCCTTTCCAGATCCGGCTGCGGCTCATATATGTATACATCAACAATAAATAAGCAAGAGGTGACTGGTACAAATGAAGCGAACTATCATGGTCGTCGCGTCCCATCCGGACGATGAGCTGCTGGGACCCGGCGGGACCTTGAGGAAGCTGATCAAGGACGGACATGAAGTGGTGACGGTCTTGACAGCCAAAGGCCGCAAGGAAGAAGATCACCACATGCGGACGTTCATCGAGCGGGCGAACGCGAGCCTTGGCGTGAAGGAGGTCGTCTGGCTCGCTCTCCCGAATCTCGAGCTGGAATGCGCGCCGCTGCACCAGCTGAACGCACAGCTCGAGCAATTGATGCAGCTTCATCGGCCCGACACCGTCTTCACTCACCATTACGGTGACTTGAACCGCGATCATCAGATTACGTTTCAAGCCGTCGCCACCGCAGCCCGGCCGATCGCCGGCAAACCACCGGTCGAGCTGATCTGCTTCGAGACGGTGTCCTCGACGGAATGGACTCCCGCCTCCGAGAACAAAACGTTCAAGCCGAACTACTACGTGGACATTACCGACACGATGCAAGACAAGCTGGAGGCGCTGCGGCATTACGACGTCGAGATGCGTCCCTTCCCCCACCCGCGCTCCTACGAGGGCGTCGAATATTTGGCCCGCGTCCGCGGGATGACCGTCGGTGTCCCCTATGGGGAAGCGTTCGAGATTGTCCGCCGGGTGTGGAAATAAAGAAAAGCGGCTAGTCAGTGCCCTTCAGTGGCCTGACTAGCCGCTTTTCTCTATCATTGCGTTAATAATGAACCCCGAGTCCCTCATAGTCCCAACCTGCGCTGCGCATCGACGGCGCATTCAGCACATTCCGGGTGTCGAGCACGTAAGGCGTCCGCATACGCTGCCGCATGCCTCGCCAATCCGTCTCGCTCGTGCCGTATTGCGGCCAATGGGTGAGCAGCACGATAGCATCGGCCTGCGAGGCGACCTCCTCCGCCGACCCGCAATAGCGGACCGATAAGTGGTCGTGCAGCCGCCGGAACATCTCCATGCCCTTGGGATCGTGAACGGCCACCTCCGCCCCCAGCTCCAGCAGTCTTTCGATAATGAACGACGCTTGCGTATGCCGGGCGTCGTCGGTGTTCGGCTTGAACGTCAGTCCCAGCACCCCGATTCGTTTGCCGGTCAGTGTCTTCAGCCGTTTGGCGATTTTGTCGACGCAATATTGATGCATCCGCTCATTGGACAACACGGCGGCATTCACAATCGACAGATCGATGCCGTACTTGCGCCCGGCATGGAGCAGCTCGGCCGTATCCTTCGGGAAGCAGCTGCCGCTCCAGCCGCTCGATACCTGCAGGAACTGGGGGCCAATCCGCGTATCCAGTCCCATGCCATAGGACACGTCCAGCGCGTTCGCCCCCAGCTTCTCGCATAACCGGGCGACCTCGTTGACATAGCTGATCTTCACCGACAGGAACGCGTTGGACACGTATTTGATCAGCTCCGCGCTCTTCGCGTCGGTCTCGAACCACACTGGCTCTTGCCGCTTGCGAACGGCGCGGAACGGGTACAGCTCCTGCAGCTCCCCGTAGCCGCCCGGCTCCAGCATGCGGCGGTACAAGCTTCGCATGATCCGCCGCGCCTCCTCATGCTCCGTGCCAATGACGATCCGGTCGGGGAAGAACACGTCCTCGAGCGCGTAGCCTTCCCGCAGAAACTCCGGGTTGCTCACGACCGTGAACACCGCCTCGTCCCGGTTCGGTCGGCCGAGCGACTGCTCGATGATCGTCCCCACCAGATCGCTCGTACCTACGGGGACGGTGGATTTGTCGACGACGACCGTGAAGCGCCGCGGATCGAGATGTGCGCCGATGGAAGCTGCAGCCGCGCGTACGTACGTAAGGTCCGCCGAGCCGTCCGGGCGGCTCGGGGTCCCGACAGCGATGAAGACGACGTCGGCCTGCCTCACCGCCGCATAATCGGTCGTCGCGGACAGCTGTCCTCGGCCCACCGCCTGGCGGAGCAGCTCCTCCAGCCCGGGCTCGTAGATCGGGCTCTCCCCGGCGTTCAGCCGCTCCGCCTTGTGTCGGTCGATATCGATTACGATCGTCGGATGCCCCAGGGTCGCGAAGGCGGCCCCCGTCACGCTTCCGACGTAACCCGATCCGATAACCGCAACGTTCATGGGCGTTCCTCCTTCTGCTCTGTTGCTTGGCCCAGCCGCTCCCTGTAATCTTCAACCGTCCGGCGCAAGCCCTCCTCCAGACTGATCCGCGGCTCCCAGCCGAGAAGCCGCTTCGCCTTCTCGATGCTTGGCCGCCTTACCTTCGGATCATCCTCCGGCAGCGGCATGAAGACGATCGGACCGGCTGCACCGGTCAGGCGAACGACCATCTCCGCCAGCTCCAATACGGTGTGCTCATAGGGGCTGCCGATATTGATGATCTGACCGTTCGCGCGATCCGAGCTCATCATCAGCCGGAGCGCCCGCACCGTATCGTCCACATAGCAGAACGAGCGTGTCTGGGAGCCGTCGCCGTAGATAGTGAGCGGCTCGCCGGCTACCGCCTGGCTGACGAAGTTGGAGATGACGCGTCCGTCGTCGGTCCGCAAGCCGGCGGAGTAGGTGTTGAACACGCGGGCTACCTTCACGCGGACCCCGTACCGATGCAAGTATTCGTAGCAGATCACCTCGCCGAGTCGCTTGGACTCATCGTAACAAGCGCGCGGGCCCCATGTGTTCACGTTGCCCCGGTAGTCCTCCCGCTGCGGGTGCTCCTCCGGGTCGCCGTACACTTCGCTTGTAGACGTGAAGACGACCTTCGCACCCGCCGCACGCGCCAGCTCGAGCGCCTGCTTCGTCCCTATCGTATTCGCGTCGATCGTCCGAAACGGCTCCTCCTGATAAAATTTCGGAGAGGCCGGGGAGGCGAGATGATAAATTTCTTGTGGCGGAGGTTCTTCGGTCAGCTCCGGCCGTTGCCATGTCGAGACATCGGTGACGTCTGCTTCCAGGAACCGAAACGTCGGGAGATGGAGTAATTGTCCCAGTCGTTCGGCAATGCCGGTCGATAAGTTGTCGATGCCGGTAACCTGGTGGCCTTCGGCCACAAGCTGCCGGACGAGATGGGAGCCGATAAAGCCGGCCGCCCCGGTGACGACGATTCGGGTCAACGCATACCGCCTCCTTCCCCACTGCCGAACCGGTACTTCAAGAAAGCTAGGAACGGAGCCTGCAGATCAGCGTCCTTGCAAGCCAGCTCGACCGTCGCCTTCAGGAAGCCCATCTTGTCGCCGACATCATACAGCTTGCCTTCAATTCGGTAAGCGTACATCGTCTCGCAGGAAGCCAGCTGCTGCAGCGCGTCCGTCAGTTGGATCTCGCCCCCCGCCCCCCGGGGGGTTGTCTCCAGCCGGTCGAAGACGGATGGCTCGAGCACGTAGCGGCCGATAATGGCGGCGTTCGAGAGGGGGTTGGACGGCGGTTTCTCCACGAGCCGTTCGATGCGCAGCAGTCGATCGTCCAGCTCCACTCCGCCGACGATCCCGTATTTGCTCGTCTCTTCCCACGCCACGGTCTCGACCGCGATGATCGGCGCCTGCCGCTCGGCGTACACGTCCAACAGCTGCTTCAAGCAAGGCTTGTCGCTGTCGACGAGCATATCGCCGAGCAGGACGGCGAACGGCTCCGAGCCGATAAATTTGCGCGCGCACCAAACCGCATGCCCCAGTCCTAGCGGCTCCTTCTGGCGCACATAATGAATATTCGCCAATTGAGCAACATCCTCCACTATGCTCAACAGACGGCCCTTGTTCCTCTCCTTCAAAAACAGCTCCAATTCTTCGCTTTTGTCGAAATGGTCCTCGATCGCCCGCTTGCTGCGGCCCGTCACGATGATGATGTCCTCGATTCCGGAACGGACCGCTTCCTCGACGATATACTGGATGGTCGGCTTGTCGACGATGGGCAGCATTTCCTTCGGCATGGCTTTTGTGGCGGGCAAAAATCGCGTCCCGAAGCCTGCTGCGGGAATGATCGCTTTTCTTACGGTTTTCAATCTCGAGCCCTCCCCAACTGTACTCGGCGGCAAGCTTTCCGTGCCGGTATCGGCCAGCCGGAATGCCCGCAGCACTCGCCATGCAGTTTGTTTATATCGTATGCACGTCCGTACGGGGGGTTTGGACCGCTATCCTGTCCCGATCCAACTATTGACCTCCGCAAGTGACAGTTGCGGATTGTTGCGCCCGGACATATGCATACTGCATAGCTGATCTTTACGATTCGACCACGGTCGAAGGAGGGAATTCCTATGATTGCCCAACGGCTGTACAAAGCGATTCAACTGGACGACCACGGCTTCCTGCATGCGGCCTACCGCGAATTGCTGAACCGCGAGCCCGATCCGTCCGGCTTCCAGAGCCATCTCCAGGCGTTGCATAGCGGGACGGGCCGACGACACATTTTGGCCGTTTTCATGCAGAGCCCCGAGGCCGGCTCTCTCTACTCGCTGCGGGGATCCGGCACGATCAGCCAAGCGAAGACGGTGGCGGAAGCCATGAAGCTGCTGACCCCGCTGCCTGCCGAAGCGTTTGCCAAGCAAATATACCGCGAGCTGTTCTCTCGCAATCCGGATCCTTCCGGCAAGGAGTGGGTCATGAAGCATCTCCAGAATGGCCGCTCGAGGCATGATGTGGCGGGGGAAATGCTGGGTACGCCGGAATTCGGCGCGCTGATGAATTTGAACCGGCACGATTTTGCCAAGGAGCTGCTGAACCGGTTGGTGCAAACGTTCTACACATGATCCACGATGAAAGCGGGGCGATGAGGATGACGGCAAGCTTGGAGCAGGCGTGCCTGCGGCGACTGACGGAGGACCATCCGGAGCTGGCCGGGAAGCCGATTCGGGTCGTCTCCAGCGGGCATCAGAACGTCGTGGTAGTGGTGGACGAAACATATGTATTCCGATTCCCTCGGACGGAGGACTTGTCGTCGCTGCGGCTGGAGCAGCGGCTGCTCCCGAAGCTGGGCGAGGTGCTGCCGGTTGGCATCCCGCAGTTCGAGTTCGCCTCAGGGCCGAAGGAAAAGCCGGTTTATGTGGGGTACCCGATCTTAAGAGGGAAGACACTGGAACGCTCCGTGCTGGAGAGCTTCTCCGACGCGACGCAGCTTCGGCTCGCGCAAGGCATCGCCGGCTTCCTGAGCGCGCTTCATCAGTTCCAGGACGACGAGCTGGTGCAGTGTACGAACCGGGATCGGCGCGCGTGCAGAGCGGAGTGGCGGCGCAATTGGTCGGGGTATTACCGCGCTGTGGAACAGATCGTATTCCCTCGCCTCCATACACGGGAGCGTACTTGGATTATGGAAGTGTTCCATGCGTACTTGTACCCGGAGGAGCATTTCGAGTTCCGGCCGTGCCTGATCCACGGGGATTTCAAGAACGATCACATTCTTGTGAACGCTCAGGGGCGGATGACGGGCGTCATTGACTTCGGCCAGCTGAAAATCGGCGATCCGTCCTATGACTACCACGATCTGTACCTCACTTACGGGGAACCCTTCGCCGAACTGGTCTACAAGCTCTACACAGGCCCGCACGACCCGACCTTTCTGAGCCGCTGCAAGCAGTTCTACACGCATATCATCCGCTTCAGCTCGCTCATCAACTCGATTCAGAGCGGCGACAAGGCGAAGTTCGAGCGGCGGCTGGAGTGGCTGCGGAAGATGGCAAGGGGGAGCGAGGCGGAGCGGTAGGAGAGAAGCCCGGCCGCACTACCCTACCGCCTCCGACCAAGTAACCACGCTTTTGCCTTCCCCTACACTTCTACACACAAGCGAAAGGGGCTGTCGCCGAGACAGCCCCTTCTCCTACTATTGAAGCCGCTCCAAGCGCGGCAGAGCCGGTACATCTTCCATGTCCGCCGCTTCGCCTTCCGCGATTTTGCGCAGCCACTTCCGGTACAGCTTCGGATCGTGCTTCACTACATAGCGCAAGAAAGGCATCAGCAGCCCGGCTTTGTGCAAGCTCTTGAACAGCATGAGCGGGATCCGCCGTCGGCTGCGAAACGCCCCGATATGGTCGATCACCTTCAGCCGCCGTTTCCCGTTCCCCTGAGTCTGCACCAGAATGTGAGCGAGCCGCGTGTCGATCCGGTTGAACTTCATTCGCCGCATCCCCCGCACGATCTCAAGCAGCTGTGCCGCGACCCACTCTTCGAGCTGCTTGCGCTCCTTCAGATAAACCTCGAGCGTGGGCCCGTGAATAAACTCCATAACCACGTAATTCGTTCCCGCCTCGAACAGCTGCGGCATGAACTTCACTTTGACCGCGGCGGCCGCAAGCGCCTTCCGCTCCCACTCCGCATTGGCCGGATCGGCATACAGCTTCACGCAGCGTTTGTCGGACAGCCGGAAGACGGCTCCTTGCGCCCCGATCCCGATCATGGGCAGCGAGGTGGGGTTATAAATTTTCAACTGCTTTTTGCCCTCCGCCACTTCCTGGACGACCTTTATCGATTTGAACGCGTCCACACTCTCCGCCTCCTCCTACAGCACTCCCAATTCCTTCAGCCTGATCCTCATTCTGTTGCCGACGGCAGCCGGCGAAAACTCGCCCCGGATCGTCGCCTGTCCTCTGGCAGCGATGTCCATCCGGAACGCTTCGTTGAAGCGAACCTCCCTCATCGAATGCGCCGCATGCTCGAGATCGGGCTCCGCCCATGTCTGGTAACTCTTGTATGGCCCCCAGTCTTCACCGACCTGAACGAGGCTAAATCCGATCGGACAGGAGTTGGACGCGTTCATGAAGTCGGTGTTGCCCGACCAGTGTGTGCCGATGACCGGTTTGCCCAGATACATCGCTTCCGCCAATCCGAGCCCGAACCCTTCCGCGCGGTGCAAGGAGACGAAGCTGTCCGTGCACGCCAGCAGCGCGTTTACTTCGCCGCGGGTCATGATTTGATCGAGGATGTAGATGTTGCTGAAGCCCTGCACCTGCTGGTGCAGTCGCTCCAGATCGTCGGGATTGGCTTGGGAATGGTTCAGCTTGACCACTAGCCCGACAGAGGCGTCGTTCGGGTCGAACGCCATTTTGAACGCGGCGATCGCCCCTTGCGGGTTTTTGCGGCGCTGGTAGCTGAGGGTGTCGAACATCGAGAAGAACAAGAATCGGTCGCCCGGCAATCCGAAGGAGCCGCGGTTCAACCCTGGCGGGTAATGGACCTCGATGCCATGCGGAATACGAATGACCGGAACCGGCGATTTAGGAGCGATGCAGTTCACGACGTAGTTCGACGGTACCCATACCTCATCCACAAGCTCGAAGCCGTTGCAGAATTCGTCCGGGAAGTCCGGCAGCTCCCAATGCCAGTAGCCGATATTGCGACGGCCGTCGAACAGCCCCTGGCCAAAATAATGATGGACCGACCGCATCGTATCCGCATTCATGTGGAATACGTTGGCTTTGAAATCGGGATGCTCCACTTCCTTGTGCGCCCACGTCAAATCTTCCATTCGAATCTTCGTGATCGGAAAGTTCATCATGTCGAACGGAATGCCGGCCGCATCCAGCGATCGGGCCGCGAGCCGACTCGACTCCCCGATGCCCATCTCCGCGCGCACGAAGCCTACGATGTTGACGCCCCGGCGGTACCCTGGCTCTTCCGGCTCGGGAGGAGGAGGAGGAGGAGGAGGAGCCGCTTCCACAACCGGGAGCGCCTTTCTACGCCGGCGAGCGCGAAGGCGGGCTCGCTGACCTTTGCCCCGCAGCCTCCGACGCAGTCGCAGCTGCCCGCGACCCATCCTTCTTCGGCGCCGCAGCCTCAACTTCCGGACCCGTTTGCCCCTTAACCGACCTGTGCCTCTACCTCCGCTGCCCCTCCGCCTCCTCGCCTTCGCTTTGGACGTACCGCTCTTCAACCCGACGCCTTTGACGCTTGTCGCCGAGCTGATCCGAGCTTCGCTCGTCATAAAATCCCACCCTTTCGAGAGATATTGGCTTGCGTACGGGAAAGGCGGACGGCAGCCTAAGGCTGCGCCCGCCAGTAGTTCAGCAAATCCTGCATCGTCTGCTCGAACGGAATTTCCGGCTTCCAGCCGGTCCGGTCATGGAATCGCTGGTAGTCGCCGAGCAGGATCTCCACATCGGACGGCCGCAGACGCGCCGGATCTTCCTTCACCTCAATCTGGATATGGCTGTACGACAACAGCAGATCGAGCACCTCCTGGATCGTATAGCATGTGCCTGAGGCGATGTTGTACGTGACGCCTGCTTCGCCTTTCTCCAGCGCCAGCCAATACGCCCGCACGACGTCGCGCACATCGGTGAAATCGCGTTTGGCCGTCAAGTTGCCTACGTGGATGACCGGTTCCTTTTTCCCCTTCTCAATATCCGATATTTGCTTGGAGAAGTTGGAAGTCACGAAATTTTCCCCGCGACGCGGGCCGGTATGGTTGAACGTCCGAGTCGGGATGATATGAAGTCCGTAGCTCTTGAAATATTGATAGCCCAAGTATTCCTGGCACACCTTGCTTACGGCATAGGGGCTGAGCGGCCGCAGCGGATTCGTCTCCTTGATCGGCACCTCGTCGGGTTCGACATGGCCGTACTGCTCACTGGAGCAGGCCAACTGGATTTTCGCCGGCAAACCGAGCTTCCGCACCGCCTCGAGAATGTTCACTTGACCGCCGATGTTGTTCGTTATCGTGTCCATGGGGGAGTTCCATGACGTCGGGACGAAGCTCTGCGCCGCCAGGTGGAAGATCAGATCCGGCTTCACCTCGGTCAGCAAATGCTCGACGGAGAACGGATCGCGCAGCTCGCACTCCATCAGCCGGATATCCTTCAGATGCCGAATATGGTCCATGCGGCTCCGATGCCGAATCGTACCGGTCACTTCCACATTGCGTGCCAGCAGAAATTCCGCCATGTGGCTCCCGACAAATCCGGAAATGCCTGTCACTAAAGCCTTCATCGATTCCCTATCCCCTCTCCGATTGTTCGATCGCTTTCAGCACATGCTTGATTTGCTGCTCTTGAGACTTGTGGCAGACGAGCAGCCCATCCGAAGTGGAGACGATGATCAGATCCTCGACTCCGATCACAACCGCTTTGCCCTGCTCGATATACAAAATGTTCGTCTTCGCCGAGAATGGGTACGTAGAGCCGCTTCCCTGCACGATATTGCCGTCCTCGTCGTGAGGATGGATGCGGTCGAGCGAAGTCCACATGCCCACGTCGTCCCACTCGAATTGCACGGGGATTGTAAAAATTTTCTCGGCCTTCTCCAGAATCGCGTAATCCACTGAAACTTTGGGCAGACGTGCGTATGCTTGCTGCATTTCCTCCTCCTGCAAGGTCAGCGCGTTCCATGTATCGATCTGATGCTTCTGCATGTAATAGGCGATCGTTGAAGGCTTCCAGATGCAAATGCCGCTGTTCCAATACACATGCTTCTGAAGGACGAGCGACTCCGCTTTGGAGCGGGATGGTTTCTCCATGAACGCATGCACCCTCAGCAACCCGCGCCCGCAATCGCTGTCCTCCTTAGCCTGAATGTAGCCGAAGGCGGTTTCCGGCCGGGTAGGCGTAATCCCGAGCGTCACGATCGTTCCCGGCTCGGCGGCGGCTTGCTCAGCCCGGCGAAGCGCCTGCATCAGCGCTCTGCCGTCGGGGATGTACTGGTCCGAGGGAGTGGTGACGATCACTTCATCGTCGCCCAGCTCCAGGAAGTGCCGCGCGGTCAGCCCGATGCAAGGACCGGTGTCGCGCTGCTCCGGCTCGAGCAGCAGCTGCGATTCCGGAAGCTCCGGCAGCTGCTGCTGCAGAATTGTTTTGTACATCGCCGCTGTAATGACGTAGACCGAAGTGCGGGGCAGCCACCGCGTGAACCTCCGGTACGTCTCCTGTATCATCGTTTCTTCGGAGGTTAGAGCCAGGAACTGCTTCGGTCTGGACGGCACGCTTCGCGGCCAAAATCGGGTGCCGATACCGCCGGCCATAATGACAATTTTCACCGATTTCCCTCCTAGCCATGGTGAGTTCTGAAGGTTGCGAATAAGCTGGCGAAGCTATTGGATAGTGTATGCGCCTGAAGATGGACACACGTGGACGGCTCTCACGGCTCTCCGAAATTGGCGTATGACCTGAACCGGCGCCGCTACTCCCGAAACTGCAAGGCGGGATGCTGCATCAGCCACTCGCCGATTGAGGCGGGATCGTGCTCCAACAGCTCATACAGCGCCGCCTCGGCCTTCGACAGCGGAATCGCGCGCTTCACCAGCAGGCTCAGCTCGCGATTGTCATCGCTTAGCTGCAGCCGCTTCGGGTTCAGCGAGGCATGCGAGCGAATCTCGATGTGGCCGGCAGCCGATGAAACCGGCAGTGGGATTTTCACGTTGAACCGCCCTTTATCCAGCTCCAACTTTTTCACGGTCCGGTTGTCAACGGTGACGGTACAGTGCATCTTGCCGACGCTGCCGTGCAGACGGTGCAAGTTGTTCTCGCCTTGAATCAGCAAGAAATCAACCGGTCGCGACGGCTTTCCTTCCAGCTCCAGCCTCCAGCGCGGCGGCACCCATCCGTCCTCGTACCGAGCGGATTGTCGGATCCCGGCGGTCGGCCCGAACACATGCATCGCCTTCAGGCGTTCGATCAACCAGCCTGGCCCTTCGTGCAAATGATGGGCGAGGAATTGCATCACCCAGTGGCTGGAGACGGCACCGAAATTTTTGATGCTGGAGCGGATACACTCGGGCAGTCCGATGCTGAAATACTGCTTTACGGTTTTGGCTTCCTCGTGGAGCCTGGAGTTGGCCAGCATCGCATCGATGAAGCCTAGCTTGGCCTGCTTGGCTATGCGCATCCACAGCTCGTAGTCCATGCAGAACTGCAGCGACTCGTCGATCGGGCCGGTTTTCTCCAGGACCGATTTGCGGAAGAAGACGGCCGGTTGGCAGATGGTGCACACATCGAACAATCTGGCACGGCCGATCTTCTTGTCGACCGGGTATGGGGATAGCGGCCGATTGCCGGCGTCCGTATACATGGCGCGGCCGTAGACCGCCCCGTATTCCGGGTGCTCGACCAGCGCCTTCACCGCGCGCGCGATCGCTTGCGGATGGTACGTGTCGTCCGAGTTCAACCAACCGATTACGCTGCCTTTGGCCATCGCCAGCCCTTTGTTCAGCGCATGGGATTGGCCGCGATCTTTCTCGGACACGTAGCGGAACCGGGGTTCCTTCCTCGCATAGTGCTTCAAAATCTCAACCGTTCCGTCAGTGGACCCCCCGTCAATGACCAGATGCTCGAGATTCGGATAGTTTTGCGACCAGATGCTTTCGATCGTTTCGCGGATATAACCGGCTTGCTGGTAGGAGGGCGTAACGATCGTAACCAGCGGAAAAGAAGCCTGCTGTCGTCCGCTCATCGGCGCTCGCCCGCTTCCCCCATGCCATGGATGCCGTGTTCGGTATACCAGGCGATCACTTGCTTGAGCCCTTCCTCCATCTTCGTGCTCGCCTTGAAGCCGAACTTCGCTTCAGCCCGTTCCACGTCCAGGCGGCGGCGAGGCTGTCCGTTCGGGCGCGTCGTGTCCCAGACAATGTCGCCCCGATACTCCGTCAGCCGCTTGATGATCGCCGCCAGCTCGCCGATCGAGAGCTCCTCGCCTGACCCGATATTGACCGGCTCCGATTCGTCGTAGCGCTCTGTCGCGAGCACGATGCCCTCCGCCGCGTCGTCGGCGTAGATGAATTCGCGCGTCGGCGTGCCGTCGCCCCACAGCGTGATGTGCGGCTCGCCGCGGCGTTTTGCTTCGAGGCATTTGCGGATCATCGCCGGGATGACATGCGACGTCTCGAGGTCGAAGTTATCCCAGCAGCCGTAGAGGTTGACGGGCAGCAGGTAGATCGAGTTGAACCCGTACTGCTGGCGGTACGCCTGTGATTGGACGAGCATCATCTTCTTCGCCAACCCGTAAGGCGCGTTCGTCTCCTCCGGGTAGCCGTTCCACAGATCGTCTTCCCGGAACGGAACCGGCGTGAATTTCGGGTAGGAGCAGATGGTGCCGATCGCCACGAACTTCTCCACGCCGGCCAGCCGGGCATGCTCGATCAGTTGGATGCCCATGACGAGGTTGTCATACAAAAATTTGCCCGGGTTCGCCTGATTCGCTCCGATGCCGCCGACGACCGCCGCCAGATGGATGACGACATCCGGCGCCGAGTCCCGGTACAGCCGCTCGATGTCCCGCTCCCGCCGCAGGTCGTACTCTCGGCTGCGGGGCACGATAATCCGCTTGACGCCCCGCTCTATCAACTTGCCCACGACATGCCGCCCCAGAAATCCCGAGCCGCCGGTCACCACGATTTTTTTGTCCGCTAGTTCCATCCTGCTCTTCCTTTCCAAGTGGAATGGTTCTTCGTTTACGATATGTAAATAGATGGACACGGGTATGGACGGGTGCATGGCCTTGCGAGAAAAATTGTGCGCATACCGCGGGCAACTTGTCTCTGTTCATCGCGGGGGGAGGCGGTGGTTGTCCTTTGAATGAGGGACGGGCTTGTTTACGATTGGCTTTGGAATGAGCACGTAAGTACTCAGACTGAGAACTGAATTTCCTTCTTCTGCATCGGATATGTGGATCTGAGTACCTAAGTACTCTAAACGCGAAGCTAGATTCGCGAATTGGATACTTAGGTACTCAGATTGGCCGAAACGGAGCCCGAATGCGAAATTCGGTTCTCCAATCGCGAAATTTGGTATCCAGGTTAGTACGGATTCCGGACTTAGTTGGCTGAGGAGCGGCTTTGGGGGCGAAGTTAGTACGGATTCCGGACTTAGTTTGCCGGGGAGCGGCTAGAGAGAGCGGTTAGAGCGGTGTTAGCGCAACAGCCACAACGAAGAAGCTGCACCCGACTGGGATACAGCTTCTTCCTCCGAATTGCAGCAAGCCGAGCCGTGCCAAATCAAACCGTTACCCCGCCGCCGAGTAAGCCTGCTGGTAGCCTTCCTCGAACGCCTTGGCGAAGCCTTCGTCGAAGCCTTGGTTGTAGCCCGTGTTGAAGCCCTGGTCGTACGTCCCTTTGCCGGTGCCGGGACTTTGAGGCCCGCGTCTTCGCTTCGCCACGGTCCGGCCGACTCGCCGTTTTCCGCCGCGCAGAAGCCTACGCTTGCGGCCGGCCTTCTTCCGCGAGGGGCCCGCCGCCCGGGCCTTCCGTTTCGCACGCATCCGTCATTCCTCCCCTCTTCTCACAGGTGGGCCGCTTTCAGAATCGGAGGGGCGATGATCGGCATCCCCTCGGGATACGACGCCTTCTCCTCCCGCGACAGCATGCGGACCGGCCGGTCCTTCAGCCGCCACGCCTCGGCCGCCCACTCGGTGGCGATCCGATGCAGCTTCTGGCCCTTGCGCTGATACAAGTACCCGTCCTTCGTCCGCGCAAGCGCCCCGTCCGGCAGCTCGCCATGCTCCGACGGCGCCACGGCGGCCAGCTTCTCCTGCAGCTGCGCCTGCGAAAGGGTCTCGCCGACCGGCCAGTTGCGCACGTCGATCTGCGAGATCCGGGTCGAAGGCGCATCAACGTCGGCCCTCAGCGGGAATCGTCGCCCTCCCTCGATCCAGTACCGCGCCTCGCCTGCCCCTTGCACGACGACATGCGAAGGATACAAATCGATCGTCCGCGTTGCCTCGCCATCCCACCGCGCATGCGTCTCCTGCAGCAAGATATGTGTTTCTCCCCATTTGCTTGAGTAAAACGCCAAATTGCGGCCGTACATTTCCTCGAACTGCTCCGGGGTAAGCGTCTTGATCGTCGTGCTGCCGACATGGTGGATGAACGTATCGTGCGCAATAATCAGCTCCAGCCCGAGCAGCCGGGTGCGGAAGCCGTAGTCGTCGTCCTCGCAGTTGCCGATCTCGAAGCCTTCATCCAAGTAGCCGAGCCTGCGGAACGTCTCTCGCGTCATCAGCACGCAAAACCCGGTCAACCGTCCGGTCGCCCGCCACTTCTCCGGACTGGAGCGGTTGATCGTCGCCGCGAACCGGTGCATCTCCTCGATCGACTTGTACGACGTCTCGATCAGCTGGTCACCGCTAATATAGTTCGTCAGCGGCCCGATCAGCCCGTAGCTGCCGCAAGCGCGCATGCAGGCGAGCAAGTTCGACAGCCAGTGCTGCGTCACAATCGTGTCGTTATTTAGGAACATCAGGCTCGTTCCCCTTGCCATCATAAGCCCTTGGTTGACTCCGCCGGCGAAGCCCAGATTTTCAGGACATATTTTGAAACGCACGGTGCCGGGTTTAAGCGATTGGAGATACTCCGCCGTCCCGTCCGTTGATCCGTTGTCCACCACGATAATTTCGTGCGGCTCGGGCGTGAACTGCTCGATGCTCTCGATGCATTCTTTCAGATAGCGATGCTGGTTGTAAGTCGGGATAACGATGCTCGTGCCTTCGAACGGATGGGCGATCGCCCAGGCGCCTTTCTCCAGACCCAGCTCATGGCCTTTGGTATAGCCAATGTTAAAGCCGGAATTGAACCCCCAGTTGTAGGACTGCCGCTTGACGCGACGCCCTCCCGCCGGCCGAACGCGCTTCGCGGTCCTCTTCGTCCTGTTCATAAACCCCCTCCTTCCGCACAGTTGCAATTATTTGAACGGGGCTTCCCCCTTGATCATCGAATTGGCAAGATGACCGAAGTCTACCGCCACTCGACCGAGATCCGTCGCGATACGCTGAGACAAAATCACCGCCGCGATACCGGCCGCCACGAAAGCGAGATCAAACTCATAGCTCGCCGACTCTTCCAGGACACGCGGCACGTCGGCTACACCGTTCACCGGCGAGATCGTCCCCACGACATGCATGCCGCCGCCTCGCAGCACCTCACCAAGCTTCTCGGCCAGATTGCCGATCACGAGCACGCGACGCCCCTCCGTGATCCGCTTGAGAAAACCGGATTGATACAAATAATAATTGATCAGCGAATCCGTCAGCAGAAGCCGGTTATAGTCGATGCCGTGCGCCCGGAACACATCGAAGGCGAGCGGTTGGTAGTTGCGTACGCGCAGCTTCGGAATGCCGACCGCCGTCGCCAGGCGGATCGATTCCACGAGCCGGTCGCGAGCATCATAGTCCGGCACGTCGACTCCAGCATAGCTGAGAAACGGCCCCTGCTCCTTCACCTGCTGGATGCTGAGCACCGAGCCCTGCGCCAGCGTCAGCAGCTCGCCGTCGCCCAATCGAACGACGGAGAACGGGCTGCGGCTATCCAGGGCTTGCAGAATACGTCCCCCCAGCTCCTCGGGTGTGAGCAAGTGGAGGAATCGCCCCCGCATCGCCTCGACGCCGGCGGCCAGCACCTCCTCAGCCGACACCTCAGGCAGCACTTCAAAGCCCGGAATGAGACGGTCGATCATCCCTTCTACGCCGTCCTTCCAGCCGCTGCCCGCTTCCCCGTCGTACCGTCCATGGCGATAGCCTTCAGCATGGCCTTTGTCAAAGCCAAGGTTGTAGCCGTTGTTGAAAGCCGGCGACTTTCCGGAGAGCCCCCGCTTGCCCACCCGGCCGCCGCGGCGAAATAACCTTTTTCGGCGAATAACCCCTTTCTTCTTGACGCCAACACGCGTGATACGCGCCATACTCATTCACCACCTTCCTGACTGGTATTCGAGACGAGCCGGACTCAACCGAATACATGACCGAGCAGCCGACTGACCCGACTCAAATACGTATGCTCCTCCATCGTACGGTGAAGGGAGCGATAGGCGGTCTCTCGGCGCTCCTCCTCATGGTTCAAATAATGCTCGACGCGCTCGATGAGTTCCTCCGGCGAGCCGTATACGGCGATTTCACGGCCGGCCTCATATGCTTGCGGGAGTCCGACGCGGCCGTCGGTCAGCTGCAGCGTTCCGCAGGCGCCGATCTCGAAGCTGCGCGGATTGACCGATTGCGCGGGCAACCGGCGGCTGTTGCGGTTCGACTCGTCGTCGATCGCCCGGTGCATGTTGATGACGATTTTGGCCCCGTTATAGAACGAAGCCGTTTCCTCGGACGAAACCCAGTAGCCGAGGCGAATCCGGTCGGCGAGCAGCGAGTAGTGTTTCAGCCGATCCCACCAGTACCCGGCGATGAACACTCTTTTACCGCGCAAATAAGGGGCCAGACGATCGAAATAAGCAACCCGGTTCCAGAACGCGCTGCCGATGAAGACGATGTCGTACCGATAGGAGGCGGTCACCCGCTTCGGCTCGTACATCGCTGTATTTACCCCGAATGGGAGAAAATGAGCTTCAGCGCAGCCGCGATCGCGATAAAAGGGGACGCAGCTTTCCTCCAACGTAAATACATAGTCATAATGTGGAGCGAGGTCGCCGGTCACGTCGGAGTAATACGGATCGTCGGTGAACCATGCGGCTGTCTTGATGCCAAGCTCCCGAAGCGCGTCGACATGGCGGACGGGCAAACATTCAACCGAATTGAGCGCCAGCACGAGATCGGCCCCGACCGTAGAGGCGATCGCCGCCACATCGTCGGTCGGAGCGGCAATATGCACATCGCGAACCAATCCGCGCAAAGCGTCGATCACGCCTTCGTCGAGCGGTGCATAGGCCCACAGCCCGGTCTTCACGTACAGCACGCTCACCGGCCGGATCGTACCTGGACTGCCGCCGAGCGACGGCACCGTATCGCGGACGATCGCCCGGCAGCGGCCAAGATGCTCGCCATCCGCCAGGCCGGCACGGAAGCCGTCCTCCTTTCCTTTCCTCCACGGCGAAGCGGTTCGCCTCATCCTCATCGTCATCAGACCCCCTTACGAACCGAATATAAGCTCCAACAGCCGGTTCACCCGATTCCGGAACGTATGCGCCTGGATCGTCCGGAACAAACCTTTTCTCGCCATTTCCCGCCTTTCTTCCTCATGGGTCAAATAATACTCGATCTTGCTCTTCAAATCGGCTGCGGACGTAAACGGAACGACGTCCGTACCGGGAGTGTACAGCGCCCCCAGCTCCGGGCGTTCGTCGACCAGCTGCAGCGTAGCGCACGAGGCGATCTCGAACATCCGCGGATTGACCGAGTTCGCCGGTATTTGCCGGCTGTTGCTGTTATGGCTGGCGTCGTCCAGGGAACGGTGCAGGTTGATCACGATTTTGGCGCCGCTGTAGTATTTGGCCGTCTCCTCCGGGGATAGCCAGATGCCATGGATGCAGTGCTTCAACTTGTCATACTGCTTCAGCCGGTCCCACCACCAGCCGATGATCTTCGTATCGTGTCCGGCGAAAAAATCCGCGAGCTCGTCGAACAGTGCAATCCGGTTCCAGAACGCGCTGCCCACGAAGCAGATATCGCTTCGGTAAGCCGGCTCTACCTTGCAGTGGCGCATAAACTGCGGGTTGACGGCAAGCGGCAAATAGTGAACCTGCTGGCAGCCAAGCCCGCGGTACAGCTCCACGCAGCTGGACTCCAGCGTAAACACATAGTCATAATGCGGCGCAATGTTAACCGTTTGGTCGGAATGGTAGGGGTCGTCGGGCAGCCAGACCGCCGTACGAATTCCTTGGGCCCGCATGGCGTCGGCCTTCGTCGTCGAGAACGAGCGGCCGATCGCGTCCAGCACGAGCACCAGGTCCGGCCGGAGCCGTTCCGCAATCGCGACGGTGTCCTCTTCGGGTCCGACGACATGAAGCTCGCGCACGTAAGTCCGCAGCGCGTCCTCGATGCCTTGATCGAGCGAATGGTATGGCTGGCCGTCCGCCTTCACATAGAGCATGCGAATGTTCCAGCTTCGATCCGGCAGGGCGCGAACATAGGAGGCATAAATCGATTCGCACAGACCGGCATGCCTACCGTCATCCCGCCCTAGCCGAAGCCCCGCTTCCCACCCGGTCTGCCAGGCGGAGGAAGTCCGGCTGAGCTTCAAGCGGACGGTTCTCTTTCGCCGAAGAGGGTGTCGATGTCGGAGCCGAAGTCGAGCTAAGGGTCGGAGCCGGAGCCGCCGTTTTCTCTGCTTGTTGCGGGGCATCGTTCGTCTCACCTCGGATGTTTGATTTGCAAATACTCAGCCAACGCGTCCTGCCAACGGGGCATCGGATAGAAGCTTCGGAGCTTGCCTGGCTGCAGCACGCTATAGGCGGGCCGTTTCGCTTTAGTCGCGTAGCTGCCGCTCGATACAGGCGACAGCCGGACGTCCAGCTGCAGCTGCGCGAAAATCTCCCGGGCGAATGAGTACCAGCTGCAAGCTCCTTCGCCCGAGCAATGGTAGATGCCGCACGGCGGCTCCTCCTCCCGGCGCAGCATCGCACGGACCGCCTTCGCGATGTCGAGCGTATGCGTCGGAGACATGATCTGGTCGTCGACGACTGTGATCGGCCCTCCTGCTCGTGCGAGCCGGATCATCGTCTCGACGAAATTGCCGCCTTTGCCGCTTGCCCCCGCCTCCCCGAACAGCGACGAGACGCGGATAATCCAGTACCGTTCCCCGGCATAGGCGCGGATTAACTGTTCGCCCGCCGACTTGGAGACGCCGTACACATTAAGCGGCCAAGTCGGGTCGTCCTCCCCGCAAGCCTGCCCGGTATCGCCGGCGAAGACGTAGTCGGTCGTGAAATGCACGAGCCGCACCCCGGCGTCCGCACAGAACCGGGCCATCTCACGTGGAGCGAGTGCGTTGATCGCAAACGCCTTCTCGGCCTGATCCTCGCATTCATCGGTCTTATGGTACGAAGTGCAGTTGATCAGGACGTCGAACGGGAGCAGGCTTTGCAGAAAAGGCACAATGCGGCCTATGTCCGAGACGTCAAGCTGGGTACGGACAACCGGCACCAGCTCCAGCGCACCATCCGCCCCCAGCACCCGGCGCAGGTCGGTGCCTAGCTGGCCGGATGCGCCAAGCAGCACGATGCGCTTCCACTCCGTCATTGTCCCTCACCGGGTTCCGTCTGCGCCGGCAAGTCGAGCATCCCGCCATACAGCTCGGTGTCCCGGATAATCCGGTGCCACTTGATCAGCTCGCGATACCAGCCGAGCGTAATCGTCTGCTCGTAGCTCGGCACGCACCCTTCCTCCAGCGCCGTATATATTTCCAGTGCGCCGTCCGCTGCGGTCCAGCGAGCTTTCCAGCCGAGCGTTGCCTCGATTTTGTCGAAACTTACCCTATAGGAGCGGTGGTCCGGATCGCCGTACCATTCGATCGTCACCGGCTTTGGCAGCGCCCGCGCGATTTCTTCCCCAAGCGGTCCTAACTGGTAATTGTTGCGATTCGATCCCACGTTGAAAATTTCGCCGTTAACATTAGCCGCATCGGCTTCGAGCAGCAGCGCCATCACATCGGTCGTGTCCTGCACATGCACCATTGGCCGCCACTGGGTCCCATCCTTCATCAGCGGAATCACGCCGGTTTTCCAAGCCCCAAGCGTCATGCCGTTGATTGCCAAATCGAACCGCATTCGCGGCGAGTAGCCATAAACCGTCGCTTGCCGCATGACGACCACCGTGAAGGTATCGTCCGCCAAGGGCAGCACGCCCAGCTCCGCCAGCTCGTTCGCTTTGGCATATGTGGATAGCGGGTTCGTGGCCGATTGCTCGTTTACGATGACTTCAGGCTCCACGAACCCATACAGGCTGCAGGACGACGGAAGAATATACCGGCTTACGCCCGCCCGCTTGGCCATCTCGGCCGTTCTGACACGTGATTGGTGGTTGATTTCGTAAGTCGCCTCTTGGAACAGCTCCCCGCTCGGATCGTTGGAGATCGCCACCAGGTCGACGACAGCGTCCACCCCGACCAGCGCTTCCTCCGGAATGCGACGGCTGTCTTCCTTGATCAAGCTCAGCTGCGGGTGGGCTTCCAGCTTGTCGATGCCGAAGAAATAACGGTCCAGCGCCCTCACCCGGTATCCCCTTTGCAGCAGCTTCGGCACAAGCACACTTCCGATATAGCCGCCCGCCCCGGTGACCAGCACGGTTTTCATCGCGATCCACTCCCTCTTTCCGAATTAAATGATGTCAGAAATTCGTGTCCAGCTCCCGAAGCTTCGGCTGCACCATATCTTTCTCCGACAAGATCGGTCGGCTGACCGGCCAATCGATGCCCAGCTCCGGATCGCTCCATAGCAGCCCGCGATCATGCTCGGCGGAGTAGATCTGGTCTACCTTGTACAGCACCTGGGTGTTCGGAGTCAAAGTGCAGAAGCCATGGGCCATTCCTTGCGGCACGAGCAGCTGGCGCTTGTTATGCTCGCTCAGGATGAACCCGGCCCACTGGCCGAATGTCGGAGAATTTTTGCGGATATCGACCGCCACGTCGTAAATAACCCCGCTCAACACCCGAACGAGCTTCGTCTGCGCCTTCGGATTGAGCTGAAAATGCAGCCCGCGGATTACCCCCGGCATAACCGAAAGCGATTGGTTGTCTTGCACGAAGCTGTAAGTGATGCCGAGTGCCTCGAGCCGGTTGGCGTTGTAGCTTTCCATAAAATAGCCGCGATGGTCCCCGTGTACTTCCGGCTCCAGCAAGACCAGTCCGCTTAGTTTCGTCTCCGTCAGCTTCAAAGTAAGTCCTCCTCCTTGACAACTCGCCGCTTCTCTTCAACCTCATCGACCACATACCGCGCGAACGGCATGGAGCAAGTGAAAGCGGGCGAAACGGCGTTCAACACATGCATGGAGCGATGATCTCCCTCGATTACGAAATCCTGCACCAGCTCGAGCGTATCCTTGTGCAGCAATTGCGCGCGGATGCCCGGTCTCCCGAACTCGCCGAAGCCTTCGGGATCGACGCCTCTGGCCAGCTTCTGCGAAAGCCGAATGAAGTTCGAACGGAAGTATTTCTTCATCTCCTCTATAGCCAGGCGGCGGAATCCGAACGAATTCGTCAAGACCAGCTTCGCCTCGTAAAATAAAATCGTCAGGAATTCACTAAGCCGGAAGCGGCTGAAGCCTTTGTAATTCTCGCGCCACAGCGCCGGGATCGCCGTCGGTCCGATCTTGATGCCCCCGTCCACCGTTTTCGTAAAATGAACCCCGAGAAACGGATTGCCCAAATTCGGCACCGGGTAAATGTTCGTGCGGATGTCCGTTTTGTTTTTGGCATATTTCAGGTAGAGCCCTTTAAACGGAATGATCGTGTAGCTGCGGCCAAAACCAAGCGCTTGCGCGATTTTGTCGGCGTACAGCCCGGCTGCATTGATCAAGTACCCGCACCGAAGCGTCAATTCCCCCCCGCACGCGTGCACATGGCCGTCCACGAAATCGACGAACGGCGTGTCGAGGTAGAAATGAACGCCGTTCCGTTCGTTCTCCCGCCACAGCGTTTCGCATACTTGCTGCGGATCCACCGTCACGGTCGTCGGGGAGTACAGCGCCTTGCGGAACGTCTTGGCGTTCGGATCGATCGCCATCGCTTCCACCTCGTCCACCCAATGAAGCTCGACCCCGTTGGTATCTCCCCGGCGCTTCAGCTCCTCCAGCCCCCGCAGCTCTTCTTCGTCCGCCGCGACGATCAGCTTGCCGCATCGGTTCATGTCGAGCCCGTACTTCTCGCAATAGTCGCGGAGCATCCGGTTCCCGTCTCTGGTGAAACGGGCCTTCAGGCTGTTCGCCGTGTAATAGAAGCCGGCATGCAGAACGCCGCTGTTTCGCCCGCTTGCATGGTAAGCCGGCATCGGTTCCTTCTCCAGCACGGCGATGCGGGTGTCCGGATCGCGAAGCTTCAGCTCCCGGGAGATCGTAAGACCGATGATGCCGGCACCGACGATCACATAGTCGTAAGTCGCCACATTGGTGAAGGGGGTCATCGCCGATCCCCCTCGTCGCTTAACAGCAGCTTCGCTCCAGCCTCCTGCAGCGAGCTGAACGTCCCAGCATCCGTCCACCAGCCTTGAAGCACCCCGTACGTGAGCTTGCCTGCCGCCGCGTAGACATTGTTAACGTCGGTTATCTCCAGCTCACCTCGCTGGGAAGGTCGGATGGTGCGGATAATGTCAAACACCCCGGCGTCGTACATGTAAATGCCGGTGACGCTATAGTTGGATTTGGGCACGGAAGGCTTTTCCTCGATGAATAAAATATTCTCGTTGTGAAGAATCGGCACCCCATAGCGCCTTGGGTCCGGCACTTCCTTCAACATAACCATGGCCCCTTCCGGTTGGCGGGCGAATTGCTCCACCGCCGGTGCGAGCGAATCCTCGTACAGGTTGTCGCCCAGCAGAACCATGAACTTCTCGTTATCCGGCACGAACCCCTCGGCCAGCGCCAACGCCTGGGCGATGCCGCCTGCCTCCTCCTGAACGCGGTAGGTCATGCGGACGCCGTGATCTTTGCCCCCGCCCAGATAATCGATGTACATGCCGGCCGAGTGTTTGCCCATGACCAGCAGCACCTCCTGGATGCCGGCCTGCTGAAACTTGCGGATCGCATAATGGATCATCGGATATTTTCCAACCGGGAGCAGGTGCTTGTTCACGAGCTTCGTCATCGGATTCAACCGAGTTCCGGTTCCTCCGGCCAATAGGACTCCCTTCACGCCAGGCCCCTCCTCTCTGGATGTTTTCGAATGTGGGATACGGATATGGGATTAAATGAACGCACGCGGATCGACTCCCCATTTGTCCATAAACTTCCGGTAATTCGTCTCGACGAGCCGATCCAGCTTCTCCTGCCCTTGCTTGCGGAAGCTGGCGCTGCCATGATGGTGCACGACCGTATCGCCGGCAATGAGCAGCCGATATCCCGCTTGCCTCGCGCGGTAACAGTAGTCGTCGTCCTCGTAGTGGCCCGGCGAGAACCGCTCGTCGAGCTCCCCGATCCGGTCCATCAGCTCGCGCTTGAAGAGGAAGCACAGGCCGACCAGACGGGTCACGTCTTGCCACTTGCCTCGGTCGGAGCGGTTCATAGCGGCGGCGAGCGATTGAAATTCGGAGATGCTGCCGTAGTGGATGTCGATCTTCTGCCTGCCGCTCACATAATTCGTCACCGGCCCGACGATCCCGATCTCCGGGCTGCTCTCCAGGGCGGCCAGCATGTTCGTCAGCCAACCCCGCGAGACGACGACGTCGTTGTTGTGCAGCAGCAAGGCGTCGCCGCTCGCCATCCGCATCCCGTAATTGCAAGCCTCTGGGAAACCCCGATTATGGGGCAAGGAGACGAACGGGATGCGATTCGCCTTGCAGTAGGCCGCCGTGCCGTCGGTCGAGCCGTTGTCGACGACGATCAGCTCGTAAGGCGTATCCGTCGTGTATGTCCGAATCGCTTCGATGCATTCGGCCAACAGATGCAAGCCGTTGTAGGTCGGAATAATGATACTGGTCAGGGTCATGCCTTCATCCCCTTGAACAGGCTGCGGTTGCGGATGCGGTCGGGCTCGCCGAGGCGGTTGCCGTTCAGGCGCATCATCATGGCTATGGCTTCCAGATGGTCGCCTACGATCAATCGGGCAACCGGGTTTTGGCTGCCGGTATTGAAATCGCGGACTTTGTTCTTCGTGATGACGTCCACGCTGGTCGGGCAAACGAGGCTCAGCCCTTTCCAGGCTGCGATCGCTTGCGCCTTGGGCGGGACCATCAGGTTCGGGATGCCGATCGTCTCGACGGCCTTGCGCGAGAGGGCATGCGGGACCGCGGTAAGGGAGTTGGCGCGGAGCTCTCCTCGCCCGATGGCGCGGTTCAGCATCTCCTTCACGATCGTTACGGCGTCCCTGCCGGCGAAGGCGCCCAAGTATGGCGAGATGTCGTTCAGTGCCACATCGCCGCCCCGTTCGATCGCGTCGATGAACGGCACGAGCTGCTCCGCCACAATCGGGAAGTCGCCGTCCAGGAACAGCAGGATGTCCCCCTTCGCGAGCTTGGCGCCGATCGCGCGGCCCACGTCATGCCCGAGCGCCTCCGGGTAGTGCACGATGACGGCGTCCGAACGGTTCCGCGCGACTTCGAACGTATCGTCGGTCGAGCCGTTCACGACGACGAGAATTTCGTCGACCGGCAACCGGTCGAGCTGGGCGAACACCGCGACCATCGCCTTCGCTTCGTTCATTGCCGTAACGATGGCGGTTACGGTCCGACGGGTCGTCAGCCAGGCGCAGTCCGGCACTTGGAGCTGCCCTTCGCTCGCGCGGCAGAAGCTTTCCGCGAACTTCTCCGCAGCCGCCGCCCATTGCGCCCAGCTGTGTTGGCTGATCGGCCGGTCGGCTCGCCA
The DNA here is from genome assembly GCF_004000845.1 of Paenibacillus koleovorans NBRC 103111. Lineage (GTDB taxonomy): Bacteria > Bacillota > Bacilli > Paenibacillales > NBRC-103111 > Paenibacillus_AA > Paenibacillus_AA koleovorans. Next base: position 74,912 of record NZ_BIMA01000001.1, read on the forward strand.
TTCGTTCCATTGCTTGTGGATCCAGCGCTTCAGCGGCATCGGCGGTGCCTCGGCCGGGTAGGGGTGGCTTCGGGCCGCGGCGGCTCCCGCTTCCAGCGCCGCTCGCGTCAGCGCCGTGTGCCGCGCTGCGGCCGCCCGCAGCAGGCGGACCGGCGCCACCGCGCGCCGCGTCCTCGCTCGGCCGCCTCCGCGGAAGGCCGCATGTTTGCGGCGCGCGTGGAGGCGGCGCCGTGGGAGACTGCGGCGAAGAGCTAGCGCCGGCCGTTTTCGTTTGTTGGTCCGTTTCAGCATATAGTCACCTCACTGCACTCCTCACTCGGGCGAGATCGGTTTGATTGCCTCGGTCATTCGTCGATTCGGTCAGCCAATGCATGGCCTCCAGGTGATCGCCTACGATCAGCGACTCCAGCGGGTCGCCTCCGGCCACTTTGCGGCGGCGGATCGGATTCGTCCGGCCCACGTCGACATAGTGGACCGCCCGGACGTCCAGCCCGCGCAGCATCGCGACAGTCTGCGCCTTCGGCGGGACGATCAGCTGTTCATGGCCTATGGTGTCTAGCGCCTTCTTGCTCATGGCATGGGGAATGGTGGTCAGCGACGAGCCCTTCAAGTCGGGACGGGCCATCGCGATGTTGAGCGCGTGTTTGGCGAGCACGACGCCGTGGACATGGTTCTTCATCGTCGGGCCCTGGTAGCTGTTCAGCGCCACGTCGATGCCGTTCTCGACCGCCCGCACGAACGGCATGAGCGCGACCGTCTGGATGACGATGTCGCCGTCCAGGAATAGCAGCACATTGCCCTTCGCTTCCTTCGCCCCGAGGCTGCGGCCCACGTCGTGGCCCAGCGCCTCCGGGTACTCCACGACCCGGGCGCCCATACGCGCGGCGATCTCCTTCGAGCCGTCCGTGGAGCCGTTGGCGACGACGATCACTTCGGTGTGCGGGTGCACCCGGGCGGCGTTCGCAATCACCCGCGCGATCGTGCGGGCCTCGTTGACGACCGGGATGATGACGGACACTCGCGGTGTCTCCGAATGGCGGATCGGTGCGATTCGGCCTTGCTGCTTCCTCGTCCCCCGTTTCCTTCGGGACCTGATGTTCCTCATAATTCACCCCCGCCACAACAAACTTTTTTAGTCATTTTATGACGGGATGTCATCGGCGGAAGGGCATGAGTGGATAACCCGGGAAAAAAGGCTCAGCAGCAAAGGCGCGGGGTGGCGGGAGGATGTGGGAGGATGGTGGGAGGAGTGCTTGATAGGCTAGGGGCTGGAGAGCATAAGCGCGGTGAGCGGGATCGCGGATGGCGTTGGTACGCTGGTTCGCGTTGGTGAGTATGCGGAAAACTGCATACACTTTGAGCGAAATGGTCGGTTGGGTGGGGAGAGCGCCTGTTCAGATGTACAGCAATTCTACATCTGAAGCCGAAAATGCTCCCATATCGGCTGCAGATGTATAGGGTTTGTACAACTGAACGCAAAAATGGGCTGTTTTCGCAGTCATAGTATAAAAAATAGACATCTGAACGGCGAAAATCAGGGTCAGGTGTACAAAGTCTGTACATCTGAACCGAAATGAAGTCGAATTCGTTCCCTAGTTGTACAAAGCTTGTACATCTGGGCGGGACGCTCGACGGTAGACGATGTGGAGTAAACATTGATTACCTGGTGAACGAGGTCCAATTGAGCAAATAAACGTAACACTCCCCTGACCCTCACGTTTGGTGCACATCTTCTCGTTCTCGGCCAGTACCAAGCGCCAACTGAACACGTTCACCGGTGGACACAACGTTGAGAACCAAACCTTGCTTCCAGTGAACCAAATTTCGCAAGTTGCCTCCCTATTTCCTCGAACTATGAATCTAAATGGCGGAGATTTGGTTTATAGAATATGAACGGGGGCTGAATATAGGGAGTGTACGGGCGGTGGGTGAGCGCTGGTTGCGCATAGGCTGCAGGATTGGTGGGGGAGCTGGGTTGATGAGTAATATGTGGTTCGCGGATGTTTGGTGATTAGCTAATCACGAACAAAAGATTGGTTACTTTGGGCGATTTCAGCTCCTGAGCCAGATAACGTACAGAAGTTTGTTAATAGCAAATCATAGCCTGTTATTTAATGATCGGAAGTTTGTTATTGATGGTCGATCATTTTGCCCCGCCTGTCACCTCCCCATCAAATCCCCAAAAAATCTACGAAATGCCCTCTTCTCAAAGCACGAATTCTACAGTAAGATGAACTTAATACTATTTTGATGTTTTTGAGTCGAATAACGTCGTTTAAATCCCCACTAAATCCATCTGAATTAGGCGGATAACAAGCGATTTCCAACAACTTAACACCACATTGGAATATAGAACAAGTTCAATCAAGGAAGGGATCAAAATGAACAGCCAGCCGAGCTTCAAATTGCTTCTTCAAATTTTTTGGACGTTTTTCAAAATCGGACCGGTTACTTTCGGCGGCGGGTATGCGATGATCCCGTTGATCGAGCGGGAAGTCGTGGAAAAACGCAAATGGGTCCGGACTTCGGAGATTGCCGACATGTTCGCCGTCTCGGAGTCGATTCCAGGTGCGATCGCTATCAACTCCGCGTCGCTCGTAGGTTTCCGCGTTGCGGGGATCCGTGGCACTATTGCCGCGCTGCTTGGCGTGCTGCTCCCCACTTTTCTCATCGTGCTGGGACTGTGCATCCTTTTCCTGCAGGTAAAAGACAATCCGAAAATCATCGCCGCCTTCCGCGGCATCCGCATCACCATCGTGGCCTTGATCGTCTACGCCGCCATCAAGATCGGGAAGACGGCCGTGATCGATAAAACGACGCTTCTGGTCACAGCCGGAACGGTTCTGCTCCTGCTCGTGGCGCATGTCAATCCCGTGTTCATCATTATGGCCGGCGCCGTACTGGGGATTCTGCTCGTGACTCTGAAGGCTAAACTGGGCTTCAAGGTTCCGCTGGAGCATGTCGATCATGACCAAGAGGCGGTAGAGGAAGGGAAACAGGCGGCTCCACAAATGCGGTTCAAATACACCGACTATTATTTGGGGGACGGCATTTAGCTCATACGGTCTGCCAGGGGGATCTGTCTAAAAATGGAATTATGGGAATTGTTTCGCACTTTCTTTATGATCGGCCTCGTCTCATTCGGCGGCGGCTACGCGATGATTCCGGTCATCGAACAGCAAGTGGCCAGCCACGGCTGGATGACGCTGGAGGATTTCACGGACGCCATTGCGGTTGCAGGCATGTCGCCCGGACCGATCGGCACGAACAGCGCCATCTTCGTCGGCTACAATGTCGCCGGTACGCCAGGGGCGGTCTTTTCCGCACTCGGCATGGTGCTGCCTTCGCTCTTTATAGTCATTCTGGTTGGGCTTGGGCTGAGCCGGATCGACAAAAACAAATGGGTGCAAATGGCGTTCTACGGCTTGCGGCCAATCATTACCGGTTTGATCGTATACGGGGCGATTCGGTTCGCCAAAAACAACCATCTGATCGGAAGCTTCAGCCTCGATATGGTGATCGCCTTGCTTATTTTCGCCGGATCGCTCCTGGCTATGATGAAGTTCCGCATGCATCCGTTCTTCGTTATTTTATTATCCGGCCTGACTGGGGTAGCCATCTATAGTTAAGTAAAAAACCTCCCCTTCCGCACGCAATCGCTGCGCCGGAGGAGGAGGTTTCATTATTCAATGCTAAGCCCGCTCGCCGATCGCGATCCAATGGATGAGACCGGTCGTTTCCGGTGAGAAGCGGGTGCGCAGGATGGAGATGACCGAACTGCCTGTTTGTTGAGCTTTCAGAACAGCGTTGTACGCCTCATGATTCGTCATCGCTACGATCACATAACCTGCATCTGCATAAGGTTGTTCCAGTTCGATCACTAGCTCCACCCGCTCATCCGAAGCCCCGAAACGGAATGGAGCAATGCCGAACTGTTGCAATGGCTGGCGCGTCGAACGATTGGTCTGAATAGGCTGGAAGCTCAGTTTCTCCGCTCCGAGGGTGCCGTCGGCGATATGAGAGCCGTTTACGGCTTCCGGCGCGATGGCGCTCGAAGTAACGGACTCGTGGGCCAAGTGGGCGGCTTCCACAGCACCGGCAGTCAAGTGCCGGCCACCTACGGAGCTCGAAGCTAACTGCTCGCTGCTTACGGAACCCGCGGCCAACTGTTCACGGCCTATAGACCCGGCAGCCAACTGTTCACTGCCAATCGAGCCTGCTGCCAGCTTCGCACCGCTCACAGCGCCATCCGCCAGCTGATCCGTCCCAACGGACAGCGGCCTCAGCCGATCGCCTCCGATGACCACGTCCAGACGCGGTTCGTTCAGGCTTTGCGTCAGCGCATGCTTCAGATGATGCGGCTGAATGGCGCCCGGCAAAATATGCTCACTGCCGATGGAGCCCGGTGCCACCTTGTCGGACGTGATGCTGCGCGGCGCTATTTTCTCCCGAGTGACAGCATCATCCTGCAAATGAACGGCCGCGATCGCGTTCTCCTGGATATGCTCCTCGGCGATCGACTGATCCTCGATATGCCGCGACCCGATCGAATCGTTCACCAGATGCTCGCCGGTCAGCGTGAACAGAGCCAGCTTTTCCCCGGTCAGCGAACCTTCCTGCACATGCTCCCCGCTCACCGAATCCGCAGCCAACCGGATAATATTGTCCTCGAGGTGGTATGCCTTCACCGTGCCTGGCTGCAAATGATACCCATAGATCGACTCGGCGCGCAAATGCGAGCTGCCCACACTCTCGATCGCCAGCTTCTCGCCCGTCACCGAACCCGCCGCCAACTTCCGCTCCGTCACGATACCGTCCTGCAGTTGCCCTATGCCTACCGACTCAACACGCAAGTGTTCAAAGCCCACACTCTCGATCGCCAGCTTCTCGCCCGTCACCGAACCCGCCGCCAGCTTCCGCTCCGTCACGATACCGTCCTGCAGTTGCCCTATGCCTACCGACTCAACACGCAAATGCTCAAAGCCCACACTCTCGATCGCCAGCTTCTCGCCCGTCACCGAACCCGCCGCCAACTTCCGCTCCGTCACGAGGCCGTCCTGCAATTGCTCGCTGCCTACAGTCGCATCGCGCAGATGACGCTGCTCGATGGAGCCGGAGGCGATGTTCCAAGATTCGATTGCTTCCGCTGCCAAATGCCCGCCGCTCAAAGAGCCTGCTTGCACATGCTCCCCCTTGACCGAATCCGGACGAAGGTTGAAGATGCCTTCCTCAAGATGGTAAGCCTTCACCGTGCCAGGCTGCAGATGGTAGCCGTACACCGACTCGGCCTGCAGATGCTCGGCACCTATACTTTCTGCCGCCAGCTTCTCGCCCGTCACCGAACCGGCCGCCAGCTTTTGCTCCGTCACGATACCGTCCTGCAACTGCCCTACACCTACGGACTCAACACGCAAATGCTCGAAGCCTACACTTTCAACCGCCAGCTTCTCGCCTGTCACGGACCCAGCCGCCAGCTTCCGTTCCGTCACGATGCCGTCCTGCAGCTGCTCCCCGCCAACAGATCCGGCCAGCAACTGACGCCCTCCAACCGAACCGGCTGCCAAATGCCGCTGCACGATCGCATCGTTCACCAGATGTCCGCCGTGCAACGTACCCTGTGCCAGCTTTTCGCCGCTCAGACTGCCCGGCTGTACGTGCTGCCCGGTTACGGAATTCGGTTCCAGCTGGATAATGCCTTCCTCGAGATGGTAAGCTTTCACAGCCCCCGGCTGCAGATGGTAGCCGTACACCGATTCCGAGCGCAGATGCTCCGAACCGACGCTCTCGCTGACCAGATGCTCGCCCGTCACCGATCCCGGCGCCAGCTTCCGCTCCGTCACGATGCCGTCCTGCAGCTGCTCCGAACCGACGGAGGCTGCCCGCAGATGCTCAGCGCCCACGCTCGCTCCGGCCAGCTTCTCGCCTGTCACCGACCCGGCCGCCAGCTTCGGCTCTGTCACGATGCCGTCCTGCAGCTGGTCGCCGCCTACGGACGCTTCATGCAGATGCCATTGCCCGATGGAGCCGTAGGCGAGATGGCGCGCCTGCACCGAAGCTTCCGCCAGATGGTCGGAAGTGACCGTGTCTTCGGCGATCTTCAGGCCGGTTACGATCCGGTCTTCGAGCTGATCGGTGCCGACCGAGCCTGCACGCAGTTTGTCGCGGTCAATCGCGCCGTTCGCAATATGATCGTTCGTGAAGATGCCGGACTCCAGATGATAAGCCTTGATCGTGCCCGGCTTCAAATGATAGCCCTGCACCGCTTCATGCTTCAAATGTTTGCTGGTGATCACTTCCATCGCGATCTTATCGCCGGTCACCGCGCCGGGGGCGAGCTGCTCGCCGCCCACCGACTGCGGCTTCAGCTTCTCCGACGTCACCGCGCCGGGCGCCAAGTGATCGCCGAGCACGCTGCGCTCCGCCAAGTGCGAAGACCGAATGATGCCGGCCGCCAGGTGACGGCTCTCGACCGCCTCGTCGGCAATCGCCGACGACGTCACCGCGCCGTCCGCCAGCCGCTCGGCGTCCACCGCGCCTGCGGCGAGCTGCGCCTGACCGACGCTGCCGGCCGCGAGCTTCGCCGCGCTGACGGCTCCGTCGGCCAGCGCCGCCTCGCCGACCACGCCGGCAGCGAGATGCTCCGCCGACACTGCGCCGGCCGTCAGATGCTCGCCGCTCACGGCTTCCGGCGCCAGCTTGCTGCCGACTACGCTTCCGTCCGCCAGCACCTCCGAGCACACGCTACCCGCCGCCAGATGCTCGCCGCTCACCGACAATGCCGCGAGCTTCGCCGAGGTGACGACCCGGTCGGCGAGCGCCGTCTCGCTAATGGCGCCGGCAGCGAGATGCTCCGTCGCCACCGCGCCGGCTACCAACTGCTCGCTGCCAACCGACCCGGCCGCCAGCTTGGCGCCATCGACGCTACCGTCCGCCAGCGCTTCCGTGCTTACGCTGCCCGCCGCCAGATGCTCGCGTTGGACCGCTTGCGATGCCAGCTTCTCGGACGTGACGGCCGAGTCGGCCAACGCCGTCTCGCCGACAGCGGCGTCTTGCAGCTTCGTGCCGTCCACGCTGCGCTCGGCCAACCGGCTCGAGGTGACGGCCCCCACCATCAGATGCGACTCGCTAATGAGGCTCGGGCTAAGGTGCGCCGCGACGATCGATTGCGGTGCGATATGCTCGGTCTGCACCGCATCTTCCGTGAGATGATCGGCGAGCACCGAATGCCGCGCGATATGCTCGGCTTGCACGGCATCCGGACCCAACTGATCGGCGCCGACGGAGCCTATCGCCAGCTTGGAGCTGGTCACGGCGCCTTGCGCCAGCTTGGCGCCGGTGACGGACAGATCGGTCATTTTATCGGTCGAGATCGACTCGGGTGCGATCTTCGCAGTCGTCACCGAATGATCCATCAGATGATGAGTGTACACGCTGCCCTGTACGAGATGGTTGCGCGTAATCGAGCCGAGGGCGATTTTGTTCCAAGTAACCGCCTGATCCTGGATAGCATCCGTCGCGACCGCATTTTTCTGAATATGCTCCATGCTGATCGATTGATCGGCGATGTGCTGCTTTTCTACCGCGTCTGCAGCCAGCTTCGCGGATACGATCGCCCCGTCCGCCACATGTCCGGTCCGGACGGAGTCGCGAGCGAGCTTCTCGAATGTGACCGACCCGCCCGCCAGCTTCGGCGATGTAATGGCGCTATCGCTTATTTTTTCCGTTCCTACGCTGCTTGCGCCCAGTTGCTCGCTTTGAACCGCTGCTTTGGCCAACTGGTCGGTCCCGATCAGGGCGTCTGTCAAATGCCCCCGCAAGATAGACTGTGGAGCGATTTTGGGCGTAGTGACCGACTGATTTTGCAGATTGACGGTTCCGACCGCGTCGACCGTCAGATGCGGAGCCGCTACCGACTGATCGGCCAGTTTCTCTCGCGTCACGCTCCCTTGGGCGAGGTGAATATGCTTCACCGTCTCCTTCTGCAGCTTCTGCGAAGTGACGCTGTGGTCGCCAAGCTTCTCCGTCGTAACGGCCAAATCCTGGATGTTCTCGGTAATGACGGCCTTCGGGGCCAGCTTGCTCGTAGTGACGGCGTCTTCCTGAAGATGCTGGGTCAATACGGCCCCATCGTTCAAGTGTGTCGAGCGGATCGATTGAGGCTGCAAGTGATGCGGCCCGACGGACCCATTCGCCAATTTCTCCGAGGAGACGCTCTGCGGCTTTAAATGCGGGGTCCCTACCGATTCCTGAGCCAGATGAAGCTCGTTGATGCTCCATGCTGCGATATGCGAGCCGTCCACGGCGTTGTCGGCGATGTGCTGCTTGAGCACGGAGGCCGGGCGAATATGCTGCGACTGCACGCTTTCCTCCGCCAGCTTCTCCTCGGTCACAGCGGCGTCGCGGATTTTCTCGGTCAGCACCGCACCGTCGGCGATTTTCGCCGAATTAACAGCCCCGTTGGCCAGCGTGCTCGAATGAATAGCGCCGCTCTTGATCTTATCGCTTACAATTGCTTGATCTTGAATAAGATCGGTCGTAATCGATTGCGGGTGCAGATGCTTCGTCTCAATCGAGCCTTCGGCGATCTTCATCGAGTCGATCGTCTTGTCGGCCAGCTTCTCGGACGTGATGCTGTTGTCGATGAGCTTCTCGCCCGGTATCGATTTGTTCTTGATTTTCCGGCCGGAGATGGCGCCGGGGACGATATGCTTGTCGTCGATGGAAGCGGGATAAATTTTGGGACCGGTGACGCTGCTGTCGGCGAGTTTATTCGTATCTACCGCATAATCGGTCAGCGATTCGCGACCGATGCTGCCCGGCTTGATCTTCGTTCCGTCGATCGCACGATTCGCGATCTTCTCATTCGTCACCGCTTCGTCGACGAGGTCGTCGGTATAGACGACGGCGACGTTCTCTTGCTGCGCCCGCTCGAACAGCAGCAACACCGGCGATATTTCGTCGGCGTCGACGAAAACCGCCGGCTCTTGACCGCCCTCTTGCTCGACTGTCGGTCTCTCCCCCACCTCAATAACTTCCGGCTCGGCGCCTGCTTCCAATATCATCGTTTCCAAATCACGGATATGTTCGACAGGACCGCCGGCTTGCTCCACCTGCGGTTCCGCTACAGCCAAATGATTGATCGTAGCCAGCTCGGCTTCGACCGGTTCCGCCATCCTCTTGTCCGCCGCTGCTTTCCGTTTGGCGGCGCCGCTCTTGTCGTCGTCCAACCAGCTCAGCTCATTCAAGCTCGCGTTGAAAATTTGCTGGCCCGTCGGTTTTTTGCGCTTCTGATCGCCGGATTTCTTCTTCACTGCGGTACTCCTTTCTGCTGCCCAGGTAGTCTTCTGTAACATATGCAACCACCCAGGCCCATGTCACTCCTTTCGAAGCGACCCATACAGATCGGCTAGCCGCTCGGAGGTATGCTCCCAAGTAAATTGCTCCAGCACGCGTCGACGCCCATTTTCACCCAAAGTTCGAGCCTTCTCAGGGTTCTCCAGCAAAGAGCCGATATTCGTCTGCAGCTCTTCCTCCAGATGCTCGGGATCGGCCAATAACCCCGTCAGCTCGTGCTCGATCACTTCTCGCATGCCGCCGGCACGCGTCGCGACGACCGGGACTCCGGACGCCATCGCCTCCACGTTGACGAGTCCGAAAGCTTCCTTCTCTGCAGAAGGCACGATGACGGCGTCGGCCAAGCGGAACCATTCCGGCACGTACTCGTGTGGAACATACGGCACGAATCGGACGGCATCGCCCAGCGGTGCGGCCAGCTTCTTCAACTCTGCCACATAAGGTGTCGGCTTGTTGTTCCCATAGAAAGCGCCCCCAACAATAAGGAGTCGGGCACGCGGATCCCGCGCCAGCACCTTCGGCATCGCCTTCAAAAGATGATGCACGCCCTTGATCGGAATGAGCCGACCGACGAACAAAACGACCTTGGCGCCTTGCCAGCCGAACGATTCAAGCTGCGCCTCGCGGATGATTTCCTCCTCTTCCGACCAGCGGGAGCTGAACCGTTCGGGATCGACGCCGAGATGATTGACCGTAATTTTATTGCCCAACCGGGGGTCGAGCTGCAGCAGCACCTCTTTGAGAAACTGGCTATTGACCAGAATCGCATCCACGCTCCTGAGGCAGGGGAGAAGGCGGCTTCGGGGAATATGGGGAAGCGAGATGAAGGTGGTGGAGTGCAGGGAGAGGATGACGGGCACCCGCATGCCGAGCCTCTGCTTCAGAAATTGGGCGAACCGGGGCCGGTTCTCGACTTGAACGATGGCGGGGCGGAGCTTGCGCAGCCGGGCGCATACATGCCGCATGTAGCCTTGGCGGGGGCAGCGCCAGTACGTCACGTCGTCGATCGTCTGTCTGGCCGGCTGGAAACGGGTTTTCGGCCCGATGACGACCAGAGGAATCCGGTGTTGACGGCGCAGCAGCCCGCTCGTCTTGTCGACGACCAGCTCGACCGAGCTGCTGCGGCCGGAAGGAATGGGGAACGTGCCGGGCACGACGATGGCGATGGGCCGGCGTCCGGTTGTTGGGAATGAATCTGTGGAATCGAGCGTCATCGGGCGGCTCCTCCTCTCAATATTCCAAGCGTCGCCAAGCTAAGGCCGTATCGTAACCCGGGTCCCGATCGGGACCAGCTTGGAAAGCGCCAGCACATCCTCGTTGTACATTCGGATGCAGCCGTGCGAGACGATGTGGCCGATCGAGGCCGGGTTGTTCGTTCCATGAATGCCATAGTGCGGCTGCGACAGACCCATCCACATCACCCCGAAGGGCCCTCCGGGATTCGGCGCCTTGTTCACAATCGTATAATCGCCGGTAGGGGTAGGCGTCACCATACGGCCGATCCCGACCGGGAACGTGCGGACAACCCGATCCCCGTCGAGCAGATGCAGCCTGCGGTCGGACAAATCAACTATGATGCGGTATTCGGGCATTTGGACTCCCCTCGAATGCAGTTTTGATATGGTATGTGCCGCCGACGCAAAAAGGGACACCTCGACCGTCAGGCATCCATAATGGGCTAGTACTTATTTCAAAGAATTTGTGAAACATTCCTGAATTTCCAACGTCTAACTATTGATTGAACTATTTTCCTAGGAGTGGTAGGGGTCATGAGATGGAAGCGAAAAGAATGGACTGTCATCGTAGTTGCCGGAGTGTTGCTGATTGGCGCACTTGCGAGTTGGAGCCTGCTGCCCAGGGATCGGGAAGCGGCGGTCATCGAGACTACTCCTTCGCCACAGCCTACTAGTACAGTGACTCCCATGCCTCATATGGCTTCTCCTTCTTCTTCGCCAACGCCAACACCGTCGTCACAGCCAACTCCATCGCCGGCCAAGTCGGTCGTTGATACATTAGTTTTCAATGCAATTGCTTCTATCCGCGTACTTGAATCCACAAGTATCGACTTTACCGGGCAACAAACACCTATCTTTTCCGGCCCCAGGCCCTTATTCATGCTGTCCTCCACTCCTTATATGCCGCTCACACGAGAAGAAATAGCTCAGCTCCCGTCACAAATCTCAATCGTAAGCAGCCGCACCAAACAATCCGTCCGATTCACCATTAACAACGAAATCTCCCCTAATCAGAACGTAACTGACGGTACCCTCAGACTTCAACTGCAGGATACGCCAAAGGAAGATTTGATTGTACGCCTCGTTGCCTCCAACGGATTGGAAAAAGCGATCTCATTTCAATATGTCGAAAAGCTAAATCTAACCGTCACGTCTGAGGACGACCCTTCCATCGTAGAGTATATCGCGACTTGGAGCCAGGGCATCTACAAGACGCATTATGTTGCGCCGGGCAAGCGGTATACGTATCATTTCGACTTCTCGCATCCTATGGATCGATCAGGGTTCGAGAGTAAGCTGAAAAGGATGTATCCCGGTGGCATGCCTTCAGAAGCCGCCTGGACATGGGAAAATGATCGCAGAGTAAACTTGACGCTGGATTACACGCAAGCTTCCGCTAAAGCCTACACCTTCGAGTTGTATGGCATTCAAGCCCAGAACCGCACGGTTTTCGCCGGGATCGGCACACTTCGTATCGAACCGTCGCCTCCTCAAGCCCTGTATCGAATTGACATCCCGACCAGGAAGAAGGACCGTTTGTTCGTGCCGGGGATTCACTTTCACAGACTGGAGTCGATCGCCCCCGGTGGAAACTATGCAATGGCAGTGGAAGACGGCTCCAACGAAATGCGCGGTTTGGACGGTTACTCCGTAATCGAGATGAATGGCCGCACCGTCGCCTCCTATGGGATGGATCGCGTCAGAGCTCATTATTGGAATGCCGAGGGCACTGCTCTCCTGTTCTGGAAAGACGATCAAGTCCTTGTAGATGATCTGAAGAGCGGTACAACGAAGGTCATCTGGACCCCGCCTGCCGCAGGGAGCAACTCCCGAATCGTGTCACTGGATGCGGACGAATCGTGGAGCCGGATAATAATCGGTTGGGGAACTCACGACGAGAACGGGAAGTTCACATATGATCTTCATGTGCTCACAGGCGTCGAAGATACACTGCCTTTCGTCATTCCGAGCGCAGGCAGCTTCTCTTGTTACGAAGGACCGTGCCTGGCACACGGCGTGCGTACTATTATCGGCAGCTCGCTGGACTTGCAAGTGGATAGCGGTTCCGGACTGTCCACCACACGATTCGACTTAGCGACCGGTGCAAGACAAGAGCTGGGAACGACTCCACGAATAGCTCCGCAAGGCGGCGCAGTCAGCCGTAGCATTCGGCTTGAGAACGGTCAGATACTGCTTCTTGAGAAGCTCGCCTCCTCGGAGACGGCGGAACGCTGGGTGATGTTCGACCCGCAGACCAACCAGTACACCGCGTTGATGGAAACGTCGCTCGGTTTGATCAGGAATTGGGATCCGCTCTTGGAGCTCGGGAACAGCCAATTTCTTGTTCGCCAGGCCAATCGAAGCTGGTCAATCGTCGATACGAACAGCAAACAAGTGTCTCCGTTCGAGTTGATCCCTAAGGATGTAGACCAGGTTACAAAGCTGGACCATGCATTATACTTTTTCGGCGACGCAAATTGAGATTCCCCTGACCCGAAGTCTAGTGCCAATCACCGACCTAAGACCGGCTCTTCCCGCTGCAAGAAAGTATAAACTAGAATCTATAAGCTATTTATCAGGGAGGCTGCAATCGATGGCGGGGCGTGAGCGAAGAAAGAGGAATGGCGGGCTACTAGGAGTCGCCTTATTGGCGATACTGGTTGGTTTGTTTCTCGGGGTTCAATACTTCGGGATGGGGGCAACCAACGCCGAGTTCGTGAAACAGAAGTTGATATCCGTCAATCTTGACTCGATGTGGTATGTCATGTTGTATGTCCACATTGTGGGTAGTATGGCGGCTCTATTGCTGGGTTGGGTACAGTTCATTCAGCGGTTGCGCCTGCGCAATCCAGCAATGCATCGCTTGATTGGTAAAATCTACACGGTAGGCGTTGCGCTTGGCGCGTTGTCCGGATTGTACTTGGCTTTCTATGCCGAGGGAGGCGTGGTGTCTACGCTTGGGTTTGTCGGGTTGTCGCTTGCCTGGGCGTATACGTTAGTATTAGGCTTGCGCTCAATCGTTGTTGAGCGGGACCGGAAGGCGCACGGAGAATGGATGCTGCGCAACTACGCACTGACCTTCGCGGCTGTCATGCTGCGGATTTATTTGCCGGTGTCGATGGTGATATTCGGTGAAGAGCATTTCGACACTTACTATCGCATGATCGCTTGGTTGTGCTGGGTGCCTAATTTGTTTTTCGCGCAGCTGCTTATCGGCAGACGACGGCGTGTCAGCTTTTCGAAGAGAAGAGCGCTATAGGGGTTGCCGCTCTTTCTCCAGAATGCCGCTCAGCTTGACCTGCTCGATCATATGCCCGATATTGCCTTCCCCACCGTATAGCGTCATGTCGAAGAAGTCTGGCGTCAGCTCCGACCAATACAACTCGTTCTCATCACCTGAAACGACAACGTCCCGCTTTAGCCTACCTACATATACTTCCACATAGCAAGGGTGAAAATAGTACTTGAAATCCATTAAGTGGTACAGAACAATATCTGCGTATGTAATTCCGGTTTCTTCCTCTAGCTCTCGATATGCCGCTTCGATACCAGGCTCGCCGATTTCAATTTTTCCGCCGACCAGATTACTCAAGCCTTTGTACGGATTCTTTCTGCGGATGCACATAAGCAGGCGGTCCATTTCTTTGTTGTAAACCATTACTACGTTATAACCTTGCATTGTCGAATGCGCCTCCTCTTAGGTGAACACTCCGTACGCCTTTACTATCAATTCCTGCAAAGTCGACGCAATCCGCTCCCGCAGCTCCCCATTCGGAAACACGTGCGCATGCAGGAAAGCATCCGTATTGCCGTAAATCGAATAGTTCATGCGGCGAGGCTTCACAACGGCTTGTACGGCGTCGCCCAATAGACTCATATCGAACAAATAATCGGCGCGCGCCTGATACGACAGCTCCTCTAAAGACCCAACTCAGCAATCGATCGCCCGGACAGCCTCTTCACAATCATGCCCGCCAAACCTTCACCTTCCACTTGGTCCACTCCGAAAAATTTCGGTGTCGTCTTGGTCAGCACGTGACGGAGCCTCAACTTGTCCAGCTCGCTTGGCGGGATCCCGTCGATGTAGGGCTGCACCGGTTCATCCAACTCAAGCCCGGAATGCTATCATCGAAAACGATATTTCAAAGCTCGATAGCGGTAACATTCTGCATCTACGTCTAAGTGCAGAACTTTTGGTAAAAAATGCAGGAATAGAGAGGATGTCAACGAATAAGTAACGTCCGTTTCCCCTCGCGACCATCCCGCTTCTCCGATGCCGGACGATGCTCCTGTAATCAATGCGGTTGTTCTCTTCTCGCTCCTCAGTCTCCCATCTGTCTGCTAGCTGTTCGCCGATATCTAATCGATAATGCCTATGAGTCCCAATGTAAAGTTTGTCCCCGTACAATCCGGGCGGTCGCCATGTACGACCTCGAGCTCCAGTGAATGCTCCCCCGGATCCAGATCATCGGCTACTAGGAACAAACGAAACCAGCCGTCATTCCCGCACCAGGCCGGTCGATCTCGCTCCGACAGCTTCCACTCGCCGCCATCCAAGCGATAACGGAACTCCGCCGACTGCTTGCCGAAATCGAAGCCAAGCGTCACCCCGCGGCCGCGAAACGAAAACGAAAGCTTCGCCCCGACCGCAGATGTATAGATCGCTTGATCGATCCACGTATGCTTGAGATACCGCCGAATCGTCCATGGCCCCTCCAGCTTTACCGCGTCAAAAGGAAGCTTCCAAGCGTTCCCCCAGTGAAGCGGGTCAAGCGGCTCAGGCAGCAGAGACGGCAGCTCCCCGGCACCGTCAAGCGGCATCGCAAGCTCCCGCTTCAGCAGCTCAATTACGCTCTGCGCATAGCTGTAGGAGCCTCGCTCCGTCGGGTGCAGCCCGTCCGGCAGCCATTCCTCCCAGCGCAGCCGGCCTAACCGAACTTCATCGAACGCATGTTTACCCATCCACACCGAGTTAAGCCCGTAATGGTCGGCCAACCGTTCGAACTCCTCGACGGAAGCCGGCATACGTCCTTCCGCCATGTCCTTGTACATGACCTGAATGTATGTATAAGCCAATGCCACATCGCAGGTGCCAGAGGCGAGCAGCTTGCGCAGCAAGCCTTCCCGGGTTTTCATCCGCTTCGCGGTAGGTTCGCCTGAATCGTTCACCGCATACTCCACGAAGACAATGTCGCATCCCCTAGAAATCAAATCCCGCTCCGCCCGGAAAACCGCCAAATCGCTGCCTGTTGCGCCGATCGCCGCATTTTCCACAGTAATCCTCACATGCGGGTACTGCTCGCACAGCCAAGCGAGGACCGGCTCCGGCCATTTATACGGCGACCGTCCATCTGTAATCGAGCCCCCGATGAACCCGATGGTCAAGCTGCCTCGCTCCAACGCGTTGCGCATATTCACCAAACGGCCGCGCACATTCCAAACTCCTTCAAAACTCATCTCACTCACCGCTCCTTTTCGTCAACACAGCTTTAGCAATCTGCCCTACAATAATATCCTCTATCTCCGGAACGAAAGGCCCGTGCAGCCCGAAAAAAAAGTTGCAGGTCGCCTCGTATCCGCCTTCATGGATCATTTGAGCGGTGGGCACATAGCAGAAAACCCCATTCGTATAGCCCAACACGAGCGTCTGCCCGTTGCCGAACAGGTTCTTAATCATAAGCCCATACTGCGTCGACACTTCACCTTCCATCCCAATGATGCGCGTCTCGTCGTCCAACTGCCAGATGTTGATGTAGTACGGGAGCCGATCCTTGATCGAGCCGTCCTGGATCGCCTGAATGGTGCGTTCCGCGGACTTCTGATAAAATTCGCCTCCGGCCGAGTCGTTCATGATGCGCTCATAGTAGCCGTTTGGCAGCCTCTCGGTATAGAGCTGCGGATCGAGCAGCTGCGACCGGAAGCCGTCGCTCCGCACAGGGGTAAACTCGCCGTGCTCCAGAAGGGCCGCGACCTCATTCGCCAGATCGACCCCGGCCTCCTCCATTTCCTCATAGCTGCATGCCTTGAATGAGTCTCCAACCGCTCCTTTCATCGGCTTGATCTCGCCCCCGCAGCCTTGCAAGAACAACGCCGCTGCACCTGGGTATGCTTCCTCCAGCCAACTGGACGTTTTGCCGGCAAAATCATTGGAGAACAAATACTGCGCTCCCATCGCCGTCGTGTGGCAGCCGTAGTTGTACAGGATCGCTTTCAGCCGTTCCTCCGAATCTACCAGCTTGAGCACGAATAAGTCCCGATCGATTACACCCTCGTAATAAGGCTTCCAATCCACACTGCCTTGATCGTTCGGACGCCGGCGGCTAACCCCGAAATTCGAATCGGCCCTCGCCAGCAGCAGTTGTCCTTCCACCAAATTGGCATAGCAGTCACGAACCATTTCTAACAAGGCACCTTCCAACCGATCATAAAACAGCTCATCCTCGGTATAGTCCAGCTCATCCTCGTGCGACGGCCATTGCGTCTGACCCATGCTGTAGCCGCCGCGGCGAAGCGAAGGATCGCGTCCCGTCAGGAAGACGGAGTGATGCGTATGCGAGTAGTTGATCATGACATCGGCGTGATGCAGCCCGAAATGCTCCTGGAGGGCATTCTTGATACCTACTGTAAAGCTGCGGTCTGAACCTAGCGAATCTATGGTTACAAGGAGAAGCGACTTCCCGGAATCCGATTGGAGGAGCACCGCTTTCATGAAGAGCGGATCGTGCATGCCCTCGGATTTGTGGTCTCGTTTGCCGTAGCCGTGCATGAAGACGGGTTTGTCGGGCGTGATGTTCGTTTGAGCGGTGCTGAATCGCATGGCGGTGGTCTCCTCTGCTAGTTGGATTGCGGCGGCTAAGACCGCTTGAAGGTTTGATCGAATGCTTCTTGCGAGCCTCGGAACACGTTCATATCTACATATGCGTCGATGCCGGGGACATGCCCTCGGTTGCCATATTGCCAGAACGCCCAGTCTCGGCCGTCCTTCAAATTAGGATGCTTCAGCACATCTCGAATCCAGATCTCATGATCCTCGAAGGAACCGGAAACATATTGGTCATATGTAGCGTATGTGACGTAAAGGATCGGCTTCCGTTGGTAATGCCGCTCCAGGGTTTGGCTAAGGGCGATCAGCTCGCTGCGGATCGTGTCCACATTGCGGTTCAGGTCGATTTCAATATCGATGACCGGCGGCAGATTGCTAGAGTCCTTAGGCACGATCTCGATGTACTTCTGCGCCTGCTCCGCCCCCGAGCTTCTAGTGGAGAAAAAATGATAAGCCCCCGTAAGAAAGCCGCTAGCCTTGGCCTTATTCCAGTTGCTGCTGAACTTGAAATCTATGAAATCATGCCCTTCCGTAGCTTTGATATAGACAAATTGGAAGTCGGTGCTCGTCCGGAGCCGCTGCCAATCGATATCGCCCTGGTAGTGCGACACGTCGAGTCCGCGAACCTCGTAAGGCTTGGCGAACCAGCTCGTATGCCAGATATAGCCTTTGAATTCCAGAAGCGCCAGCAAGACTATTAACGTCCCTCTCAGCAAAATAAGCAAAACCGCTATTTTCCTCAACGCATGCTCCACTCCCGGCTCCCAAGCTACTTTCACTTTTTGCTCCCCAGCCGAACGAGCCAGTACACCAGCAGTAAGGCAATCCCAGCCGCGAGAAGACTGATTATCGCCGAAGTCCATACAAAAGTCATGTCGCCGCACCTCCGCGTTCCCTTATGGGGTTAGTTCCTTCCGATAAGTCAGCACACGCGACTTGGTGATCATTTC
This sequence comes from Paenibacillus koleovorans NBRC 103111, assembly GCF_004000845.1. Taxonomy (GTDB): domain Bacteria; phylum Bacillota; class Bacilli; order Paenibacillales; family NBRC-103111; genus Paenibacillus_AA; species Paenibacillus_AA koleovorans. The sequence goes on from NZ_BIMA01000001.1 coordinate 93,274, forward strand.
CTCATACTCATCCTCCGCCGTCGAATCCCAAATGACGCCGCCGCCAACTCCGTACTCCGCCTGCTGCCGCTCCCGATCCACGAGTACCGTCCGAATCGCCACATTAAAAGTCATGCCTTCGCCCGGGACGGCAAGCCCGATTGAGCCGCAGTAAATGTGCCGGGGCTCTCGCTCCAAGGAGGCGATCAGCTGCATTGTGGAAATTTTCGGCGCCCCCGTGATTGATCCGCAAGGAAACATCGCCTCGAACACTTCGAATAGTGTAACTCCGGGTTTCGTCTCCGCTTCTACAGTCGAAGTCATTTGGAATAGCGTCGGATACTCCTCGACCTCGAACAGCTTGGGCACTTGCACGGACCCCGTGGTCGCCACCCGGCTCATGTCGTTCCGCAGCAGGTCGACGATCATGACGTTTTCCGTGCGGTTTTTCTCGGATGCGAGCAGCGCTTCCCGGTTCTCGGACTTCGGCAGCGTCCCCTTCATCGGCTTCGTCCGGATGCGTTCCCCATCCCAGTGGAAAAAAAGCTCCGGCGACACCGACAGGATACGATAGCGGCCTAAATCGAGATAGGCGGAGTAAGCGCCTTGCTGCACCTCGCGAAGCTCCTCATAATAGGCGAGGTCATTGCCGTCGAATGCCGCCCGCAGCCGGGTCGTGTAGTTGACTTGATACGTCTCTCCCCTGGCGATCGCCTCGTGGATGCTATGGATGTGAGAGGCGTACGTGGTGCGGTCGGTGTTATTTTGCCATTCGGTAGCGGTGAAGGTTGCCGGTGCTGATGGTGATGGTGATGGTGCTATTGGTGATAGTGCTAGTGCAGGTGCTTCTGTTAACGCTGGTGCTGTTGATATGGCTCGTGCGGAAGTTTCTGCTGACTTTGGTGCTGGTGCGATTGGTTCTGTTGACTCTGATGCGGACGCTTCTGTTAACGCTGGTGCCGATGCCGAAGCGTGCTCCTCTATCGGGCTCTCATACGCCGCGAACCAGACGAGCGGAAACGAAGGATCGGGATCGCACACCACGTAATGGTCGTCAAAAGCAGGCGCACACTCATAAGACACAAACCCGGCCACGTACAGCTGATCGCGGATCGCCACCTGCGCCTGCTCGAAAATAGGCTTTACTTCATCAAGGCGGCTCGTCTGCCATACATGCAGCGGCTTCTCGAAGCGCAACCGTTTATGGTGAAAGTCGATAATAACCGTCGGCTCATGCTCATGCTCATGTTCATTTTCGTGCTCATTTTTGTGTTCGTTTTCGTGTTCATTTCCATGTTCTTGCAAGTCCACTGAATCACGCACCGCATCTTTCTGTCCGCCGAAAAAATAACGTTATGAAATCACCTTATTCCCTCAAAACTCCCGCTCAGCTGCGAAATAGCGTTATGAAAACACCTTATTTTGCTCAAAGGCACGCGGAAACTCGGGTTAGGCGACCAATAGCGTTATGCCATCGTCTTATTTTTGTGCAAAAGGGGAGTTTGGGCGAAATAACATTACGGCATCACCTTATTCCATGGGGGCGCCAAGCAACCTGTTCCTGTTCAATATTCGCGATCGCTACACCAAGGTCCCTGCCGCTCATGCAGCAAAGGCCGCCGTTCCCCTCGGCTCGGCAGCCTTTATGTTAGTTTTCAGGTGAAGTGATCATAATCAAATCGGACAGATTAAGAACAGCCTTCACTTCTATTAATAGATCGAGACTTATTAGAACAGATTGCCCTTGGTAAGCGAGAGTATTTACAGTTTGAAGCATTCCGTCGATAAGTTCAATTTTCATGACGGATAACTCCTCGCAACCCTCTCAGGTTCCGAACCTCAATCTTCAATTCATCATTAGTGGTGTGAGAGACAATAATCCCCTCTTTTGAACGAATCAGCTCCTCCGTTGCTTCTCTAGGATCCTGAATCGCTCTGATTAAAGCAACCTCATCAACGATCTTCGTATTTCCTTCCATATGGGAGGCGAGAATTTGTAGCTTTACGTACTGGGAAGGATAGATTTTGCGAACCTCATCCCACTGCACAATTAACACCTCCGATTACTCTAATACCTCCATTATACCAAATTTATTCCTAGTTCAGCAGCATTGCACGCGTCTCTATGTTCACTTTTTCTTACGATACCCCTCCTCTGCGCATTGCAATTCCGACCCGGTACAATTATTGTTATAGCATGAATTCCGACTAAGGGTGAACGAACGAATATGTATGATTTTATCACGATCGGCTCGGGTGTGAGCAGTATTTTTATGGCATATGCGATGCGGAATAGCGGGAGGTCCGTCCTGATCCTTGAAAAAGGGAAGCCGCTCGAGGCGCGAAGCTGCCCGCTGGATCGGGGCGAAAGCTGCGACTGCGAAGCCTGCGACAAGTTTTTCGGATTTGCCGGCTTGGGGAAATCGGAAGGGAAGTTCAACTATACGAGCGACTTCGGCGGGGAGCTGGAGCACAAACTCGGCAAAAAGCGGCTGCATGAGCTGATGCGCGAGGTGGATGATATTTTGTGTTCTTACGGCGGGGACGCGGTGGACATGTATTCGACGGTAAACCCTCAGCTGGCGCGAAAAGCGGAGCAAAGCGGACTAAAGCTGCTTTCGACCGAGGTGCGGCACCTGGGCAGCACGCTGTCCTCAGCCATTTTCCAGAGGATCTATGAGGAAATCGTCGCTAGCGACTCTATTCAGCTGCAATTTCAAGTGGACGTCCAGACGATCCAAAAAGACGCAGATGGCTTCTTCACCGTGCATACCTCACAAGGTTCCGTGCGTGCCCGACAAATCGCAATAGCTACAGGGCGATCCGGAACGGACTGGCTGAACCGGCAGGCTGCAGAGCTCGGCGTGCGCCAAGGGAAAACCCGACTGGATCTAGGCTTCCGCGTCGAAATGAAGGAGCAGCAGCTGCGCGCCATTTTGCAGAACACTTTCGAAACGAAGCTCTCTTACGCCGACGAGAATACAGTTTCCACAACCTATTGCATGAACCCGCGGGGGAGCATCATCCGCAAATACCAGGAAGGGCTCGTCATGCCGGACGGGCAAAATTTTCGGGAACGCCAAGACGGAACAACAGCCAATTTGAACTTTACTTTGTTCACACCGGCTTATTTCTCCACCTTGGAGGAGGCGAACCAACTGGCCCGGCAAGTGATCGGCGGCATTAACCGCGGCGGGGAGCGCATCGTGGTGCAGCGACTGGAGGATCTACGGCGAGGACGGCCGACCACGACGGAGCAGCTCACCGGGAATCGGATTCAACCGACGCTGCACGCTGATGCCGGATATCTCCCAGAGGAAATACCGGCGCCATACATCCCCATCCTCCTCCGATTTTTGGAGCGACTGGAGCATTTCCTGGAGGAGCCGCTCGACGAGGATACGCTTCTCTACGGAATGGACGGCAAGTTTTACGCCCCGGTGCTCGAGACCGACGAACGGTTCCAGACGGCCGTGCCCGGCTTTTACCTCATCGGCGACTGCTCCGGCGTTACGCATTCGTTGTCTCAAGCGGCAGCATGCGGTCTTTATTTAGGCAAGCTCTTATCTTCGGATTCGGAACGCACTTGACGCCTTATTCTCTTATGCCCGACCGGTAAATTCAGCACGACCATCCCGGCTGTGAACAGCGTCGCTCCTCCGACGATGTACGTCGTAATCGGGTCCCGGTAGATGAGGAAGCTCCATAAGATCGCGAACAGCACTGAGCTGTTGCTCAAGATGACGGCGACCGAGAACGGCACCTTGGCTAGTCCGAGCGAGAACCAATAAAAGCTGATGCCGGTAATGAGTCCCAGCAACACCAAGGCGCCGACCGAACTGATGCTGGCATTGCCATGGAATTCGAATTGCCAGGGAAGCGGCACCATCATAACGAGAGACGCCCAGAAAAACACGGAGAAATTCATCTCGCCTGGCTCCATATCTTTGGCGAGCAAGTTCTGACTCAGCACATGGAATGTAGCGCCGACTCCCGAGATCAGGAAAATCAGCGTCGTGAGCGAATCCGCGCCGAACAAGTCGCCGAGCGGCTTCCCGTTCCAACTGATGACGAACACCCCGGCTACGCACATGGCGGCGGCGATGCGGCCCCGGACCGATATTCGTTCCTTCAGCAGGAAATACGAGACAAGCAGCAAAAGGACGGTCGAAACCGGCGAAACGAGAATATAGCCGTATGAATAGCCGATGGACAGCCCTATGTTTTCTAAATAATTGTTGAGCGCCTTCCCTAGAGCCCCGAGCCAAATCCAGCGCAAGCGGAATTGCAGCCGAAGCCCTTTCCCTTTAAGCAGCAGAAAAAGGCCAAGAAACACGACGCCGATCGAAAAGCGGGCGAACGTAATCGTCGTACTGTCCACCATCGTAGACGCCGCCTTCACCAAGATGCCGACGAAGCTCCAGGACAAGGTCGCCAGCAATAAAAACAAATATCCCATGAAGCGCACCTCAGCTCTCTACAGTAAGAATGGTTACGTCCGACGATACGCTTTCTCATGAAACCGCGTGATGCTGCGGAATAGCTGCTTGCCGTCCTCCGGCAGTCGGTCCTTGATGTCATCGAAATGGAACACCATAGCCTGATAAGGCTCGGGCACCCAGATGTACTTGTGGACATAGGAGGTCAGTACGAATCCGTTCTTCTCCCAGAAGTGGATACGGCGTCGGTTTTCCTCCGTCGGCTCGCATTCGACCTCCACGATAATGCCTCGGCAATCGCACGATTCCCGTGCCCATAGCTTGATCCGGTTCAGCAGTTGACGGCCGGCGCCTTCGCCGCGCGCGTCCTTCCGTACTGCGATATAATCGATCAGCACCGCGCCGGCTTGACGATCGATGCCCGTCAGCGCCATTCCCACGAGCTCTCCATCGCGACGCCATAACATGTGCAGCTGACACAGCCGCCGTTCGAACATGCGTTGAATGATGGCTCGGCTTTTTTTGCCATCCAGCGGGAACGCTTCCTCGTAGATACGCTCCGCCGCGTCCCACAGCGCTTCCTCCCACTCGTCCGTTACCCGATAGTTCCAATCATCCACAGCAACCGTTCCCCGCTTTCCGCGTCTTGAGCGTTACGTGCCGCAGTAGGTGCGGTACCGGCATGACGACGGCTCGGGCAAGATCGCGAATTCCTCTTGCTCCGTGGAATACGCATATGGATCCTCGAGCACGGCTAGCAATCGATGCAGCACACTAAAGTCCCCTTGCTGCTCAGCGGCCTCCAGCGCTTCTTCCACCCGATGATTGCGCGCGATGATAGCCGGGTTGCTGCGTTGCATCAAGCGGCGTACTTCTTCCGGGGCAGCGGCCTGACGAGCCAACCTAGCTTGCCACTTCTCACGCCAGGCGTGGAAGTCGGCCGTATTTGGCAAGGCGGGCGATGGTGATGGCGTTTCGCTTGCTCCAATCCCCATCGTCAGCGCTCGAAACGTATTCGTATAGTCCGCACCGGACTTCTGCATCTCACTCAATAACTCCTCAACCAGCGACTCGTCTTCCTGCTCTTCGTTGAACAATCCCAGCTTCGCCCGCATGCCTGCTAGTCGGAAACTTCGGTACTGCTCGGCGAACGCTCCCAGCGCGTCCTCGGCCAGTTGGATCGCCCGATCCTCGTGCTCGTCCAGTAGCGGCAGCAAAGCTTCCGCGAGCCGCGCCAAATTCCAAGCCGCGATCGGCGGCTGGTTGCCGTACGCGTAGCGACCGCGCGAGTCGATCGAGCTGAACACGGTCCCCGGATCGTAAGCGTCCATGAACGCGCATGGGCCGTAGTCGATCGTCTCGCCGCTCAGCGTCATGTTGTCGGTGTTCATCACGCCATGGATAAAGCCGACGAGCATCCACTTGGCGATCAACTGCGCCTGGCGGCGGATGACGCCCTGCAGCAGCGCGAGGTAGCGGTTGTCCGCCTGCAGCGCGTCCGAATAGTGCCGCTGCAGCGTGTAGTCCGCCAGCGCGCGCAGGTCTTCCGGCGCTCCCCAACGCGCCGCGAACTGGAACGTGCCGACGCGGATATGGCTGGACGCGATGCGGGTCAAGATCGCGCCGGGCAGATGCGTCTCGCGGATGACCGGCTGCCCGGTCGACACGACAGCCAGGCTGCGTGTCGTCGGGATGCCGAGGCCGTGCATCGCCTCGCTGATAATGTATTCGCGCAGCATCGGACCGAGCGCCGCCCGGCCGTCGCCGCCCCGCGAATAAGGGGTGCGTCCCGGTCCCTTGAGCTGGACGTCGAGCCGCTCGCCCTGCGGCGTAATCTGCTCCCCGAGCAGGATCGCCCGGCCGTCGCCCAGCATCGTGAAGCCGCCGAACTGATGCCCCGCATAAGCCTGGGCGATCGGCAAGGCGCCTTCGGGCAGGCCGTTGCCCGCCAGCTCCTCTACGCGCTCCACAGTGCGGAGCGCATCCGCATTCAACCCCAGCGCCGCTGCCAAACGGTCGTTGAGCACGACAAGCTCCGGCGCCCGCACTGGAGTAGGGTTCAACGGCGAGAACAAAACATGAGGCAGTCTCGCATAGCTATTATCAAAGTTCCAGCCAACATCCTGGATGGATCGATTCTCGTTCATATTGTGCATCTCCCGCTATCGTTCGACATTCGTTCATTCGACTAGTATACCCCTCCGCCGACTAGAAAAAAAGACCGTCGCCCCCATCTCATGGGTTTTCGACAGTCTTGGCTCCTGCGCTCTAAATAACTTTCGTCGTCCACGACTCGCAATTCCAAGTCTCAGTCACGACCTCGCGATAAAATTCAGGTTCGTGGGAGATGAGCAGAATGCTGCCCTTGTAAGCTTTCAGCGCACGCTTCAGCTCGTCCTTCGCATCGACGTCCAAGTGATTCGTAGGCTCGTCGAGCACGAGCAGGTTCGTCTCGCGGTTGATCAGCTTGCACAGCCGCACCTTGGCTTTCTCGCCGCCGCTCAGCACGGCGATCTTGCTCTCGATGTGCTTCGTCGTCAGTCCGCACTTGGCGAGCGCCGCACGCACCTCGAATTGGTTGAACGAAGGGAACTCGTTCCACACTTCCTCGATGCAGGTGTTGTAGTTGTCGCCCTTCATCTCCTGCTCGAAGTAGCCGACATACTGGTACTCCCCGCGCTCGACCGAGCCGGAGATGGCTTGAATTTCACCGAGGATGCTGCGCAGGAGCGTCGTTTTCCCGATGCCGTTCGCCCCGACGAGCGCGATCTTCTGTCCGCGCTCCATCCGCAGATTGAGCGGTCTGGACAGCGGCGAATCGTAGCCGATGACGAGCTCCTTCGCCTCGAAGATCAGCTTGCCCGACGCTCGGGCATCCTTGAACTGGAACTGCGGCTTCGGCTTCTCCTTAGCCAGCTCGATCACATCCATCTTGTCGAGCTTCTTCTGTCTGGACATCGCCATGTTCCGCGTCGCCACGCTAGCCTTGTTCCGCGCCACGAAATCCTTCAGATCGGCGATTTCCTGCTGCTGGCGCTTGAAGGCCGACTCCAGCTGCGTTTTCTTCATTTCATAGACGGATTGGAAGTGGTCATAGTCGCCTACATAGCGATTCAGCTCTTGATTTTCCATATGGTAGATCAAGTTGATGACGCTGTTCAGGAACGGGATGTCATGGGAGATCAGAATGAAGGCATTCTCGTATTCCTGCAGGTACCGCTTCAGCCATTCGATATGCGTCTCGTCGAGGTAGTTCGTAGGCTCGTCCAGCAGCAAAATGTCCGGCTTCTCCAGCAGCAGCTTGGCGAGCAGCACCTTGGTCCGCTGGCCGCCGCTCAAGTCGTTCACGTCTTTATCCAGCCCGATATCGGTCAGACCCAAGCCGCGGGCCGTCTCGTCGATTTTGGCGTCGATCATATAGAAATCCTGGTTCGTCAGCGTATCCTGAATCGTGCCGACATCCTCCAGCAGCTGCTCGAGCTCCTTCTCCGACACGTCGCCCATCCGGCCGTACATGTCGTTCATCTCTTGCTCCAGGTCGAACAAGTATTGGAAGGCGCCCTTCAGGACGTCCCGCATCGACATCCCTTTGCTCAGCATCGCATGCTGATCGAGGTAGCCTACGCGCATCCGTCTGGACCAGACGACTTTGCCTTCATCCGGTTGAAGCTTGCCGGTAATGATGTTCATGAATGTCGATTTGCCTTCGCCGTTGGCGCCGATGAGGCCGATATGCTCGCCTTTCAGCAAGCGGAACGACACGTCCCGGAAGATCGCCCGATCCCCGAAGCCGTGGCTTAATTTTTCTACGTTTAAAATGCTCATGCCTGGACAACACCTTTTCCTTCAATATGTTCTCGTCCTATTATACGGTTCCGGCGGAAACATCTCAATCCCGGATTATGTAGCCCTGCTCCAGCTGAGTGGGTTCGAATCCGGCCATATGGCGCTGCTGCCAGCGGATCGGGACGTTGCTGCCCACGAGGACCAGATTGCATGCGGCTGTTTGGTCGCTGCTCGGCAGAACAAACCCTCGTGTGTACGGAAACACTTGGCTCAGCGTCGTAAATACAGCTTGCAGCCATGGATCGTTGTTCGGTTTGCCAGTCACATTCAGGAGGATGGTTCCTTCTGAGGTGAGCTTCTCTTGTGCAAGATGGAAAAATTCGAGCGATAGCAGGTGGGTTGGCGTCCCTCTTTCGTTGAATGCATCAAGGACGATATAGTCTTGGGAGCTCGGGTTCTCTTGCTCTAGCACGGCTCGACCGTCCCCGATGATCACATGCCCGGTTTCGGCCCCGAACCATTTTTCGCTCAACTCCACCACTTCTTGCGACAGCTCCGCCGTTCTGCATCGTTTTTGTTTGAAATGCCCGGCGATCGTCCCGATCCCATGCCCGATTATAAACAAGTCCTCGAAGTCGGGATTGTTCATCTCCATTAAATGAATGATCGCTTGCGGGTATTCCAGTACGATCCGGGACGGTTGATTCAAATCCATCGCACCTTGCACGGCTTCGTCGGCAAAGGCGAGCACGCGGAATTTTCCCCGCTCTCCGTAGAGCTCCTCCGTATCGAACACAGTTACTTTCATCGCCAACTCTCCATCTCCTTGTTAAACTGCCGTCACATAGGCCGATAGACTTAGGTAAAGCGGACAAAATGAAGCGGCCCCATACACCCGTCCATACGTCGACCTTTCTCTCATCATACTGTAATTGTGGAGGTGAGTGAGCCGTCATGGACAATCGCTATGTAGGCATTATACTGAACGATTCGCTGTATCGGCGCATCCCCGCCGGACGCGTACATCATGAATCACTTTCCTGTTACGAGGTAGCCGGACGACTCCATGGTGTCACGCCTTGCTACATTCGCTTGAACGATCTGTATCCGGGGCAGACGAGCGTCATGGCTTATGTCCGGTCGGATCGAGGTTATGTTCGAAAGTCGGTTCCGGTTCCTAAAGTGATCCACAATCGCGGTCTCTACTTCAACTCGAATGCCAAGCTTCGGATCGAGCGGCTGGTCAAAAGCGGCAAACAAATTTTCAACGGCTGGAACCGGTATGGCAAAAAGACGATCCACGATTTGCTGCTGCAGGATGCCGCCATTCGGCCGCATCTGCCGGTAACCGTGACGGCGACGACGCACAACATCCGGCACATGATGACGCAGTACGACTCGCTGATCGTAAAGCCGAACAGCAGCAGCATCGGGCGCGGCATCATGAAGCTGTCTCGGCAGGGCAACCGCTGGGTGCTCGACTACGCGATCACCCGCAGGAGCATGGTGAGGCGGAAGGTGGCGTTCCGCACCGCGCTGCCCGGCGTGCTGGTGCGGCGCATTCGCTCGACCTCGTACTTGGTGCAGCAGTGCTGGCCGCTTGCAACATACCGCGGTCGCCCGTTCGACTTACGCGTCTCCGTGCAGCGCAACGAATCCGGCGCCTGGCACATCTCGGGCATCGCCGTGAAGGTCGCCAAGCCGAATGTGTTCCTGACCAATCTCGCCCAGGGCGGGTCAGTGTACTCCCTCGACAGCGTGCTCGGCGAGTACCCGCATCTGAACCCGGTGGAAACCCGGGCTCGTGTGGAGCAGCTGTCGCTTGCCGTCGCTGAACGGCTCAGCTGCCACTTGCCGCATCTGGCGGATATCGGCCTCGATGTGGGCATCGATGCCAGCGGCATGCCGCTGTTCATCGAGTGCAACGGCCGCGATCTGCGCATTAGCTTCCAGGAGGGCAACCAGCTGAAGGAGTTTCAACAGACGTACAGCAGCCCGATCGGGTACGCCAAGTATTTGTTGTCGAATGGGGGAGAATAGGGAAATAGGGGGCCGCAGCGGAACAGAACGGAACGGGATGGAACGGGATGGAACGGAACTGAAAGAGACGGGACGGGACGGAAAACGGAGAGGACACCTGGGGTGTCTTCTCCGTTTTTGTTTATGGTTGCTTGGCCGGCTAGGTGCCCCTCGTACTCGTGCTTGTGATGTGCAGAAGGAACGCCCGATCTTCCTCGAAGCTAAGGGGCAGCCGCTCCAGTTCCTCGCGGGGAATCCAGGCGATCTCGTAGATGAGGCCGTCCGGGTCTTGAATGACCGCCTCGCCCCCCGTAATTTCTATCTCGAAATAGGTGACAGAGTAGTCGATACCGGCTATCGTTCCCTTCTTCTCCTGGAGCGGTTTCGTAGTCCGGATGCGATAGCCGGTTTCCTCGAACACTTCCCGAATGCAAGTCTGCTCAAGTGTCTCCTCGCCCTCGCGGCCTCCGGAAGGAACAGACCACCGTTTCTCCTCCTCCGGCTTGCCTTGCAGCACCATCAACAAACGGCCTTGCTCGTCCACGCAGACGCCAGCGGCGCCTCTCCATTGATCCATAGCCTGTCCCTCCTGCTCTTCTAGGTGGCGAGCCGATCAGAAAAATTTGTCGTCCTTGTTCGGATCGAGCAACGCCGGGTCGAGCCCGGTAGTTTGCACGGCTTCCTGCTTGAGCGAGGCGGCGCAATCCTTGCACACGTACAGCTTCGTCTGGCCGCTCTTGAGCTTATAGTACTGCGGTTCGCTGGGCGTCACGCGGAATAACTTGCGGCAGGTCATGCAGTTGGCTTCTATCGACATTCGACTCCACCTCCGACGGATTCGCTTTCTCTTCCAGTATAAGTAAAAGGAGTGCGCCTGGCGGAGGAGGAAATGAACAGTATGTGTCGATGTGGGAATCGGTGTCAGAGTTGCAGTAGCTAATCCAGCGGCAACGGTTTGCTATTTTTGTAAGGAGAGCCACTTTGGAGCAAATAAGGGGGTCTCGTCTCGTATCGCTATTTCGGTACGGAGGACGACTCCAGATGCTTGGCGCAGTTGTATAGCTCGCATTGCCATGGCTGATCGGCGTCTGCCTTGGTTAGAATCGTCATTGAGGTATTGTGGAGGTTCGAACTGCTGTCCAGATCCGGCACCAGATGCGCCAGCACGTTGGACAGAATGATACCGTGGCTGACTATCAACACCCTTTTCCCTTTGTATTCCCGAGCGATATCTTCAAGACAGGCGCTCCCTCTGAGCCTCAACTTTTCTGAAGTTTCGATGCCGAGATCGAGCTGCCTCCACCCGGCTCCCCAGCGTTCAATTCGCTCCGCTTCGGTCGTACCGGAAATTTGTCCCCGATCGACTTCCCGCAGCCTTACATCCCATTCTACAATCTCCAGTTGGAGCCGTCGCGCGATGATTTCCGTCGTCTGCCTGGCGCGCATCAAGTCTGAAGAGAGCAAGACATCCCATTTCCAAGGCGTTGCAGCCAGTCTGTCCGCCACTTTCTCAGCTTGCTGAAGCCCCAGCTCATTCAGCGGATTGTGCGAATGCCCTTGAGTTCGGCGCTCGGCATTCCAGTACGTTTCTCCATGCCGAATCAGTGCGATATATGCCATTGGCGCCTCCTCCTAAATCTGCGTATAAATGGCGTACAAGCAGCCGATGTTGAGCGCCAGCAGCAGAGGGATGCCGACTGTGAACGACAGATGCTTCGTCTTGTGCCGCCACAGCTGCATGCCGATCAACACCCCTGCCGCGCCGCCCGCCAAGGCGATCAGGAACAAGCGCTTCTCCGGAATGCGTCGATTTTTGCGCTTGGCCTGTTGCTTGTCATAGCCCATCACCGCGTACCCGGCGAAATTCAACACAATCAAATAGAACACCAATAGCTTCATATCGCGTAACGCTCCCCCAGTTCCCCTCGTTCAATCACAAACCACGGAATTACCTAGGGTCGCGCTGCCTGCCAAATAGGAGCAACCGTCCCCCTCGATTATTGCGGCGTCAAGAAAGCAAACTTCTCCCTCGTAATTCGTCCCTGCAGCGGTTCCCCGTTCACAAACCGGATGAGCTCGTCGATTACCGTCTCGCCAAGCTGCCCCCGCCAGTAGCGAGACATCGCTCCGATATGCGGCGTGCACACGACGTTAGGCAGCCGCAGCAGCGGAGAATCCACCTGCACCGGCTCGGCGTGGAACACGTCCAGCGCGGCGTACAGCCGGCCGCTCTCCAGCTCGTCCAGCAGCGCCTGCTCCTGGACGATCGGGCCGCGCGCCGTGTTGACGAACAGCGCGCCGTCCTGCATGAGCGCGAGCTGCTCGCGCCCGATCATGCCTTGCGTCTTCTCGGTGAGCGTGTTGTGCAGCGAAACGATCGTGCTGCGCCGCAGCAGCTCCTCCAGCCCGCATAGCTGTACGCCGAGGCTGGCGGCCTCTTCCTCCGGGCAATTGCGCGAGCAGAGCAGAATCGTCGCATGGAACGGCTGCAGCAGACGGATGACTTCCCGGGAGATTTCCCCATACCCGATCAAGCCGATCGTTTGTCCATACAAGCCGATGACCGTCTGCTGGTTCACGTCGCGCCACACCCCGCGGCGCATCTGATCCGCGAACCGATTCAGCGTCCAGCCGCCCGCCATCATCAGCGCCATCACGAGCTCGGCCGTCGAGCGGGCCAGCGGCGAATTGGCGTTCACGACAACGGTCTCCGGATCGCGATCGAAAATAACCGGATCGACGATCGGCACCACCGTCCCGGCCGCATGGCCGACGAACCGCAGCCGATCGGCCCGTTCCAGCACTTGCTGCGTCAACTTCGGCGACCGCCATGAAGTGAGCACCGCCTCATACCCGGCGATTCTGTCGGCCAACTGAGCCACAGTCAAGTCGTCGCCAAGCTCCACAAAATCCACTTCCGTGACCCGCTCCAGCCTCCATACCGCTTCCTCCCGAAACACCAATTGACGTAAATCTTCATTCGCAACTGTAATTAAAGTTTTCATTTGGGCCCCTACCTACCTCTCGGAATCGATCTTTCCCCCAAGGGTAGCAGGCCGGAGCTCCGATAACCATGCACTATATTCGAAACCTAGTAACCTTTCTTTGGAACCGGTCCGCCGCTCTCAGCCTTTGCGTCTATACGCGGCAGGCGTGAGGCCCGTCGTTTTTTTGAACATACGGTAAAAATGCGTACTATTGTTGAAGCCGGTCTCCAGCGCGATCCCGTCCACGCCCATGTCGGTCTCCTTCAGCAGCCGCATCGCTTCCCCCAACCGCAGCTCGTTGACATACTCGACGAACGATTTGCCCTTGAACAGCTTGAACATCGTGCTGAAATAGGCTGGCGACATCGTCGCTCGCGCGGCGGCATCCTGCAGCTTGATTTCCTCGCGGAACCGGCTGTGTATGTAGGCGACCGCTTCTTCGAAAAACTTCCTGCTGGCGGCGGCAGCCCCGCCCGTTCCCTGCTTCGCATCCGCGTAGGAAGCATACTCGCGTCCGGTCAGCACAAGCAGCCGCTGCACGGCCGCCTTAATGACGAGCGGATAACCGGCCTCGCGCCGGTCCAGCTCCATCCGAATTTCCGTAATGATCGACTCCACGCGCTGTTGCCCCTCGTAGGTCAGCGTGAGCTGCGGCAGCAGCCGGTCGTTCATGTCCAAGAAAGGCCGAATAAACGCCACATGCACGAAATGCGTCAAATCCCCGTAGCTCTGTATGCTTCCGTCTAGCAGTGCAGGCATAAAGTCGATTTGAACGAGCTCCACATCTTTGTCCGGAAGCAATTCCAGCTGATGCTGCGACATCGGCGGGATGGAGATCAGATCGCCCTTGGCCAGCACCGCCTCGCGTCCGTTCACCCTGTGAAGACAGGTCCCTTTCATAATGTAGCTAATTTGAAAAAACGAATGGGCATGCAGCTTGTTCGCTACTTCCAGCCCTTGCTTGATTTCCACCTTGAAAGGGAACTCGGGATCCGCGAATTCCTGCTCCGTATACAGCACCCTCGATCCCCTCCGCCGCCAGCTTGTCCGTATTCGACTCTTCGAGTCAAGCATACCAGAACGACGGGCAAGGAGCCAACCACCATCGCCTACGCCTCGGACAGCACCAGTTGGAGCGCCTCCAGCAGGCGGTCATTTTCCTCGGACAAGCCGATCGACACCCTCACATGCTCCGGCAGTCCCCAACCGCCTCCATAGCGCACGATTACGCCCGACGCCATTAGCCGCTCATACCGCTGCTTCGCCTCCGGTCCAAGCTCCACCAGGATGAAATTGCTCATGCTCTCGGTAAAAGATACCCCCAACCCCCTAAGTCCCGCATACAATCTGTCGCGTTCCCTCAGCACCAGCTCGCGCGAGCGCCGGACATGCTCCTCGTCCCCTAAAGCCGCAATAGCCGCCGTCTGGGCCAAAGCATTCACATTGAAAGGCTCCTTCACTTGCAAAATCGAACGGATCAGCTCCTGCGGGCCGACCCCGAAGCCAACCCGGATGCCGGCCAGCCCGTATATTTTGGAAAACGTCTGGAGTACTAGCACCGGGTACCCTTCCCGAACGAGCTCCAAGCCGTCCGTATAGTCATCGGCCGACGCAAAGTGCGTATAAGCCGAATCCAAAATAACCAGCACTTGCGGAGGCAAGGCAGCCAATAGCTTGAGGAGATCGGGTTTCGGCATGTAGGTGCCGGTCGGATTGTTGGGCGTGCACAAATAAATCAGCTTGGTCCGGTCGGTTACCGCCGCGGCGATTGAGTTCCAGTCGTATTCGAATCCGGGCTGCAGAGGCACCTTGCGCACGACCGCCCCCATCAGCTGTGCACCGAACTCGTATTCGGTGAACGTGTGCTCAGGTACGATCACTTCGTCGCCGGCTTCCAGATACGCCTCCGAGAGCAAGGTGATCAGCTCGTCGCCGCCGTTTGTCACGATGAGCTGCTCCGGGGCCACGTCGAGCTTGGCGGACAGCGCTTGGCGCAGGTCGAACGCATGCGCGTCCGGATAGCGGTGAAGCTCGCCGAGCGCCATGGTAATGGCGGTAACCGCCAAGGGCGAAGGGCCGAGCGCATTTTCGTTGGAGGCGAGCTTGACGACATCGGTCAGGCCGAGCTCTCGCTGCACCTCCCAGATCGGCTTGCCGGGGGAGTACGGTTTCATTTGGCCGAGCAGGGTACGGGCTTGAACGGTGGATGGGGTGGCGGGTTTCATGACGAATAGCAGCTCCTTTAGCAATTTTTTCTTTATTGCTTTAAATAAATAATACATTGACGCGTTAATGTTGTAAACACCCTTCTCAAGCATCTTCCTTTCTGCTACACTTGAAATAATTAGAAATATTTAGGAGGTTCAAGAAATATGAGCAACAACAGGGATTCCAAGCCAAAAATCAAAGAAAGCACTTCTTTCTATGACATCCCGGAACGGTTCGAGTTAATCAACGGCATCCGCTACGATCTATCTCCATCCCCGAAGTATGTGCATCAGAAAATAGTGGGGAACTTGCTCTTGAATCTGAGTAAGACTTGCCATCTGGACGGGGAAATCCTCGTGGCCCCCATGGACGTGCATTTCGACGAGGAAAATATTGCGCAGCCCGACCTTCTCTATATTGCGAACGACAATCGAGCTATCCTGCGGGACGGCTACGTGTACGGAGCACCGGATTTAGTAGTGGAAGTGCTGTCGAGCAGCACGGGCCGGAAGGACAAGACGGTGAAAAAAGCGATGTTCGAACGGTTCGGCGTAAAAGAATACTGGTTGTTCTACCCTGATTATCAGACCGTGGATCAATTCGTGCTCGCCGATGGAGCTTATTTTCTAGCCGCATCGCTCACGATCGGGGACCAGCTTACATCTCCACAGTTTCCTTGCGTAGCGGTAGAGTTGGAGGGTATTTTCCCTTCGGAAAGCATGGAATGAGGATCGCCTCATCCTCGTTCGCGACGCCTAATTACAACAAAAAACCGGCCGTTCGAGCAATGTCTTTGGCGTGTGCTATTGAAGCTATTTCCCTCTCGCAAGCAAGTAAAGAAAATAAGCCCCCAAGCGCTGCGACCACGATTCCCGCCGGGATCTCCTGCGGCTTAACGATGGATCGCGCGAGCGTATCGCCGCCTAGCAATCGGGCTAGATGCGGCACGATTTGCCGATTAAGCCAATGCCGCCGTTCACCGACACAAGCTCAGCCAATCTATTGAACACTGATAACATAAGGAACTGTTATCAACTCTTTTCCTAATAAGAATTGCCCCCAAAACTTGTAGACTCCATTTTCAGGGAATTTTGCCGTGACCGTTACACTATTAGCTGAACTGATAGAAGCATGTGCATGTAAATAATTTTCAAGGTCATTACTAAGAAATATTACGTGTCCGTAGCTACCTAAATATTTATTTATCTTTACTTTTTTTGATTTTGGGTCGGTATTTGTAAACGCATAAGTTATCTCGGTTTCATTGCCAACTGCCACCCGATCAACTGAAATACTTACTTCGATGTTATTAATAAATTTTATTCGACTAGTATCAGGTACTATTTGCTTTGTAGGTGCTTTTTCACCCTCTATTTTTATCCAATGGTATTTTGTTGAAACATTTTTGTTACTTGGCATATACTCACCAATTAATTTGTACTCATCAGCAAATGGAAATTGAATTGTTGTTTCAAATTTTCCATGATGATCTTCCGGATGAAGATGATCAAAATAAGTGAGATCTTTACTGACGACAAATAGATGCATTTTCTTTTCATGAAAAACATCAAAACTGTTTAATGGTTTTCCTCGTTGATCAAATACCTGAGCGGATACGTTGTACTGTCCTTCCGACTCAGTATTATTGATACTCCATAAAACGTCTGTGGTATCCGGCATATTCTCTGAACTATAGGTGTGATTGTGATTATGTTTGCTAGAACACCCAAGAACAATAATTAATAAAATACATGTAAAACTTGTTAGAATAATCTTCATTTTTTCCTCCTATTGGCTAAAAGTTCCACAGAACCACTCTTCTATTTACAATTTACACCATCAATGGTAATCTAACAAGGAAGTTATTTCCACTAATTAGGAGGTTGGTAGTTTTGAGAAAAATGGTTGTTGTATTGCTAGTACTATTTATAATGTTGCTCACCCCGGCTATTGCATTCGCGTCTCACTCAGAAGGACACTTTCACAACGAGCAGACCGCATACAATGAAATTTCCACGGAAGGTTACTATTTAGCGGATCCTTGTTATTTCCAGCAAAACGTATACTTAGTTGATCGGACATTCTATGATTGGTATCACCATAAATACGTAATTTTTGATTTATGGTATAACGACGTTTACCAGTACTCAAGCTACTACGATAATAACTTCAGACTACAGGGATCCTATATTTATTACATGTGTTAGGGGGTGTGTTCAATGTCAACTACAATGTCCAATAAACGCAATACAATCCTATTAGTCACGATCATTACTGCGGTTGTTTTAGCTTTCGTTCTCTATAAAGGTTACTCTGTCAGCCGGGCTGGGGACGGACAAGAAGGACAAATGACTAGACTCGGTATCAGTTCTCTGGACAACTTCACGGTGAAGGAGCCAATCGAACAAGTAAATAAAGAAAGCAAAGTAAAGGTATGGAGAGATGATAAGGACCCGGGCAGAACAATCACCCTTAATGAGAAAAATGGGTATATCGATGTAACCAAACTTCAAGATAAACTCGATCCCAATCCAGTCCATTCCGAAATCATTAAAGTAAATAACCAGTACACCGCGCTTTTGACCGAGTTTCAGGTTGAATATAACGGAAAAAAGGAAAACATGTTCAGCTTGAGATGGAGCACTCCAGCAATTGATGCGATTGAGACAACGTTCGCGATGTTTTTCACCTCCAAGTTTACGAGAAGCGAGATCCTCCATATTGTCGAGAATGTTACTTTCAAGAAGGAAGAATATTCGGAATCAAATAAGTAAATCAAATGCCCAAACAGCCGTCCCTCGGGTTTTAATAGACCCGTTGGGACGGCTGTATGGGGTTCTCATAGATTATCGATTCTTACCCGTAATAACAAAGTCCAGATGACGCGCCGTGTCATAAGCGAGCTGGTACGGGTCCGCCGCATACGGCGAGATCTCCGCCGTCAGCGTGTCCGTGTAGCCGATCGCCTGAAGCGCCTCGCGCACGGCTTTCCAATTGACGTCGCCGGCGAGCAGCGGGACGAAGCCGCCGCCGTTGCCTACGGCGGTCTTGAATTCCTTCACGTGCACCTTCAGGATGCGCGAGCCGAGAATGCGTATCCATTGCTCGGGGAAGCCGAACAGCAGCACGTTGCCAACATCGAAATAGGCGCCGACGTTCGGGGAGCCGATCTCGTCGATGTAGCGGGCGAATTCGAGCGGCGACAGCAGGAACTTGTTCCACACGTTCTCCACGCCGATGCGCACGCCGCGCTTCTCCGCTTCCGCGGCTAGAAGCCGAAGTTCCGGCTGCGTCCGCTCGTAGCATTCATCGTATCTTGTATCCGCGTTCACTAAACCCGGCACGACGAGCACCGTATCCATGCCGAGCAGCTCGGCGATCTCGAGCTGCTTCGTCACGACGCCGCGGCCTTGCTCACGCAACGCCGGGTCTGGCGAAGACAACGGGTTGCGGCCCATAAGACCGGTGGACAAGCTGCGCAGCTGGATGCCATAGCTGCGGGCCAGCCGCCCGATCGCTTCCGCTTCGCCGGCGCTGATGTCGGTCGTGAAGCCGATGCCTCCCGGCGCGTACAAGTTCAGCTCGACGGCGTCGTAGCCGGCTTCCGCGCTGACGCTGAGCACTTTCTCCAGAGGCGTATCCGCTGGGTAACACCATTGATTGATCGATTTCAACATGTTCCGTTCTCGCTCCCTTCTATTTTAACACTACGGTCTGACGCGAACCCGCCGACTCGTTAGCCGCAAGCGTAACCGCAAGCGTCTCCGCCGCTTCCGAGAATGTGCTCAGGACGAGCTCTCGGCGCCCCGTGCGTATAGCTTCTACGAAAGCTTTGTCTTGCTCGTAATAGTAGTCTTGCTTCGATTTAATCGTAATGTCCTGTGCATCATCGACGATACGCAACACATTTCCTTCCACAGACAGGAAGAAGTTGTGCCCGTAAATTTCCACCGCGCCTTTGCCGACATACTTCGCCATCGAGGTGCTCGTGATGTTGCCGATCGCGCCGGATCGCAGGGTGAAGGATACGGTGCCCACATCGTATGCCGTCGCCTCGGGATCGATCTGCCGAATGTGCCGCTGCGCATGGATGGCATTCACTTCTTGGAAGTCGCCGGCCAAATAGCGGATCAGATCGAGCTGATGCGTCGCCATCTCGACGAGCTGGCCTCCCGATTGCTCAAGCATTCTCCACCAGCGCACGCCCGGCAAGCCGCCGAACCGATACGCCATCACCATGGCGATCTCCTTGTCTGCCAAGTATTCCTTGGCTTGCGCCACGATATCCATATAGCGGAAGCAATAGCCCGAGCTATGGATGATGCCCGATTCGAGAATGACTCTCTCCTTCTCGCGCACCTCCGCCATCGACAAACCAACCGGCTTCTCCGCCAGCAAATGCAGTCCCCGTCGTGCAGCCTGCTCCTCGATGCCGCTGCCGTCGCGTGCGAACGGCGGCGTGCAGACGAACAACGCGTCGACTTGCCCCGAATCCATCAGCGCCTCCGCACTTGCGAACGCCTCCGCCCCATATTTCTCCGCCATCTCGCGCGCCCGAGCTTCATTAATGTCGTATACCGCCGAGACAACCGCATGTTCAATTTTCTGCAGCGTCTTGATATGATGCTCCGCTATTCCGCCGACTCCGATAAATCCGATTCTGACCGCCATGAAGTGTTACGCCTCCTGATCGACTAGGTTTCTTTTCTACCCAAGCATAGTCGGATCGGAGGCGTTTGTATTTATTGAAATCGATACAGTATATACGCAAAAAAACAAGCTTCAGCCAAACTGCATCATCTGCTGTCGGCGCCACTCCGTAGGGGAGATGCCTTCGATATTCTTGAACCATTGCGAGAACGAATGCGGTCGGGAGAAACCGAGACAGTCGGCGATCTCCGCCATGTCCTTCGAGGAGGCGCTGAGCTGCCATTTCGCTTCCGCCATGCGGCATTGCTGCTGATACTGCTTCGGACTCATCCGGTAGACGGACTCGAATGAACGGCGGAACCCCGCCTCTGTCATGCCGGCGAGCGCTGCCAGCTCTGAAATCTGGACGCCGTGCTGCAGATTGCCGCGAATCCAGTCGCCGGCCCGCGTTATCGACAACGCCTCCCGGTTCGACTGTGAATGCTCGAGCAGGAACAGCATCAGCACCTCGAGCCAGGCGGAATACGTCCAAGCCTTCTCCTTGAGCGGGACGGACACCATCCGCAGCCATTCGCGGAACAGCTTCTCGTAGCGGTCTTTGTCCAGAGCGGATAAAGTAAACATCGTCGGCTTCCGATCCTCGACGAGCTCGCTTAGTATATCTCTCAACCTGGGTGGAGCATAATGGATATGAATAACGCCGTATCGGCTACGGCTGATGCCTTCGAACCGATGCGGCAGTTCTGCCGGAATAATGACCACGTTGCCGGCTTCCAAGCTGTCCCGCTTGGCGCTCCATTCGAAAACGCCGCGCCCTTCCATGAGCAGGCTGATCTCGACCGTCGCATGCTGGTGAAAGCCCTGATCCTTCCAATCCTCGTCGCGCGTGCCGATGAAGCTCCTGACGGTCATTTCCGATTGCATTCCGGGACCTCCGCTAATCGTATCTGGTACCTACGTACCTTTTTTTCTCAGGGTAGCATAAAAAATTTCCATCTTCCAGATCGTTTATGTATAATGGATGCAGACTGTCGATTTCTATGTCCAAATGCCCCTAAGTCCCCCTATATAAGCAAATTACATAGGCATCAACCAATGACGATCCATAGCGGAGGAACATCCATGAGATGGTTGCAAGTCGAACATACAACGAACGTACAAGGTCAAGTTAAAATAAATGGTTCCAAAAACAGCTCGCTGGCTCTGCTGGCCGCTTCCTGCCTGGCAGACGAGCCTGTCCAACTGATGGGCATCCCGGATATTGCCGATATTCGCGTCATCGAGAACATGCTGAGAGAAGCCGGCGCACAGGTGGAGCGCGATTCGTTCGGAACTGTACATATCGATCCGCGGACGATCGAGTCGGCGAGCTTCGATCCGAAGAAATCGTCTTCGTTCCGCGCTTCCTATTATTTCGTAGGCGCGTTGCTCGCCAAATTCGGCCGCGTCTCCATCGGCTACCCCGGCGGCGACGATTTCAAGAGCCGTCCGATTGAGCAGCATTTCAAGGCGCTCAAGCTGCTCGGCGCAAACCTTACCTTTAATGAAGATCATTATGTGGTCGAAGCTTCCCGATTGAACGGCGCGACGATTTTCTTCGACATGATCACGATGGGCGCGACGATCAACATTATGCTGGCCGCTGTTCGGGCGCGCGGCACAACGACGCTGCTTAACGCCGCCCGGGATCCCGAGGTTGTCGATACGTCCAACCTGCTCAATCAGATGGGTGCCCGCATATCCGGTGCCGGCACCGATACGATCCGCATTGAAGGCGTGACCGAATTGTCCGGCTGCGCATACACCGTTATCCCGGACCGGCTCATCGCAGGTGCCTTCCTCATGACCGCGGGGATAGGCGGCGGTACAGTAACCGTGAAGGACGTTATCCCGGAGCATCTCGGCTCCTGTGTCGCCAAGCTGCGCGAGATCGGGCTCCATATCGAATCGGACGATCAGTCCGTAACGGCTTACTCAGACGGCCATATTAAGGCTACCCGCATCCGAACCGCCATGTACCCGGGCTTCGCGACCGACCTGCAGCAGCCGATGACCGGCTTGCTGCTCCAGGCGCGGGGCAAGAGCATCGTCAGCGACCGCATCTACCCGGACCGCTTCGCCCATGTCGCTCAGTTGAAGCGGATGGGCGCCGACATCACCGTCCGCTCCGGCGTGGCGATGATCAAGGGCGGCCTGCCGCTGCGCGGCACGCTCGTTCATGCCTCCGATGTCCGCGCAGGCATCTGCCTCATCATGGCCGGCATGGCCGCCGAGGGCACGACGTCGATCGCGGGCATCCAGCATATCGAGCGTGGCTACGAGAACGTCGTGGGGGCGTTCAATTCGATCGGCGTGCGCATCTCACTCCACGAGTCCGGCGAAGCCGAGGGCATTGCGGACGCGCGATAATGACTGCATAAATTGAAGAAGCGCACCTACATTTTTGCAGGTGCGCTTTTCGTATCTCATTTTGTTGGGTAATCTAATTGTAGATCGTGATGAATTAGGCTTGCTTGAGAGCTTCCAGCTCGATCGAAATTTTCACTTCGTCGCCTACGAGGACGCCGCCAGTCTCAAGCGCCGCGTTCCAAGTTAAGCCGAATTCCGCGCGGCTGATGCTGCCCTTGGCACTGAAGCCGGCACGCTCATTGCCCCATGGGTCTTTGCCGCCGCCTTCGTACGCCACTTCGAACGTCTCGGAGCGGGTAATGCCACGGATCGTCAAATCGCCGACCACATCATATTCGCCTTCGCCGGTCTTGACGATGCCGGTCGAGCGGAACGTCATGTTCGGATGGCTGGCCGCATCGAAGAAATCGGCCGATTTCAAGTGGCCGTCGCGGTCGCCGTTCCGAGTATCAATGCTGTCAATCGCTACGCTGAAGCTGATCGAAGCGGAAGTCAGATCGCTAGGATCGGCCTCAATGGAAGCTTCGAAGCCATGGAACGTTCCTTTTACTTTGGCGATCATCATGTGTTTGACCGAGAAATCAATGCTGCTGTGCGATGCGTCAACTACCCAATTTGCTTTCGACATAATTACAGCCTCCTAGAAATGAGAGTCTATTTACTTACTTTTAATAATGTACTTACTTACTTTGTTTCACCACCTTATTTTATGTAATTGAAGCTCATTTGTCAACTCCAAAAATGGGCGAATTCTTTGCTTGTATCGCGCAACATTTGCGTACGTCCTTTCGTTTGTTAGGTCAAAATCCAATCCGAAAGGAAGCTTCGAGTATGTCCAACGCTCGTTCAACTATTCGTGCTGCGGGGCTGGCCGGCCTTGTCTGCCTCTTATTGGCGGGATGCACCGCTTCGACCGGCGAACCGTCCCCTACTCCGACTCCTTCAGCAAGCGCGCAACCGACGGCAAGTCCGACGATCACTCCTGTTCCTTCGGTCACTGCAACCGCGACCCCTACAGCTACACCGACGGTGTCCGTCAAACCGAGCACAACTCCAACTCCATCGACAAAACCGATCCATGGAAATGTCCCGTCTGCTGAAGCGCAGAAACTGATTGCCGATCGAACCGCAGCCGTCATTCAAGCTCTCAAGAAGCAGGACATGAAGCAGCTCGCCGGTTTTGCGCATCCGGAGAAAGGCATCCGTTTTTCCCCATACACGCATGTCGATCTGACGAATGATCTCGTTGTTGCCGCTTCTTCGTTTGGCGGCGCGATGACGGACGTGACGGTGCGCAATTGGGGCTCCTACGACGGGTCAGGCGAGCCGATTCAGCTGAAGTTCTCCGATTATTATGCCAAATTCGTCTATAACCATGATTTCGCGAACCCGGAAACGATCGGCTATAACCAAGAGATCGGCAAAGGCAACATGATCAACAATACTCGGACTGCGTACCCAGCCGCTATTATTGTGGAGTATCATTTTAGCGGGTTCGACCCTGCGGTGCAGGGACATGATTGGGCGAGCCTGAAGCTGGTATATGAGCATTTTGGCGGCAACTGGATGCTGGTCGGCATTGTGCATGATCAGTGGACGATCTAGCCTGGTTTCGCTATAGTAGGAGGATGACTGGATCGTCTGGAGGAAAAAGGCTCTATGAAATTGGATCGGCTGTTGGCGATCACGATGCTGCTCTTGAATCGCGGACGGGTCAGCGCCAAGCAATTGGCAGACCGCTTCGAGGTGTCGCTGCGCACCGTCTATCGAGATATGGAAACGATCAATCAAGCCGGCATTCCGATCGTCTCCTACGCGGGCACATCCGGCGGCTACGAGATTATGGAGCAATATCGGCTGGAGCGGCAATATTTGACGGTCGATGAGCTGCGATCCATCGTGGTCGCGTTGAAAGGGTTCGGGCAGTCGCTCGGCGAGGACGATGTGGACCATCTGCTGGATAAGGTCGGCGCGCTGATGCAGAAAAGCGAACCGACCTCGCATGGAGCGGGGACCGGGGTGATGGAGGAGCAGGTGGTCATCGACCTGAGTCCATGGAGACGCAATGCCGAGGCCAAGGAGAAGCTGGTCCACCTGCGGCAAGCGATTCGGGATAATCGGATCGTCCACTTCGATTATGTGAACGGACAAGGGGAGCATGCGGGGCGAAGCTGCGAACCGATGAGCGTCGTGCTGAAGGGGTATGTCTGGTACTTGTACGGCTACTGCTTGCTGCGCGGCGATTTCCGCGTGTTCCGTTTGTCGCGCATCACGAAGCTGGGCCTGAGCGCCACCCGGTTTGTTCGTCGTGCCATCCCGGAGGGAGAGGTGCTGTTCCGCTGGGAGCGGCACCCGGGCGAGCCGGACCGGTGCATCCCGCTCGTACTGGCGTTCAAGCCGCGAGCGAGTGCCAAGGTGCACGATCACTATGCAGAGTCGCAGATCGAGCTGCAGCCGGACGGCAGCCTGCTCGTGCATGCGAAGGCGCCGGACGAGCCTTGGCTGTACAGCATCCTGCTGGCGTTCGGCGCCGATGTGCAGGTGATCGAGCCGGCGGCGGTGGCGCACAAGCTGCGGCAGCTGGCGCTGGACATAGCGGAGCTGTACGCGAGGTGACGGGGCGGCTGGCAGCTGGATGGCGGCGGCGGAATGCGGTTGATCGAGCTGGCGGCGGTAGTCGGATGGCGGCGCCACTCCACGGCCACTATAGCCCACCACTCTCCGTCCACCACTACCGCCATTCCACGGCCACTGTAACCCGCTACTACTCTCCATCTACCACCACCGCCATTCCACGACTACTGCAGCCCACCACTCTCCGTCCACCACCGCCACTCCACGGCCACAGTAACCCGCTACTCTCCATCCACCACCACCGCCACTCCACGGCGCAGGTACCTCTCTCCTCTCCAGCACTTTTCACTTTGCGCACCAACCGGTCGCTGTTAAGCAGCATAAGTAACTTCCCAGCACCCAGTAACCCAGCAACAACTTAGCACTCCCCACGTATACCCCATCTATTTCCACTTCTTATACTCAATTTCCAATATTCACCTTTCCCTTCAACTAAATTTCCTTCCATCGCGAACAAGAATGAAATCTATGAACCTACGTACATAACTCAGGAAGCTGGCTTCACGAATTGTATACTTGAGTTCATAGATTAAGGTTACTGGTGGTATTTTGCGTATTTTAGTTCACAGGAAGCGAAGTTTGGTTCATAGCAAGCTAACCATGCGCCGTCGGAGCGCTTCCCTACGCCAAATAGCGACCTGGCGTATCGTTATCCCGCCCAACCAGCACCACTAGCAGCAGCAGCAGCAACCCAGCGCCACCCCGACACAACCACGTAACACCCCCTTCCCCTACCCACCACGCTACTCCCACGCCGGATAAGCCTGAATGCAGCCGCAAAGCCGCCTTGGCAGGAACGTGGATGGACATCTGACATATGATACTATATGCTGACGAAAAGAATGGGTGGAGCGGGATGAGTTCGGACGACAACAAGCGGATCATTACGTGGATTGTCATTATAGTGGTGCTGTACGCCTTTTTCACCGGGATCGGCGAAGGGGAAGACGAATTCGGAGGGGAAGGCGAGACGATCATCGTCTAAGCTGGAGGGTGCGGGGCCATGGCCAAAAAAGGCAACGGGATCCGAAAATACGCACAAAAAGCGTGTAACGACAGGCTCACGCCCCAACAAATTGCGGTCGTTGTGGGCTTGCTGACGAATGCGCTCGAGGTAGACTCGATCTTGATCGACCGAAATCAACGGATCGAGATCGTTCTGGAAGGCTCTTTCCGCCGGAAAACAAAAGTGGATCAAATCGCCGAGGATCTGGATGATGTCAGTGTAACGGAATTGATCAATGCCTTCATACGCAAATATTAAGAGCCGCCCCTGACGACGAGGTCAGTGAAGCGGCTCTTTATAGTTACAGCTTCCCGTAGGCACGCAAGGAGATCAGCCTGTCCACCGTCAGGCTGCCCGCCACTCCAGCTCGCATCCCAGGCTGACCGTCGGCCAGTGGATCGCCCAGCCCCCGTCCTCGCGCTGCTGCGCGGCGAGCGCCTGCAAATGCCGCTCCACATCCCCCACGGCGACGCAGGGGCGGGCATAGCTGTCCGGGCGAGGCGCCCAGTCCAGCACCTTGTGCACGTAGCCGCTGGCCTCCGGGTCGCGTTCGATCGGGCCGGGCTGCTGCAGCCTGCCTGCAGCAATGCCTCCGGGCCGGCGGCACGCTCGCGGTCTGGCGTATGCTGCAGGAACGTGAGCCACTGCACGCCGTCATGGAACCCATGCGGCAGCTCCCCCTCGACCTCGCGCCATACAAACTCGACTGTTCGTGAGAACCACAGCTCAGAGGCGATGTCGGCGCGATCCCCAACGCCGATCGACGACTGGCCGCCGGACAAAGCTCCACCCGATTGAGCCCCGACCTCGCTTGCATCACCGCCCCGACCTCGCTTGCATCACCGCCTCAACCTCACTTGCATCACCGCCTCAACCTCGCTTGCATCACCGTTCCCACCAGTCACCTCTCCTTCCCCATCCTCCTCCAGCTCATCGAACCGATCCGCACGGAACGACCGCACTTCCTCGTGCGTCTCCGAGTACGCCTCGCAATACCAGAACCCATACGCCGCATAGACACGGCTAGGGACAAGCGTCACCCAGCGCCGATGGTTCGCTGAGCGGTATAGCGCCCGAATGCGCCGCCCTCCCGCCTTCACCGCGTCGATCAGCAGCGGCAGCAAAGCCGCCTTCACCTTGCGCTCCGGCACCTGCAACTCCAACTGCCCGAGCATCGCCTCGATCTCGGTTCGCGTCCGCTCCGGTAGCACGGCGCGGATTTTATCCATCACCGTCCATCTCGCGCGATTGAAAGGCGTGTCGCCCATCTTGGTCATCGCCTGCAAGGCAAGCAGCACCGTGAGTGCCTCCTGATCGTCCATCTGCAACGGCGGCAGCTGAAAGCCGTCCATAAGCCGGTATCCGCCGCTCGGCCCGGGGACGGTATACAGCGGAACGCCCATCTCCGCCAGCGACTGCATGTCGCGAATGACGGTCCGCTTGGATACCTCCAGCCGGTCAGCCAGCGCTTGCGCGGTAGCGGGCCGTTGCTGCAGCGCGATAAGGATGGCCATCAGCCGGTCGGATCGTTTCACAGCAAGCAGCACCTCCCCGATTTCGCTAAGATAATTCTAGTATACCATCCAAATGGTGACAGCTATGCTGTGGGTATAGAACTTGTTTGCGGACAATAGATACGCTATTTGTGATGAAATGGCTTGTTTGGATTAGTGAGCGGACACAGAAGCCCTTATGGGGGCTCCAGTTGAGGTTTGGTATGTCGAAATGACGAAATAAGAGCATCTGTGTCCGCCAAAGTCAGCAAACGGTCCTTTTTGGGGGTAATAAGCGCATCTGTGTCCACAAACCCGAAAAAAATCCCCGGACCCAAACAACAGGATCCGAGGAGGACTGACTCGCCCATTACTGCATATAGTTCACTTTCACAAAAATCGGCGTCTCGCTGACGTTCACCGTCACCGCGTGGCTCGAGATCGTCAAGCCGCTGGAAACGCCGTCCGTATCCCCGCCCGCCATCGTGACGAGCGTCGCCGACGTGGCGGAAGTCGACAGCGGCAGCGAATACCCGCTCACGGTCGTGCCGTTGCTGGTCGGCGCCCATACCGCATACACGCCGCTGTTGTCCGTCGCACTCTTGAACTTGTAGACCTTCACATTCGGGTTGCCCGAGCTCAGCTCGCCAAGGTAACGGTTGCCGGTCAGCGTATTCCGCATCGTGTACACGTAGTACCAGGACAGTTTTGGAGTCCAGTCGTTTTTCGGACCTACCAGTCCGGAGGTGGAATATTTGCCGTTGTCAGCGTCCACGTCGCGCAGCATATACATCATCGCACGATCGATGCCCGATGCGGCAAGCGCCAGATAGGAGCGCACGAGCCAATCCGCCTGCACCTCCACGTTCGTCTTCGTCCCGATCACAGGGGCGCCCTGCGGAGAGGACGGATGCGTGTCATAGCCGAACTCCGACACCCACACTTCTTTACCCGGCATATACGTATCGCGATAATCAACCAGCTCTTTCGTCATGCCCTTCAGATTGCAATCCTCCGGACTGATCCCCTTGGTCTTCGCCGTATTCTGGCAGTACATATGGAAGTTCAGCACATCGGCCGGGAAGGAGCCGTCGCTCCGGTTGTACTTGCTCCAAGCTTCCATCGCCCGCAAGTAGTCGAACCGGTAACCCGCCAAGCCGCCCATAACGACCTTCATACTTGGATCGGCCGTCTTGATGCCAAACGTATTGCCCATCGTACCTACATGCCCGTCGTAGTCAGCGCTCAGCATGGCGGCATATTCGTAAGGCGTCCAATACGCTTTGCGCGCGCCCCAGTCGCCGTTCGGCTCGTTCCAGTCCTCGATATAGTCGATCAGGTTAAGTCCGCTGACGCGAGGCTGGCCTGCCGTTAGCTTCAGCTTCCCATCGGCTACGCTTGTGCCGCCGTATCGGGCTGCGAACTGGAACAGATGATCCGCGCGCGCCGCATAGGAAGCCGGAACAATGGCGCTTAGTCCGTTCGGCACGGTCATCGGCGTGTTGTAGTCGGTCGAGACGAGCCAGGCCGGTTTGGCTTTCTGAGCGGGACTCACCGTCATGCCTGCATTTTTCATATCCGTGTAAAAAGTATCGAAGTTGACGCCCGGAATATTGGATGGAGCAAAATTGTTCGTATCGCTCGGATAAGCGGTCGCCGCCGTTTCCCAATCCCAGTTATGGTATTCCCGCACGACCTTCAGCACCTCTTGGACGCTGAGCGGATCGTCGTGGAACGCGTTCATCCCCATCAAGTCCTCCATCACCGGCTTCGTATGCGGGGTTGGCGTAGGGGGCGTATCCGGCGTACCGATAGGGTATCCGTAAACAACGACCTCCCTCACAATGGCTCCGGCATTGACGAATGTGAAGCGGAGGTAACGGGTATCGGTATTGACGTCCTTGTTCTTCCAAAGGTTGTTGCCGACCAAATTGTCCGTAAACGCCGGAGTCCAATTGAACGGAGTCCCCGTGGAGACGGTGAAAGCATTCGTGGCGGAGCCGTTCGTATCGTAGAAATACACCTTCGTAATATGGTATTCCTGCCCCAAATCCAAGTAAGCCGAAGCCGGCAGCCACCAGCTCTCGCCAGGGTGTTCGTCGCCATACTTCTTGCCGAACAAGTACCAGCCCGTCGTCGGAACGCCGCCCGTACCATTCATCGGATCGCCCGCAACCGTCTGTTCGTCGATCAGCGTGCCTGCATTCTCATGGGCGATCTCGTTCAGCAGCATCGATTGGGTCAGCACGAGCTTCTGGGCCACAGGACCGGAGGAGGAAGTAGTCCCGCTAGGCACGTTGGACAAGGCGGAAGTATTCGGCACCTCGTCGTTCGTCTTCATCGCAAAATAATACGTCGTGCTCGGAGACAAGCCGGTTACCGTCATCGATTGGCTCGTTCCCGCTGCGGCCGGGGTCGGCTCCCCCGTCACCGCAGTGGCGCTCGACCAATTGCCGGCTGTGATCGTCGACGTGCTGTAGCGGATATCGTACGAAGCCGCCGTTCCCGTACCCCCGTCATCGCCAGGCGCCGTCCAGGTCAACTGCACGGAGCTCGACGTCGTCGTGCCGACCGCCAAGTTCGTTATCGCCGATGGGGGCGTCGTATCCCCGCCGCTAGTCGGCTCGCCGTACACTTGCAGATCGTAGAAGGAAGCCCAGCCGGTGCTGGCCCCGCTGATCGTCACGCGCACATACCGAGCCGTCGCCGTGAACAGATCGTTCGTATCCCCTGTCGTCGTATTGCCCGATTTGTCCACCACGGTCGAATAAGTGACATCGTCGGCGCTCACCTCAAGGATGTACTTGAAGTAGCGGGTCCCGCTCAAATACCAGTTCACGGCGACCCGGGTCAAATCATAGCTCGCCCCTAGGTCCACCTTCCACCATTGGGGATACGTGGCGTTGACCGCCGTCCAGCGGGTGCCGAGGTCGCCGTCGTTGCCGTTGGCGGGCACATTGCCCGTCTGATTGGAGCTTGCGGTTGCGGTTTTGCCTTGGGAGATCAGCGTTTCTACCGCCCCTGCGGGCAGGACAGGCAAGAGCAGCGTCACCAGCATGACGGTAATCAACAATCGAATCAGCGTGATCTGGGTGCGGTTGCGAGGAATACCCCTATTTCCCATAAATCATCATCCCTTCTCGATTCTAAAATGTTCTTGCATCCTTCGAAAAGCAAATGGCTAACAGCGTCAGCCCGCCGACCTACATCATCCGATCACCTCCTCAGAGGAGCCACTCGCCATAGCAGCTTAATGCCAGCCGTACACGTTCGTTCTTCTCAGCTCACGGTCGGTCTGCTGCGCAACATTCAAGTTGACGAGACGACCGTCGGCCACATATTCATTCCCCTCTTCCTGCAAATGAGCGAGGAACCGCTCCCGTACGCTCGCCAGCAGCTCAAGATTGCCGTTCAACGGATGCTGCTCCAGCCGGTCATGAACCGCATCGAACAGCAGCTCCTTGCCATCCTCGGCAAAATACAAATACTTGTACCCGCCCGTGTGGAACATATGCGAATGTCCGATTTGCCCGTGCAGCTCATGCCGGACCTCCCCGGCTTCTCCTCGAATCAGCGGCAACAAGTCTCTGCCTGTAATGTCGGCCGGCGTCTCAGCTCCGGCGATACTGCAAAACGTAGCGAACAGATCGTCCAAACCGACCAGAGCCTCGCAGGTCTCCCCCAAGCCAAGCGAGAAATCGCGCGGCGGGCAAATAATAAGCGGCACATTCGCAGAAGGCTCCATAAACGTCGACTTTCCCGAATCGTCCAGATCGCCGAGCATTTCCCCATGATCGCTGGCATAGACGATCCAGGTGTTGTCGAGCTGCCCCTCCGAGCGGAGCTTGCCGAGCAGCCGGCCGATCTGATGGTCGATGTGCGTCACCATGCCGTAGTAGACACCCCGGGCTTTACGCAACGCCTTCGACTTCATCCTCACCGAATTCCACACCTCGCGGTGTCGGCGCAGCCCATACGGACACAGCTCCTCATGAATCCATTCCGGCACATTAGGCTCAGGGACGTCCTCGTGGTCGTACATCGAATAATAAGGCTCATGCACCGTGTTGGGGGGATGCGGATCGATGACGGAGGCCCATAGGAAAAACGGCTGCGTCCGGTCCCGGTATTCAAGAAACCGGATCGACCGGTCCATGACCCAATTCGTCATCGTCCACTCCTGGGGGACATGGCTCCAGTCCGGGAACGGCTCATTCATCCCGATGCCGGACCGGTCGGCGCGACCGATGCCTGTCCTGGCCCTCGCCCAGTCGTTGAACTCCGCCTCGCCTTCCACCCCTTCGAATCCGCCGCGAAACGTCGGCTCCGTATGCCAATGCGTCTTGCCGACGATCTGCGTCTGGTAGCCGGCTCTCGTCAGCAGACTGCCGAGGAACAGCTCGCGCGGCCGGTCGATCCGGTACTGCTGCGCATACTCCGGCATCCCGTACCGGTGGGATTGGATGCCGGTCACGATCGTCGTCCGCTGCGGGATGCATACCGGACAATCGGCATACGCCCGGTCGAACCGGACCCCGGACATCGCCAGCTTGTCGAGATGCGGCGTGCGAACGCAAGGGTGGCCGGCGCAGCCCAAAGTATCGCCTCGATGCTGATCGGACGTAATGAATACGAT
Organism: Paenibacillus koleovorans NBRC 103111; assembly: GCF_004000845.1. Lineage (GTDB taxonomy): Bacteria > Bacillota > Bacilli > Paenibacillales > NBRC-103111 > Paenibacillus_AA > Paenibacillus_AA koleovorans. Next base: position 125,520 of record NZ_BIMA01000001.1, read on the forward strand.
GTTCGGTTTCGACTGCTGCAACTGCGACTGCCTCCTTTCAACCAACCTTACCGTCGCCTTTATTGGCCCATTCAAGCTTACTGCCAAGCTTCTCTGAACCTACTCCTTCACGGAGCCCATCACAATGCCTTTCATAAAATACCGCTGCAGGAACGGATACACGAGCAGGATCGGCAAAGCACCCAGAAACACCTGCGCCGCCCGCACCGTGCGGTCCGAAATGTTGTCGAGCTCGGCGAGCTCGGACGCGGAGATCGTGCTGAGGTCCCGCTGGACGATGACCGTCTGCAAATAGCTGGACAGCGGATACCGATTCGTGTCGTTCATGTAGATGATGCCGTCGAACCAGGCGTTCCAATGGCTGACGGCCGTGAACAGCCCGACGGTCGCGATCGCCGGCACCGAGACGGGCAGCACGATGCGCCACATCGTCTGCATATGGCTCGCGCCGTCGATGTACGCGGCTTCGAGCAGCTCCTTCGGAATGCCGCGGAAGAAGTTCAGCAGCAGGATGACGTTGAAGATCGGCACCGCATGCGGCAGGACGAGCGACCATACCGAGTTAAGCAAACCAAGCTTTTGAATGAGAATATAAGTCGGAATCAGGCCGCCCTGGAACAGCATCGTGAAGACGAAGATCCAGACGTACAGCGTGCGGAACCGGAACTCCGAAGACTCTTTGGACAAAGGATACGCGAGCAGCACGGTCAGCAGCATCGAGATCGGAACGGCCAGCAATTCCCGGTAGCCGGTCATGAGCAGCGATAGGAGAAATTCCGGTTTGGCAGCGACGAACGAATAAGCCTTGAACGTAAACTCGACGGGCCACAGGACGACCTTGCCGGCTTGGGCGGCTGTGCTGGAGCTTAGCGATACGGCGAGCACCTGCAGCATCGGCATGAAGCACAGGAAGGTCAGGATCGCCAGAAACGTGTAATTGCACGCTTCGAATACTTTCCGTCCCAACGATTTCTGGTAGATCAAGGTCGAGCCTCCTTTCATGTCGGCAGCTGCCTGTGTGAGGAATAGAAGCTATTAAAAAATGCGATAATTCGCGAATCGATAGGCGAGCACGTACGAAAGAGAGATGAGCAGGAACGAGATGAACGATTTGAACAACCCGACCGCCGTAGCCACGCCGAACTGGAAGTCTACCAGCCCTAGCCGATAAACGAGCGTGTCGATAATGTCGCCTGTTTCATAGACGCCCGGACTATACAGGTTATACACCTGATCAAATCCGGCATTCAGAATGCCCCCGATTCCAAGCGTCGTCATCAGTACGATGACCGGTAGCATACCCGGCAGCGTAATGTACCAAGTCTGCTTCCATCGCCCGGCTCCATCGATGACCGCCGCCTCGTAGAGCGCCGGGTTGATGCTAGTCAGCGCCGCGAGATAGACGATCGTGCCGAAGCCGAAATCCTTCCACACATCCGACAATACGAGCACATACGGGAACCAGTCGGCGTTGCCCAGGAAAAAAACCGGCTTGATGCCGAACCAGCCCATCATCTGATTCACGAGCCCCTTGGACGGCGACAAAATATCGAGCATAATGCCGGCCAGGATAACCCAGGACAAAAAGTGAGGCAAGTAAATGATCGTCTGAATCGAGCGTTTCACAAGCTGCTTGCCGATCTCGTTCAACAACAGCGACATGGTAATCGGGGCGACGAGACCCATGATGATTTTCATAACGGCAATCCAGATCGTATTCCTTAACACATTGGAAAATTGAGGCAGCTTGAAAATGTATTCAAAATTGTCGAACCCGCTCCAGGAGGAGCCGAACAGTCCTCGGGTCGGCATGAAATCCTGGAAGGCGATCACGAGCCCGGCCATCGGACCGTAGCTGAACACCAGCACGAGGAGGAGACCCGGAACGATCATAAGATGCAAGAGGAGCTGATCCTGTCTGCCTCTGCGGAACATGCCGCTTCACCCGCTTTCTGAAAGCTTCCGGAGGAAGGAGGCAAGCCGGCTCGAACAATGCCTGCCTCCCGCAACGGATTATTTTTTATTCGCGTACCAGGCGTTCACTTCTTCGATGATTTTATCGCCGCCCAGCGACTTCCAATCCTTCACGAACTTGTCGAACTCGTCGATCGAGCTGCCCGTGATGATCTTCGTGATCGTCTGAATCTCCATATCCTTGAGCGTCGAGCCTTTGTCCACCATCGTCTTCGTAGGAGGGCCATAGAACTCGTTGAACAACGGCAGCTTGTTGTTCGCGTAGTGGCCGATGACCGAGTAGGAGCCTTCGGGACCGAACGTCCGATCGCGGAAATATTGGGCCGGGTCGCCTTTTTTGTACAGCTGGATGGCGTCGAAGTAGTTTTTCTCCTCCGGCGTCAGCTTCGAGACATCGTTCGTCTTAAGCGCATCCGATACGTTGATCTGCGCCTTCAGGTTCGTATTCGGCAAGCCGCCGGAAACCGGGGAATACTGGAACATCGTGTAGGCGACGCCGTCTATCGATGTGGAATGGAACTTCTGCGGCTCCTGCTTCGGCCCTACCACTTTCTCGTAGTAGTAGTTTAGCAGCTTGACGAGCGCTTCCGGATTTTTGGACTTGGCGTTCACGATGTAGAAAGAGCTAGGCGCGGCGGTGACCGCCATCGGGCGAGCCGGGTTGCCGTCGATGGACGGAATCGGATACGGCTTCCATTCGCCTTCCGGCACCGCCTTCTTGAAGTCGCGGAGCGGCCAGCCGATCGTCGAGAACGTCCCGAAGTGGATGCCGGTTTTGTTGTTCATCTCATTCTCGGCCGACTTGGCGGGATCATAAACGGCGAATTCCGGATCGATCGCGCCTGCCTTGAACAGCTCCTGCAGCTTGGCGAGCGCCTGCTTCATCTCCGGCTGGATCGAGCCGTAACCGAGTTTGCCTTCTTTGTCCTTGACCCACATCGTGTTGCCGTTGACATTGTAGCCGTAAGCGCGATACATGTTGAGGAAGCCGTCGATGCCGGAGAAGCCGGAGTAAATGTCCTTGTTCAGGTTCAAGCCGAACGTGTCCTTCTTTCCGTTGCCGTCCGGATCCTTGTTCGTAAAGGCGTCGATGATCGTGAACAGATCGTTGGCAGTCTTAGGCTCGGGCAAGTTCAGCTTCTTCAGCCAATCCACGCGCACCCACAGCATCGGCGCGTTGTCGATTCCTCCGCTCTGAGCGGGAATTGCCATCAGCTTGCCCTTGAACGTAGCGGCGTCGAGGTCCTCCTTCGGCTTCGCCTGCTTGAGCAGCGGACTCGCGTATTTGTCGAATGCCTCCGTCAGGTCCTTCAGCTTGCCGCCTTCCAACAGCAGTTGAAGCTGGCGACTGTCCACTTGGAGGAAATCCGGCAAATCGTCCGAGATGATCGAGACGTTCAGCTTCTGGTCGTACTGATTCGCCGCCACCTTCCACTTGTTCACCACTTTGATGCCGAGATCCGCCTCGAACGAATCGGTCCAGATGTTCTTGTCGAGCGACTGGCCTGCCGGGAACTTCAGTCCCTCTACCTCCTTGCGCACCGTCGAGAATTCGATCGGTGTCTCGTATTTGCCGAACGGATCGGCCTTCACCGCTTCGCTCGCCTTCGGGCTGCCGGACGATGCCGGCGTCGTCTCGGTCGATCCGGACGGCGACTCCTTGGTGCATGCCGACGTCAACGCCACGGCCAGCGACAGAGTTAGCATTACAGCCGTCTTCGACGTCTTCTTGCTCGCTTTCATAGTAGTACCTCCCTCGATTCTCTATCAGTTCCCCTTGCAAGTTTCATTATAGGAGAACCGGTTCCGGCTCACTATTGTCTCCTCTGACCTTTCGTTATCTTCAATTGACCACATCGCTCAGCCGTTCAAATCTCGGAATTCCTGAGGCGAGAGACTCGTCATTTTACGGAAAAAACGGGTGAAATAAGGGGCGGACGGGAAGCCGACCTGGAGTCCGATCTCGTGGATTTTCAGGTGGGGCTGCAAAAGCAGCTCCTTGGCCTTGTGCAATCTCGTGTCCGCAATATGCTCCGAAATCCCTTTGCCGGTCGTCTGCTTGTAAAATCGGGACAAATAGGAAGGCGCCAAATAGACGAGCTCGGCTAGCCGCGCCAGCGACAAATCGCCGGATAGATGACTCTCGATATAGTCGTGAAGCCGTTTGACGATATCGTAGATTTGCTTGTTCCTTACATTCATTTTCCGTTCGAACAGGTGCTCGCTCACGTGCTCAAGGAATCGCCTCGCATCGTCCCAGGAGCTGTGGCTGTCGAGCGAGACGAGCCGCTGCAGCGGAATTTTGTCGGTCACTTCGGCCATCATCGACCAGCGGTTTAAGTAGGAGAAGATCATCGCGACGATCGAGTAATACAGCTCCAGCGCGATACTGGATGCTGCACGGTCCGGATCGAGCTTCGTGATCTGCCGGAACATCTCGAAATAAGCGTCCCTGTCGGCTTCGTCCAAATATTTCTCCAGCAGCTGCACCCGCTTCGCCTGCGATCGCTCCGTCTCGCTGCCAGCGCCAGGCGTGCCCCCGTCCGGCAGGAAGCCATCGGTCAGGAACAGCTCCGTGCCGAGACCGATGCCTTGCAGGAACATCGAATCGAGCGCGCGGAACCTGGTGGCGAGTGACTCCCAGCCCGTCGGCGCTTCTGCCGCGATGAAGGAGCAAGGCAGCTTCAATACTTGCTTGCAGGCGGTCTGGATTTGCTCCACGGAGCCGCGAATGTAGCGAATCCAATTGCTCCAGTCGGGCACTTCAGCCTTGGCGAGCCTGTCTTCGGCGGGAGGCTGCATGAGCCAAATCGAGCGGTTGCGCTCATAAACGATATGATGCGCCTTGACGGCTCCGGCAAGGAATTCCTCGAGGATATTGTTGACCGCGTACATATAGAGCGCCTTGTCCGACGGCGACTCGGCATTATTCCACTCGTCGATCCGACCCGCCAGGCAGTAGACGGGCAAGCCAGGGTCCAGTGCAACGGCGAGCTCGCGGAATTTGGCGCTGCGCGACTTTTCCCGGCTCTCCTGGCCTTCCAGCAGGGCAAGGAAGTATTCGTTTCGCAGCACGGGGATCGCCTCGGCGATGTACGCTTTGGCCTTCACGACCGTCTCGCTGTTCGCCACTTCCTCCTCGGCCAGCTTGATCGCCTTCTCGATGGCGCTCCTTATGGCTGGGTCGCCCTCCGTCTTCAGCACGTAGTCGATCGCTCCGTTGCGGACGGAGGCCTGAATGTAGACCGGGTCGTGATAGCCGGTCAGGAAGACGACCTTGCAGCGCGGCCAGCGCGCCACGATCGCCTGCTGCAGCTCGAGGCCGGTCATCTCCGGCATCCGGATATCGGTCAGCACGATGTCGATGCGGATTCGATCGAGCCACTCCAGCGCTTCCGGTGCGGAGTAGGCTTTGTATACCTCGATTTCGGCATCCAGCTTTTCCTTGAGCATTTCGGACAGACCGTCAACTATGATGCGCTCGTCGTCTACAATCAGGATTCGGTACATGCGGGCTCCTCCTCACATGCGCATGGGATGTCCAGTTCAACTTTCAAGCCGCCATACTCCGAGACGGACAGACGAATGCCGCAGTCTTCTCCATAGAGCAGCCTCAATCGCCGGTGCACATTGGTCAAGCCGGTTCCTTCCACTTCCATATCCCGCTCGTATAAGCTGATATTCAACCGCTCCACTTCGCCATCGGTCATCCGGCTGCCGTTGTCTTCGATTGCTATGGTCAGGCGGTCGCCTCGTTTGTAGTTGTAGCTCATGACCAGAATCCCGTCCTCGCGTTTATTTTCCAGCCCATGCTTGTATGCATTCTCTACGATCGGCTGCAGGATCAGCTTGGGCACGATGAGATGCGCCGCCTCCGGCGGGAGAGGCTCTATCCGGATCGCGATTCGGTCGTCAAAGCGGATGTTCTGTATTTTAGCGTATGTCTCGGTATGTTTGACCTCCAGCTCGAGCGGCACCTCATCGGATTGATGGCGGGCGATGTATTGGAAATATTCGCCTAAGTAGCTGCTGAACCGGGCGACGTTCTCCGTATCCTCGATATTGGCCAGACGGTACAGAATAAAATAGGTGTTGTACAGAAAATGAGGGTTGATCTGCGACTGCAGCTGCTTCAGCTCCGAGCTTCGAGCGCGCAGCTTCTGCTCGTACACCTGATGGATCAGCACGTCCAATCGGTCCGCCATTTGGTTGTATTGCTCGTAAAGATAGCCGAACTCATCCCTTCGGCCGGTGTGGCGAATCGGCTCGAGCTTGCCCTGCTCCGCGCGGCGGAACGAACGGACTAGCGCCGAAAGCGGCTTGTGGAGGACGCGGTAGATCCAGTACGAGAACAGCAGAATGATCGCGACGGAAGCGATGGACAGCTGGACAATCCACCAGCGATAGGCATCCAGTTCGCCGAATACTTCCCGCTCGGCCACGTAGGTGACAAGTGTCGCCTTGAGCCCCGGCGAGTAGCGGTAGGCCGCGAGGTAAGGCGTGCTGTCGAGCACGATTTGCTTGCGTCCCGTCCTCGGCTGCTCCGTTGCCGGGGGGATGGAAGCTATTAGGGACTCGACGATCCGCTGGTCGGCGCCGTCCGATACGAGCGGTCCGCCTTCGGCTCGCAGCAGCGCGGCCCCCGATTGGGCATAGTCGGCCATCTGGCCGAGCGCTTGCTTCAGCATGCGGGTGGAGAGCTCGACCGTCAGGACGATTTCCGGCTTGTAGGTCTCGGTGCTGAGGAGCCTTTCCGGGTACGACATGCTCTCGAGCCATCGGTCGTTCCACTGGAGGGACACCTGCCCTTCCATCCCGCTGACCGATTCCACGACCGCCCTATATTCTTCCATGGGGAGCGAGCCGTAATAGCTGTTGGAGATCATTCTGTCTATGGCAGGAATGTAGGCGTTGATTTTGTCGACGTAGACGCTTGTCCCGCGGATCAGCTCCAGACTGCGCCGGATGCGCAGCGTCATCTGGCTGCGGTCGTAGACCGGCAGGATCGGGTTCTGATAGGCGATCCCTTGCAGGTCTTTGTCCAGCAGCATTTCTCTCTGCAGCCGCCGGATCCGGTCCATATCGGTCTCGAGCAAGTTCGAATAGTAGTCTACCTTGGACTCCAACGAGCGGACGAGCTGCTCCTTGACGCTGTTTTTTCCCTGATCGATAAAATGAAGACTGATCAAATTGAGCGGAATGATGAGCAATAAAAACGCCACTACCAGCTTGTGAAATATCGTAAAACTCCCGCCCCATGCGCGCCGCATCGGCACCCCTCCGCCTTGTCTCGAATCGCCTGCTGTTTGCTTTGTGTCCATTCTATATCAGAACCACCGGTCCATCTATGCTCTATTATGGATCGATTCGGGATGGCCGTCTTGGCTCGATCGGCAAGTAGGCGACAAAAGACAACGAAAGAAGAAATATGGACATTTACCCGTGCAGGAGCGATCCCGTAAGGTGAAGGGAAACAAGTTCTCATAGGAGGATTGCGGCGGCATGACGGAAACTGTACTTTCCCGCTATCGTTATTGGGAGGAGCCTCGCCTGTTGGAGGCGGAAAATTATAGACCGCTCCCGGATGCTGACGATCGTGAGGTGTGGGAGGCGGTCGACGCGGAAGCGGCGGCGATGTGGCGAGAGGCGGCAGAGGCGCTGGCTGAGTATGCTTGGCCGGCGCTGCCCGCCAGCTTATACGCGGCTTACCACCGGGAAGGCGATTTGATGGCTTATTTGCATCCGTACTGGGAACGTCGTTCGGTGCTCGGCACTTTGGTGGTTGCTGAATGTTTGGAGGGACGCGGTCGTTATATGGATGCGATTATGAACGGCCTCGTCTGCATCTGCGAAGAGACGACTTGGGTCGTCCCGCATCATAATCCGAGCGTCGGACGAGGAAGTGTGGAGTGTCTGCCGGCGAGCGTCGACCATAAGGTCGAGCTGGCCAGCGGGGAGACGGCGGCGCTGCTGGCGTTGGCCGTTTATTTGCTGCGCAGGCGGCTGCTGGAGACCGGAGGCGGGCGGCTCGTCGAGCGCGTGGCGGAGGAAGTGCGCGTGCGTGTGATCGACCCCTACATAAGCCGGGACGATTATTGGTGGATGGGGTTCACGGAAGCGAAGCAGCTGAACAACTGGAACCCGTGGTGCAACAGCAACGTGCTGCTCGCCTTGCTGCTGCTGGAGCCGGCCCCGGCCGCGCGCAGCCAGGGCGTGGAACGGATTGTCCGCAGCCTGGACGCATATGTGCGCCGCTTCCCGGCGGACGGGTGCTGCCAGGAAGGGCCGATGTATTGGGGCGGCTCGGGCGGGATGTTGGCTCGTTGTTTGGAGCTGTTGGGCGGGGGATTGACGGATGGCAGAGAATTGGCGGATGGCGCGAGGTCGGCGGATGGCGGGGGTTCGACAGTCGGCCGGGGCTCGGCGGATGGCGGGGATTTGACAGTCGGCGGGAGTTCGGCGGATGGCGGGGGCGTGACGGGAGAAGGTGCTGGGGGGCATGGCGTGTTTGACGACCCCCTCATCCGCAGCATCGGCCAGTACTTCTACAAGGTGCATGTCCACGACGGCTATTTCGTCAATTTCGCCGACGGCGATGCGGTGCTGGCGATCAGCGGCAGCGCGTACACGTATGGACGGCATATCGGGGACGAGCGGCTGGTGCGGCTCGGCGCCGCAGCTCCGTTGTGCAAGCCGGAGCTGCACAACTGGTTCTCGTTGTACCAGCATGTCCGCGACTTGCTGGACGAGAAAGTGAAGAAGCGGCTGGCCGCTTCGGCCCCCTATGTGAGGGACGCCTGGATGCCCGACAGCGGCGTGTTCGCCGTGCGGGAGCATGAGGGCCGTCCCGACGGGCTGTTCCTCGCCGCTAAGGGCGGGCATAACGGCGAGCCGCACAACCACAACGACGTGGGCAGCTTCGTCGTCTATGCGGACGGGCAGCCGGTGCTGATCGATATCGGCACGGAGCTGTATACTTCCAAGACGTTCAGCCCGCAGCGCTATGAGTTGTGGTATTTGCAGTCGGCGTATCATAACTTGCCGACGATTCGGGGTTGGATGCAGCAGGATGGCGATCGGTTCAGAGCGCAGGATGTTCGGGCGACATTGGGGGAGGCATGTGCCGAGCTGGAAATGGAACTGGCGAACGCCTACCCCGAGGAGGCGGGGATCACCTCTTGGCGGCGGACGCTGCGGCTGTCGCGTGAAGAGGCAAGTACTCGCGGGAGTGTCGGCGGATTTGTAACCATTGTCGACAAGTTTGATTTGCGCGAGCCTACGGAAGAGGTGGCCTACAGCTTAATTACTCCCTGGAAGCCCGAAGCAGGAGATGACGGATCGTTCCGTCTTGCCTATTCCGACCGACGTCACGTCCTTGTTCGGTACGAAGCCCCTTCTCTTCGGTTTCGCTGTGAAGAAATGGTGTTGGCGGACGAGCGTCTTCGGCGCAATTGGGGCGATCGGCTGTACCGGGTTTTGCTAGAGGAGACGAGTACCGTTCGAGCTGGGAGCCGATCGCTTTTGATGGCGATTGATGCCAATTCACATCCATAGCCGTTGGTGGAGCTCCCACATACTAGCAGGTTTTTTCGTTTTCCACTCGAATTCATAAGGTGATTCCAATATCCAATAACGGAAAAACGAGGGATTGCCTTGAAAAATAACGGCAGAACTACAAGAAGCAGTAAAATAACGCGGCTTGCAATCGGATTTCTCCTTTTATGGACCGCACTTGCAGGCCAGCCCTACTTCAACGTACACAAGGCGGTTGCCGCAGCTGAAGCTCAGCCTGTTTTCACCGATCTCGAGAATGCTTACGCCAAACAAGAAATAATGGCCCTCGTACAGTCCGGCGTGCTGTCCGGGTACGACGATGGAACTTTCGCGCCGAACCGCTCCTTGAGCCGTGCTGAATTAGCTAAAGTTTTGGCCAAGATCATGCATCTGGAGGAAGACCTCCACGCAGCGGCTAAGTTCCGGGATGTCCCTGTCGACAGTTGGTATGCCGGCTATGTTGGAGCGCTTGTTCGAAGCGATGTGACGAACGGCACCACCGAAATCTCCTTCAGCCCTCATGCCACAGTCAGCCGCGAAGAGTTGATCGTATTCTTCTTACGCGCTTGGAAAATGGACCAATTGGCTTCTTCCTCATCAGCACCTCTAGCCTATAACGATTCCGCTGCGATTTCACCCTGGGCCGAAGCTTCCATTCGTGTAGCGGCTCAGATCGGAATTATTCAGGAAAAAGACAACGGTTTGGCCAAGTCGAGTCTCGCGCCTACCGCACCGGCGGAACGGCAGTTTCTTGCTCGGTTAGCTTATGAATTCAGCGTACACTATGAGCTTTATAGGGAGAAAGCGAAATCTCTAATTCAACGAGCTCCTAATTTGAATCCTGTACTAAAGCCAATCGAACCGCTTGTTTTATCCACGGGCGGGGCATCCAAGACGTACCGCGGAGAAGACTTGGCGAGCGACCCGGAATCTACCCCTCTACATATTTCATCCGCTACTTTGGATCTTCCTAAACACGCCAGAATCGAATTATCACCGGATGGGGTGTTAACGGTACATCCTATGGTTTCTGGGTACGCCAAAATTATGATTAAGATAGCCGATACCGATGGTGGAATTGTCGAGACTGAGATTAAACTGACTATTAAAACGGGCGATAACCTTCCTGCAGAAACAACTGTACACACCGTCGGCCGCTCCACCAGAACGCCTTCTTTCACATTGCTGGCCACAGACATTCGTACGACTCCTGACTACGAGGGCATGTATATCGAATCGGCCAAAGCAGCTACGGATGGGATTGCAGCGTTAAGCGTAGAAAATGGTGCTTTGGTGATCAAACCGCTCGCAGCAGGAACTACGGCTATTACGGTTTCCATCAGAAACAAATATGGGTTAAATACGTACAGCTTCAATCTTACCTTGGTGGAGCCCGACCCTAGTAAACAAAGACCACCAGTGCAGTCACACTAAATGTTTTGCGGACACAGCGGACCTTATTTCGCTCAAATGGGGCTTTACTCGAACGAATGCGGACACAGGAGTCCTTATTCCCTCGTTTCACCCTCCCAATCTTTCTTTTGAGCAAAATAAGGGTTTCTGTGTCCGCCAAAATGGCGAAACAGGCATTTTGATCAAAAATAACGGATCTATTGTCCGCTAAGCAAGAGCAATCGATAAGGACCGGGTTACTTGGATTTCATCCCCTGGCTCCCAGCAGAGAAATAGAGCTTTGTCACTTTCATCGCGGTCCTGCACTTGGATTGTGACTCGGTATCCTGTATCCTGCAACCGAATCGTAATGGGGGAGTCCGTGTGCAGTCTGTAGGTGAACCATCTACCGGCGTGCTGCTCCCATTCGATGCGGATGGATGTCTGAGAGCCTGGAATGACGGACGGAATCGACCCGCGGGCGCTGCTCAATCCGGCCGGCCGGAAAGCCAGCTCATACAGCTCGGGCTGATCCAGCTCTGGGACGGCAGCCAGGCCAAGGGAGAGCCGGCTGAGCAGCCAGGTGGGGGTCGCCGACCGGCCGTGGCAATGGCTCCAACGCGTGTCGAACACCTCGAGCAGCGTCGTCGCGCCTTGATCCAGCATCCACCCCCAGCACCGCCTGACCTGCTCCAGCACAAACTCCGCCTCCCCTTCCCGCCATAACGCCTGCAACGAGAAATGCTCGAAATTCGGCGTAATAAGCCTGTCGTGACTGGCGGACGGATGCGCCAGACGCGGTGCGTCTTCACAGTTGGGGAAGCAGCTCAGCATATGCTCTTTGACGAAGAGGACCGCTCGCTGCCTTGCTTCGCCTTGGAGCATGCCGAAGAGGAGGCCGATTACATTGGCGTGATACCCGGGTGGCCTTGGATCAGGCTGTACAGCTTGGCGCTGAATGCCGGTGTCTGCCAGCGGAACAGACTTCATCAGCAGCCCCTCGACATTGAAAGCTTCGACCGGCAATGCCAGCAGCCTGGGCAGTTGAAGCGGCACGCGTTCGATATTGTCCTCTCCCAGAGGACAATAGACGATTCGCGGCTGCACCCAGCCTTCCCCGTCCAGGGGGACGCTCAAGTCCGGCTCCAGCCGTTACTCCGGATGATCCGGCGCGAACCGTGCCGGTCCTTCCGCCAACTCCACGCCATCGATATAGAGCCGAAAAAAGCTGCAGCCAAACAGCTCCAATCGGAACAGACCCGACTGCTCAACGGTCAGCATGGCCTGGAACAACACAAACACATTTTCATCACGCGACGGCTTCGGATGCCACATACAAACCGTATTGGAGATCATGCCCCGCTACCTCTCAGCAATATGGTCTTGTTTTACATCGCCGCGACCGTCCCTTCCATGCTCAACATGTACAATCGCATGTACAAAATATTCATGGATTCGCTATTGTGCTGAAATCGGCGCTCGGACGGGGAGTTATTACGCAAAACGGAAAACTCCCCGCCCCCGGCCCATGGCCGGAAACGGGGAGTCCACAAAACTTAACGCGCTTCGCGGCGGCTCAATCGCCGCTCCTCAAGTGCGTGCAGGCACTCGGTGCCTGCGTCGATGCACCCCAGCGGATACGCCGCGTTGCCGTATCCGCCGTGAAAATCGGAGCCGCCGGTCGCGACGAGCCCGTACTGCTCCGCATACCAGCGCGCCTTCTGCTCCTCGGCGCGGTTGTGCGAGGGATGCAGCGCTTCGATGCCCTCCAGCCCGGCGGCGGCCCAGCCCTCGATCGCCTCATAGTTGTGCAGTTGACCAGGATGCGCCAACACCGCCACGCCGCCTGCGTCGCGGATAGCGCGGATCGCCTCGACCGCATCCACATACTTGAGCGGCACAAGCGCGCTGCCCGTCCGCTCCTGCTCGTCCGAGCGGCTGAACAGCTGCTTGTACAGCACTCCGAACAGCTCCGGGCTTTGCCCGCTGTCGACAAGCGCGTGCATGATGTGCTGCTTGTACACGCACGAACCGCCTTGCGCATAGCCCAGCACCTGCTCCCACGACAACCGGTACCCCGCCTCGACGAGCCGCTGCACCATGCGAAACGAGGCTTGATGGCGCTGCTCGACGATCGGTCCGCACAGCCGCGCCAGAGCCGGATGCCCCGGCTGGATGTAGTAACCGAGAATATGCGCCCGGCGCCCGCGCTCGTAATCGTAGGCGGAGATCTCAATGCCGGGGATGATCGTGATCCCGACCCGCTCGCCCAGCTCCATAGCTTCCTGCACGCCGAGCGTCGTGTCGTGGTCCGTAATCGCGAGATGCGAGATCCCCGCAGCCACCGCCGCCGACAGCACCTCGTTCACGGTCATCGTGTTGTCCGACGCCTTCGTATGGCAATGCAAATCGATTTTACCCGTCCCCTCCGTCATCCGAACACCGCCGCCTTTCCAACGAACGATCTCAGATCCTTGTACGTCTCCGACAAATAAACCCAATCCGACTCATACTTCTCGCGAATTTCGTGGATCATGTACACTTCCCGCTCGCTCTTCACCAGCTGCTGCGCGATTGTTTCCATCGGGACGAGCCCTTCGCCGATCGGCATGTGCATGTCGCCTCGGCCGAGAGGCAGAAGCTCGAATTGATTTTTTTCCGTCGAAAAGCTCGGTTTGCCGTAGTTATCGTGGATATGAAGATGGGTCACATGAGGCAAGATGGCCGCCATCTCCTGCTGCAGGTCCAAGCCGTACATGCCCATCGACAAATACAGATGACCCACGTCGAGCGCAATACCGACTCGCGGATGGTCGATCGCCGCCACCTGCTTCGCAAGCGCACCCGGCAGCACGGAATAGCAGTAATCCGGGCATTCGAGATAGGGCCGCATGTTCTCCATACCGATGTCCACATTCAACTGCTCCGCCCGATCGCCGGCCTGACGCAGGAAGGCTTCCTCTTCCTTCAGCAGCTGCTGCTTCTGCAGACTCGTGTGCAGCGGCCAAGTATGGGGGAACAAAAACTGCTCCTCGCCTACATACCGCCCCACATGGTACACCATAACTTCTCCGCCGAGCGCCCCGGTCGCTTCCAGCGAAGCCAGGAACAGCTTCTTCTCAAAAGCCGGATCGTCCGGGCGGAACAAGTTCAGATCGAACGGCGCATGCAAAGTATAGTGCAAATCAAAGCTTTGCAGCAGCTCGGCGTAGGCATCCAGTCGGCCGGCATCGATCTCTCCGTTCCGGATGATCTGGAGCCCGGTAATCGGGATTTCGACCGTATCGAAGCCCGCTTCGCACACCCGCGCCAATTTTTCCTTTAATCGTTCTAAACGGCTCACCGCGTCGCAGCTCATCAGACTGACGCCGATTCCTCTAAGCTTCAATGCGCTCGGCCCCTCTCACCGACAAGGCGGTCGGTTCCGTACCGGATATATAGTCCATCTGGCAGACGACTTGCCCGCGGACGATCACCTTCTCGATGACCGGGAACGAGGCCGTCTCCCGAACGATCAGCAGATCGGCTTCCTTGCCGACCTCGATCGAACCTTGGTCTCGATCGGTCCGCAGCGCCCGCGCCGGATTCAGCGACACCATGTTGACCGCCTCCACGATGCCGAGCCCTTGCTTGTGCAGCAGGAAAACGGCTCGCAGCATCGCTGGCGGATAATAGTCCGAGCACAAAATGTCCACAACGCCGGCCCGGATCGCTTCCTGAGCGGACAAATTGTTGCTGTGCGAGCGGCCGAGCATGACGTTCGGCGCGCCCATCACCACGAACAGCCCGCGCCGCTTCGCCTCGACGGCGATCTCGAGATCGATGGGGAACTCGCTGATGGTGCCGCGCCAAGCTTGCACCTGATCCAGCTTCTCCATCGTGTCATCGTCATGGGAAGCTAGCGGAATCCCTCGCTCAAAGGCGAAATCGGCCAACCGCTGCAGCTCGGCGACGCCTACCTTCGGTCGGCTGCGCCGTTCCGCGAGAATGGCGTCGACTTCCTCCTCCGTCTTCTTTTGCCGCTCCATGATGAACTTTTTCTGCACGTCGGTGTTCCGATACTGGCCTTGCCCCGGGGTATGATCCATAAACGAAATTTGATCGACTAGCCCGTTCGCAATGAATTCCTCCACATAGGGAGGAGCGGTATCATTCGTGATTTCCACCCGGACGTGAACGCGATGATGGATCATATGCTCCTGCCGGCGCAGTTCGTTCAGCCTCCGGACGGTTTCCAGCACATTGTGATTTTTGCGCGCTTCGTTGCTGGTGTTGTCTCCCCACATGCTGAGGGAATGATAGATCGTCGTGACGCCTTGGCCGACCAGCTTCCGCTCCAGTTCCCGGTAGGAAAAGTCAAGAGCGAACCGGCTCGTCGGGCGAGGCTGCATCTCATGCTCGATCGCATCGCTGTGCGTATCGAGCATGCCGGGCAGCACCCAGCAGCCGCTTGCGTCGATCGTCGTGGAGGAAATCGATCCCGCTGCATAAGGACGAATGTCCGCAATCCGGCCTTCTTCGACGACAACCGTCCCATTCTCGATCACTCCGGAAGGCGTCACTATGCGCCCGCCGCGAATCGTTGCATTCCCTTTCATCGTAAACGCCTCCTAGGGGGTGGACTGTACAAGAACCGGATTGCCGAGGGCGCTCATGTCCAGGATGCGGTCGGCCACTTTGCCCATCACATCCCAGTCGTGAAACACCCCGATCATCGTAGTCCCTTCTTGCTTCATTTCTCTCAAAATCGCGAGCACCCGCTGCTTCGTCTCGTTGTCGAGCGAAGCGGTAGGCTCGTCGAGAATCATAAGCCGCGGCCGGACCACGAAAGCCCGGGCCAAGTTCACCCGCTGCTGCTCCCCGCCGCTGAATGTGGCCGGATACGCCTGCCAAAGCGATTCCGGGATGTTCAGCCGGGCGAGCAGCTCCTTCGCCGCAAACCGGGCGTTCTCGAGCGAGAAGCCTTTCGGCAGCAGCCGCTCCGCTACGACATCGAGCGCGGAGATGCGGGGAATCACTTTCAGAAACTGCGAGACGTAGCTGATTTCATGCAGACGCAGGTGCGTGATTTGACGTTCGGTCGCTTGCGCGAGATCGATCTGCCCGTACAGCGCCGAGTCGTACCAAACCTCGCCGGCTGTCGGCAAGTAGGTACGGTACAAGCATTTCAGCACCGAAGACTTGCCGATGCCGCTCGGTCCGGCGATACCCATGAATTGGCCTTTGTCGACATGGAACGATAAATCCGTGAACGGATTGACTTTCATTTCGTGAGAGAGCGACAGCTCGAATTGTTTGCTGAGGCCGATTGCGCGTAGCATGCGATTCACCGCTTTCCGTTGGATTCTACAGCAGGGAGTGAACCAAGAGCTGGGTGTATGGATGCTGGGGATCCTCCAGAATTTGGTCTGTCAGCCCTTGCTCCACGATCAGCCCCTGGCGCAGCACCATCGTCCGGTCCGACAGCATGCGGATGACGCCCAGATCGTGCGAGACGACGATCATCGCCACTTGCAGCTCGCGTTGGATGCTGCGGATCAGGTCGAGCACCTTGGCCTGAACGGACAAGTCGAGACCGGTCGTCACCTCGTCGAGCAGCAAAAGCGGCGGATTGTTCGCCAGCGCCTTCGAAATTTGCACGCGCTGCTGCATGCCGCCGCTGAAGTTCTTCGGCGGCTCATCCATGCGCGAGAGCGGAATTTCGACCTGCTGCAGCAGCTGCGAGGCGCGCTCCCGGATACGGCCGACATGGTACTGGTCGGCGGCGAACAGCTTCTCGGCGATGTTGCCGCTGCTCGAGAAATTCATGCGCAAGCCAAGGTACGGATTCTGGTACACCATGCCCATGATGTGATTGCGGATATAGCGCTTCTGTTGGGCCGACTTCTCGAACAAATTGGCTTCCCCATTCTCGAAGTTAGCAATCGTCATTTCGCCGGAAGTCGTCGTCTCGTCGAAGTACAGGCACTTGACGAGCGTGCTCTTGCCGGAGCCGCTCTCGCCGACGACGCCGAGAATCTCGCCCGGGTGCAGCTCGAAGCTGAGGCTGCGGCAAGCCCAGATGCTGCCGCAATACTTACAGCGGCTCGCCTCCCGCTCGTCGGTGGAAGGCATGCGGCAATGGTCGCAGCCGGCGCCGAATCGTTTGCTAAGTCCTCTGACCGAGAGCAAAGGCGTCTCATGCCATATGGAGGCTGGAGCCGGAACCCCGCGCAGCAAAGGGGCAGTCTGATTTGTAATGGCCATCGCTTACGCCCTCCCTTCCTGCTGCTTGCAATAGGCGGTATCCGAGCATTGGTAAATCGTCTGTCCGGACGCCTCATCCTGCACTTCGTCAAGGAACGTATGCGTGCTGCCGCAGCGGCGACATGCCGCGTCGTGGAACGATTCCACGCCGAACGGATAATCGTCGAATTGCAGCGGTACGACCCGCGTATACGGAGGAATCGCGTACACCTTTTTCTCCCGTCCTGCTCCGAAAAGCGTCAGGTGCTCGCTCATATGCAGCTTCTCGGTATCCCAACGCGGGATCGGGCTAGGCGCCATGATGTAGCGGTCATGCACCATCACGGGGTAATCCGCGCCAAGCGTAATGTCGCCCCACTTCACAATGCTCTCGTACAAAGTCAGCCACATCGCGCTGTAATCCATCTCCGCATGGCGGATTCGGGTCAGCTCCTCGCTCCGCTCGACCTTGCGCAGCGGCTCCGGCTGCGGCACCTGCAGCACGAGCACTTGATGCCGGGTCAGCCGCTCCTCGGGGATGCGGTGGCGCGACTGAATGATCGACGCTTCCGCCGTCGCTTCGGTCGTCGGGATGCCGCTCGTCGCCTCCACGAGCCGGCGGATGCTGACCGCGTTCACGCTGTCGTCGTTGCCCTGGTCGATCACCTTGAGGCAGTCCTCCCGGCCGAGCAGCGACAGCGTAAGCTGCAAGCCGCCCGTCCCCCAGCCGCGGCCGATCGGCATCTCGCGGGAAGCGAAGGCGACTTGGTAACCCGGGATCGCGACTGCTTTCAGCGACTTGCGGCGAATTTCGCGTTTCGAGCCTTCATCGAGAAAGGCAAAGTTATAGTCAGCCGATTGGAAGCTTCTCCGGCTCGGCATGTTTTCCACTTGCTGCATGCGGCTCACCCTCCTCCTTGGACATCGATTGGGTCTTCCGATCGGCGTTCTCCTGCTGCCGGCCCTTCACTTTGCGGATTTGATCCAACGAGGATTGGAACGTAATGTAGTGCGGCAGCTTCAGGTGGGACACAAAGCCGCTCGACTCGACGGAATCGATATGCGTCAGCACGAATTCTTCATCTTGCGCAGGCGCCGTGCCTGCCGTCTCCAGGCTGCGCTCGAGAATCGCCATCGAAATGCCCTTCAGCTCGTTTTGTCCGAAACAAAGCCCGTAGCCCAGCAAAAATTGTACTTCTCCCGACGCGGTGTCCTGCTTGAACGAATTGATCGTTTCGACTTCGGTCAGCATAATTTCGCCGATATAGACGCTTTCTTGCTCTTCTTCCGATCCGCCGTACGGGTATGGAATGCTGACGGCGGAATAGCCGACCCGCAGCTCGCCGATCGTCGGATGCACGATGCCGTAGCCGCGCATGCTGCTGTACGCCAGCGCCGTCATCGCCCCGGTCTCGCCGCGGGCGAGCGATTGCAGCCGGGCCGCGCGCGTCGAAGGCTTCGTGAGTTTCTGCCGCGTGATGTCGAACGGCTCCTCATCCGCAGCCGAACCCGACTTCACGGCCATCAACCCTTGCTCACGCAGCAAATCGGCGACCTTGCGCAGCGTCAAGCTTTGCGGCTCCCACTGCAGCTCGGCGCTGCGATCCGCCATGTATTCCTCTACGAACGCCGCCAAATCCCGATCATCTTCGGTACGGAGCGAGAAGTTCAGCATGCGGTGGGTGTAGTCATAGGTCGGGCCGAGAATTTGGCCGCCGGGTACGTCGCGGAACGACGACGAGATGCGGCGGATAACCCGCATTTCGCCCGGCTCGACCGTCAGCGAATAATGATTGCGCGGCAGCGTCGAGCGGTAAGCCCGCAGCAGAAAGGCGGCCTCAGCGGGATCGCCTTCGGCCTGCTTCAAGGCGATCGCCGCATACTCCGGCGCGTACAAGCCGCCTTCGCCCATGACGCGGTCGATCAGAAACCGCAGTTGCTTCTCAATCAGGCTAATGTCGATGCTATGTTCTGAGCCTTGCAAGCGGTACAGGTGATTCAGTCGATTCGCTTCCGCGATCGCTTCCTGTCCGCCCGTAACGGCAACGTATGCCATGTCAGCCACACACTCCTTTCACAACCGACGTTCTGGGCAAGGCGACCACTTTCCCATCCGTCGTGAACAGCACCATATCGACGCCCATCGGATATTCCGCATTGACGCGGGCACGCTCCTCGAGCCATACAGCCGACAGCCCCTTCACGCACAGGCAGCGCTCGTCGAACACTCCGGGGCCACTGATCATCCAGCAGTCCAGGCCGCTGCCGCGATCGCAGTCTGACTCGCAGCAGCCGCTGCCGGACGATGCTCCTGCCTCTGCTCCTGCCTCTGCCTCTGCTTCCGTTTCTACTTCCTCTCCCCCCGCCGACGCCAGTTCCTCCACCAGCACGAACAGCGTGGCGCCGTCCTCCGGTCGAATGAGCGACCCCCGCTTTACAGCGCCCATCAGCTGGCGGATCCGTTCCTCGCTTTCGCTCCCGCTGACGAAGAGGTACTCGGCCTGCGAGACGGATTGGATCCGGCTGAACATTTGGCGGCGAATGTGCTCCTCCAGCTCCGCCTTGCCCGGCCCCAGCTTCAGCTCAACCGCGAAGCCCACTTCCCCGTCGAGCAAAGTCCACGCCAGACACGCGATCATGGCAGGCAGCGGCGAGTCGGCCGGCAGCTTCGACGACGCCTTCTCCAGGCTGCTGATCTCCCCGGGACGGGACATCGCCTCCAGCAGCTGGCGGTAAATAAACTGCGTATCATGAACCCGATCGAATGTCGGCAGCTCTTTAACGTTTGGCATTGTATTCCTCCATCGTGTCGAAGTTCACCTTCGTGTTCAGCGACTGCGTATAGACGCGGCGATGAACGGCGGCAATGCGCTGCTCTTCCGCCAGCAGCTCCGCATACCAAGCTTCCGATTCCGGCAGCTTCGCCTGAAAAGCCCCGTCCACGACGGCCAGCTGATAAGCCCGCTCCGGCTCTTCCCCCATCAGCACGCCGAAGCCGTACACGCCGCCGATCGAGATTGTGCATTCGGTCACCAGCACCTCGCCGAGATAAAAAGGCTTTTGCGACACGGAATCGTTCGCCTTCGTCATCACGAGGCTTTTCTCCGGCGGTCTGACTTCCTCCACCTCGTAGCGCTCTTCAATCTGCCTGCACAGCCGCTCCAGCAAAGCGCGGTCCCCCTCGATCAGAATGCGGGAAATTTGCCATTTCTTCATCGTTGTCAGGCCCTCCTTCGGATTTTGGACTTCAACCGGTTGCTGAAAAACTCGACGCTGAACACCATGAGAAAAATAAGGATGCCCACGAACCCGACCGTGTCGAACTCATACGCGCGCATCGCATTCGATATTTCCCAGCCGATCCCCCCGGCCCCCACCGCACCGAGAATGACGGATTCGCCAATATCAATTTCCAGCCGGAAGACGCTCCACGCCAGAAAAGAAGTGATCACGTTCGGCAGCACGCCTTGCGCCATAATCTGAATCCAGCTCGCCCCGGTCGCCCGCATCGCCTCGAGTGCGCCTTCCTCCACCTCCTCGATCGATTGCGAGAACACCTTCACAAGCATGCCGACGGCATGGACCGCGATGGCCAGAATGCCCGGGAACGGACCAAGCCCGACTGCCACGATGAACACCAGCGCCCACACAAGCGTCGGCACCGCGCGCAGGAACGAGGCGAAGCCCTTGATCAGCCAGGAAAGCCTAGGCGACACATTGCGTGCGGCCAGAAACGAAAGCACGAAGGCGATCGCCACCGACAGCACCGTTCCGACAAGCGCCACCTGCAGGGTGACGAGCCCCGAGGCCAGAATACCTTTCCAATCGGACCAATTTGGTGGAAACATTTTGGCGAAAGACCCGATAAATTTCAACGTGCCTTGATAAATGCGGTAATAATCGAAATTCAGCTGAATGAGGCAGAAGACGAAAAACAACGCGCCGAACGCGGCCGCTCCGACGAGCACCGGGTCCTTCCTCGGCTTCGGCGGAAAACCGCTGCTGATCGGCTGCCCGCCGCGTCCCGCCAGCTTGCCCGCGGTCTGGGTCCATTCCGAGCTCATAGAATTCGCTCCCTAATTTTACTTGTCGTCCATTCCGTGACGAAGATGATGACGATGACCATCAGGATCGCCAGGCTCACTTCCTTGTATTGGAACAGCTTGATCCCTTTCTGGATCGCAAAGCCGAGTCCGCCGCCGCCGACCATCCCGATAATCGTGGACGCCCGGATGTTCAGCTCCAGCTTGTACAGCGACCAGCCGATGAAACCCGGCATAAATTGCGGCATGACTGCCTGGCCAAGCACTTGCATCGTAGAGGCTCCGGTCGCGCGGATCGCCTCCACCTGCTTCATGTCGATCTCCTCCAGTACTTCCGCATAGGCGCGGGTTAACGTCCCGATCGAGGTGATGATGAGCGCCATACAGCCAACCGTTGTACCGAGGCCGTAGGCGAAGACGAGCAGGATCGCCCAGATCAGCGTCGGGATGTTGCGCATGACGGAGCAGAACGCCCGAACGGCGACCTGCACCAGTCGATGCGGCGAAGTCGTGCCGGCCGCCAGGAAGGCTAGCAGCATGGACAGGAAAGCACCCACCACCATCGCCACGAAGCTGATGTAGATCGTATCCAGGGCCGGGCCGATGAGATTGCCGATCGTTGTGAAATCCGGAGGGAGGAAATCGAACAAGATGAAGCGAACGATCTCGCTCCCTCCTTCCGACAGAGCGCCGATGGAGAAGTTCGTCTCGACGGCCGACCATACAGTTAGAGCCAGTATGCAGGCGGCTATGGTCCACGCTTGCAGCTTCTTGCGCTGCTGCAGCTCCTTCAACCGATCTTCCATTGCTTTTCGCAGCTCCTCGTCACTCTATTTCTGATAAATGTGCTGAATGGCTTGCTCGGTCAATTGCTCCGGCTTCCCGTCGAACGCGACGCTGCCTTTGTGGATGCCGATGATGCGGGTAGCGTATTTCTTGGCCACTTCGACCTGATGCAGGTTCACGACGCAGGTGATGCCATCTTCCCGGCAAATCGTGTACAAGTGGCTCATGATCGTCTCCGATGTGACCGGGTCCAGGCTGGCGATCGGTTCATCGGCGAGGATTAGCTGGGGCTGCTGCGACAGCGCCCGTGCGATACCGACCCGCTGCTGCTGTCCGCCGCTTAGCTCGTCGGCACGCTTGTAGATTTGCTGGTCCAGGCCGAGCCGGTGGAGAATCCGTTTCGCTTCCTCGATGTCCTTTTTGGCAAACAGACCGAGCGTTCCCGTCACGGCATTCATATACCCGAGCCGACCGTGCAGCACGTTGCGCAGCACCGACACCCGTTCGATCAGGTTGAAGCTTTGGAAAATCATCCCGACCTCACGACGCAGCCGCCGCACTTGCCGCTGGTTCGCCCGGGTGGCGTCCATGCTGTTGAAGAGGACCGTGCCGTCCGAAGGCTGGACAAGTCGGTTGATGCAGCGCAGCAGTGTGCTCTTGCCCGCGCCGCTCGAGCCGATGATGACGACGAATTCGCCGCGGTTCACTTGGAGATTGACGTCTTTTAGTGCGGTCGTGCCGTCGCTGTACACTTTTTTCAAGTTGCGAATTTCGAGTAATGCCGCCATGTGCCGCCCTCCCGCTCTCATTACTTATTTCAGCATTTGCTCCGGAGTCATGTTGAGCGCTTTCGCCGTATCCCGCACGATTTGGTAGTCTTTGTCCTCAATCGGGAAAAAGCGCTGCGTCCCGTTGGCGAAAAATCCGGCCTCGACTCCGCTGTGATTGTGGTACTCGAACATGAACGCCTTGACCTTCTCCACCAGTTCGGCCGGCAAGTCTTTGCGGTACGCGTATGGGCTTGTAGGAATCGGGTCGGATGTAGCTAAGATACGATAATCGGATGCTTTCACGAGACCGGCGTCGACGACCTTCTTGATGCATGTGTCGCACACGCCCGCTCCGTCCGCCGCTTTGTTAGCGATGGCCAGAATCGACTTGTCGTGGCCGCCGGAGAACGAGACGTTGGAGAAAAACGATTCGATCGCTTCATTCTTCACACCTAGCTTGTTGATGAACATGGCGCGCGGGAACAAGTGGCCGGATGTGGAAGCCGGGTCGGCGAACAGGAATGTTTTGCCCTTCAGATCGGCCATCGTCTGCGCCTTGGAGTCGGTCGGGACGACAATCATGCTATGGTAGAAGGCGGCTTCCTTGCTCGTAGCCTTGACGGCGAACGGAACTGCGCCGCTGCGCTCGGAGGCAATGATGTAAGCAAAAGGACCGAACGATGCGATGTCGATCTTCTTCGTGCGCATCGCTTCAATAACAGCGGTGTAGTCATCGCCTACGAACAGCTCGGTCTTGATGCCGAGGGCGGCGCCGAGGTCTTGCACGAATTTCTTGTTGCCGCGGGACAGTTTTCCTTCCTCCTCACCGGGCAGGACACCGATGCGGAGCACGTCCGGCATTTCGGACTTCGTGGCCTTTGCAGTCGGTTGAGCGCCGTTTACTTGCTGGCCGTCTTGGTTGGATTTCTCGCCGCATGCCGCCGCCGCGATGAGGATGAGCAAAGCGGCTAGGATGAGGGGCAGTCTCTGCTTGCGCTTCAAGGATTCCAATAAACGTTTCACGAACATGTTCGATTCCCTCCAGGAACGGTTAGATATGATTCGGTTCAAATTGGATCGATACCCGGCACAAGTCGCCGCGGTATTTGGCCGATGTGTACTCGACCAGTTGATGGTCGTCGTCGCGCATTAAGCTTTCGATATGCAGCAGGTTCGTGTTGGCGGAAATGTGCAGGTGGCTCGCTTCCATCGCCGTGGGGTACGTGGCTTGGAACGTCGACCAGATGCGGTGGAGCTTGACGCCGTACATTTGCTCAAGCATCGCGTAGAGCGAGCCGAGCGCCGCCGTATGCTGCAGCAAGCCGGGGAAACGCTTGACGGGCAGCCAAGTGACGTTCCAAGTAAGCGGCACGCTGTCGGCGAAGCGAAGAATTTCGAGCCGGTACACTTCCTCGTCCGTGCTGAGTTGGAGCGCCTTGGCTACCGTTTCCGGAGCGGGCAGCTGCTCTTGGCGGAGCAGCTTCGCCAGCGGGGTGCAGCCGAGGTGGGCGATGACGTTCGAGTAGCGGGTGCTGGGCGTGATTGTATATTGAATGTCAAGCGGTTTCTCGCATACAAAATGACCTTTGCCTTGGTTGGAACGGATGACGCCGGTGTGCAGCAAAATGTTCAGCGCTTGGCGGATCGTGTAGCGGTTTTCCCGGAATCGGCCGCAAAGCTGGGCTTCTGACGGCAGCCGGTCGTCCAGGCGGTACATGCCTTCTTCGATTTCGGATTGAATGATATCGGCGATTTCCAGATAACGGGGAGTGGCGCGCCTCGATGTGGACTCCCGTATCATGTTTGGGTTCACCTCCGTTCCTCGTTTCGTCCTTGCCACAACCGTAACTTGTCGACATCAGCGCAGTGTTATCCTTATATAGAAATCGTGTAAATATAATTGGAAATGTTCTAGATTGCGAGAGGCGGTAGATAGAGGCGATTACAGTACTGGCGGGGGTGTAGGAGGTGCGGAAGTGCGAGGGCATGGGGGTTGGAAAAGACTCGTTCTGCTACAAATCGTCGCTCGTGCTGGTGGGGGTTGGTGGAGAGTTGTTACTCGAAACGGACTCATTGTGCTGAGATCGGCGCTCGGACGGGAAGTTGTTACTCAAGTAGACCAAATATATCCCTACTTAGTCCGCTGCCAACCGCTCTACCCACCAAATGGAACAAATATTCCCCTACTTCGCCCGCCAGCGCCTGCTTTCTCCACCAAGTAGACCAAATTTCCCTCACCTACCCCACCTAACCCGCCGCCAACCGCTCCACCCTCTTCCGTCCTCTACGATATGAACCTAAGTTCACTGTTCGGGAAGCTGGCTTCGCGGACTATGGACTTAGGTTCATAGTTGAGCGAGATCAGCGCCTGCTAACGAAATTCGGTTCATAAGAAGTGAACTTAGGTTCATGGAGTTAGGCCACACCCTCCTGCTCTACGCCAAAAAATGCTCCTCTCCCGGAAATAGATTCGATTTCATGCCAAGGACCTGCAGCGAATATCTGAGTACCAAAGTAAACAGATAAGGAAGCAAATTTCGCAAAGTGGACTCCATCTGGAGCATCTGAGTACCAAAGTAAACAAAACGCGAAGCCGGCTTCGCGTTTTGTTTACTTGAGTACTCAGCTTGCCCTTAGAAGACGGAAGATGCGAAATAAGGTAAACAGATGGAGTACTTAGGTACTCAGCCCTTCCCGTACCGCGCCAAAAACGCCTCCACATCGTTCAACTGCTCGAACCTGGCTTCCAGCTCCTCCCGCGACCAGTCCCACCAGGCGACGTCCAGCAAACAGCGCGCCGTCTCCGGATCGAACCGCTCCCGTATCCGCTTTGCCGGCACACCGGCCACAATCGTGTAAGGCGCGACATCCTTGGTCACGACCGCCCCCGACCCGACCACCGCGCCGGTCCCGATCGTCACTCCCGGCATAACCGTCACGCCGTGGCCGATCCACACATCGTGCCCGATCATAACCTTGTGCGACCGCCGCCAGTCGAAAAACTCAGCGTCATCCGCCTCGGCGAACCCATATGACACCCGGCGGTAAGTCGAATGATGCTGGGTCACGCGCCACATCGGATGGTTGCCCGGGTTGATGCACACATGGGACGCAATCGAGCAAAATTTGCCAATCTCCGCGTAATTAATCTGCACTTGGTCGACGCAATAGCTGTAGTCGCCGAACTCCACTTCGTTCAGCCGGCTCCCGGCCCCGATCGCCGTCCATTCGCCGACATAGCTCTTGTGCAGCGAGGCCGTCTCGTGAATCGTCGGTTCGACCGACAGACGTTTCCCCTGATGCGTCTTATTAAAATAAGTCATCGCCATCCTCGTCGTCTCCTCTCACACTTAACAAGTCGACTCCAGTATAACTTGGCGATATGTAGCGCCTTTTAAGCTCGCTTAAAGGTTGTGTAAACGAATGAACGCCGCCACCCACTTCTACCAAACAACCATTTGAGGTAAACTGTTGGAAAGACAAAGGTTGGGGGGGGGGATTCAATGGGACGATTTTGGGATGCGAGCAGTCCGGCCCTATTTACCGCTTTTTCCGTCTCCCACTATATAGTGCTGGTCTTGACGGTGTTGCTGCTGTTCGCCATGTACCGGCTCCGGTTCTGGTTGAAGGAAGGCCGTCGAGCGGCTCTGGGCCGTTACATCCTGGCGGCTATCTTAGCGATCTGTGAAATCACCCTGAACATCTGGTTCGTGACCGAGGACGTATTCAGCCTGAAATCGACACTCCCGCTGGAGCTATGCAGCATTTCTCTGCTGTTGTGCATTTTCATGCTGCTCTTTCGAAATCGGCTGGTCTTCCAAATTGTGTACTTCACCGGGATTGGCGGCGCCATGCAAGCGCTCCTGACCCCCGTCCTGTATTATGCGTTTCCCCACTATTTGTTCTTGGAGTTTTTCATCGCCCATATCGCCATCATCGCCGCCGTCTTGTACATGGTCTGGGTGGAAGGGTTCCGTCCAACGCTCAAGTCGATCGGGATTACGATGCTGTTCCTGAACGTGATGCTCGTTATCGTCTGGAGCGTCAACCATTGGACCGGCGGAAACTACATGTTCGTCGCCCGCAAACCGGAGACCGCGTCGCTGCTTGATCTTCTCGGGCCCTATCCGTGGTATTTGCTCTCCATGGAAGCGGTCGCCATCGTGGTGTTCGGACTTCTCTATTTGCCGTTTGCACGCCGACACCGCCCCACCTCTCAGAAGCAAAAAGGGACGTGAAGAGCCTCCGCTCTACTCGTCCCCTTCTATGTAATGCTCCCGGCAGAACGACTCGACCAGCGCCGCCTCGTCCTCTTCCAGCTCGAAATCGATGTAATGGTTCGTGCTTCTATCCAAAAACTCGTATTTCGCCACACCCTGCCGCGCCTCCTCCACGCGATACACGACACGCAGATTCAACCCATTTTCCGAGTAAAGCTCGTCTTCCTCATCCACCTCTAGCTCTAGAATAAACTCATAGCGGCTGCCGGCCAAAATCCCGAACGGGTCCTTCACGCGCTCAACCGTATACTCCGTAATGGAAAACATCGAATCCACCGACCTCATCTTCCGTCAACAAAATTAAGAACGAATCCATTATAACGGAGCGATCGCAAAAAGGGAAAAGCACACCTCGGAAACCGCCTTCATACCGAATGGTTCTTTATCGCTCTACAGGAAACATATGTATGTGGGGATGGAGCATCCCTTGGAAGGAGTCTTGACCATGAGTCAGAAGCAACGGACTTGCCGCTCGCAGCGTTCCTCCCGCACATATGCCGGCAGGCAAGGGTTCGATTATGCAGAGGCGATCTCGGCGGAGACCGTCGGGTCGGAAGGAATTTGTATGCATCTATTGACCTTACCGCCACTTATTCGAGCAAAAGCATATCTGCACGAGCATCACGAGACCGCCCTCTACATCATGGAAGGCCGAGCGGGCATGTGGTATGGCGACCATCTGGATCAGCACACGGAAGCAGAGGAAGGCGGCTTTCTGTATATCCCGGCGGGCATGCCGCACCTCCCTTACAACCCCAGCGCCTCCGAACCATGCGCCGCCCTGCTCGCCCGTACCGATCCGAACGGGCAGGAAAGCGTCGTCCTGCTGCCAGAGCCGGAAGCGCTATGGGACGCACGCCTCCGCAGAGATGAAGCGAAAGCCGTAAGCGGTCGATCTCGCCCCTCCGCTAACAGTAGCCAGTTGTAGCCAACCGCAGCCAGCCACAACAAAGCTACCTACACAACCAC
This sequence comes from Paenibacillus koleovorans NBRC 103111, assembly GCF_004000845.1. Lineage (GTDB taxonomy): Bacteria > Bacillota > Bacilli > Paenibacillales > NBRC-103111 > Paenibacillus_AA > Paenibacillus_AA koleovorans. The sequence goes on from NZ_BIMA01000001.1 coordinate 153,513, forward strand.
AGCCAGCCTCAGCTACCTGCAAGCGATCGCTGCCTTCCGCAGCTTCATACGCTCCTAGTCACTCCGCATCGTTGGATCAAACCGCGTCCCTTACACCTGCTGCACCTGGATCAAATTCGTCGCCCCGGTCCGGCCGATCGGCACACCCGCGGTAATGACCACATAATCGCCCTTCTCAACAAGGCCGGTCTTCACGCTTTGGTCCAGCACCGTGCGGAACATCGCGTCCATCGATTCGCGCACCGTGCCGAGCACGGGATACACGCCCCACACCAGAGCCAGACGGCTCAGCACGTTCTCGTCCGCCGTGATGGCGACGATCGGCGCGTCCGGCCGATGTTTGGACACCATACGCGCCGTGAAGCCGGTCTCCGTCGGCGTCAGGATCGCCTTCGCAAGCAGCGTGCGCGACGCATCGACGGCCGAGCGGCTGATCACATCGGTCACTGAATCGCCTCCGGCCGACGCCGTCGTCCGCCGTCCCGCTACGCCACCGCCGCCGCTCTCCGAAGCGAGCATCGACTCCGCCTTCATCGCGATCGTCGCCATCGTGCGCACCGACTCGACCGGATAACGACCGGCAGCCGTCTCGCCGGACAGCATGATCGCATCCGTCCCCTCGAGGACGGAGTTCGCCACATCGCTCGCTTCCGCCCGCGTCGGACGAGGGTTCACTTGCATCGAGTCGAGCATGTGCGTGGCGACGATAACCGGCTTGCCGGCCACGTTGCACCGCTCGATCATCCGCTTCTGAATGAGCGGCACGTCCTCCACCGGAATCTCGACGCCCAAATCCCCGCGCGCTACCATAATGCCGTCGGACGCCTCGAGGATGGCATCCAGATTTTCGACCCCTTCCATATTCTCGATCTTGGAAATAATCTGCACATGCCCCGCGCCATGCTCCTCCAGCAGATGCCGCACCTGCAGCACATCGTTCGCGCTCCGCACGAAGGACATGGCGATCATGTCGACACGCTGCTCCACGCCGAAAGCGATATGGCGAATGTCTCGCTCTGTCACACCAGGCAGCGTCGTTTTTACGCCCGGCAGGTTGACGCCCTTGCGCGGTTTGATCGTCCCTCCGTTCAGGATGCGGCAGTGCACCTCCGTCTCCTCGACGTTTTCCACATGCAGCTCGATTAGTCCGTCGTCGATCAGAATCCGGTTGCCCGGTCGGATCACCTTCGGCAGCTCGTTATAGTTCACCGGCAGTCGCTCGGCATCGCCCAGCACCTCGTCGGTCGTCAGCGTCAGCGCGTCCCCGGTTTTCAGCGAATACGATGCTTCCTTCAGTTTGCCGATGCGGATTTCCGGCCCCTTGATATCCATCAAGATCGGCACCACAACTCCGCTCTCCTTAGCCGCCTGACGCACGCGATTCATCCGTCCCTCGTGATCCTCCAGCTCTCCGTGCGCCATATTGATCCGGGCTACATTCATGCCGCAAGCGATCATCTCCTTCAGTGTCTCCACTTGATCGCAAGCCGGTCCCATCGTACATACCATTTTCGTTTTGCGCAGCTTCATGCTTGTCCGTCCTCTTTCCGTTGTAAAATGAATGGTTCTATTGTAATGCGGATCGGTTTGCGCGAAAATGAACTATAGTATGGTTAGTGCATTATAGTATGCTAACCGTCAGAGAAGAGGAATCGTTATGCTGCGGCTCACGGAGTTTCGCAATGACCAGGGGATGGAGTGGTTTGAAGAGTCGCACAGGCATGCCGTCGAGGCGGGTGTGAGCTTAGGAACAAGTGCGGGTGCGGGCGGCGGACGGTATGCGCTTGTACTGGTAAGCTACGGCAAATGCGTCTATTGGATTGATCAGGAGAAAGTCATTTTGGAAAAAGGCGATTTGCTGCTTCTTCCACCGACGGCCGGCTTTTATGGCAAAAGCATCCCGACCATTATGCACGAGAAGTATGTGCTGGCGTTCGAGGTGTCCGACCCGGAGCGGCTGGGGCTCCCACTTGTGCTGCGTCGGTTTTGGCTGAAGAGCAAGTCGGGTTTGTACGAATATATGCTGGATCGCGTGCGGCGGGGATATACGGAGTGGGAGGAGCGGGAGCGGTATGCGGATGTGCGGGCGGCATCGATCGTGCTGGAGCTGCTGGCGCTGTGGAATCGGGAGCTGGACGAGCAACGGGTGGAGTCCGAGGTGTATCGGCATGCAGAGCGGATGAAGAGCTACATTCAGGAGCGGTATCGGGAAAAAATTACGAAGGACGAGCTGGGGGACTGGATTTCGCGAAGCCCGAACTATGCCGCCGCGATTTTCCGCCAAGCAACAGGGCAGACGATCAGCGAATTCGTCCATGCCGTTCGGATGAAACGGGCGGTGTATTTGTTGCGCGACTCCTTGCTCACGGTGGCCGAAATCGCCGAATGGCTAGGCTACAAGGATGTGTCGTATTTCCAGCGCACCTTCAAGCGGCTGATGGGAGCTACGCCTTCCTTCTACATGAAAGAAAGGCGCTCTGGTCCTTAATCGGCTTGGGCAAATCGCCTAAACGTTCACCAAATTCAATTCCTCCGGCGAGCAAAGACCCTCTTCCAGCGCCTCGCGGCGAATGGCCAAATACAGCTCCGCCTTGACGGCGTTGTAATACGGCATCACGAACAGCACGCCTACGACACAAGCTAAAGTACCGAGCAAATACCAGCCGATAAACGACAAATCCAATACGAAAATACGCAGCTTGTGGCCCCGCGTCATCCGATTGCTCAGCTCAACCGCACGTTTCCGCCCGATCGTCGGATTGTCCGCCAACAAATAAGGCACCATGCTGTACGCATAGGCTTTCACGATACCCGGAATCACCAACAGCAAAAACCAGAGGAAATTGAGCAGCTTCGCCCATAACATGGAGACGACGGCGGCCATATAGCGCCCTTTGCCGAATCCGAATCCGAGCTCGTTCATGTTGGCATCGCCTTCGGCCGATCGGATGAAATATTTGCGCACGCCAACCGTGAACGGAGACGTTACGAAAATATGAAACGCCAGCATAAACAGCCCGACTACGATGGCGACCACGATGCCTATGAGGAGGATCATTCCCCATATTCCGTCATCCATCCCCCCGATTTCCGTCCGAATCGAGCTTCCTCTACTTCCGCCGCTCACTTGGGACGAGCAGCTCGGAAGTCCGCCGGTTATGAACGCCAGCAGCAGGCTCACCAGAAATCCTTTCCAATACGACGTTCTTAAGCTTTGCTTCGCCCGGTACTTCAGCTCTTGCCTAGTCCAAGTCCCCATTCAAACCCCTCCATCAACTTGTCTACTACATTCCTATTCGGTTGCAGTCCATATTCTACCATGGAAATGTAGGGAAGGGATGGTATGATAAAAATAAATTTTGAAGTGGAAAGCAGGGATACCGGTGCACATTAGGACGGAGACGAAAGAAGAGCTTGCCGAAGTATTTCGGCTTCATTATGAGGCGTTCGGCAAGCGGGAGAACGAGTCCAGGTTAGCGGAGCGGATCCGCCATTCCTCGGGATTTATCCCCGAGCTATCGCTCGTAGCGGAGCTGGACGGGAAAGTGGTCGGGCATGTGCTGATCAGTAAAGCGGAAGTGATCGAGCCGGTGACGGACAACCGCGCCGAAGTGCTGGTGCTCGCTCCGATCGGCGTTCATCCGGACTATCAGCAGCAAGGAGTCGGCGGCAAGCTGATTCAGGCAGGGTTCGAGAAAAGCCGGGCACTCGGCTATTCCCACATATTCCTGATCGGCCATCCGTCGTATTATCCGAGGTTCGGGTTCCGGCCGGCCAAGCCTCTCGGCTTCGAGCTCAAGCAGTTTCCGGTGCCGGAGAATGTGTTTATGGTGTACGAATTGCAGTCTGAAGGGAGCACACAGCCGATTCGAGGCGAGCTGCGATATCCGCAGGCTTTTATGGGATGAGCAACGGGACGTATGGCTACTAACCGAGCAGTTGCGCCAATCGCGAACAAGCCTCAAGCCGTCTCGGATCAAACTCCGCCCGACCGTAAGCATCCAGGAACCGATCGCCGTAGCGGTCGGTTTTCAAGTTGTAGCCGAGCGTCCACAGTCCCCAGTACAAGTCCCAATGCCGATCTCCGATGCCGCCGTAGTCCAAATCGAAAAACGCTCGAAACTGATAGTCCTCCATGATGATGTTGGGCAAACAGTAGTCGCCATGGATAATGACAAAGGAATCGCGCGGCGAGGGCTGTTCCAGCAACGCCAGTAGTCGGTTGTCCGCCTCCTGGAGCCCCTCCGGATGTTTATCCCCCGCCTCGCGCACCATCTCCGCCATCCGCTCGGGATACGGACACCCGGTAACCGGCAGCTCGTGCAGCATCCGCAGATGCCGGCCGAACGCTTCCGCCAGCCGGTCAGGATCGTCCCGATGGCCGCCGGACACGCCGTCTTCTCCTTCTGCCGCTTCCGATAGGAAATAGTCGAATTGGTCGTCCTGGACGTACGCGACAGCCTCCGGTGCCATCCCGTGCCCATGTAGAAAGCCCATCATCACATATTCTTTTTCCAGCGATCCTCGGGCACTGATTTTCAAAAAGGCTTTCCGTTCGCTACCTTGTACGAGATATGTTCGTGCCTGCTCGGAGCAACTGCTATCCTGAAAAACGGAGTCCCGAATCCATGGCTGCAGCTCCTGAGGCATCGTTGCGATGTCCACCTGTGCTTCGTGTCGCTTCATTATCACTCCACCTACTTTCCCAACACTGACTCAAGCATTCGTCTACTCCGTCGTCAAACCCTGCCGAATCGCCGGCCACGCTTGCATCGCCAATCCCCGTCTCTCCTGCAGTACCCCCACTATAGCACATCGAATGCCGCTCTCCCCGGAAAGTATCGTTATAAGGAATAGCTCCCTCAATTAACAAATATATTAATTTTTCGACTTAGCTCCATAGCCAAACCTGACATTGCCATGTAATATATAAGATAGAAGCCCTATAGTTTCGACAAACGGAAAGGTCTTTGTTCCTATGCAAATTTCACATTAGGGGGGAGCTTTGTGCTAAGGGAATGGATCCTGAATTTTGCTATCATTAGTGTCTTCGCCTTCCTGGTGGAGCCCTATTTGCTGCGCAAAGACGCGGTTGTCCGGTCGCAATGGCTGTACAAGCTGTATGTCGGAGCCCTTCATGGCGGGTTGGGCGTCATCTTGCTGTTCTTCAGCGTGACGGTCGACGCGCGCACCATGCTTAATTTCAGAGGCATCGCCTACTTGTTAGCTTCGTTCCTAGGCGGACCGATCTCGGCCATCGTCACGTATGGGGTTATTCAACTCGGGCGTCTGCTCGTCGAGGGCTGGACCCAGAGCTGGATCCAGATTGCAATCGGGATTACGGCGACGCTCGGAACCGGCTATTTGTTCGTCAAGCTGCCCACTTACAGAACCAAATGGATCGGCGGCTCCTTATTCTTGCTCTTGTACTTCTACATTGGCATCTGGTTGATCGGGTCCATCTCCTTCCACGCCGTCTGGCAATATATCGTCTACCAATTCGTTTTCGCCATGCTGATCGCCTTGTTCCTCCGGTACCTGATGGTCGCGCTCGACGACAAGCTCCGCATCCAGCAGCTCGAACAGGAGATGCTTGATATGCTGCGCACGCAGCCGGGGTTTATGTTCAAGTTTGTGCGTATAAAAGATCGTTTCACTTACGTCCTGGCCGAGGGCGAGCTGCTCGGACAGCTGAAGCTCGAGCCGAACGACTTGATCGGGCGATCGGTTGAGGACGTTTCCGGCTTCGATGTCAGCTTCGCCGAGCACCTGAACAAACAATACGAACGCGCCTGGTCCGGCGAACGAGTCACCTATGAGACCGACTTCCGAGGCTTCAACCTGCTCCTGACGCTTCAGCCGATTTTCCGCCAGGGGGCAGTGGACGCCGTCATCGGCAACGCCGTCGATATTTCGGAGCGCCGCCATGCGGAGCGGACCTTGCAGGTTAGCGAGGAGCGATACCGCCTGCTGGTCGAGAATTCGCAAGATTTTATTCTAAGCTTTGCGATTGATGGTCGGCTCACGTCGGTAAATCAGAAGTTTTGTCGGTTCACGGGGGAAACGCCGGACTCGCTGCTGGGCAGCGCGCTGCTGGACTGGGTGCCATTCGAGGAGGCGACGGCATGGGAAGACCATTTTACGCGGACGGTTCGTCTGCAGACGATGCAGCAGTTCGAGCTGACGCTGAAGCTGCCGGGACAGCCGCATCTGTCCACCTACACGGCATCGCTGGCACCGATTATCAGCGATAATCGGCGCACGATCGGAGTGACCGGCACGATTCACGATCAGACGGAGCTGAAGCGCCGCGAGGCAGCAGACGCCTCCAACCGGGCGAAGAGCCAGTTCCTGGCCCGCATGAGCCACGAGATCCGAACCCCGATCAACGCGATCATCGGCTTGAATTATTTACTCCAGCAAACCCCGTTGAGCGGCCAGCAGCAAGACTATCTGAGCAAATCGCTCCTGTCCGCGCAAAACCTGCTGACCTTGATCAATTCGGTACTGGACTTCTCCAAAGCGGAGGCGCACCGCATCGAGCTGGAGCGTATCGGCTTCGAGCCTCGAGCCTTGATCCACGATCTGCAGCATATGGTAGAGGACAAAATAAAGCTTAAGGGGCTTCGCCTCCAGCTCGAGCTGGCGCAGGATGTGCCCCGGGTGATGGTTGGAGACCCGTTCCGGCTGACGCAGGTGCTGCTCAATCTGACGCAGAACGCGATCAAATTCACGTCCATCGGCAGCATCACTGTGACCGTCTTATTGGAGGAGCGGCAATTGGACGGCATCACTCTACGCTTCGAAGTCCGCGATACGGGGATCGGCATGTCCGAGCAGCAGCAGCAGCATTTATTCGAAGAGTTCATGCAAGCCGATATGTCGACGACGCGGAAATATGGAGGTACTGGGCTAGGACTGGCCATCTCCAAAAATTTGGTCGAGCTGATGGGTGGAACGATTCAGGTGCAGAGCGAGCAGGGGCGGGGCAGCTGCTTTGCCTTCACGGTGAAGCTCGGGGTCGCGGATGTAGCTGAGGATACGGAGCGGTATAAGGAGTTGGAGCCGTTGGCCGGCGGGTGGCTGGAAGTTGCGGCAGCGGCGGCCCAGGAAGATCCAGGAGACAATACGGGCGTAGATGCAAATACCGAAGCTAACGCTAAAGCTGATGCTAATGCCAATGCTAGCGTGATACCGACACCGACAGCGCGAGCTCATGCTTCGCTAAACGGGGCCTCCATCCTGCTCGTTGAGGACAACGCGATCAATCAGCTAGTGGCGATGACGATTCTGGAGAGAATGGAAGCTCGCGTGGATGTGGCGGAGAACGGACAGGAAGCGGTCAGCCGGGTTGCCGATCGCACCTATGATGCGATTTTGATGGATTTGCAGATGCCCGTGATGGACGGTTACGAGGCGACGGAGCGAATGCGGCGGATGGCGCATCTGAACCAAACGCCGATCATCGCCATCACAGCGGAAGTGATGAACGGCATCCAGGAGCAGGTATTCTCGATCGGCATGAACGGCTATGTCACCAAACCTTTCGAGCCTGGGGAGCTGTTCCGTGTGTTGCAGGAAGCGATTCGCAGCCCCGACCAATCGCAAGCCGGCTAGAGCGAAATTCCGGGCTCTAGGGAATCGGCGCCCTTTTGTGGTAAAATAGAGGGGTACGATAGAAAGGTGGAGATGCGACATGTCCTATTCGTTCATTATTGAACCTAATACATACACAGCCTTCGAGGATGAGACCGATCAGTTGGACCAGTGCAAGAGCTGGGGCTTGCTGTCCGACAAGGCCGCCAAGACCAAAATATTCCTCTACAAAGGCAACGGAAAACAGCTGAATTGCAGCATTGTGGGTTATGTAGACGCTTATACCGCCGTCGTCTCCTTCGACAATGGGGACAAGCACTGCATCCACCCCGCTTTCCTCAAGGAGATGCAAGCGTCCACGTATGGCCAGCGCGCGGTGATCGGGATTGCGGCCGATAATTCCGGTGCAGCGGTCAACGGCGGAGGAGCCGAGTCGGAAGCTGCAGCGGTCAACGCGGCGCCGGGGGCGCCCGTGGAGGAAGCTCCGGCAGCGGTCAACGTGGCGGCGCCTGCACCGGTGGAGGAAGCTTCGGCAGCGGCACCCGAGGCAGCTCCGGCGCCAGGGAAACCTGCAGCGGCGGCGACGGCAGCTTCAAGCGCTGCTCCAGCCAAGGAGCCGGCGGCCGGCAAGAAGCCGAAGGCATCCGGCAAAGTCCAGCTCCCGGAGGAGAAGGTCAAGATGACGGCGGTCGTGAAGGAGTTTACAACAGTTCCGAATCACTTCGCCGACGAAGACGACGAGGTGATCATCTACGACGCGGTCGCGATCGTAGAGCCGGAGCTCGAGCTCGGCATGGCTTGGTCCAGCTACAGCGCTACGCTCAAGAAGCTGGAGCTGGAAGTCGGCGACTCGCTCACATTCGAGTGCAAGATCGTGGCCAAGAAGCTGACCAAACACCCTGTCCCTTACAAAATCAACAACCCTTCCCGGATTCAGAAGGTGTAGTCGGTCGGTCAGCCTAACGCGTTGCGTTCTCGCCACATATCAGGCCCCCGGGCCATCGGCCAAAACGCGCCGGTTGCTCCCCGATAGCATTTCCCATATCGCTATATCCCCGAAACCGCTCCGCTTGGAGCGGTTTTGTTGCGAATAAGATGATCCCGTAGTTACTGCTTAGCTCTCAGTCCACTTTATCTTGGCCTGTCTTCAGCGAAATTTCGAGATCCCCGACGTAAACCGCCTGCCCCCGGATTCGCACATCCATCCGCCCCTCCGCGTCGCGAGCGACCAACGCTTGAACACGACCGTCGCGACCGATTTCCTGGCCTTGCTCGATCAGCAGCTGCAGTCCGCCTTCGTCAGCGCCGGTCACCGCCCCCAAATAAGTCGCATAATAAGCGCCCATCACGCCGGAAGCGGTCCCAGTGACCGGATCTTCCACCGTCCCCGAGTAGGGTGAGGAGAAATGGCGGGCATGCATCTGCGCAGAGGGATCATACGTCTCCAAGCAGAACGGATGCAGCGAAGCTCGCGGCATCTCGGTCAGTAGCCCGGGGAACCGCGCATTACCCGGCTTCATCCTGCGGAACGCCTCCAGCGTGCGGACCGGCACCAGCAAAGTCCAGATACCGGTGCTGCCGTACACAATCGGGAGCGCCTTATCCAGATCGGCCTCCTCCAGGCCGATCGCCCCTGCCAGCTCGGCTGGCGAGCCGCCGAACGGCACGAATTGCGGCGGCGCCTGCTTCATCGTAATCCACCAGTCGTCCTCGCCGGCCCCCTGCTCGAGCCGGATCGGCAGCACGCCGGCCTTGGTCTCGATCGTCAACTCCTCCCGATCGCCAATTAGGCCGCGCGTCTTCAGCGCGTAGATCGTAGCCATCGTCGCGTGACCGCATAAATTCATTTCATGCCCCGGCGTGAAATACCGAATCCGCCAATCGGCCACCTCTGAGCGCACAAGGAACGAGGTCTCATTGAAGCCGACTTGTGCAGCGATGTCGAGCATTTCCGCTTCGGTGAACGCCTCCCCATCCAGCACAAGGCCGGCGGGATTCCCCTTGTTCGGCGTTCGCGAGAAAGCGTCGTAATGATGAACTGTCACCTTCCTGCTCAATCGCGATCACCTCCGCCATTCCCCAGTTGATCCACATACATCCGCAGCAATCCGGGCAAGTAGTCGTCGAGCTGCTCGAAGGTGAAGCCCAGTCCCGACGCCCGGGAAACTTCAAGCGTCCAGGAGCCTGGCAGCGTGTACGGCGATGTACTCGACGGCTCCGCCTCCCGCACGAACCGCGCGCCTGTCCCGACGCCTGCGATCGCTCGGATCCTCTCCAACAGCACCCGGTGCGTAATAAACCCGTACGAACCGGCATTGATCGGACCCGACCAGTCCGCTTCGCCCGCCCATTTCAAGAAAGAGGCAGCCTCCTCCGAGGAAATGAAAGCCAGGAAAGCGTCCGCATCCGCCACACCAATCTCCGCACCCGCACACACCCGCTCCACAAGAAACCGCAATCGGTTCGAATAGTCGTCAGGACCGATCACATAGGGGAACCGCACCGCCGTAACCGGCACCGACACCTGTTGGAACAAGTACGCCTCAGCTTCTCTTTTCGCCAGCCGATACCCTTCCATGCCGCCACGATAAGCCGCTCTGTCTCCTAGCGTATAGGCAAAACGAGCAGGATCGAAGTCAGCCTCTGTCTTCCCGATGCCCAGCTCGTACACCGCCATAGTCGACGTGAACACATACCGTCCGATGCGGCCGTTCACCGTCTCCCACACATCGGCTGCTTCCTTCGGCGCATAGCAGGTTTGGTCGTAAAGAATGTCCCACTCTCCGGTCTTCAGGGCGCTCCCCACGCTACTGCGATCCTGCCGATCCAGCTGAACGCGCCGAACCGCATCCCCGAACGGATCCTGGGTACGCCCCCTCGTCGCTATCGTGACGTCAGCGCCATCCTCCACCAGCTTTGCTACAAGCCTTTTGCCGAAAAACTGCGTGCCTCCCAGCACCAATACTTTCTTCTCCACGTATGCACCCCCTCAGCCATTTGTAAAATCAACCGGCGCTCAACGATCGCGAAACCGGTAAAGGATCGAATCTTGAATCGGCCGATAGCCGATGTCCATATATATTTTGTTCGACGTCGGATTCGCCAGATCGGTGTATAGGCTGCAGAAGCGGAAGCCCTGCTCCAGCAGCAGCTGGCTCAGCGAGGCTACACAGGAGGACGCGTAACCCATCTTGCGATGCTCCGGCGGCGTATAGACGATCGCGATGACGATGCCGTTCCGCGTCGGTCTCGACCGCTTCGCCATGCTCACGATGCCGGCTTCCGTGCGCCACAAGTAAATCGAGCGGCTGCGAATATCGTCCGCCGCTTTCTGCAAGGCAGCCTCCCGGGACAGCGCCTCGCCGACCGCCGCCGAGAAAGCGAACAGCCAGTCCGCAACCAACTGCTGATGCTCCGCTTCGGCGCACACGAGCTCGCCGGGGCCGACCATGCCAGGGCACACTTGATCGAGCCGATATATTTTTTGATTCATTTTCACAATCGCAATCTGTCTCGACTTCGCCGCCCAAGCCTTGGCAATCGCCTCGGAGGCTTCTAGAGGACCGACAATCCCAGGCAAGCTCCAGCCGGATTGCAGCACATGGGTCGTCAAACTAGCCGCCGATAGCGCCGCACTCCCATCGCCCTGAGCCGAAATGGAAGCTACAACGAGATTGATCGGATTGAGCAGCGCCGCCAGACAGAGGGCTCCCTCATCGTCTTCGACCGTCATCAAGACGTTCCCTTCCGCCGACTCGCCCCGCCGCTCTTTGTCCCGAAGCATGTATAGCAGACCCAGAATCAGGTTGTTCGCCGATTCATCACGCTCCAACGGTTCTTCCACGCGCTGCATAAAATGCCGCACCGATTCGTACTCGACGGTTGTCCGCATCCGGATCGCCTCCATGAATAAGTTGCGCTTTATTGTAAGCGAATGTCCGGAGAATGGCAATAGGAGCCCGGCGTCTCCTCGACACCAAGCTCCTATCAAGAGGATATTAGACCGATTGGAGTCGATCAGCACTCCGCGCCGGTCATTTCGTTCGTAAACATTCGTTTGTATTCCTGAGGCGTCAGCTTGACCGCGGATTGCGGCGCATAATGGATCTGCAGCGCGCGGCGGCGCTTCGGGGAGAAGTTCGGCGGCGTCCCATGATGCAGCAGCCCGGAGAAAATAAGCATCCCGCCCGGCTTGAGCGGCACCGCCACGTCTCGATTCACTTGGACCGCGACGTCGCACAGCTGCCAGTCTCGCACGGCATAGTGCGGAACCCCGCCTTCCCGATGGGAGTACGGGATCACATGCATGCAGCCGTTGTCCAGCTCCGCCGGGTCAAGCGCCATCCACAGGCCGATGACCGACTTGTCGTAAGCCAGCGGCCCGTACGCCATATCCTGGTGCCAAGGCTTCTCGGCGCCTCCGGTCGGCGGCTTCAGGATCGCTTGATCCTGTGCGAGCTTGGCCGGCTCTCCGAACAGCTTGGCCATCGCCTCCATGATGCCTTCCTTGTAGGCGATCGCGTGCAGCCGCGGCTCATGATCGATATAGTCGTACACCTTGCGCGCCGCCAGCTCGACCTCCTCCAGCGTGTGCAGCTCGCTTCTCGGCTTGACGAACTGCACCTTCGAGCCCTTCGAGGCTCCGGACAAAATATCCATCAGCGCCTCGATCGAGGTGCCGACCTCTTCCGGCGACAACGCCTCTTCCACGACCAAGTAGCCTTGCTCCCAGAACCTTCGCACATCGGCGTCCGTCAAATCTTCCAGTCGTCCGATCGGCTTTTCCTCGAATTGGTCATACCGATACATGTTGGTTGCTATGTTCTGCGCGAGCTGCACTTCATCTTCATTTTCGTAAGCATACAACGTCTTTTGCGTCTTGCTCATGGCCCATCCCCCCGCTAGAATCAATATATTTCATAGCTCTAGCTTACAGGCTGGCCGCGGTCGGTGAACATAGAGCGAGCTTGCAATCCTTTGTACTCAAACGGCTATTGGCGCCTCTTCAGGGGATGGGATTGGGGCGGGTCCGATTTCAGCGAAAAGGCGGAAGGCGGCTCCCCGAACTGCTTCTTGAACTGCTTGCTGAACAGGAAAATGGAAGCATACCCAAGCGCGTCCGACACCTGCGACACATTCATCGTCGTCTCTGTAAGCAAATGTTTGGCTCGCTGGAGCCGGATCCGGGTGATGTATTCTTTGACGGATGTGCCGGTGTATTGCTTGAAAATTTTGTTCATATACGCGGGGGTTAGCCCGACGAGCTCGGCCAGTTCCTCATGCGGCAGGCGACGACCGCCCTCCTCTTGAATCCGATGCATGATGCGAGAGACCGCTTGCCGCTGCTTGTGCGACAGAGCCGACGCTGTGTCGGACGACTGCCGCCTGGAACGATACATTCGGATCAGCACCTGCTTGATCGCGCTGTCGAATTCCTGCTCCGACCACGCATCCTGCTGGTAACGGCAATCCAGCGCCTGGTGCAGCAGCCGCTCGAACTCCGCCGTATCCTCGATGTAGGCGACTCGCTCAGGCAACAGATCGGGTGTGATCGTGCTTCGCTCTTTCCCCAGCGTGTACACGTCGAAATGGATGAAAATAACGGTCAACCGATGCTCTAGATCCTGCTCGGCGGAAGGTTTGTCGCCCGGATGCACGAGAAAGCACGCGCCTGGACGGATCGGGTGGACTTGGCCGTTCAGCCTCATTTCGCCGCGGCCGGCTACAACATACCAGAGGTCGTAATCGCCGAGCGGCGCGGGATTCCAGTTCCAGCCGACCTCGCAGCGGGCGATGCCGGAATTTTGATTGTTTTGTAGCCCAAAGTTCATCAAGGGATCTTCTCCCCTCTCAAGCATGGTGTAGGTTACTCCTATTATACAGGCAGACGGCGGCAGGCACGCGAATTTTTGCATGGCGGCGGAAACGCTTGTCTAGCGCTGGGACGCCCCCTATACTGAGGGGGAATGGAAACCTTATCTTGGAGGCTGTTATGAAAATTTATATGATCCGCCACGCCGAACCGGATTACCCGAACCATACGATTACCGCTCCCGGCCACCTGGAAGCCCAAGCGCTTGCCGAACGGCTGAGCCGGACGAAGCTTGACCGGATCTACAGCTCGCCGCTCGGGCGGGCGAAGCACACGATGCAATATACGGCGGACAAGGTCGGCATGGAGCCGGTCATTTTGCCTTGGACGACCGAGCTCGACGGTGTGCGCATCGACAACGCCGCCGGCGAGTCCGTTGTCGCTTGGAACGCCGACAGCACTTGGGTGCGCGAGCATCGGCCGTACCCTTCGAGCGAAGACTGGCAGCACAAGGCGCCGTTCAATACCCCGCAAATCAATGAGAAATACCGGGATATCCAGACGAATTCGGACCGCTTCTTCGAGGAGAACGGCTATAAGCGCGAAGGCGGCCGCTATAAAATCGTGGAGCGCAACCCCGATACGATCGCGATGTTTTGCCACCTCGGCTTCGGGCTCGCTTGGCTATCGCATCTGCTGGAGCTGCCGCTCCCGATGGTGTGGGCCGGCTTCTGGATCGCGCCAAGCTCGGTGACGACCATCGTCATGGAGGAGCGTTCGCACGGCTGGGCGGTGCCGCGTTGCTATGGCGTCGGCGATGTCGGCCATCTGTATCAAGCCGGCTTACCGATCAGCCAGGCGGGGCTGACCGCCGACAATATCGATTGATGAAGAAGCTCCCGCCGGTCAGGATGGGGGCTTTCGTTTTTTTCCACAAATGCGGTTGATACATTTCTCTTTTTCCCATAAAGTCGTATCGGTGGAGCCAGCCTTATACTGAATTCATAGTAGCATGAGATTGCGCAAATAAAGGAGCTGGCAGACACTATGAAAATCGGCATTCCCCGGGAAATGAAGAGCAATGAAAATCGCGTGGCGCTTACCCCTAACGGAGCGGCGGCTTTGCAAGCAGCAGGACATCAAGTGTACGTCGAGCGGCAGGCCGGTGCGGGCAGCGGATTCGGCGACGAGGCGTATGTGGCGGCAGGGGCGATTGTTGCGGCTACTGCTGAAGAAGTATGGACGGCTGCCGATATGATCATGAAGGTCAAGGAGCCGCTGCCGGAGGAGTATCGTTTTTTTCGCGAAGGGCTGATTCTGTTCACTTATCTCCATCTGGCTGCCGATCCGGGGCTTGCTAACGCATTGACTGCCTGCGGGGTGACAGCGATTGCCTATGAGACGGTGGAAGTGAACCGGACGCTGCCGCTGCTCGTTCCGATGAGCGAGGTCGCCGGGCGGATGGCGGCGCAGATCGGTGCGCAATACTTGGAGAAGCCGAATGGCGGCAAAGGGATTTTGCTCGGCGGCGTCCCAGGCGTTCGTAAAGGAAAAGTGACAATCATCGGCGGCGGCGTCGTCGGCACGAATGCCGCCAAGATCGCTGTTGGTCTCGGTGCGAACGTCACGATGATCGATGTGAGCCCTGTTCGTCTGCGCGAGCTCGACGATCTGTTCGGTACGCAGGTGCAGACGCTGATGTCGAACCCGGCGCATATCGAAGCGGCCGTGGCGGAAGCGGATCTCGTCATCGGCGCGGTGCTCATCCCGGGCGCACGGGCGCCGAAGCTCGTCAGCGAGGCGATGGTCAAGCGGATGGCGCCGGGTTCGGTCGTGATCGACGTGGCGGTCGACCAGGGCGGCGTCATCGAGACGATCGACCGCGTCACGACGCACCAGGAGCCGACGTACGTGAAGCATGGCGTCGTTCATTATGCCGTGGCGAACATGCCTGGCGCGGTGCCCTATACGTCCACACTGGCGCTCACCAATGTGACGTTGCCTTATGCGCTGCAGATCGCGGGGTACGGCATCGGCGAGGCTTTGAAGCGGAGCGCGCCTTTGACGGCGGGGCTTAATACTTGCGGCGGAGCGGTTACGCATCAAGCGGTGGCCCGTGATCTCGGGATGCCGTACGTGCCGGCTGACCGGGCGTTGGAACGGCTGCTGGTAGGGTGAAGACGGATATGTCTGGCGTGAGGTCCGGCAGCGGCTATCGGCAAACCTGGGCGGAGGTGTCGCTGCAGGCGATTGCTGAGAATACGCGTGCGTTCAAATCTATTCTGGCCGGGAATGGGGGCCGTTGTCAGTTGATGGCGGTCGTGAAGGCGGATGGCTACGGCCATGGCGCGGTGCAGACGGCGATGGCGGCGATGCGGGGTGGAGCGGACCGCCTGGGCGTCGCCTTCGTCGACGAGGCGATCGCCCTGCGCGACGGAGGCGTCGAGGCGCCGATCCTGGTCCTGGGCTACACGCCGCCCGAAGCTATTGCGGCGGCGGTGGAGCATAATGTGGCCGTGACCGTATTCACGGCGGAAGGGGTGAAGGCGGCGGCGGCAGCCGCAGAGCGTCTTGGTATACCCGCCGCCCTTCATCTGAAGGTCGATACGGGGATGAACCGGCTTGGAGTCCGGTCGGCGGAGGAGGCTTTGGAGCTTGCTTTGCTGGCCGTTGCCACGTCCCCTTCTTGGCTCAAGCTCGAGGGGGTGTTTACCCACTTCGCGCAAGCCGACCGCCCGGATACCGAGTTTACTCGGCGGCAGTTCGACCGTTTTATGGAGGTCATTCGGTTGTTGGAGGGTCATGGCATCTCGATCCCTCTGCGGCATTGCTGCAATACGGACGGCACGGCGAGTTATCCGGAGATGCATCTCGACATGGTGCGCGTCGGGATCGGGCTTTATGGAGGCGGAGCGGGAGCGGCACCTGTTCTCAAGTCCAGGCTGAGGGCTACGATGTCGCTACGATCAAGGATCAGCGCGCTGATCCAGCTGGATTCGGGTGAGAGCGTTGGTTATGGCTGCGCGTACGTGGTCGATCGGCGCAGCATCCTTGCCGTTCTGCCTATCGGCTATGCGGACGGGCTGTCGCGCAGCCTGTCCAATCGAGGGACGGTTGCCGTCGCCGGGGGATTCGCGCCGGTCCGCGGCCGAGTGTGCATGGACCAGATGATGATCGATGTAACGGACTTGCCGGACTCTGTCGTGGGGGATGAAGCGGTGATCTTCGGTGATCCCCGGAAAGGTGTTCCTGGTGCGGACGATATCGCCGTCTTGTTGGGGACGATCGATTATGAAGTGTTCTGCTCTGTCAGCAAGCGAGTTCCACGCGTTTATGTAGATTAGTCTTCATTTTCGCCGACGATTCCGAAAGCGATTGCACAAATTTCGAATATCGCTACAATTAGGACTAGGAAACTTGCTGCGAGGAGAACGACTACTAGTGGACGCCCATCCTTTTGACCGGCCCTTCGAGAGCCTCGAAGCGCTGGCCGATACGATATACGAAGTGCTGCGCTGCCCCGTCACGATCGAGGACGCCAATCACCGCCTGCTGGCGTACAGTTCCCATGACACGGAGACCGATCCGGCGCGGACCGCGACGATTATTAGCCGCCGTGTGCCCGAGCAAGTCATCAGCGGCCTGTGGGCATGCGGCGCCATCCCGAAGCTGATGAGCGGCGACGAAGCCGTCCGGATCTCCTCGCTTGACGATGTGGGCCTAGGCGACCGGGTGGCGGTGGCGATCCGCCAGAACGAGGAGACGCTCGGCTACATCTGGCTGCTCGATGTCCATGGACGGTTGGATGAGTCCGGCCTCCGGCAGCTGCAGGCGGCGGCTCAAGCCGCCAAGGTCAAGCTGCTCCAGCTGCGCCAGTCGAGGCACAAGGAAGCCGAGGAGCGCGAGGAGCTGTTCTGGCAGCTGCTGACCGGGCATTACAAACCGGATGTGGCCCATCACAGCCGAACCCATGCGCCTGGCATCACGCTGCCGCCCCAATCGGCCGTGGTGCTGTTTCACTTGCCCGCCGGCCTCGAGCGCGCCGCCAAACAGCAGCTACACTACTTGCTCACGACGACTCAACGTGTCCGCATCCTGCTGCATGTTTTCGCGAGGGACCAGTTGATCGCACTTGTCGCTCCGTCACGGGACAAGGGAGACCTGCACGGGGATTCCGTCGAGTTTGTGCATACGTTTTCCCGGCTCGTGAAGGAGCGCTTCCAGTTGGCCCCCCTCTGCGCCGCTGTCGGCAGCCTCGTGGAGGGATACGCCTCGATCCCTGCGAGCTACCAGCGTGCGCAAGCGATCGTGAAGCTCAAGCTGCAGTTTCCCGATGCGCTCGCGGGCGTGCTGGAGTACGAGGAGCTGGGCTATTATCGCTACATGCCGGCGATGCTCGAGCAAGCGAAGGCGCTGCACGTCCCGCATCGCAGTTTGCGCAAGCTGCAGGCGTACGACGCCGAGCACGACAGCGGGCTCACCGCGACATTGCGCGCTTTTCTCGCCCACAACAGCCATATCAAAGAAACCGCCGAAGCGCTGCACGTTCACGTGAATACGCTCACGTACCGCTTGAAGCGGATTGCAGAGATCGGCGGAATCGACTTGGACGATATGGATCAGAAGGTTTCGCTGTACTTGGAGATGAAGATCGGCGCGTATTTGCGGGACTCGGATTAAATAACGCTGCGCCATAACCCTATTTGCCGTTGAAACCTAACATGGCCCAGAATAGAGTGATGGCATAGCGCTATTTGTCCTGAAACCTGCAGTTTAGACGGTAGTGTCAAGTAGTTTGTGTAATTGATCTTTAAGGGTTGTAGGGATATCCATTGGGACAATGGATATCATTGGTTTTCAAGGTTCAGGGGGGATCCCCCCTGAAAAATTTCCCTTTCATTTCCAATTGAAGAAGTGCATTTTCGGCGGTGACGGGGGTGCCGTTCTCAGGCTTGCTTGGGATACTTCTTCTCAAACAAGAGCTGCAAGGCTTCTTTCGTGTCGGGATCGCCGAACCCTCGGATGACGCGGTTGCTCCAGCGCTCGTTATACGCCGTGGCTTCCAGGTACACGATCTTCTCCGCCGCATCCATACTGGTGAGGCTGTTCATCGGTCGGAGCCGCTTTCGGATTTCTTTGTTCATGCGCTCGATCGGGTTCGACGTGTAGATCGCATACCAAATCATCGGCGGATAATCATAAAAGCGTAGCAATACGGACAACTGGCTCTCCCAGGATTCCATTTCCTTCGGGTACAGTTTCCCCCATTTCGCCTTGACCACATCGAAGTTGGCCAGGGCCACCTCTCGATCCAGCGCGTGGTACACGCTCTGCAGATCGGTCACCATATCCGCCTTGTCCTTGTCGCGGATTTTCGGCAGCGTGTTGCGCATTTTATGCGTGATACAGCGCTGGACGTCCGCTTTCGGGTACGTTTCTTTAAAGGCTTCTTCCAGTCCGGCCAACCCATCGAATACGCCGAGCAGCACTTCGTGGACCCCTCGGTCGTAGAGGTCTCGCAGCACGTCTCGCCAGCCATACGCGCTTTCCTGGCCACCCACGCTGAAGCTGAGAATCTCGCGGTGCCCGGCTTCATCGATCCCCATGGCGATGTAGATCACTTCGCTGGCGACCGTTTGCCGCCTCAGCTTCACATACATCCCATCCAGATAGATGACCGAGTACCGCTTCGCCAGCGGCCGTTGTTGCCAGGCGGCGATATCGTCGACTATCGTTCCGGTGATATTACTGATCGTTGTGGGCGAGTACTGGCCGCCAAACATTTTTTCGATGAAGGCGGCGATATCTCGGGTGCTCATCCCGCCTTTGTACATGTGGATGATCGTGTCTTCCAGCCACGCTTCCCGCCGTTGGTACGGTTCGAACAGCTCCGTCTGGAAGTGACCTTGGCGGTCCCGCGGGACCTGCAAATCGCTAATCACACCGTGCCGCGTTTCCCAGGTGCGGGGATAGTAGCCGTTTCGGCTATTCGCCACATCCGGCTCCTCCACCTGCAAATAGTTTTTAATCTCCTCCTTCATCAACGTCTCCATCTTCTCTTTCAGAAAGCTTAGCATCGTTTGTTCGAGTAGCTCCGCAAACGGGTTTTGTTGTATACTTGTCATGAGTAGGGTTCCTCCTTCGTGGCTTTCGCAATCCCAAGGATACCCTACTTTTTTGTCGTCTGCTAGACTCCCCCGCTTACACATACTATTTTACGCCGTCAGTTAGACCCGTGCGGACTCGAAATAAGGTGATTTCGTAACGCTAGTTCTGCTCAACTCGGCGGTTCGGCGGAAATAGAGTGATTTCGTAGCGTTATTCTTTCGATGAAGGATGGCTCGCGACTCATGACGCTGCTTGCTTCACTCTGCTGCCCTGGAGTCGGGTCAATCCGCCAACCGCTCCCGAATCGAGAGCTTTAATTACGGTCTCCTGATTCGTTTTCAGATCGATCACGCGGATGCTGCGATAATACTGGTTCTCCACCGCGTCGTAATCGTCGTGCAGCTCATATTTGTACCCCCCATTGACAAAGGACAAGCTGTTCAAGTCCAGCCCCGCATTCATCGCTCCCCCGCCGCGCAAATACCGATAATATTCGAAGCTCCCCCAAGAGTCCGCCGTCTTCCCTCCGGGATACTCCAGCTCTACATTTTCGTGTTTGCCATACCGGTAGACGATGTAGCTGGGATTGCTGGAGACGCACACCGAGAGCAGCTTTTGATTTTCCGCGCGGAAGCCGAAGTAAGGCGTTTCTTCTTTGTAACAAAGATGACCGGCGCTTATGAACTTGGAGTTGCGTCCCTCGAACGTCTGTGAGTAAGTTCCTTCCACGATTACGCCAGCACCAAAATAGGGCACTTCATCCCGATTGGTCGTCACCTTCAACTTCCCATTCTCGAACAGCAGCTCCAGCTTGAACTTGTCATCGGTAACTACAGCCTTGTTTCCGGTAAGCGGAGCTTGGCTGGCAGGAATTTCACCGAAATGAGCGTCCCGTTTTCCGGATTCATGACTCTCATAGCTTCCAGTGAAAAAACAACCGCCTGTCCTTCCACTTTGAGAATATAGATCTTGGACGCAATGTGATCGTTATTCAGCTCCGAGCTCCATTCCCCCACCCAATCCTCCGGCGTCCAGGCTGAAGTTTGCGGGACCGGATTAGCCGTTGCAGCAGGAGTTGGAGTTGGAATTGGAGTTGGAGTTGGAGTTGGAATTGGAGTTTGCGTAGCAGCAGTTGGTGTAGCAGCTATGGGAGCACTGGTTACACTTGGAGCGGGCGTTACTGAAGGTGCAACAGCAGCACCGCTAGTGCTCGGACTACCTATAGCAGCCTTCGGCGACTCACTCGGCACGTTTGGTACCGCCGTCTCTTCGCAGCCGCTTACTACCACAATCCCCGCAAGAAACAAAACCAGCCAACCTTTTCTCATCCGACCGACGATCTCCTTTACCCTTTACAAAATCTTGCTCAGCTGCTTCTGGCTGGCCGGCTCGAGCCGCTCGACGCTTGGAATCTCGCAGCGGTTGCCGTCCAAGTCCGAGAGCAGAATCCGATCCGCCCCGATCATCTGCACATGCTCGTGGAGGTTGCGCATCGACAGCTTGATCGGACCGAGCGATGTCTCCAGCTCCCACACCCACATGCCCGGGTACTGCTTGATCTTGACGATGCGAGTCACGGTCGGGATCAAATACCGGAGGCGAAGCTCCGTCCGCACCTCCGCCTGGCTCGCCGGATCCAGATCGGACAGCCGCTCGAGAATGCCGATCTCCTCGCCCTTAGGCTGCCGCACGGACAAATATTGCTCGCTCTTCGACAGCGGGTATGTCCGATACAACAACACCTCTGGATAAGACACTCCCTTGTACTCCATGCCCAGCATGCCGCCGGGCCGGCGGACGAAGCGGACTTCGTCCGGGGTCAACAACTCGATCTCGTAGCTTATTTCCTGCGCCTCGGCAGCCTGCTCGCCAGCACCTTCCCCGACCGCTTGCTCTACCTCAGCCGATCCGCCGGTACTCGTCTGATTCGTCTCCATCTAAGCTTGCACCCCTCTGATCTTCGACATTTCCTTCTGCGCCTCCACCAGCTTGTAGTAGACGCCTTTCTTGTCCAGCAGCTCCTCGTGCGTTCCCGACTCGGCGATGCCGCCCTTGTCGAGCACGACAAGCCGATCCGCCTCGCGCAGGGTAGACAGCCGGTGCGCGATCGCGAACGTAGTGCGGCCCTTCACGAGCCGGGCGATCGCCTGCTGGATCTGCCGCTCGGTCTCGGTATCGACCGACGCGGTCGCTTCGTCGAGGATGAGGATGCGCGGGTCGTGCACGATGGCGCGAGCGATCGCGATGCGCTGCTTCTCCCCGCCCGAGAGGCGGTGGCCGCGCTCCCCGACGCGCGTATCGTAGCCGTCCGGCATCCGGACGATGAAGTCATGCGCATTGGCGATCTTCGCCGCCCGCATAATGTCCAGCGGCGTCGCATCCGGCTTGGAGTAGGCGATGTTCTCGGCGACCGTGCCGTCGAATAGGAACGTCTCCTGCAGCACGACGCCGATCTGCTTGCGCAGGCTCACCTGATCGATCCCGCGAAGGTCGACGCCGTCAACAGTGATCGAGCCTTGATCCGGGTCATAGAACCGGCAGATCATATTGATCATCGTCGACTTGCCCGCCCCGGAATGGCCGACCAATCCGATCATCTCGCCTGGCTCAACTTGCAAACTCACATTCTTCAATACCGGGTGATGCTTTTCATAACCGTAAGTTACCCCGGCAAGCTCCACACGTCCTTCGACGCGCGGGATCGATACGGCGTTCTTGGCCGTCGGCACCTCGGAAGGCGTATCCATAATCTCAAACACCCGGTCGGCGGCGGACAGCGCGCGGCTCATCCAGTTGATCGCCTGGCTGAACCACTGCAGCGGGCCGAAGAACATGCCCAGATAGGCGACGAACGCCATCAAGGTTCCAAGCGTCAATTCGTCCCGAATGACGTTCCAACCGCCGAAATACCAGACAAGCAGCGCACCTGAAGTGGTGATCAAAGCGAACACCGGGAAAACGCCCTGCCAGATGCCTTCCATCTTAATCGTCTGTTCCACCAGCGTGCCGTTCGCGTCCCGGTACCGATCCTTCTCGGTATACTCCTGGCCGAACGCCTTGACGACCCGAATGCCTTGCAGGGCGTCGCCGACCAGCATATTGATTTTGTTCACCGCGCGCCACTGGCGATACCAGCGGTTGCGGATCGAGGGCCAGATCGTCATCGAGGCGATGATGATGAGCGGTGTCGGCAGCAGCGCGAGCAGCGTCAGCTTCCAGCTCAGGCTCGCCATGACGCTGATGATCGCGACGAGCATAAGCACCTGCCCGGTGATCCAGATGACGCCGTCCGTCAGAAACTGGCGCATCGCTTCGGTATCGCTGTTGATGCGTCCGATAAACTGCGACGTCTGCCTTCGGTCAAAAAAACTTAACGACAAGTTCATCAGCGCCTGATACGTATCTTTGCGGATATCGCCCATAATTTTGCTGCCGACCCAGACGCCGATATAGCCTCTAGCCGTCTGCATCGCGGAGAGCATCACCCGTGTCCCCGCCAAGCCGATTACAAGCCAGAAGAGTGCGTGGCCGATCGATTTCACTTGGAGCACATCATCGACGATAATTTTGGTCAAATAAGGCGGAACCAGCTCCATCAGCGTCGCCAGGATCATGAGAATAGCGGCGGAAACCATACTTCTTTTGTAAGGATTGGCATACCCGAGCAGCCGGGTGATCACTTTGCCCTGATCGGTACAAGTAGAGCACAAATTCGTGCCCTCCGTTAGTCGGCTGTTGCATGTCGGGCAAAACCGCGGAATGTCCTTGGCCGAAGGAACCGGCAGCTCCTCTTCTTTCAGCACCGCCTGAATCAGCTTGACCACGAAGCCCATCCGCCCGTTATGAACCGATGTGTATCGCGCCAAGGCAACAGGACCTTCCTCCGTATCCGCCACCAACACGCCGCCGCCAATCGAAGAAACCGTCCGCACTTCCTTCACCTGCGCCATATCCAGCCGACTCGACAATTGGTTCGCAAGCCGAACTTCGATCCGATCCGCAAACACTTGGACTTCCCCATCCACCGGCTGCCCCTCGGATCCGATGTCGTATGGCACGACCAGCAGCGGTTCTCCAACACTTCCAGCTCCAGGTGTACCTGCAGCATGAACATTCGCTTTCCGTTCCGCATCCTTCACAGCTTCTTTTTCCAATACCGGCATTCCGCACCTCATCCCATCTGTTTCTATTCGTTAGAACAGTTGTTCGACACATGTGTTCTATTCTACATGAACTTGGAAAATCGAGGTAGATGGTTTCCTTGGAAAATTTATATAAAATCAAAGCTTCCTGTAAATGAAAAAAAGCCTGTCCAAAAGGACAAGCTCTCGCCGATGTCGATCCGTTACTCCACCTCGGGGGTGAAGGAGCGTTTGGACAGCTCGGCGTCCAGCATATAGAAGGCGTTGCTGTCGTTGTCGATGCGCCGCAGCTTCTGGATGATGCTGTCGAACGTCGACTCTTCCTCCACCTGCTCATTGATGAACCATTGCAGGAAGTTCATCGTGGCATGCTCGCGTTCCGTCCAAGCGACATCCGACAGTTCATAGATGCGCTTCGTCACGCTCTGCTCATGCGAGAAGGCGTGCTCGAACGTCTCGAGCAGCGAGGAATAATCGTTCTGCGGGTTGTCCATCCCGCTTACAACCGCGCGCCGCCCCAATCGGTTGATGAAGTGGAAAATCTTCATCGCGTGGAACTTCTCTTCCTCCGACTGGACGATGAAGAAGTTCGCGAAGCCGTCGTAGCTTTCCGAGGAGCAGTAAGCCGCCATTGCCAAGTACACCTGAGAAGAATAAAATTCGTAATTCATCTGCTCGTTCAGCTTGTCGAGCAATCGTTGGCTAACCATAGTGATGCACCTCCTTTTTACTCATTTTAAAGAAGCCCCCTCAACATGTAAAATGGTTGGGTCGTGAATGACGACAGGAACGCCGTCCTTGTTAACTCCCCTCCCCTGTGGTATAAAGGCCGGGAAGAAGAAGGAAAAACCCTCTACCATGTATGCGCACTTCTCCATGGGAGAAGATGCGAATACGGGTAAGGGTTTTCTCTTTGGGCTCCACCTAACCGATTCGTTATGAATGTATTTCGAAGTATACGCCATGGAGGAATGGCATTATTCAACTGGACGAATCTGACTTTCCGTTTTTCCTGACTTCGTGGAGGAAGATCACATTGTATTCGGGATAAGCGGTCTTGAAATGGGTGCTTGCTTTCTCCAGGTCGCCCGGAACGGGCAATTCAATCTTGTGCTGTTTTCCCTCTTGATCTTCGAGTATAGCCTTGTAGATACGGTCGTTAGACCTGTTCTGCTCCTGCGTATACGTCCGCAATGACATTCTGAACAAGTAATCCACTTGCTTCCCCTTGCGGATCAGCTTGGCCGTACGCTCCAGAAACGCAGCCAATTCATCGCTTGAATACTTTCCTGAAATAGACTTTTCAGAACTGATTTCGCCGAAGGGATCGAGCACGGTGGTTCCGGCTTGAGCGCTCAGCTTCTTATCCTTCACTGCCGGCAACGATTTCTCGACGTATGGCTCAGAACCTTTCCGAGTAACATCTCCGGACATTTTATCTACTAGGGCTACAACTGCTTCTTCCCTCGAGTAGTGAATGACACGGAACACCTCATGGGGCTGCACGTTGAAGGCCTTGGCCAATTCATTGCTGAGGGCAACCTGCCCCGATACGGTTAGTTGTTTGCCAGACTCGGCTTTACGAATCTTTAGAACATCGCCTTCGATTTGAATAGTCACATACTCTCTATCCAATAAATTCATTGCCACACGAACTTCTTTGCGAAGAGTAATTAAGTGTGCCAACTACTCAACTCCTTTCTGTTATAGAGCCCCACACCTTAATAATAGCATTTATTTAAAAGAGCATCACTAAGCCGGACACAAACTCACTCGGTTTATTCCGCTTGGGGATTTGGGGAAAATGGGGTGAAGGAGTGCTGGCTACTCGATCCCGCTTATCGGACGGTCGACCAGCTCCTGCTGATGGATGCATAGCTACTGCTTTACCACCCGATATAGACCGTCCGGTCCTCTGACCGGCTCCGCGCGATCCTCACCGCCTGCCGGCTGCCACAACACCCATCGATTGCCGTCCGCCTCATACTCATAATAGGCTTCATCCCTCTGAGCGATCAGACGCTCCCCGGAAACAAATACTATGCTTTGCTCCGGAGGGGCGTTGATCGGTTGAACCGGCTGCCCAGGCTGCCAATAATGCCAGCTAACCGGCAAAGGAGTCTTATACTCCTTGGACAGCTCATACCTTTGCAAATATGCTCCTTCAGCCGTCGCCAGCCGGACAATACCATCAACCGTTTGCCTATCCCCCTTGTTGTCCACATAATCCGTAACGGGAATCCCCTGCTCCGTCCTTGTCCAGTAGACGCCGTCGGCAGTCGGGTGGATCGCCAGATCCAGCAAAGAATACTTCCGCGCCTCCACCGTTTCCGAGAAATCTTCTTGTTCGGTCAGAACCTCCCCGCTCCAGCCAAAAGTAACCGCACGAGTCAGCCACGACTCTCGGGCATTACGATAAATCACCGCATTCGTTTGCTTGCGATGCGGATCCCACAAGGCAAAGTTCAAACCGTGCAACCCCTTATCTGGATCCTCGTAAAGCGCCTGTCTGCTGCCATTCTCCGTATCATAGACATAAGCCCCATAGTAAGAAGCATAGAAGAGGCGCTTGTCGTCCAGCCATTGAACAGGAGCCTCGTAGGGCTCGATCGTGGAGTAAAACACTTTTTCCACGAGAACCGGAGGCTTCCCGGGCTGCTCCAGCACAAACGCATAGCTCATGCCGTCTCCGTCCCCGCTCATAGAACCTCCTAAAGCGAGGATGCCGATATATCGCTTCTTATCCGGTGCAAACAAGAGCTGGTCATAATAGCGATCTCTAGGCCCCTTGCTGACTTCTTGACCGGACTGCCCGTCTCTCCATGAAATTGCAGGCATTCTGCTGATCGCAAGAAATCCTTCCGGCTCATTGCCGCTTACTGCGCTCAACTGGTTCGTACGAAGTCGTATTTCCACTCCTTTGCCTGTGAGAGCCCCGTGGTTTTGCAGCTCGACTCTAAGATGCTTGTCATCCAGCCATTGAGCCGGCGCTGCAGTTGCCCCCGAGTCTGCATATAACAGAGACGATCTAACCATGGCCTCGCTAAATTCAAGTGTTACAGCTTCCTGCTCAAGCGGGATATACAACTGATTACCATACTCAGCCGCAGGAAACAGCAGCGAGTCGGAAGCACTTGGAACGGAATCATTGACAAGCTTATATGTCACCGGAGACATATGGGCTATGGTCAGAGGAGGCAAATCGCCGATCCGCACCACGAAGGACGTATCCGGCTGGCGGTTCAGGTCAATCCGATAATGGCCTCGAGCGGGCTGATAGGGATCAATGGCCGGCTTCTGACCGTCTATGGTCACTCGATCCAAGAGCTCCTTAATTTCCGCCTGCTCCGCTGGATTCGAAAAAGTCAAATGAATCGAAACATGCTCCAACCGGTGGACGAGCTTCAGCGGCTCCGTCGGCAAATCCCTTCGATTCCAGATGCGGATCGCTCTGCTCAACTGATCGTTCTCTTCGCCTATGCTCAACGTTTCCAGCTTGGTGCGAAAGGAGAGTGGGATC
Source organism: Paenibacillus koleovorans NBRC 103111 (assembly GCF_004000845.1). Classification (GTDB taxonomy): domain Bacteria; phylum Bacillota; class Bacilli; order Paenibacillales; family NBRC-103111; genus Paenibacillus_AA; species Paenibacillus_AA koleovorans. The sequence continues at coordinate 180,691 of NZ_BIMA01000001.1, forward strand.
GGAGAAGGTAAAACCGTTTCAACAGGCGGAATTTTGTTTTCTGGAGAGACATCGGTACCTACCGTTGCAGCTGCAGTTACTTCCGGGTTAACCAAGCTCCCCTTGTCGGCCGCTTGCTCACAACCGAGCAGCACCGACAGCAAAGCGACTATAAGAAACCACCCAAACACGCGCATATCCTTACACCCCCGCAGGATTGTCAAAGGAATAGACGACAACAAATGGAAAAAGTTACATGTTTCCCGTCCGTGTTCGTAAATTTTTTTCATTTTCTTCATCAAAGCCTTCTTGACCTTCCACTAACGTCAACGTTTATGCTCCAAGTGAGCACCAAATCAAACCCAAGAAGGGCAGGAACCTCAATGCCGGATCATGCAGCCATCTATCGTCAAGAAGCCGCAAAATATGACGAACTCATCGCCAAGCAGCCCGATTTGTCAGCCGTACTCCGTAAGATCAAGCCGTTCCAGGGTCTGGACATCGTCGACATGGGTGCCGGGACGGGGCGGCTATCCGCCATATTGGCACCGGAGGCCCACTCCATCGTAGCGCTCGACGCATCGGAGGCGATGCTGGAAGTGACGGCATCGCGACTGTGCGCGGCCGGGCTTAGCAATTGGCGCACGCAGCAAGCCGATCACCGCAGCCTGCCGCTGCCGGATCGCAGCGCGGACCTGATCGTTGCCGGCTGGACGATCTGCTACCTGGCGAACACCGGCGAGCGGGAGTGGGAGCATCATCTCGCCGCCATAATGGCGGAGCTGGAGCGCGTCCTCCGACCGGGCGGCACGATCATCATCCTCGAAACGATGGGGACCGGAACCGAGACGCCGAACCCGCCGGCTTTTCTGCTGCCTTACTATGCAGCGCTCACTGAGCGCTACGGCTTCCGGCACAGCTGGATGCGGACCGACTATACGTTCGACAGCCCGGAGCAGGCGGAAGCTTTGACCCGGTTTTTCTTCGGCGACCTGATCGCGGATCGGGTGAAAGTCGAGAGGCTGCGCAGCGTGCCGGAATGCGCCGGCATTTGGGTCAAATCTTCGGGCATTTAAAGGAGGCGCGCATCCTCCAGTCCGATTTTTTCGGACTACGTGACGGATGCGTGGCGGGAGGAGGCTCGTAGTCCGAATTTACCCACTTGCAGAGCGGTTTTCGCCCACCCTCCTCGGAGCTCGCCTCTCCAATTCGGCTAATTCGGACTACGCGGCCTATCCGACAGACGACCACCTCTCAAGTCCGACTTTTTCGGACTACAGACTCCTTTGCCGCGAGGCGGCACCAAGGATGATGAAAATAAGGTGGATTTTCGGGGGAGAACAAGCATGGTTACTTGGAGGGTGGCCGTTTGGGGTGCATCTACAGGTACTCCCGAACTCCATCCCCAGTTATCCGCACAACATTTTCAGCCTCTGTCAAGTAACTCCCGACTTCCATCCCCAGTTTCCCGCACAACACTTTCGGGTCCAGCCAGTAACCAAACTTTGCAGCCATAGCTCTTCCCCCACCCAACTGACGCAGTCCGATTTTTTCGGACTACGTGACGGATGCGTGGCGGGAAGAGGCTCGTAGTCCGAATTTACCCACTTGCAGAGCCATTTTCGTCCACCCCTTCGGAAATCGCCTCTCCAATTCAGCTAATTCGGACTACGTGGCCTATCCGGCAGACGACCGCCTCTCCAGTCCGATTTTTTCGGACTACAGACACCGATGCTGCGAGGCGGTACCATTGATGCTGAAAATGAGGCGAATTTTCAGAGTAGATTCCCACGCCGCTAGCGCGGCACCATTGCTAATGAAAATGAGGCGATTTTCAGAGTAGAGCATAATGACTTGGAGGGCGTCTCGATTTGCCGTATCTGGCACATTCGCCTCACATCTCTTCGAGCTTGTGAGCACCTAAGTAGCGACGATCCCATCACACTATTGCCGCGGAACCCTCATTTCAGAGGCTTTGATGGTTCATGCGCAACGATCTACCACTGTCGAATTGTTGCTGTCCTATTGCGGGAGGGTTATCATAGCGGGGAGCAGCGTTTATAATGACAAAGTAACGGAGCAAAAAGGAGGCGGGGTGACGATGATCAACGATCCGGCGGTATTCCAACGGGTGTACGAGACGATTTTGTCGCGCGAGACGAAGCTGGACGGCCGCTATTACGTCGGGATCAAGACGACTGGCATCTATTGCCGTCCGTCGTGCCGGTCCCGTACCCCGAAGCCGGAAAACGTGACCATCTACGGCAGCATCGAAGCGGCGCAGCAAGCCGGCTACCGCGCCTGCAAAAGATGCCGGCCAGACGTCCCTGGAGCGAACGGGCCGGATGCCGCGCTCGCCGCCCAAGCTCGAGAGCTGCTGCGCAGTCGCTATGCGGAGCCCTGGACGCTGCCCGCGATTGCAGGCGAGCTGCGGTTGAGCCCTTTTCATTTGCAGCGCGTATTCAAACGATCAACGGGAACGACGCCGGCCAAAGAGCTGCTACACATCCGGATGGACCGCGCCAAACAGCTGCTGGCTGCCACCGACGACCCAATCGCCAACATAGCATCCGCAGTTGGAATCAAAGGAGCGTCTCATTTCTCTTCCCTTTTCCAGCAGACGTATGGGCTGACCCCTCATGAGTATCGTCTTCAGCACCATATCAAATAATCGCCACCAGGAGGTGCGCCAATGAAATCGAAGTCCAACCCTACTCCCGCCAAAATCGCATACTGGAGCAAGCTGACGCATCCGCTGTTCCAGAACCGTCCGCTATACGTGGCGGCGACCGAGCAAGGGCTGAGCCGCATCACGTGGCCGAACGAAACGTTCGAGCTGCTGCAAGCTTGGGCGGACAAACACGGCATGCTGCTGGAAGAAAACGACGAGCATGTGTCCGATTACACCCAGCAGCTGCGGCAGTATCTGGACGGTGAACGCAATTCGTTCGACCTGCCGCTGGACCCGCAAGGCACGGACTTCCAGAAGGAAGTCTGGAAAGCCCTCACCGGTATCCCCTACGGGCAGACGAATAGCTACTCGGACATCGCCGCAAGCATCGGACGGCCAGCCGCCGTACGGGCAGTTGGCGCCGCGAACGGAGCGAACCCGATCCCGATCGTCGTTCCGTGCCACCGGGTGATCGGGAAAAACTCCGCGCTGACCGGTTTCGCCGGCGGACTGAAGGTCAAGGAGGATTTGCTGAAGCTGGAGGGCTATCATGACTACAAGACATCCGGACACGCGCGGTTTCAATTTTGACGAACGGACAGGCCAGCTCACAACCACGTTATCGATCCCTACCCCGGAGACGTTCCGGTTCCGCGAAACGCTTCATTACTTGACCCGCTCCCCGGCGGAGCTGCTGCATCAAGTCGAGGGGGACCGCGTGTACAAGCTGTTGGAGCTTGGGAAGGATGGCCTGCCTCAGATCGTCGAGATTGCAGAAAACGCAGGACAGCTGGAGATCCGGTTGGCGGTGACGGGAGACAGGACAGGAACTTTTGACGAGAAAGTGATCTTGAAGAAAGCGGCCGACTACGTACGCGAATGGTTCGACCTGGACCGGGACTTGAGCCCTTTCTACGATCTAGCCACCGACAACCCGCTCCTCGAGCCCTTGACGCGCGACTTCTACGGCCTACGAATCATTGGCGTCCCCGACTTGTTCGAGGCGCTCTGCTGGGCGATCATCGGCCAACAAGTGAATCTCACCTTCGCCTATACGCTCAAGAAACGGCTGGTGGAGACGTACGGGCGGAGCGTCACATGGAACAACCGAACACACTGGCGGTTCCCCAGGCCGGCCGAGCTGCTGCAGCAAGCAACGGTAGAAAAGCTTCGGCAGCTGCAGTTAACCGGTAAAAAAGCCGAGTTCCTCCTGGGCATCGCCCAGTTGATGGAGGAAGACTCGCTCTCGAAGCCGGCGCTGCTCGCAGCCGTGGCCGAGGCGGGCGGCGACTTCCGCGCTGCGGAGGAGCTGCTGACGGCGATCCGCGGCATCGGACCGTGGACGGCGCACTACGTCGGCATGCGCTGCCTGCGCAACCCACAGGCGCTCCCGGTCGGCGACGCCGGCTTGCAGAACGCGCTCAAGCAGCTGCTGCGGCTAGATCGGAAGCCGACGGAGCCGGAGATCCGGCAGTTGTTCGCGCCATGGCGGGGATGGGAAGCTTACGCGGTATTTTACTTTTGGCGCAGCTTGGCGGGGTAAGCGGACCGCGGGCCGGCGCTTTTTTTCATTACAATCAATCTTCCCCTTGCGCCACATTTCGGTCTCCTTCACAATGGATAAGGCTTCAACAAAGCCACAACACAACCAAATAAGGAGGCAAGGTCAGTGATATCCGTAGAACATCTAAGCAAGTCGTTCCAGGTGGCCAAACGATCCGCCGGACTGCTGCAAGCCGCCAAGGCGCTGTTCGTTCGCGAGCACACGACCGTCCGCGCGTTGAACGACGTCTCGTTCACCATCCAGCCGGGCGAGATCGTAGGGTATATCGGACCTAACGGCGCAGGCAAGTCGACGACGATCAAAATCATGAGCGGCATCCTCGTCCCCGACAGCGGCAAATGCAGCATTATGGGCTACACCCCATGGGAGAACCGCGTCCGCTACGTACGCCACATCGGCGTCGTATTCGGCCAACGCACACAGCTGTGGTGGGACGTACCCGTGATCGACTCGTTCGAGCTGCTGAGGGACATTTACAAAGTGCCGCACCAGGAATACAAGTCGAACGTCGAGCTTCTTATCGAAACGTTGGATTTGCAAGCCATCATCGGCACGCCCGTTCGTCAGCTCAGCCTCGGGCAGCGCATGCGGTGCGAGATCGCCGCTTCCCTTCTGCACAACCCCTCCATCCTATTCCTGGACGAGCCGACCATCGGACTCGACGCCGTCTCCAAAATCGCCGTACGCCGCTTCATCCAGACGATCAACAAGGAAAAGGGCGTCACGATTATCCTGACTACTCACGACATGCAAGATATCGAAGCGTTAGCCGACCGCATACTCCTGATCGGCAAAGGCAGCCTGCTCTACGACGGTAGCCTGCAGACGCTCCGCAGCCGGTTCGGCTCGAACAAAACCGTCACGATCGATTGCGAGCCTAACGAAGAACCGCTGCACATCCCAGGCGCCACCTTGCTCTCCCGCTCGCCGGAACGCGCCGTGCTGAGCGTGGACACCTCCGTCGCTCGCGTCTCCGACGTCATCGCCGACATCGCGGCCCGCGTGGAGCTGCTGGACGTCGCCGTAGAATCCCAACCGATCGAAGACATGATCGTGCAGCTGTACAAGGAGTACCGCCTATGATGACGACGGGACTTCTCCGACCTTACCTGGCGGTGCTGAAGCTGCGTTTCCAGCTCGGCATGCAGTACCGGACGGCGGCGCTCGCCGGCATGGCGACGCAGCTGTTTTTCGGCTTCATCTTCATCATGGTGTACGAAGCGTTCTACACGCATGCGGCTCCCGATGTCGTGCCCCCCATGTCCCTGCAGCAAATTTGCGCCTACATTTGGCTGCAGCAAGCGTTTCTCAGTCTGATCACGCTTTGGTTCCGAGACAACGAACTGTTCCAGTTGATCGCAACCGGCAATATCGCGTATGAGCTGTGCAGACCGGCCGGCGTCTACGGCTTCTGGTACTCCAAGCTGCTTGCCCAGCGTATCGCCAGCGCTCTGCTCCGCTGCATCCCGGTTTTGCTGGTGGCCATGCTGTTGCTGCCCGAACCTTACCGTATGGCGCCTCCCACCGGGGTGAACGGCCTGCTTTTCGTAGTGGCCATGCTGCTAGGGCTGCTGCTCGTCGTCTCCATCTCGATGCTCGTCTACACATCCGTTTTCGTCACCCTGTCGCCGATGGGTTCGCTGCTCCTGTTCTCGATGATCGGCGATTTTCTCGCCGGTATGATGATTCCGGTTCCGCTGATGCCCGACTGGCTGCAGACGCTGACGGCGTGGCTGCCCTTCCGCTACACGGTCGATTTCCCATTCCGGGTGTACTCCGGACATATTCCGTCGAATGAAGCGCTGCAAGGCATGGTAATACAGCTTGTGTGGCTGCTGGCGCTTGTCGGCTTCGGCCGTTTCGTCTTGGGCAAAGCGCTGCGGCGAGTCGTCGTTCAAGGAGGTTGACCGGCCATGCGACTATATTTCAACTATTTGCTCATTTTGCTGAAATCTCAGCTCCAATACCGGTTGTCGTTCCTTTTGCTGACAGTCGGCCAATTTTTGTCCCCCTTTACCGTGTTCGCCGGGCTTTACTTTATGTTCGAGCGGTTCGGGCAGATAAAAGGGTGGAGCTTCTACGAGGTGGCGCTTACGTTCGGTGTAGTCACGATGGCGTACGCGATCAGCGAATGCTTCGCAAGGGGCTTCGATTATTTCTCGGCGATGGTGGCGAGCGGGGATTTCGACCGTTTGCTGGTCCGACCGCGCAGTACGGTGCTGCAAGTGTTGGGCTCGCGATTCGAATTCGCCCGAGTGGGGCGCATGACCCAAGGGATCGTCGTATTGTCGTGGGCGATCAGCGGGTTGACCGTGGAGTGGACAGTGCTGAAGGTGGCGACGGTTTTGTTCATGATCGTCAGCGGGGTGTTCGTGTTTACCGGTATTTTCATCCTGGCCGCTACATTATGCTTCTGGACTATCCAAGGGCTGGAGATCACCAACACGCTCACGGACGGCGGGCGGGAAATGTCGCAATACCCCTTGAATATTTATCGAAAAGGAGTCGCCCGGTTTTTCACCTTCGTCATCCCGTTCGGCTGCTTCAACTACTTGCCGCTGCTGTATTTGCTGGATCGCGTGGAAGGCCCGCGCAGCGCGCTGTACATGCTCTCGCCGCTGGCCGGAATCGTCTTTATCGTACCTTGCCTGCTTGTCTGGAGGCTCGGGGTGAGGCATTATAGATCTACAGGATCTTAATTACGTATCGCGAAGGAGCTGCCCTAACCTCTATGTCTAAAAACGATCCGGCTCCGGCGCTGCAGCCGTCCTCCCGTCCGCTTACGCCCGGGCTGATCCTGCTTATGGCGGTCGCCTGCGGCGTGACGGTCGCGAACCTGTACTACAATCAGCCGCTGCTCGCGGAGATCGGCCGCACGTTCCACGCCGACTCCGGGCGGACGGGGCTGATCTCGATGCTGACGCAGATCGGCTATGCGATCGGCCTGTTCCTGTTCATCCCGCTCGGCGATATTCGGGAACGGCGGCGACTGATCGTAGCGCTTCTGCTCGCGGTAGGCGTGGCGCTCATCGGCGTGGCAACCGCGCAGAGCCTGGCTTGGATGTACGCCGCGAGCCTGCTCGTCGGCATGACGACGGTGGCGCCGCAGATGATCGTGCCGCTCGCCGCCCAGCTCGCTCCGCCGGAGGAGCGGGGCAAGGTGATCGGCAGCGTCATGAGCGGCCTGCTCACCGGCATTCTGCTCGCCCGGACCGTCTCCGGCTGGGTCGGCGAATGGGTCGGCTGGCGCGCGATGTACGTGCTCGCGGCGCTGCTCATGGTCGGGCTCGCGTACGTGCTGAGCCGCCGCCTGCCGGTCAGCCGGCCGGATGTCCGGCTGACGTACCCGCAGCTGGTCCGCTCGATCGGCGGCCTGATCGCAGAGCAGCGGACGCTGCGCGAGGCCGCACTGATCGCGGCCTGCGTGTTCGCCGCCTTCAGCGTGTTCTGGACGGCGATGGCGTTTTACCTGGAGAGCCCGGTCCACGGGTACGGCAGCGGCGTTGCAGGGCTGTTCGGCCTCGTCGGCCTCTCCGGCGCGGCCGCCGCCCCGCTCATCGGTCGGCTGTCCGACCGAGTGAGCGCGACCGGCATGGTCGGCGTCATGATCGCCATCGCCGTCGCCTCCTATCTCGTCTTCGGCTTAGCCGGCGGCTGGCTGTGGGGACTCGCGCTTGGCGTCATCCTGCTCGACCTCGGCGTGCAAGGCAGCCAAGTGTCGAATCAGACGCGCATCTACGCGCTGCTGCCGGAAGCCCGCAGCCGGCTGAACACGGTGTTCATGGTCGGCACCTTCGTCGGTGGAGCGATCGGATCGTCGCTCGGCGGCTTCGCCTGGGGGCGGTGGGGCTGGAGCGGCGTCTGCCTGATCGGCGGCGGGCTGGCGACAGCGGCTTTCGCCGTCTGGACGTGGCACCGCCTCGCGGCGCGCCGCAGCCGGGAGCCCGCCCCGCCGACCTCCTCCGCCGCATGATTGCGCCACCCAGCGCATACGCATAAGGCGACAGCCCGCTCCGGCGAGCGGGCTGAACCTTGCTAGCTGCAGGAGGATGAAGCGATGATCCATCCATACGGCATGAGAGCGCCAGCGCAAGGCGCTTCCACTATCGATGTGCTCGGGACGGCCTCCGTCTCCGCCGCACCCGACCGGGCGATCGTAGTGCTCGGCGCGATGACGGAAGGTCCCGATCTGCAAGCGATCCAAGCGGAGAACGCCAAGCGGATCGCAAGTGTAATCGACTCGTTGATCCAGCTTGGCGTCCCGAAGGAGCAGATCGGCACCGAAGACTATCGGATCGAACCGCAGTATGACTACAAGGACGGCAGCTCGATCTTTCGCGGCTACAAAGTAACGCAGCTGCTCCAGATTAAGACCGATCAGATCGGCTCGACCGGGCGGATTGTCGACACCGCCGTTGCGAACGGGGCGAATACCGTCTCGAGCGTCCGCTTCACGTCCGAGCATGCCGAGCGATACGAGCAGCAGGCGCTGTCGCTCGCCGTGAGGAACGCGCAGATGAAAGCGTCAGTCGTAGCCCAGACGATCGGCATTCCGCTGCCGCCAACGCCAAGTCTCGTGGAAGAGCTCTCTCGCACGTCGGAGCAGCCGCTATACAAACCGGCAATGATGGCCGAAGCCGGGGCCGCCGCTACGCCGATTCCGCCGGGACAGCTGACTTTCAGCTCGACCGTGCGGGTGAAGTACAACGCACCCTAATTTGATTGGAAAGCGCAGGTGTCGAAGGAGCATGCACCAGGAGGAGCACGATCAGGAGCAATGGATGCAGCAGGCCAAGGAGGCGGTGGCGGCCAGCCGTCGTATCGTTTTTTTCGGAGGAGCCGGCACTTCTACGGAGAGCGGGATTCCGGATTTCCGGTCGCATAACGGATTGTTCCGCACGCAACAAGGCACGGAGCATCCGCCGGAGGAAATGCTGAGCCGCGACTTCTTCATGGCGTATCCGGAGGAGTTTTATCGATTCTATGTCAGCCATATGATTCATAAGGATGCCAGGCCGAACGCGGCGCATTTGGCACTCGCGGAGCTGGAGCGGCAAGGCCGGCTGGCGGCGGTCGTCACGCAAAATATCGACGGCTTGCACCAGCTGGCCGGCAGCCGCAGGGTGCTGGAGCTTCACGGCTCCGTGCACCGGAACAGCTGCATGGTGTGCGGCGCCAGGTATTCGCTAGGCACGGTGATTCAGGCAGGCGAAGCCGGCATCGTTCCCCGCTGCGAGACATGCAAAGGCATCGTCAAACCCGATGTCGTCCTCTATCAGGAAAGCCTCGATCACGAGCTGCTGGACGAGGCGGTCCGCCAGATCGCGGAAGCCGATATGCTGCTCGTCGCCGGCACCTCCCTGTCCGTGTACCCGGCCGCCGGCCTGATCACCCATTATCGAGGTGACCGGCTGCTGCTGATCAACAAATCGCCGACCCGCTACGACAGCTACGCCAACTGGATCATCCCCGATTCGATCGGGAAAGTGATGACGTTCTTGGTCGAGTAAGCTCCGTTAGGCTTGGTGCAGGACAAAGGTGCAAAACCGCCTATAGGGGGGCTCCCCCAGCATGGGTAAGTCGCACAACGTCGAGCAGCGGGATGCGGTGACTCTTCTGCTCGTGATAAAGCCATTGCTCCTGCACATGGTCGACGAACAGCACACCGTTCAGGTGGTCGATCTCATGCTGCAAGCAGCGAGCCAGAAACCCTTCCCCTTCCACCGTGAAGGGCTGCCCGCTACGGTCTACGCTGACGACCTTGACCCACTGCGCGCGGCGCACATTGCCGCAGTAACCGGGAAACGACAGGCACGCCTCAAGGCCCGTCTGCACGCCGCGAGCTTCCACGATCTCAGGGTTGATCAGCTCGATCAAGCCGTCCCCGCAATCGAGGACTACGATGCGTCGGAGAAAGCCTACCTGCGGCGCAGCCAGTCCGGCGCGTCCATCGGTCGCGTACAGCGTCTCGCCCATATCGTCGAGCAGTCGTATCAGCTTCGGCGTCATTTCCTCCACGGGCTTCGCCGGCTTGCGGAGGATCGGTTCGCCGAAGGGCAATATCGTCTTCACCGCCATAGCTACGCCCCCCTCGTCGCCGCTTGAGGCGGCGTGTGCACCCACAGGTCGCTCGGCGTGCAAGCCAGAGCCGTGCACAGCGCATCGAGCGTGTCGGCCTTCATCTGCTTCGGCTCGCCGTTCAGGAGCGCGCTGATCGACGGCGCGGACAGACGATAGCCCGCCTTCGCCTGCAGCAGCTTCGCCAAGGCGACTCCGGACCGGACGCCGCGCTCGGCCATCACTTGGTTCAACATCCATTCCAACATTATTTGGGATCCCTTCTTTCATGAACAGGAGTCATAAATTTAGGCAACACCTAAATAATAGCACTTCCCTTCACTCCCGGGTACAATAGAATCGTAGAGCCTGTACGTCCGTTTAGAGAAGGAGAATTCACCACTATGGCCCCTAACCGCCGACTGCTGACCGATACCGACTTCCAAGAAGCAATCGATAAGCACACCCATGTCCGTATATTCCGCGACGACCATATGATCGATTCGAACACCGTCATCACGCGATTTGACGGCCGCATGGTCGTAACGCAATCAGGCGTAAGCGACGTCAGCTACTATTTCCGAGACGAATGCGAGTTTTTCGAGATGAAGCGGCGTTGAATGGAGGTTTGTTGAAATATGGTATAATGCGGATATGACTCTTCTCTAGGAGGTGTTCATTTATGAGCAAGCCACATAGACGATTAACGTCCTTGCAACAATATTTCATTCTACGCGAACAATCTGATGACATTCTCGAATATATCGATGGCGTCGTACTGATGACTCCTTCCCCTTCGACACAGCACCAGCGCATTTCGGGCAGATTGAGCGCCAAGCTTTTCCATTACCTGGAGGGCAAAGATTGCGAAGTATTCAGCGCCCCATACGACATCCATTTGAAAAAAGAGGACATGGACGTTAGCAAAGTGCTGATTCCTGACATATCTGTTATTTGCGATAAACGAGGGATCGAGGAAAATCGGTTCGTCGGCGTGCCGAAGCTCATCATTGAAATTCTTAGTCCTTCCAACCAAGCGCATGATTTGGTCACCAAACTAAACATCTACATGGAATATGGCGTTCAGGAATATTGGATTGTCAACCCGATGCTGAAGGCGATCCAAGTTTATGTATTAAATGCCGATGGACTGTATGAACAGACTGATGCTTTGAGTACAAGCGGTGATGTCGCTTCCAAAACATTGCCGAACTTCCGAGTGAAGCTGGAAGAGATCTTCGCTATGTAGGCCTCCCGACCAGTAAGACTGGTTACTTGGCGAACGGTGCTCTGTTGTGCCTCTCACTCGCAACTCCCGGCTACAATCCCCGCTTTGCGCAACCCCTACCACTCCCGACCCGTAATCGCGCCCCTAACTAAAAGAACCCCCAGGCATTTACGCCCGGAGGTCCCTCCACTAACAATATCACTCTTTCGGCTTGCGCCCGCTGTCGTACTTCTCCCGCTTCTCCTTCAGCAGCCGGAACATCTCCAGGCTGTCCCTCACATGGCGGGCTTCATCCTCCGTCAAATGCATCATTTCCCCGTCCAGGTACACCATCGGCTTCCCGTTCGGCTTGTCCGGCGAAGGCTGAGCGTCGCCCAGGACGAGCCAGTCGATCGACACGTCGTAGAGCTGAGACAGCTTCTGCAGCGTATCGTTGTCAGGCTGAGATTTATCGTTCTCGTATTTCGAGATTGTCGTAAAGTTCAAGCCAAGATATTTCGCTACTTCATGCTGAGTCATTCGCTTGCTGTTCCGGGCCTTCTTCAACCGCGCTCCGAAGCTCATCTCGCCTCACCTCTGACCCCCAGTATAGAACATTTGAATTTTCTTCAAAATAAAGTTGAAGATTATTCTATTGTTGGTTTATAATTTGAAATATATGCTAGATTACATGGGAATTATTGATAGTTTCCATCAAAAAAGGAGAGTTCCAATGTTCTTTATGACTGTCGACGACCCTATGTTCAAATGGGTGATTCTGGGAGGCATTTTATCATTCGGCTTAAGTGTCGTACTGGAGATTCGTTATCGGCGCAACTTGAAGAAACTTGGCTTGCGACCGGGCGAGCACCCGAAGCAGCAGGATCGAACAAACAGACATTGACAGCGAGGAACGAAGGAGATGGCGGGAGGCCGGCGCATGCATGAGCAACACAGCAGCCAAGCCTGGGAATACGAGCGAATTTTTCATCGAGAAGACCCGGTCTGGCAGCAGGAGAAGAAGCGAATGGAAGAAGGGATGATGGAAGCATTATGTTGTAAGGATGTACTGGAAATCAATTGCGGGACAGGCTATTGGACCGAGCGGGCATCGTTCGCCGCCAAACGAATCATTGGCACGGACCGTTCCGTGCGCTCGCTGGAGATAGCGAGGGCGAAGCAGCTTTCACCGGATAAGGTCCGATTCGAGCTGGCCGACGCGTACAATTTGGCGAGCTTGCCGGGCTGGTACAACGCAGGATTGGCCAACTTCTGGCTCACACGCGTGCCGCCGGACAAAATCCGCCTGTTCCTCGATCAGTTCCATCTGCGGTTAGGTCCGGGAGCAACCGTATTTATGGCTGACCATATTGCGTCCAGCAAGTGTCCGCCGCTAGAGGAGCTGCAGCAGACTTTCGGCGCAGACTCTCTACATGGCTGCAAGAGCAAGTATGAGCTGGAAGACCGGCTGCTCGACTATTTCGAGCCCTATGCCAGGGAGATCAAGATTCATGCGGGGGACAGCTGTTGGTGGCTTTCGTACAAGGCGGTTTAGAGGGGGCAACTAGTGTGAGACAGGAAGAACACTTCGACATCTACGACGAGCAAGGCAACCATCTGGGAGAAGCTCCGAGAAGCGTCGTTCATGCGCAAGGCTACTGGCACCAAACTTTCCATTGCTGGATCGTGAAGCAAGAACGCGAGGCAGACACCGTGACCGACTGGCTACTTTTCCAGAAGCGCCATCCGGACAAAGATACGTTCCCGTGCTTGTTCGACATTACGGCAGCCGGTCATCTCGCGGCTGGCGAGACCGTCGAGGACGGCATCCGGGAGCCGCAGGAGGAGCTCGGAATCGACGTCAGTTGGGAGCAGCTCCATCCGCTCGGCATGATCCCGTACAGCATCCAGTCAGGTGCGATTATCGACCGGGAAATGTGCCACGTGTTTCTGCTGCTGAACGAGCTGCCGCTAGACGCCTACCGCCCGCAGAAGGAAGAAGTGACGGGTCTGGTGCAAATCCGGCTGGAGGAGGCGGTTGCCTTGTTCCATGGCCAAGTGGACGAGGTAAGCGGTACGGGTCTCGAAAGGCAGGATGAGGAGGCTCCGCTACTCGCCAAATCCTTTACGCTGCGTAAGGAAGATTTCGTCCCCCACGGGAACGATTATTATAGCAAGGTGCTGGAAGGCATTCGACGAGCTCTGAGCACACGGTAGGCACATATCGCCCCACCGCCACAACAACCGCCCTGATCAGGGCGGTTGTTGTGGTGGTGGCATGCATCACCCGGCCCCTCACTCTGACTTCATTTCGACCAAACGCTGCCGGTACTCGGTTGGGGTCAGCTCGAATTTTTTGCGGAAAATTTGCGTGAAGTGGCGAACGTCTTGATAGCCGATCCGCTCTGCGATATCCGCCAGCTTCAGCTGGGCATTTTGCAGCAGCTGCTTGGCCTGCTCCATCCGGAGGTGAATCACGTACTCTTTGAAGCCCTGCCCCGTTTTCTGCTTGAACAATTGGCTGAAATAAACCGGATTCAGGAAGACGACCGAAGCGGTCTTCTCCAGAGAGAGCTCCTCGTGATAGTGCATCTTCATGTATTGCAGCGCTACCTCAATCGCCGTGTCGCCCCCTGAATCATAGTGCTCGTACTCCTTCGACACCGAAGCTTGGCGCATCCGCTGCAGCTCGTTCGGGATGGCGCGCAGATCATGGAGCAGCTCGGAGGAGAGCACTTTGAACGGGACCCGTTTCAAGTAGCTTTTCAAGTGGGTTCTTAGCTCCCCTACCAGCTCCTCCAGCTCAACCCCCGCTCGCAGCTTGACCAAGCTTAGCAGGCTCAAATTGTCGATGCTCACCACGAACCCGTCTCCGTGCATCTCAATCAACTCCGACAGCACGTTCTCGATCATAAAATGCTCCAACGTCAGCTTCTTGTCGCTGTCCATCCGCACCATCACGAGGTGAAAGCTCGGATAGCGCTCTATGAAGGACGTAATATCGAAACGCCCGAGATCGAGCCCGCTCGCCAACCGTTGGAACACCGCTTCGCGCAAATAGTTCAAGTTCGACTTCATCAGCTGCGTCTCCAGCGTCCGTTTGTTCTCCCTGTCGATCTCCTCGCCGATGTTCGCGATCAGCTCAATCAGGCGGTCCTTGCCGATCGGCTTAAGCAAATAATCTTTGGCACCAAGCCGTACCGCCTCTTGAGCGTAGGCAAATTCGGAATGAGCGGAGATGACGACGGCTTTAATATGCGGGTAGTGGCGGCGCAGGATGGCCATAAACTCGAGCCCCGTCATACCCGGCATCAGAATATCGGTCAGCACGATATCCATGTGGTGATGGCGCAGCGCATCAACCGCTTCCTCCGGAGAGCCCGCGAGATGGATCCGGTGCTTGGGAAACTGTTTCTGGATCGTCCGTCTGATCCCGTTCCGGATTACTTCTTCATCATCTACGATCAGAATGCTCTTCATCGTTGTGGGCGTCCTCCTCCTTCTTGCAGCGCCTGCGGCGGGATGGGGAGCGGGATAACTACGGTAGTCCCTTTATCCAGCTCGCTCCGGATGCTCACCTCAAATGGCTCCCCGAACATCAGAGCAAGCCGGCGCTGCAGGTTCTGCAGCCCGATCCCTCTGCGGCTGCCCTCCGTATGGAGCGACTGCTCCAGCTCCTGTACTTGGTCCTCGCTCATCCCGTTCCCATTGTCGGCTATGATGACATGCAAGCGTCCTTCCGATTGTTCGGCCCGAACGCTCAACAACCCCGGCCGATCGAGCCGTTCCAGCCCGTATTTGACCGCATTCTCGATAATCGGCTGCAGCGTCATTTTCGGAATGCGTATGGAGAGCCAGCGCTCCTCGATTTGAATGTCCACCTGAAGTCGGCCTCCCAAGCGCAGCTGAATAATCGTGAGGTAGTGTTCAATCTGCTCCAGCTCCTCGCGAAGGGTAACCTCCGCCCCCTCTTCCCAGTGGCTGCTGTAGCGGAACATATGAGACAACGCCAGCACCACTTTGCCTAGCCGATCGTTCTCCTTCTCATCAAGCATCCAATAAATCATATCGAGCGTGTTGTATAAAAAGTGGGGGTTCACCTGTGATTGAAGAGCTTGCAGCTGGGCGTTTTTCTCACTGGTCGAGGAAATCTTGATCCGGTCGATCAGCTCGTCCATCCGACTCACCATCTGATTGAAGGAACCCACGAGAATGTTGATTTCCTGGTAAGAACGAACGTTCGGCAATTCCTTGAAATCCCCTCGCTCCACCCGCTTCATCCCGTGAATAAGCCGCTTTAACGGAGCCGCAATCGACCTCGACACCAGTGTAGCCAGCAACGTCGAAACGACTACTAGGATGGAGACCACTATGATCAGGAACCGCTTCGTCTCCTTAAGCTCCACATTCAAGTCTTGATTCGGGGTCAAGCTGACGATCGTCCAATCGGCCATGGAGGGTTTGGCGGCGACAACGAGCTGATTCGGCTTGGATTCGTCAAGAATAACCTCCCGGTCGTTGGCGGGGTGCGGAATGCTCCTCAAAGAAGCCGGCACATCCTCGTACCGATTCAGCCCGGAAGGCTGATCGGCCTCAGATCCCGCGATAACCCGATTGTCCTGCATCGTAGTCACGTAGGCCTCGCTGTGAGGACCCAGCTTCAAATTCGACAATACTCTCATAATCGCACTCGAATCGACTTCAATCAAGACGACGCCTATCGGACGCTGATCGTACAAATCATTAATTTGGCGTCCGAAGGCGAATACCGGCTGCCGCAAGAGCGGGTCAATGACCGACTCCGGCTTGACCCCTAGCCATACCATTTCTCCCGAGGACTGAATCAGCCGCTTAAACCAATCCGTATTGACGTAGTCCAGATTGATGGTGCTCATTATGTTCTGGTAGCTGTAGATCGAGCCCGAAGTAGTAAAGACATGGATCTCCTTCACATCCTCCCGCGAATAATAGATCGTGCCGAGCATATTCGTGATTGTCCGCTCATTGATAACTTGTACCGCGGCATCCTTCTTGTTCGGCTCCAATAATAGCCGCTGCAGATCAGGGTTCCCGGAGATCGCCTTCGACAAGCTGTCATAGCCGCTCAAGAGCAAGTCAAAAAGCTCCACGGTCTGCGAGACATTGTTCTTCGCAATGGAGCCGATTTTCGCATGAAAATCATCCGTCGTGCGCTTATAATACAACACACTAAGAATGATTAACAGGCTGAGCATAAAGGTTAGGAACAGCAGAAACAAGCGGTTGTGGATCGTGTGAAAGCCCCGCGCCATCGGTTCAACCTCCTCTCCTTCCGCACAGTGGGGAGGTTACCCTTTGACAGCGCCTGCCACCATGCCTTTTGTAATTTTTTCAGATAGGAGGAAATAAATCAAGATGACCGGCAGCGCGCCCAGCACCAGGAACGCCCCGATGTTGCCATAATTCACGTTGTATTGACTGACGAAGGTATACACCCCGAACGGCAGCGTCTTGAGCTTCGGCGAAGAGATGAACGTAGCCGCGAGAATGTACTCGTTCCAGATGTTGATGAACGTCAGAATACAGACTGTCATGATCGGAGGAACCGAGACCGGCAGTATAATCGAAGTAAACGTCCGGTACGTGCCCGCCCCATCGATCACCGCAGACTCTTCCAGCTCCGTCGGCAATGTTCGCATAAACCCGCTCAGAATGAAGACCGCAATCGGCGTCTGGAACGCAATGTAGGGCAAGATCATCGCCCATCGCGTATTGAGAATATGGGTGATCTTGAAGATGATCATCAGCGGCAGCAGCGTAGCCTGCATCGGAATCATGAGCCCGATTAGGAATAGGAGCAGCACAACCGGACCGTATTTCCACTTGAACCGGCTGATCGCGTAAGCCACCATGGAGCTGAGAATAATAACCATGACCATCACGGTCAACGTCACGAACAAGCTGTTGAACAAGTACTGCATGTAGTTGCCGCTCGTATAAGCCGCCTTATAGTTGCCCCATTGAAGCGCATGCGGAAGAGCGAAGAAGCTGCCGGACAATATCTCTTCGTTCGTCTTCAACGAATACAGGATCAGCCAAACCAACGGGTATAGCTGTGTGACGAACAGAAGGGAGAAGAACAGCCACACAATCGGCTTCATGAGGGAGAATCGATGTGTCCGCGCTGAACGGCGAGTACTGTGCATGTTGTCAGCTCCTTGGAAACCGGTTAGGTGAATTTCTTCTCCACCCGATTGAAAATAATATTGATAACGAGCGTTGCGATCAAGCAAAGGGCAACCAAGAATGTAGCAATGGCGCTTCCGTATCCGTATTTCATGGACAAGAAGGACATGTTGTACATATGCGTGGAGATGACATCCGTCGCATGCGCAGGTCCGCCGCCGGTCATGACCATGATCATGTCGAACGACTGCAGAGACCCGATAAAGGCAAGCACAATGGATATTTTAAAAATCGGCACGACCATGGGCAGCGTGATATGCCAATCGGCCTTCAAGCCTTCCGCCCCATCGATGCGTGCAGCTTCATAAATGTCTGAAGGAATGTTCTGAATTCCGGTAAACTGAATGAGAACGTGATACCCCAAATACTGCCAGAGCGCTACGAAATAGAGCGCGTACATAGCAATCTTCGGTTCCGTGAGCCAAGAGTGCTTCCATTCCTCTAAGTGGAACGCGGTAAGCAGCTGATTGAGCATGCCGCCCATGCTAGCCGGGTTGTAGATCGTTTTCCACAGCTGTCCGATAATAACTACCGATAATATAACCGGCATGAAGTAGCTGGATACGAGAAAATTCGGCCGTTTCACAAAACGGTTCAAGAGCATCGCAATGAATAAGGCGAACGGAATTTCGATCATCGAAAACACCGCAAACATCAGCGTTCGACGAACGGACGGCCAAAATACCGGGTCATTCGTGAACATCGTAAGGTAATTGTCCAATCCAACGAATTTCGACGTGCCGATGCCGTTCCAGTCCAGCAGTCCGCTATAAAGGGAAACTCCGATCGGGACGAACACCAAGCAGACGTAGAGCAGCAAACAAGGCACCACAAAGACGGCTATCGTTCGTGCTGATACTTTCAAGACATTCATAGCTACCGTCTCCCTTGAACGTTGAAAATGGGATGTGCAGGAGAACCCCGTTGCTTCGGGCCCTCGCTGCACATCGGCGCTGCCAGTTTATTGGAGGTTACTTATTGTTCGTTTCAAACGCCGTTTGGTGCTCTTTGCCTACATCCTTCGGATCCTTCTTCGCTACGAACAAGTTCTGAATGCTGTTCAAGTGAGCTTGGGAAGTGCCCGGGTTCATCGTGTTGTCGAACGCCAAGTCGCCGCCTTTAACGGTTTTGAACAAATCCAGTACGTCGATCGCCAGCTGCGAGTAGCCGGCTGCTTTGAAGTCGCCCGTTACTTTCTGACCCAGACCTACAGCGTTTTTCATGTCAAACGATACTTTCGGGAAATTCGTCATGAAATAGTTCAGGAAGTCCTTCGTTTCCTTCAAGTGCTTGCTGTTCGCGGATACGGCGAATGCGCTTCCCGGCGCCAGCATGTATTGGTCTACATCGCCTTTGCCTCCTACTGTCGGAAGCTTGAATACGCCGACTTTGCCTTTGACGGAAGAATCGTCGATTGCGCCAGTTGCCCACGTACCCATGTAGTACATGGCGGCTTTGCCGGACTTGAATAAGTTCTCGCCCGCGTTGTAGTCGAAGGAAGTGGCGCCTTCTTGGAACGCTCCTGCTTGCACGAGGTCTTGGAACTTGGTGACCGCCTGCTCGAAGGCCGGATCGTTGAACGTCTTCTTCTTGTCGACTACATCTTTCAGGAAGCCGGGACCGCCGTTAGTGCGAAGCAGGACGTTCATGAACAGGAACGAGCCGGTCCAGGAATCCTTCTCGCCGATGACCATCGGTTGGATGCCTTTCGCCTTCAGCTTCTTAACGACTTCGATTAAATCTTCGTAAGTTTTGGGGATTTCCACGCCTGCTTGCGCGAACAGCTCTTTGTTGTAGTACATCACGCCGATATTGTTGCCGTCCGGAAGCGCATACGTGTTGCCGTTAAAGCTATAGTAGTCCAGGAGACCGGTCTGGAATGTATCCTTCAAACCGTTCTGGCCTAGCATATCGTTCAAAGGAGCCAGCAAGCCTGCGTCTACGAAAGGCTTCATCTGCGCCGACGGGTTCACGATTGTGATGTCCGGTACTTCCTTCGCTTGAGCTTGCGTCTTCAGCTTCATCTTCTGCTGGTCGGTATTGAGGGAATCGAGCTGAATCTTGATGTTCGGATTAGCGGTCTGATAGTCGTTTACGAGCTTGGTCATGATTTTGTTCGTCGGTGTCGCCGGGTCCGGGTAAATGTTCTGGAATGTGATCGTGATCTTGTCCTTGCTCCCGCTCGTGCCCGTGGAACCGCTCGTATTGTTATCTGTGGATGGTTTACCTCCGCACGCCGCTAAGCTAACGGCTAATGTACCTGCTAATGCGATGGAAATCATTTTTTTCGCGATTGCCATTATAATGCCCCCCATTCATTCGGATGTGTCCTTATTATCTTGTATAGCGGGGGTTTCAACAATGCTAGAACTTAGGGAGTCAGGTTTGTTTTTTTAAGGTGGGGGGAAGGATAGGGAAAACAAAAAAGGCAACCCTTGAGAACCCTTAAGAGTCGCCTTTGTCTATTAACGTCGATATTCACGCCATAAGCCTTGTACAAACCGATAAAGACCGTAAAGTCCCAAGTAAGAGCCCGCCGCGAGAAACATAGGATTGCTCAGCACCCGGTGCACATCGGTCGTAAAGATCGTATCGTGCGAGATCGAGCGATAAGAGGCTAGCGCGATTGTGATCGAAACGAAAAAAGCACAAGCCAACGCCAACGCATCCAGTACCGGCTTCGACTTCCTCCACATCCGCTGGATCGCGCACAGCGCAAATGGAACGACAAGCGTTCCGATTACGATCCACCATTCCATCCGTCCTCACCTCTAGCACCAGCTTGGACAGAAACAAACGCCCTCATACATGGATGCCGTCGCCGCCGGCTAGAATGCCCATTTCTCCACCCGGTACGCCATCTCCCAGAACGCATATTCATACCGGCTGCTAATCAGAAAATGACGTTTCATCCGCTCCCGCTCCGCCTCGGTCACCCGTTCTGCAATCGCGTCCAGCCGGTCGATCTGCTCCTGCACGACTTCCCGGAACCGCTCCGAGCCGTACGTCCCGATCCATTCGCGATAAATCGGCTCGTCCGGTACTGCGCCATGCAGCCGATCGCCGATCTCCAGATACAGCCAGTAGCACGGCAGCATCGCCGCTACGATATCGCCGAGATGCCCCGTATACCCGGCTCGCAGCAAATGCGAAGTATACGCGTAGGCGGTTGGTGACGGCTCGAACGCCGCTTTTTCCTCCGGCCCGATGTCGAGCAGACGCGCGAATTTCTCATGCATCGCCAGCTCCGTGTTGTACGTTCCCTGAATATGGGCCGCCATCCGTCCCGAAGTGAACAGGTCGTGCGCCTTCGCCGCGCCAAGTCCTTGCACCTGAGCGAACACCGACAAATAATACGAATCGTTCAATACATAATACCGAAAGGAAGCGAGCGGCAGCGTGCCGTCCGCAATGCCGGTGACGAACGGATGGCGAAAGCTCGCCTCCCAGCTCGAATCCGCCGCCTGTCGCAATTGTTGTGAAAATCGCATAAGTCCAGTACTCTCCTTCTTGAATCGGTGGCGCCGCATATTAGCCGGTATAGCGCACATCCGTATTGTCCACGATCGGGAAATGCCACCCTAACCGAATGACCAGCCACCCGAGCGCCAGCCAATAAAGTAAGAACAGGATATCCATGGCGGAAAATCCGATCCGGTAGTAATAAGTGCGCTCCTTCGTGAGGAGAAACCGCTTCGCCTCCATCGCTACGGCGATCCGCTGAGCCCGGCGGATGCTCTGCGCCAGCATCGGCACGGCATACGCCTTCAGCGTCGCGAACGGCGCTCGCCAGCTGCTGCGCGGAGGTACGCCCCGCACGATCAGAGCATGGCGCAGCGTCTGGAATTCGCTCAGCATCATCGGCAACAGCCGGAGCGCCGCCATGAAGCTGTAAGCGTATTTGCCCGGCAGCTTCAACTGCTGCATGAGCGAGTAGAACAGGACGACCGGCTTCGTCGTCAGCCCGAACAGCATCCCGATCAGCGCAAAATGAAGCGACTTCATGCCGATATGAACGCCTCGATAAAAGCTCTCTTCCGAGATGTGAATAAGGCCCCATTCGAACCAGGTCGTGTCGCCGAGACCGTAGAACATCATGGACGACATCGAGGAGAGCACGAGGACGACGGTCGGGATGCTGAACAGCGACAGTCGACGCCATGATTGGCCGGTCGAGGTCAAATACAGCGCCAGCGGCACGATCGCGCCGTACAGCAGCACATTCAAGTTATGCTGCACGAGCACGACGAGGAAGACGGCGAAGACGACGGCCAGCTTGAGCGTCGGATTGACCCGGTGCAGCCAAGTTTCCCGATTGGTCCATACGTTGTCCACGGCTAATCTCCTCCTCCCTTCGATCCGTCTCTATAGCTGGGGAATACTCGCTCCATCCGGTCAAATCGCTCGATCGGCTCATCGGAGGCCAGCCGTCCTTCTCGAATTTCCCACACCCGCGTGGAAAAATGGGCAACGATATGCGGATCATGCGTTACGATCAAAATCGTCGTTCCGGATCGGCGATGCCGCTCGAGCTTCTCGAGAATCGCGAACGTGTTGCGCGCATCCTGGCCGAACGTCGGCTCGTCGAGCAGCAGCGCGCGGTGATGCTTGACGGCTGCCGCAGCGACACTGAGCCTGCGTTTCTGCCCAAGCGACAGCTGGTACGGGTGATGCTCCCGCCTATGGGCTAGGTCGAACTCCAACATCGCCGCTTCGGTTTGCCGATCTATCTCTTCTTTGGAGGCGCCTGCCAGCCGCAGCGTATACGCGATCTCCGCCTGAACGCTGTTCGTGACGAATTGGAACTCCGGGTTCTGGAACACAAGCGCCAGCTCCCTGGCCGTTGCCTCCCGATGGCGGCGATCGATCGGCTGCCCGAGCAGCATGTACATGCCGCTCGCGCGAAGCAGCTGCAGAAGCGAGAGCAGCAGCGTGCTTTTGCCGGCTCCGTTCTCTCCTACGATCGAAATCCATTCACCCTCGCGCACCTCCGCCTTCTCCACGACCAGCTTCGGTTGTTTGCCGCGGTAGACGGTCCAATCTTGCAAGCCAATGAGTGGAGGCTTCCTATCAATCCGGGACGATTCATTGGCGCCCGCCAGCTCTTCCATTTCCCCCGCCGACAGCTTCTCCGCCACCCGCTCCCGCATAAGATCACGGTACCTATCGCTTGCCAAATAATCGTCCCATATTCCCGGCACCCAGATGCCGTCTGCCTTCAGCGACTCCCGCCAGGCAGAGAACACAACTGAGCGCGCCTCGTCCGCGACGATCTCGGCATCCGCATTGAACACCACGACCCGATCCACATAGTCGGCAATTTCCTCGAGCTTGTGCTCGACGATAATAAGCGTCTTGTCTGCCGCCGCCGATTTGAGCGTATCCCACACTTGCTTCGTGCCCGTATCGTCCAACAGCGCCGTCGGCTCGTCGACGAACCACACATCCGGCTGCAGCGCTAGCACGCAAGCGATCGCGAGCCGCTGCTTCATGCCCTGGGACAGCGCCTGGATCGACGTATGAATGTCGTCAAGCTGCAGCCCGACTTGCCGCAGCAGCTCCTCGATCCGCCCCCGCATTTGCTCGCGCGGCACCTGCAAGTTCTCTAGCACGAACGCCAGCTCTTCGTCCACATAAGGCATGCAGAATTGCGTATCCGGATCCTGGAACACGTAACCCCAGGAGGCCGGTACGACCTGGCTGCCGCAGCGCATCGGCATCTCGATCGACTTGGGGATGAGGCCGGTCAGCACCTGC
This sequence comes from Paenibacillus koleovorans NBRC 103111, assembly GCF_004000845.1. Lineage (GTDB taxonomy): Bacteria > Bacillota > Bacilli > Paenibacillales > NBRC-103111 > Paenibacillus_AA > Paenibacillus_AA koleovorans. Next base: position 204,151 of record NZ_BIMA01000001.1, read on the forward strand.
AGCAGCGTCGACTTGCCGCAGCCGCTCGGGCCGAGGAGCAGCACCTTTTCCCTGGCACTAACGGAGAGAGACAAGTCCCGGAACAACAGCGAATCGGCGCCGGGAAAAGCAAGCCGGAGCTGATCGACCGCCACTGCCGCCGGTCCCCCCCGTCCTTGGCTTGCAGCAGCCGCGGCGGACAGTGCGACGGATTCGTGCCAGCTCATGACCGGTTCAGCAAGTCATAGTCGGCTTGACTCGGCGGACGCACCAGCTTCGTAACGCCGGTCGCCTCCAACGCCTTCACAAGGTAATAAGCGAAGAAGCCGCAAATGACGACGGCGCCGATCATTCGGCATACGAGCAACAGCGTCACGTTCCACGCCGACAAATCGTCGATGTAGTTGTAATACAAGTCCATCAGCAGCGACCCGACGGCCGCTCCAGCGCCAGCCAGCGAGGCGGCGGTGACGGAATAGCTGCGGTAGCGGAAAGCGGCGAACACAAGCTCGGCGAACAAGCCTTGCAGCACGCCGGCCATGAAGACGGACACGCCCCACTCCGAGCCGGTGATGAACTCGCCGGAGGCGGCGGCCAGCTCGGCGAGCAACGCCACGCCGGGTTTGCGGATGATGAGGAACGCCACGGTCGCGGCCATGAACCACATCGGGTAAATAAGCTGGTCGATCTGGAAGCCCCACGGCTTAACGGCATAATACAGCGGAGACCACAGCTTGTAGACGACGGCGAACACAACGGCGATCACGATGGTGACCAGGATGTCGGTCAGCTTGAGCGGTTTGAACACGATACTTTCACTCCTTGGATAATAGAATAGGAACCGGAAACACAAAAAATCCACCCTCGCAGAGGGTGGATGCCGATTCGTCGATTGGCCGAATGTGATCTCCACTTCCCTACGCTGGTACAAACCAGATCAGGTTCAAAGGGTCTAGGACGCGAGCGTCCAGTCTCAGCCTTAGTAGGCTCCCCCAGTGACACATTTATCTTAACATGACTTTCCATTTTGTCAACTCATGGCGACACTCATAGATAACGAAGCAAGCTTTATAGATGCTGGGCCAAAAACTTCAGGATCGCTTCTTCGTGGAACGGCAGTCCTTCATGACCGTAGTCGTGGTAGATCTTCGCTTCCCGCACCTCGGCAGCCAAATGGTTATAGGCAGCGAAGCAAGTCGACGGCGGACAGATGATATCCTGCAGCGTGATGCCCATCAGCGTCTTCGCCCGGATCCGGGTCGCCAAGTTCATGCCGTCAAAATAGCTAAGCGTGCGGAACACTTGCTCCTCCTGCTCGCGCTCCGGATCGTACCGGCGGAACCAGTCGAGGATTTCCTTGTACGGACCGCCGGAATGATGCTGCACGGACCGACGGAAATGACACAAGTATGGATAGACCGGCAAAGCCACTTTCGGACGTTCGTCGATCCCGGCAACCGCCAGCGCGAGCCCTCCGCCTTGGCTGTACCCGCACACCGCGATGCGCGAGGCATCCACCTCTTCCCGGCTGCACACGAAGTCGAGCGCCCGTACGCAATCCAAGTATGCTTGGCGATAGTAATACCGCTCCGGATCGAGTATACCGCGCGTCATGAAGCCGATAATGCCGCCCATCGGGTATACCGCGTTGTCCGGCGTCAAGCTGGACTGGCCTCGCGTGTCGATGGCGAAGGAGGCGTAGCCGCTGATCGCATATTGCAATTGCTCCAGGATGCGCCCTCTGCCGCCGCCATAGCCGTGGTAGCGCACTACAACCGGCATAGGTCCTTGGCTCAGCTTGTCGTTCGGCACGACATACCAGCCGTGGACCGACGTTCCGTCCGCCCCGTCATAGACGACGTCGTACACGGTGATCGCTTCGACCGGGTACTCCACCTTGTTCAGCCTGGCATTCAGCGGCACCGCAGCGGACTCGGCTTTCGCCCGGCTCCAGAACGCATCGAAATCCGCTTGCAGCGTCAGCTCGGGCTTGTACTCTCTTAACTGCTCTAATGGCAAATCTACTAAAGGCATCCCGGCAGCTCCTTTTTGTGAATCAGTGACAAATTCTCAAACCATATGGTACTATAATCGTGGTATTTCGTAAATAAAAGAAACGGCGTTTCGAGGGAGCCCCTCCATGAATGAGATGAACCGGATGAAATCGATCATGCTGTCAGTTACGAGGGAACTGATTGCCGGTTGCCGATTCTGCGTGGAGATCAGTGCCGACCCGGACGAAAAGACTCCCATTCAATGCACCAAGTTTTCCGGCGGATCGTCACCGATCTTCTTGAATGCGGCGACATGTCTGTCCTGCCAAGAGTTCCGCAAGACGAACCCTGCCTTCTCCTCCAGGAGCGGCGATATAGACGAGAATGTCGAATAAGTCACCACGCTAGGGCGGTCGCAAGGCCGCCTTTTGCCATCATCCCGGCGGTCTATTGATTCGGCTCGCTTTCTGTGTCAATATTAGGCTTGTACCGCCCTGTCATTATACACTTAGAGAGAGAAACAGGTGACCTTACATTCATGAATCGACCCTTTTTCCGCTTGCTGACCGAGCTGTCCTCCAGAAAGTGGATTTCCCGCATAACCGGCGCTTTCGCCCAATCCGGCGTGAGCCGGCTTTTCATCCGCCGCTTCGCCAAGCTCTACGGCATTCCGCTGAAGGACGCCGAGAAGCATGTGAGCGAGTACCGGTCGCTGAACGAATTTTTCACCCGCCGGCTGAAGCCCGGACTGCGCCCGATTCATGAGCATCCCGATTCGCTCGTGAGTCCGGTGGACGCTTTGATAACGGGTATGGGACGGATCGAGTCCGGCCAGCTGCTGCGTGTCAAAGGGCAAGATTATTCAGTGGACGAGCTGCTGAACATGTCGCCGCGGACCGTGAACTACAAGCACGGGTATTTTTTCGTCCTCTACTTGAGCCCTACCGACTACCATCGGATCCATGCCCCCGCTTCCGGCGCCGTTCTGGAAAAGGAGCATGTGCCGGGCAAGGTGTACCCGGTCAACGACTTTGGCTTGACGCAGATGCGTCGGGTGCTGAGCCGCAACGAGCGGCTGATCACTTACATCGGACACGCCTTCGGGGAAATTGCGGTCGTGAAGGTAGGCGCGATGAATGTCAGCAGTATTCGCTACGCTTCGGCGAATTTGCCCGATCGGCTGGAGCGAGGCGGCGATCTGGCGTATTTCGAATTCGGCTCCACGGTCGTGCTGTTGACGGAGTCCGGCATTTTCACCCCACGCGAGGACTTGAAGCTCGGCTCGAAGGTTAAGATGGGCGAAGAGCTCGGCAGATTGCACGAGAAATAATGGACCTGGTTCGATCTCGCCCCTTGCAAAGCCGTTTTCGATCAACTCTCCTAAAAGCAGCGCCCCTCCAATTCGGCGAAATCGGACTACGAAGCCTACCGGTCGACGACCGCTTCTCCAGTCCGATTTTCTTTGGACTGCGTGCACAAGGCAGGTTACTTGGTGGTCGGCCGTCTGAGGTGCATCATAAGCTGCTCTTCCCTCTACTCCATGCTTTCCAGCACGACACGACCTTTATCCGTTATTCCTCCGGTGCCTGAAGGCCGCCGAAGCCCAAGGCTGAAGCGACCCGTTCCATCCGCTCGACGCCTTCCTCCAGTTCGGCTTCATTCAGATGGGCGAAAAAGAAGCAGGCGGCCGGCTCCGCTACGCCGATATAATTTTCCTGCGCGTCGACCCAGACTACCCCTGCTCCAGCGCAATGCGCCCGGAACCGCAAGTATCCCGCTTCGTCGCTCCTCCAGCGAGCGAAAATGTGCAACCCCGCGTCCGAGGGCACGATCTCGAACAACCGCCCGAGTACGCGCTCGAACAGCCGACCGAACCGATCGAACCGGCGGCTGTAGAGGCGCCCCATCCGGCGCATATGCCGCTCATAGCCGCCGCCCGCCATAAACTGCGCCAGCGCCCGTTGCTCTAGCGCCGCAGCGGGCGAGGGCTCGTACAGCTGCAACGCGCGCACGAACGGCTCGACGAGCCGTTCCGGCAGCACGGCGTAGCCGATGCGCAGCTGCGCCTGCATCGTCCGCGTGAAGGTGCCGACAAAGACGACACGGCCATCGCGGTCGAGGCCCTTCAGCGGTTCGATCGGCCGCCCGCGGTGGCGGAATTCGCTGTCGAAGTCGTCTTCGATGACGACGGCGCCGTTCTCGGCGGCCCATTGCAGCAGCGCCTGCCGCCTCGGCAGGCTCATAACCGCGCCCGTCGGGAATTGCCGACTGGGCGTCACAAATACGAGCCGGGCATCCCACGGCTCGACCACCAGCCCCTGGCCGTCCACTCGGCCGGGGACCGGCACGCCGCCGGCGGCGAATACGGCCGAGCGAATCCCGGTGTAGCCGGGATTCTCGAGCACCGCCTTGTCGCCGGCGTTCAGCAGCAGCTGCGCGAGCAGGGCAAGCGCTTGCATCGAGCCGCTCACGACGACGACCGTGTCCGCCGTCACGTCGAGGCCCCGCGCCCGGCGGAGATGCCGGGCGATCGCTTCCCGCAGGGGGCGGTACCCCTGCGCAGGAGCGGCGGCGGCCGGCGCCTCAGTATTGGCGCGGACCTCCGCGTACAGCAGGCGCCGCCACTCCGGCGCCGGGAACGGCTGCGCGGCGGCGTGGCCGAAGTCGAAGCGGATCTCCCGCTCAGCCGACGGCTGGTCGACCGCAGGCAGGCGTGTCGGCGATAGGCGTGCCGATGCTGCGCTTGTTGCCTGCGTATTGACTAGCTGACGCTCGGGTAGCGGCGTGCCGTTGGATTGAACGCCAACCCCTGAAGGCTCCGGGACTGGGCCACTCGGATGCACGTCGGCAAAGCGGCGCGAGTTCGGGGTCGCTCTCGGCCGAAGCTCGCGCTCGCTGGCCAGCGCCTCCAGCCGGCGGCCCCAGTCCGACAAAGGCAGATCGGCCGTATGCAGGCGATTCCCGGGCTCTAAGGACTGCCTGTACCGGACGTAGGTGCCGCTGCCTAACACCGCCTCCAAAAACCCCTCCGCCATAAGCCGCTCATACACTTGATAGACGACTCCGCGGGACAAGCCGTACCGCCGCCCCAGCTCACGGCTGGACGGCAGCTGCGTCCCGTACGGGAAACGGCCTCCCTGGATGGCATCCCGAAAAGCGGCATATAACGCGGTCTGCTTGTAGCGATACGTCTCCAAGTACGGCTCCAGCGCCAAATGAAACTCCATGCCGATGTCCCCCTTTTCCGTACCATTCTACCAAAAGAGAAGGGGGAATTGAACCGCACAGTGGCCAGTCTCCAGTTGACCATCCAACCACTCCATCCGATAACCGTAAGGCTGAGACGCGCTAACTCGGATTTGCCGCATATCCGCATCATACTCCAATACAGCCAGGGCGTTTACGTTGTCCAGCATGATCCTGAATAATCGCGTATAGAGATACCCGCCTACCGCCAATATCCCTCTTGGCGGCAGCTGCAACCGGGACCGATGCTCCCGCCGGTTTCGCTCGGACGCTTCCGCCATACGGCGGAGCTGATCAGCCGTCGCGTTCGCGAGATGTCCGCGCGCCCCGACCCCCGTCAGCTCGTCATACCGTACAAGATGAGCTTTCCCGAGCCGAACCAGCTCCTCCACATAATCCCGGGAATGGGTAACCGGAACGCGAATATCGCCGCTGCCGTGCGCGATATAGAGCGGCGTGATTAAATTGACGGCCAAATGTATCCCGCTGCGGGCTTGATAACGCTCCATATCCTGTTCCGGACGGCAACCGATCCAAATGTCCATATCGTCCCGAAATTCACCGGTCTGATCCTGGTTGTACCACCTGGCATAATCGGAGATGCCGTACAGGGCCGTGGCGGCAGCGAACAAGTCCGGGAACTTGGCGATCGCCGCGAGCACGTTGCCCCCGCCTCCGCTGCCGCCTTCCAAGTATACGGATGCCTCAGGCAGCAAGTATTCGCTGTATTCCAGGCGTGCCGATTGGACGGCATCATAAATATCCACGAGCTCGAGACCGTTGCAATCCGCCTCCCCTTCCGAGAACGCCCTCCCCCTCATGTCGACCTGGACGATAAGATAAGGACAATCGCTTGGCCCCTCCCGCCGCTCCGGCTTAGGCATGCTCATGTGCCAGCCATGGAGCTGGACGAGCAAATGACCCGGCTGCTTCGGCTTAATCACATTCATTCCCAACCTAATTCCGGGCGTAACCGAAGAGGCATAGAGAAGATAATCCTGGTAGGCGGAGCGAAAGGGAACGACCGCGCTTTTCGACAATCGTTCGCTGTCCTCGTATTGCTCAAACATGGCAGTCTGCTCCTCCTACTCGCATAAGAATCGACACAGAAACTCGACGCCATGGTCGGACGGATCGAATTCGTGCCTGCCTTGGAATTCACGATAGTGAAACCGGTCGGCTATGCCGAGCCGCTCGTAATGCGTCTTCACCTTCGCTGCTTCCGGTCTCGCCGAGGCCGTAAGGAACAGTTCATCTTCCAAACCGACTTCTATATAGAACGGGCGGGGACAGATCAAGCCGGCCACCTCCGCGTCCAGAAACGTATTCCCTGAGTTCCGCCAAGTCCAATCCACACGATCGTAGACGAACCGGTCATTGAGAAAGCAGGATGACAAGGCAGCTTGAATCCGCGTGTCTGCGGCAGCCATGAACAACGTATAAAAGCCGCCGTAAGACAACCCTGCCATCCCGATCCGATCGGCACGGATTTCCGGTCTTGTTTCCAAGTAATCCAAAGCCCTTCTTAGCTTGAAAATCTCAACCGCTGTAATGGAGCTGCCCAGTTGCTTGAGCTGGTTATCCATCCGGTTTCGGTTGTTCTCGGGACCTTGCTCTTGGGTCCAGAGATGAAGCTGAGGGGCAAATACCGCGCATCCACGGCGCAATATCCTTTGGATGATGCCATTGTAATTGCTCGGTCCGTTGAACCCCGCGCACAGCTCCGGCGTTCCCGATCCCCCGTGTTGGACGAGAACAAGCGGACAAGGGCCCTCGACGGTATGCGGGACAAAAAACAAACCATACAAGCTCAACGCCTCATCGAGGTGCACCTCTAACCTATAAATACGGGATAATGGATCGGAAGCTACATATTCGATGTCAGCCGTTGGAATACCGAGCGTGCGGTCATAGCCCTTTAACGGCCAGCCCAACATATCGGCGAACGATTCGCGGTATGGTTGCAGCGATAACGCATATGTACTAGGGGAGGAGAAATCGGGACGGAAAAACATCTTACGTTTGCCCTCGGCCCGTCCTCTGGCTTGCCCGATGTAACGCTCCAGCTGTTCATATTGCTTCTGCCTGCGGGCATTGGCCAACCCGGCAGCTTCCAGGTGTTCATGGTATTCCATTGGGGTCCCCCTATTTCCATCAAGGATTCATGAAGACATAATACGAGGACACGCCGGGAAGAACCACCCGGAATGTCCCCGTTCCTTCCATTCTGTTCGAGCTTAAGCCTTACTCCTCCTCAGGCGATAGAAGCGTGATGCTGCCCGAGCGGGCATACAGGCCGAAGTAACCGTCGTCTTCGATTCGGTCCGTCTCGGTGTCCAAGAAGTAAAAAATGTTCTCGCCGTCGATGTTCAGGATCAGCCTGACGCCGCCCGATTCGTTAACCGCCCCGACCTGTACTCGGTGCCGTTCTCCGAACGGGAGGAAATTATTAGGGATTGCCGGTCCACCTATGCTCGTATAGCCGTTGATATTGCCGTAAATGATCGTTCGAGCTCCACCGTTAAAGCGCTGCAGCTCGATGACGTCGGGCTTGAAGGAAATCAAATACAAGTCATTCGTCAGCGAGGTAAATGCCTGATTCGGTTGTTGGCTGCGCAGCACGAGCGATGGCCAACCTCCGGTTCCCTCGATCAAGATGTCCATCGTCAGCAACTCATCCCCGAACGTGGAGCCCTGGTAAGTCGCGAATCCGCTTGGCGTCGTGATCGTAATCAGGTCTGTATCCGACACCAGGTTGTCGGGATTTACGGGATACACGTACCAATGGGCTGGATCGTTGATAACGGCATCGATCGGATAAGCGTCATATTCAAGCCCGGCCGCATTCCCGTAATGCTGGGCGGTTACGTGAACGGTTTTCGTATGGGGAACTCCCTCTACCACGACGGAGAACTCGATATCAGCCTCGCCCGGCACCAATGCCGTCAGTAACCCAGGCGCCTCGATCCGAATGACAGTCGGAGACGAACTGGAGTAGGTGATATCGGTAACCGTCATTTTTTGCCCATACAACGACTTGGCCTCTATGCTGAGCTGCCTGTTGCCGCCTCGGACCATACTATACTCGTCGCCTAGCACATGTTTGATTTTGCTCTCTGTATAGTAGACTTCGATATGGTCGAATGCGTCGTCCACATAAACCGGAACGGCATAATGCTTCAGAAGCTCTCCATGACGCACGTGCACCCAAATCTTGGTTGTCCCTGGTCCAATCGCCTCAACATTCCCGGATGCATCCACTTGGGCGATGCTCTCATCGTCGCTGGTGTAATAGACTGTGGCGCCCGACAAGCTAACCGGCACATCCTTGCCAGTCGTGGCCGATACGTTCAATGGATAACTAGCTTCCGTGGCCAAATCGAGTTTCTTGGGTAACACGATCCTTTCCGGGGTAGTTCCTCGCAAATCCTGATAGGCGGGTTCGAGCCCCGAGTTGGCGATAATCGCCAGCGCTTCCGTCGGCCAATCCGCATTCGGGTAAACGCGGGTGTCGTATTCATAAACGTTCACGCCGACCTTTTTGATCTGGCCGGTAGTCGTATAGTTCGACTGGAACGTAATGTCGTGGCTAGTTAACGGTCCGTTCACGAACGCCCACGTAACCGGGAAAATTTCGTCCCAGATCGGCGTCTCGGTGGCGTCTATCACGTTGCCCTCGACATGCCAGAATGTGGAGCCTTCGTCATTGTAAATGACTCCATAACGGTTCTTCTGGTTGCGAAGATAGTTTTCCGTAATTTGATTTTTGTTGTCCGCCGTGCCTCCGGTTCCGCCAAGCGTATAGATGGCGCCGCCGTCATAAATTTGTTCACCCATAATATCGTGGATGAAATTGGCGTGAAGCTTCGCATTGCGCAGCGACGACGTCTTCACGTGCGCCAACCCGTAACCGATCGAAATTCCATCATAAGGCACGTCGAAAATTTCGTTATGGCTGACCTCCATATCGATCGGGAAAGCGATGCCAATCGCGGCAGACGAACGGTAATCCACTCCGATATTATGGATATAGTTGTTGACGATGTCGACGTTGCGGATCAGCTTGCGCGGGTCGGATGGATTATAGATTTCTCGGTCATGCTTGGTCGGATCGCCCACGTCGATCGCGCTTCCCGAGATATCGAAGAAATGATTGCCCCGAATGAGGCTTTCTTGAACACCGTTGACCATCTTCAGCGCAATGATCCCCAGCTTGGAGAACTCGTTACGCTCGAAGCGGATCTGACTCGCCTTCTCCACCGTAACGGCCGAGATCGGCAGCGTATCGATGCCGTATCGAAGCAAGTTATTCTGGGCGTCGGCATGTCCCCAGTCGCTGCTCGGCCGCAGCCAGGTTGTGTAGGAGAAGGTCAGGCCTTCAAAGTGTATCCCTTGCACCGGCGTCGCAAGCGAGGTTCCGGAAATCTTCACCAGCTCTTCCACCACCGGAGCGATTACTTCGGCCGTGCTCATGTTCTCGCCCGGACGCGGCTTGTAATAAAACGTATCCGTCGTCCGGTCCAGGTACCATTCCCCGTCTTCGTCCAACAACTCGTAGGCATTCTCGATATACCAAGGATCGACGACGGTCGGCCGGATCGTAACATACATCCAGCCGGGCTGCTTCATGGTGAATACGGCTTTCTCATCCTCTACTGTCACCGATTGCACGCCGCCGCGCGGATTGGTCCATTCCGCCTTGTAGACGAATTCCAGATCGCTGATATTGCCCCAGCCGGCCATCGACGTATCGTCGGATGTATAGCCCGTCGAGGATCTCACCGGATTCGTCAGCCCGCCTTCGCTGCGCGCCCGAACGGCGCGGATTCCGTTGACATACAGCTGCCTGGTCTCGATATCGCCGCCGGCGCTGGCCGCGTAAATGTTGTTCTCGGCGTCGTATAACGTCCAGCCTGTAATCGGTCTGCCACCTTCGATGACTGGTTTCTCGTCCTCATAGGCTTTGTAGATGACCCAATACCCGTTGCCTCCCGAATCCCGCTCATCAAAAACAAGCGTCTCCTGCCGGTTGTACTTGCCTCCGCGCAAATACACCTCGATGTCTCCGGTCATGGAGTCATGGAAGGTCCGGATCACGTCCCTGGCCTTCTGGATCGTCTTGAACGGGAATGCCAACGTGCCCGGATTGCTGTCATCGCCCGTTGGGGATACGTAATAAACTGTCTGTACGTTTCTCGCAATCACCGTCACTGTACTCGAAGCGGTCTTACCGCCATCCACCGTGGAGACGGTAATCTGCGCCGTGCCTAAGCCGGTGCCGTGCACCAACCCTTCCTCGTTGACGGTAGCTACCGCGGGGTTACTGCTGCTCCACGTTACCCGCTTGTCGGAAGAATCGCTTGGCATCACCGTGGGAAGCAGTCGATAATCCGATTCCACCGGAAGCGTAAAAGCCGACGTATGCAGCGAGACCGAGTCCGGATGCTGCACATAGGCGGTCATGGTGACGCTATCCGTGAAGCTGCCTTCGACTGTAGTCGCCGTGACGACAGACGTACCTTCCGCTAAAGCAGAAGCTTGGCCATGCTGGTCGACGGCCAGCACTGCCGGATTGCTGCTGGTCCATTGCACCTTCGGAAAGGTTGCGCCTGCCGGCTCGACTACCGCGCTCAGCTTGGAGGTGCTGCCGATGGCGATTACGGTCGACGCAACGTCCAGCTCCACACCGGTTACAGCCTTGTAGCTGTCAAAGTTGAGATCGTCGAAGGAAGCCGTTCCCGAAGAGGGGCCGTAGATCCCGAATTGAACATTGCGGATCTCGTCCGCCGCCGCCAGCATCGGAAGGGCGTTGCCCTTCAGCACCCCGTCGATATAAAGGTCGTATTGACCGGTGACGGCATTAAGCGAGAGATCGAAATCATACCAACGGTTCGCTTCATAGGGCTGAACCGACTTCCATGATCCATTATCGAACACGGCAATATTCCCGTTCGCGTAAAACGCAACATCGACTACGGGCGTGTTCGCGCTGTTGCGGATCCTGGCGACGTTGATCACCGCATTCGTCTGGGATGCCATCGCTCGGATGGAAACCTTCATCTTCACGTTGCCGGCCGGCACCGTTTTGCCGACCAGATAGGTGCTGGCCGTAGGTCCGGGCTTCTCGATCCGCAGGCTCTTATCCGGGGCTGCATGCTCATATACGGCAGCGGTCACGCCCGTAGCGGTTGGGATGCTGAGCGTACCCGGTTTGGTCCCGACGGCATATCCGTTGAAGCTCTCGCTGAATACATCGCCCGCTGTCTTCACGACAATATGGCTGCTGGCTGTGTAGGCTCCGTCCTCGCTCATAACCGTAACGATGCTCTCGCCGGCCAGCAGTCCCGTCACGGTCGCGGTCCCATAGACGCTATACACGACGGAAACGACGGAGGGCGAACTGGATACCCATGTCAGGCTGCGATTCGTAGCATAGAACGGCTCCAAAGCGGCGGTTAACAGCCCGCTCTCCCCGCTATAAAGCGTCATGGAAACGGGGGATACCGTTACGCCCGTTACCGGAATCTGCGGCCCCTCCGGTACGGTAATGACGCATTGGCTGACTGCTCCGCCGATTGTAGCTGCCGTTACGATGGCTGTACCCGCTCCCATAGCGATCAATTGCCCATTCGCGTCAACGCGGACGACCTCGCTGTTGCTTGAGGTCCAGGTCACCGTCTGAAGCCCTGCCATCGCTGGCAGCACGGAGGCCGTCAATGTCTCTCCGTTGCCTTGCGCTAACGTAGCGGTGGACTTGTTCAAGCTGACACTGTGCGTATAAAGATTGAAATCATTGTAGTAAGCTGTCCCTACCGTCGTCCGAAATACTTGAAGATCGATCTTCTTGAGGTCCGCCGCGGTCGGATCCTTGAAGGCAATCGGTCCCGCTCTCAGGACGCCATCCACCCATACGCTGTATTGCCGGGCTGCCGTATCGATAACCGTGCTGATGTCGTACCAGACACCCGCCGTATACGATTGTAAGACCAAGGTGCCGCTGGACAGCTGCGCCTTGATCTTCCCATCCTGTGCGAACTGCAGGACAGCCAGCTCTTTATTGTCGGTCGAGCGCAGCTGTCCCGCCATCACGATCGCATCGGTTTGTTCCGCTCTGACCTTCGTTCGAAAAACGGCTTGCCCGGTTACTGCCGTATCGAGCGTCTTCCTGGCGTATAAATTGCCCGCCGTATCTGATTCCGTTCGGCTGATCTTCAAGCTTTTGTCCGTAGCGTCAGGCAGCTCGGCGACGCCGATGGTTCCTTTAACCTCCGCATAGCTCCAGCCTGATCCGACAGGCTTGGAGCCTGTGGCTACGCCATCGAATGTCTCGCTTGCGATATCTCCATTACCGACCTCCTCCGCGTGGACGATTGTTCCTGTCTCTCTAATAGCCACTCCTAGCAGCATGCTGAAAACCAGAATAATCGGAATCCATTTCTGTCGATTGCTTCGTTTCCTCATGTCCCTCCACCTCTCATTCAGCAGAATGTACAGGATGACTTTCCCTCCATCTCCGGTATCTGCCCTCACCTCCCCTCTTTACGGCCCATGAGCCCCTACAGGAGCAAATAAATTTGACCGTCCTCGACCTCGAGCGTGTATCCGCGAAGCTTCACCGAATCATCCGCCAGGTGCTTGCCGGTAACGAGATCGAATTCCCAGCCATGCCAAGGGCAGCGGAGGATTTCTTGGTCCCGACCGTATACGTATTCGTATACGGCCGAGGGCAGCTTCGTCCCGCACACCGTCCCGGCGCATACGGGTGCGGCCGCGTGCGGACACATATTGCGCCAGGCGTAATAGCGGTCCGCCACCTTGAACAGACCGATCTCGATGCCTCCCACCTCGATCAAGGTTCGACCGGTCTGATCTACAGTGTGGGCAGCGGCAGCCCAATGCTTGATCTTGCTCGTCTCTGCCATCTCCTACGCCCCCTCCCCTACCGCGGTCCGCTCAGGAAGGCCATATAGCTTCATCGCATTCGCATACTGAATTTTCTCCCGAAGCTCCTTGCGAATCGGCTGCAGCACCATCCGCGGATTGTCGAAGTCCCAATGAGGGAAATCCGAAGAGAACATGACCATGTCGTCACGTCCGATCATATCCAGGATCTGATTGAGCTCGCCGGGCCGGTGAGACTCTTCGATCGGCTGCGTGGTGAGCCGGATATGATCCTTGATATACTCCGAAGGAAGCCGTTTTAACCAAGGCGCCAGGTCGCGCAGCCCTTTATAATTTTTGTCCATCCGCCACATCAGGTGGGGCAACCAGGCGATCCCGCCTTCGATAGCCACGAATTTCAAGGCCGGATATTTCTCGAACACCCCTTCGCATACCAGGCTGTTGATATGAGCCATATAATTGGTCGGCAGGATATTGTGCCACTCCAGATAACTGCTCGGATGCCCGGACGGAGTAGGAGCACCGGATACGCCGCTGCCCTCCGTTCCCGGATGGACGGCGACGGGAAGTCCGTTGCGCTCCGCCGCCTCATAGATCGGATGAAATTCGCGCTTCCCGTACAATAGCCGGGAGCCGCTGCACATAATGACCTGCACCATGTCCGGATGGCTTCCGATCCGGTCGATCTCCCGGGCAGCCGCAGCCGGATCGGAATTGCAGACCAGAATGGAGCCCTTGAATCTCGGGCTGCTCTTCAGCCAGGTTTCGACTAACCAGTCATTGTACGCGCTAGCTATCGCCGTTCCGTAGTCGGGATTCGGATTCAGGGAGATCCCGAGCACTCCGGAACCGGTTAAAATGCCATATTCGATCCCATATCGGTCGAGGTGGTTCTTCAGCAGATCCGCAGGATCGCTGCCGGCTGGACCGCCGTTCTCGGTAACGGCATCCTTCCGCGTTACGCCTATCGGCGAATAATACCCTCCGCCGGATGCCCCCACTCCCGCATGGAGCCATTGATCATGCCACACTTTAGCCAGATAGGGCAGCAGATCCTGCTTGGAAGCCATTCCGTTGTGCACATCCGTGTCCACGATTCTCGCCTTCTCACTCATAGCCGTACCTCGGCCTCGATGGCCGCCGATTTATAAATCGCACTTAGAATCTTGATCATATCTACGCCGCTTGCCGGGTCGTTGATCGGTTCCGCCTGCCCTAACACGCAATCGATAAAATGATGGATGTTATGCATATGCGGGCTTTTCTCATCCTTGCCGAACCTCGGCACGATATCGCACAGCACCTGCTCGATCTCCGTCATCAGCTTCAGCTCGCCGTTCTTCAGGCTGCAGCCGGCCTTTGTCCCCCGCAGCTCCACGAACTTCAGCCCTTCCTCGACGTTGGAGGCCCAGCTGAATTCGATCTGCAGCGTAGCCCCGTTCTCGAAGCGGATGAATCCGGTCGCCAAGTCCTCGACGTCGAACACCCCGCCCTCTCTCGCGGTGCCGAACTTGCTGTCCGCCGTATCGGACAAGGTCGAATGGGCGAACTTCGTATAGGTCGCTCCGCTGACCGCGACCGGCCGCGGATTGCCCATCAGCCAGATCGCCAAGTCGATCATATGCACGCCGAGATCGATGAGCGGACCGCCGCCGGATAACGCCTTGTTCGTGAACCAACCCCCGCGGCCCGGAATGCCGCGCCGGCGGACCCAGCCGGTACGGCCGGTATAGATCTCGCCCATGGCGCCGCTCTCGATATAAGCCTTCAAGAATTTCGAGGCCGGCACGAACCGGTTGTTGCGCATGACCATCAGAAGCTTGCCCGATTGTTCGGCGGCATCGGCCATCCTCTGCGCCTCCAGGGGATCGATCGCATCCGGCTTTTCGCAGAACACGTGGAAGCCCCCCTCCAGCGCGGCAATCGACACCTCCGAATGGAAGAGGTTCGCCGTGCAAATATCGACGATGTCCAGCTCCTCGTTTGCTAACATTTCCCGATAATCCGTATACACGCGGGAAATGCCGTATTGGGCGGCCAGTTCCTCGGCCAGGCTTTTATTGAGGTCGCATAACGCCGTTATCTCCACAGCCGGATGCGAATTCCATGCCGGGGCATGCGAGCCGCGAAAAATGCCTCCCGTTCCTACTACGCCGACCTTCAATTTACTCATGTGCCACACGTTCCTTTCGTTCGTTTGAATTCGCGACATCCTCCAGTGGGGGCATCTGCTTCCCATATCGCGGCAAGTCCCGGCTTACGGGAGCCGCCCAGCGGATTCCGTTGGAGATCACACGCAGCACGTTAGGGTCGCGATAGGTAGGGTAAAGCTCGTGCCCCGGGCGGAAATAAAAAATTTTCCCCTGCCCCCGGTAGAAGCAGCAGCCGCTGCGGAACACGTTGCCACCCGCGAACCAGCTGGTCAAAACGACCTCATCCGGAGCCGGGATATCAAAAAATTCGCCGTACATTTCTTCCCGCTCCAGCTCGAAATAAGGGCCGACTCCTTCTACGATGGGATGGCCCGGCGCTACGACCCATAACCGCTCCTTTTCCCCGATGTCCCGGTAGAGCAATGCGCAGCTCGTGCCCATGAGCTTCTTGAACACCTTGGCGTAGTGGCTCGAATGCAGCGCGATCAAGCCCATGCCTCGCAGCACCCGCGCCGCCACCCTCTCTACGATCTCGTCCCTCACTTCCTTATGGGCCGTATGTCCCCACCAGACCAGCACGTCCGTCTGCTCCAGCACCTCTTCGGTCAAGCCGTGCTCCGGCTCATCCAGCGTCGCCGTGCGGATCTCGAAGCTCCCGGTTAACCCGTCCGCTATAGCCCGGTGCATCCCTTGCGGATAAATCTCTTGTACAACCGGCTTATTCCGCTCATGCCGATATTCGTTCCAGATGGTGACCCGAATCGTCCCGTCCATCCTCTTTTCCCCCTGTCCTTTACTTAGCCTTTAACAGCCCCTATTGTCATGCCTTTCACGAAATACTTTTGCAGGAAGGCGAATAAGAACATCACAGGCAGCGATGTCAACACCATCATGGCGTACATGATCGCGTCGGTCGGCACCTCGGAAGGATTCAACGGGTTGCCGCTTGGATCCACAACGGAGCTTCGCATCAATTCGATATAAGCGGTTATATTTTTCAAGATCAATTGGATCGGGTACTTGGAGCTGCTGTCGATATACAATATCGCGTGAAACGTTTCATTCCAGTAATTCAACGTCATCATCAAAGCGAGCGTAGCCAGAGCGGGTTTAGACAGCGGCAAGATGATGCTCCAATAGGTCCGCATGTCCGAAGCCCCGTCAATCTTGGCCGACTCCACTAGAGCAGACGGGATCTCCTGGAAAAATACGCGCAGCAGGAAGATGTGGAAGGGAGCCGCAATCACAGGCACGATCAAAGCGATCAAGCTGTCCTTCAAATGCAGGTATTGAACGACAAGGATGTACAAGGGGACCATCCCGCCACTGAAGATCATCGTCACGAAAATATAAAACGAGATGATCCCGCGGAACCGGAAATCGCGCCGCGCCAAAGGATAGGCGATCATGGATGTGACCAACAAATTCAATATTGTTCCGAACCCGACAATGATGAACGAATTTTTATAGCCGGTGAACAGCGTGAAAGGATCTTGGAAAATGTACTTGTATGCATCCAAAGAGAAGTCCTTGGGAATGATCCGGTAGCCGAAGGTTTGAATGGTCGACCCCTCTGTCACGGAAACCGAGATTGTCAAAATCATAGGCAGCAAACACATCGCGCAGAACAAAAGGAGACAAATGTGCGCCACCGTCTGCAAGGTATTGTTCGTTCGTTTCATCGCATCTGGCACCCCTTGTCCTAGAACAGTCCGTATTCTTTGTTAAAACGTTTGGCAAGCTGGTTCGTGCCGATGATCAGCAGGAACCCGACCACCGATTGGAAAACCCCCACCGCCGCGCTCATCCCGAAATCCCCGTGTACGGTCAATGCTCGGAATACATAAGTATCGAGAACGTCGGTGACCGGATAAAGCATACTGACATTCCGCGGCACGAAATAGAACAAGCCGAAATCCGCGTTCAGAATATGACCGATGGACAAAATGCTCAGCATGACGATCATGGGCATCAGGAAAGGAAGCGAGATGTGGCGGATCGATTGCAGCTTCGAGGCTCCGTCGATCTCGGCCGCTTCGAATTGCTCCCTCTCGATGCTCATCAAGGCGGAGTAGTAGATCAAGCTCCCGAAGCCCGTGCCCTTCCAGATGCCGACCAGCGGGAGGATGATCAGCCAATACCAGGGCTCAGAGTAAAAGGCGACCTCATGGCCCGTCACTTGCTTGATCAAGACGCTCAGCATTCCCGTCGATGGGTTCAACAGGGTCGTCAGCATCAGCCCCACCAGGACCCAAGAGAAAAAATAAGGGAAAAACATGACCGATTGGTACACCTTGAGCGCTTTTTTGCTGGTGATCTCATACAGCATCAGCGCGAAAAACACGCTCGCCAGCAGCTCCGTGACGATCAGGATGGCATTCAGTCCGATCGTGTTCCTCAGGATTTTCCAGGCATTGATGGATTTGAAGAAAAACTCGAAATTGGTGAAGCCGTTCCATTCGCTCCCGAGAATTCCCTTGATCGGCACGTAATCCTTGAAGGCGATGACGATACCGAACATGGGCAGATAGGAAAATATAAAAATTTTGATGATGGCCGGCAGCGACATAAAAATCAAATGCCGGTCTTCTTTGATGTGCTTCAGCTTGGTTCGGATTGCTTTTGCTTTCATAACCCTACGCTCCTGTTCCCCTCTACTGGTCTCGTTGTCGCGAATTCGCATCGCGTTCACTTCAACGGCTTAAGTATAGGCGGCAACAGCAGCCGAAAAATAGTTCAAATACGTCTAAACGGGCTTCAAAAACAGCGTTCCTGAGGTGCGCAGGCGTACATGTTCAGTTCGACGCGTGGGGAGGGTAGTCAGAGGGGTTCCGGCCGCTGTTGAAATCTTGTGATTCTGATTGGAAATGAGTTAAGGTTAGCACAAGATATCAAAGGCGGACACTTCGCTCCTCCACTCCCTCTGCCAGCCCTCTTCGGTTCTGCTTTGGTGCTTGACGCTACTTCTCCAAGATTTCCCACGTTCTGATTTCCCGCATATTCACCCATTCTTTTAACAAACTCATCCCCCGCTAATACCCGTAACAGGTTTGCTATTAACGAATATCCGTTTGTTATGCGGCCGTCCGCCGATTTCACCCGAAATATAGCAAACTTAAGTTTGTTATTAGCCAACTTTTGTTCTCTGGCCCTGTTTGCACCAACCTGCCATACTTGAAACGGATTACTTGAGCAACCTGCCATCTCATCCAACCTCATTCAACCTCATTCAACCTCATTCAACTCCCTCACACGGCCTCTCTCACGCCACAGCAGCATAGTCAACTAGAATTAGCGAATCAGAGTTAGTTAATAACAAACTTTTATTTGCCGATTTCTGCCCTGTACGCTGAACTCTCAGACATAACAAACCAATATCCGCAATTAACAAACTCGCAGCAGTTATTTACGGAACCTAAGTTTGTTATTGACACACAACTCCCCGTCCAAGTGTCGATTTTAGCAGAGTTAGTCCGTTTCGAGTACATGGCCTGCGGCGGGCGAGTGAGGGTAAAGTAGTTGTCACCCGTGGAACAACAAAAAAACCGCCAGAGTGCTGACGGTTCGTTCGAGCCGGTGCTTCGGAGCGGTCTGTGAGTTTCACTTCCCCTCCGTAAGGTGGAGGCTCCTGTATTCGTTCGGCGTGATGCCATTGTACTTCTTGAACAAGGTGTAGAAATAGTTGATGTTGACAAAGCCGCTTCGCTGCGCGATTTCCTGCACGGAGTACTCGGACCGCTCAAGCCACTCCTTGGCCCTCTCCATCCGATATCGGTTGATGTTGTCCCCCAGCGATTCTCCGGACGCTTTCTTGTACAATGTCCTCAAGTATTTGGCCGAGATGCCGAAGTGCTCCGCCATCAGCTCCGGGCTGAGGTTGGGGTTGGCGTATTCCTTCTCCAACAGCTCCGTGACATGATCCATGATTCCGCTGTAACGCTCTTGCCGTTTCACCGTCTCAAGCGATCGGGTCAGTAGCTCATAGATACCCTCGAACAGCTCCTGCACCTTGCCGGTAATCTCCTCTAGCGTCTCGTATTGCGTAATGCGATTGGCGATCTCGATAAAGGGGACATAATCGATTTCGTCGGCGAATACGCTGTTTTTCTTCAAGTATTCTTTCGTGGATAGGGCCAATTGAAGGATCGTCGTCTGCAGGGCTCTAATCGAGTATCCGCGCAAGCCGTCCATCAGGCGGGTGCAGCCGGCAAGCATGGCTTCCTTGTCGCCTGCCTTAAGCTGCTCCAGCAGCTCGGCCAGCAACGTTTCGGGAAACACGAATTCCTTTTTCTTCATCTCCTTGATACTGGAAACGTACAGCACCGACCTCGGTCCGTAAAACAAACGATAGTCCAGCGTCTCTTTGCCAAGGGCGACGCTCCCTGGAATTTCGGCGAACTCGTCCAGCCAATCGCCCAGCGCAACCGAAAGCGATACACCCAAAAATTGCTGGGCCTTCTCCTGGATTTCCTTGACCAGTCCCTCCATCTTGACTGTAAAGGCTTCGTCGTCGCCGGAGCTCAGGTTGAATAAAATGCCGAAGTATCCGTCTCCGAGCTCCACGGCTTCGTGCACGAGCTTCGGCCCCGTCAACTCGCCTATGATATTAATAAGGCCGTAGGAAAGTAAGGCCCGGTCCTCCAGTGAATACTTGAGGCAAAAGTCGGCATAGCGGTCGATTCGGAGGACAAGGGTCATGAAGCTCTGGTCCAGGTCGAAGACAATGCCATAGCGGGCAAAGCCTCGCTTCAACAGCCCCTCCTCCATTTCCCGTGTAGCCAACGTGCGCAGGTAACGCTGTTTTTTCTCGTAACCGGCGTCCTTCTCGGCTATATATTTTTTCTCCAGCTCCTTCATTCTCCGGTTGAAGAAGCCGTACACCGCCCTCGATAGGAACATAACGGCCAGTACGGACACGATGGTCACGAGCACGAAAATAACCAGCGTCACGAGCAGCAGCCGCTTCAGCTTGCCGGACACGGACTCATAAGGCGTGAAACGGATATATTTCCAGTCCAGAACCCCGGATTTTACATACGAAATCAGTACCTTTTTGTTCTCCATCGATTTCACGATAAAACCCGTTTGGCTGCTCCCCGTCAGGATCGAGGAGAAATCCATGTACCGATTGAGGTTGTCCAAATACTCGAACCGTTCGTTGCTCAGGGTGATCAACCCGCTGGAATCCACGATGACCGTCTCAACGCTCGTTTCCGGGTTCATGGACTCGATCGTATTCTTCATCCATTCCTGGGAGACATTCAGAATAATTGCGCTGTTGATCGTTTCTCTGTTGCCTTCCACGAACACGAACGAATAGACGTTGTCCATAAGCTGGAAACCGCCGACCGTGTTCGTGTAATTCACGGGGCTCGGGATTCTTCTCGCGAGCGGACGCAAGTTTTGCACTTGCCCTGCATTCAATCGGCTTATGATATCTTGGTCCGGAAAGGAAGAGAGCGGGAAAGCTTTGCCGTCGTAGTACACTTTCTCCGCCTTCTTGTTGTAGATGTAAATGGAATTTACAAGAGGCATATTAATGTTGACGATCCCTACCTGCCGCAGCAGGGAGGCCGCCTCCAGCTCTTCCAAATCCGTATAGTTCATGAGCGTCAATACTGCAGGGTTCAGATAAAGCTGCTGCAGCGTTTGCTTGGCTGCCTCGAACATGAAATTCGTGCTGTAGCTGATCTGGGACAATTCTTCCACCGTATGCTTCTGCACAAGGTTAACGGCATGGCGCTCGTAATTCACGTACATGGAGGAGGACATGGCGACATTCGTCGCCAGGACGACAATAACGAAGGATAGCAATATTTTCACATAGCTGGTCATGGCCAATCTCTTCTTGTGTCCTGCGAATGTAAACATTGCTGCCCCCTTCTTCCTGCGCACTTGCATTGCTGCCTAGTCATAATACGACAAGAAAGCTCCACAATGGAATGTGGAGACTGCCTTGCCCTATTGCTTTAGTATTCCCGTTTTATTTCTTCTGGGCGACAAAGGCATCGATTTGCTTTTGCTTCTCCGCCATCACTTTATCGATCCCGGCCGTCTTCAGCTTCGCCAAGAACTCGGTATATACCTTTTCTGTATCCGCTCTGTACATCCCCGTGTTGAAGTTCGCCTTGTATTCGTTAATGATCGCCGCGGTATTGGCAATTTCGGTCTTGACCGGATCCGGGCTGAAATTGAAGCCGTAGATCGTGGAGACGGTAGCCGAATCGTTCAGCGCCTTCGTCTGCACCCATACATCGTCCGTCTGCTCTCCCTTTACGAAGGAGTTGAACTGGTTGCCGTACATCCAGCCAGGTGCCGGACCATACTTGGAGGTAGGCAGGGATTCGATTCGGTTGTCACCGATCTTTTTGTAATCGATGCCTTCGAGGCCCCAGACAAACAGGTTGTACAGCTCCTTATCCGTGTTCAGCAGCTCGATGAACATCACGGCGCGTTCCGGATTCTTGGAGGTTGTGGAGACGGCCGTCATCGTAGCGATGGCATTAGGCGTCGTCAGCATCGCTTGGCCAAACGGAATCACGTATTGTTCGGCTTTGTACGTCGTCTTTAAGGATTCTTCTATGCCGGGCATCAACGTGGCGATCGCCGAAGCGGCGTATTTGGAGGAATCGAAGGTCGGTCGGGTCAAAGCGTCCTTGGCAATCAAACCTTTGGCTTGAAAATCTCTCATCGTCAGGATGAAGTCCTTGAATTCCGGCGTATCGTATTCATTAAATACCTTCGGGTTTTTCTCCGTCGATTTCACGATACCCGGCACGTCTGTTCCACCGATCGTTTCCCATTGATATTGGGGATAGAAGTAGCTGAACACGTGATTTTTCATTTGGGCGTTGTACAGCTGATCGGTTTTGTCCGCGGGCTCGCCCGCTTTGATTTTCTCCAGCAATGGAGTGAGGTCAGAGAGCTTCTTGACGGTTTTCGGATCGAAGCCATACTTGTCGGCCAACGGCTTGGAGAAGCTGACCCCGGTTTGGCGGGCGAAAATTTGCTGGTTGATGCTGGCGTAAATTTTGCCGTTCACCTTGGCCGCTTCCCAGAGCTGCGGCTTGAATTGGGCGTAGGTCTTCGGCGCATACTTCGGCAGCAGCGTCGTGAGATCCACGAAGGAGCCTTTGGCAGCGTTGTCATAATAGTTCAAGTAAGAAGGAGAAGTGAAAGCCAGATCAAATTCTTCCTGGGCATTAATCATGATCGTCATCTTCTGCGTGTAATCGCCGTTGTTCGGGATTTTCATAAAATCCACGGTTGCGTTCAGCTTCTCTTTGATGATCTTGTTCATCGCGTCATAGACGTCTTGATCCCCAGGTTTTGCCGCGCCGTAAAAATAGTACTTTAGCTTAACGGGCTTTAATTCCTCTTTCACGGCCGACGACGACTGCGGCGCCGATAGCGTTTCGGACTCTCCTTTCCCGCAACCGCTCAGGATTACGGAAGTCGCAAACGAGACTAGCAGGATGGAACGGAACGATTTGGTCAACATGGTGCTGCATACCCCTCTTCTCATAGTGTTGACTGCCTGACTTTACGGTTTCACTATAGAACGTCGAGATCGCCCGGGGAAACTGCAATATCGTCTGAAATCGCTATAATTTCGGCGTGACAACCGGAATGTTCCGAATTTGAAGCCGGCATGGATCGAAACTAAACAACCTCGCTCATACGAATTTGCTTGGAGGAACCTTGTAATGCTTCTTAAACGCCTTAGAAAAGGAGTAGGGATCCGGATACCCCAACAGAGCGCTGATTTGCTGGATGGAATAACGCCCGCTGTAGATCATTTCGCGCGCGCGGTTCATCCTGAGCTGATAAATGAATTGGCCCGGGGTAACGCCTAATGCTTGCTTGAAGTAGCGAATAAAATATTTCTCCGACATCCCGGCGACGTCGGCCAGCTCTTCGATCCGGATGGGCCGGTGCAGGTTGTTCCGTACATAATCAATGGTCGCCCGCAGCAGGAGCAGACGACCGGCATGGACCTGCCGCGCGCCATCGACCGCGAGCTCTCCCTTATATTCCCCGGCTCCATAAGCCTCCATGATACGGGCCATCAGCAACAGGAGGTAGCCCTTCAACCGCATCCCCGACATGCCGCTCGCATGTTGATGGGTTCGAAACAGATGCCGCAGCCGTTCCGTCTCCTCCTGGACAAGCCGTGCAGGCACTACGCCGCAAAGGGGAAACGAATCCAGAATCCGCTTCTGTTCCCCCAGCCCGAAGTCGAAGTGCATATAAATAAAACGGCACGGCGTCTCGCCGTTCGCTGCCGTGTACGCGAGATGCGGATAAAACAGCACCAAATCGCCGGGCAAAGCCGTGTGCATGTATTCCCCAACGCTCAATTGGACCGCTCCCTCCTCGATCAGCCACAGATCGTAGTTGAGATGCGACTTGCTCTCCATCCAACCGGCGGGATGAAGAACGGTATTACAGGAAGTAATGCGAAGCGTGACATGCTCCGACAGGTCATTGAAGAGATCCGTTCCATTCATCGCCATATCTCCATACTTTTATCCATTTCTTCTCCCAGACCGTAATAGATGCGGGAAGTGGAATATTCCATAATCGTACTATTTGACATCAAGTAGGAACTTTCCTGCATTTTCACTCCTCGGGGTTCTTTTATAATGAAGGCATACCCTTGATTGGAGGAGATTGTCTTGCGTGAACCGCTTATCCAGAAACCGAAGGTTGTCGTAATAGGAGCCGGAAGCTTGTTTTTCGGCCGCCAGTCCATCTGGCAGATGGTGCATTCCGAGTACTTGAACAAAGGTACGCTCGCTCTGGTCGACACGGATGAAGCCCGATTAAACAAAATGGTCACCTTAGCGCGAATGGTTGCCGCCGCGAACAACGTCGAATTGACCATAGAAGGCTCAACCGACCGCAGAGATGTCCTGAAAGGCGCAGACTTCGTCGTGCTCAGCTTCGCCGAAGATACCGTGAAATACCGGGGGATCGATTGCGCCGTTTCCGAAAAATACGGCATCCGCATGTGCTCGGGCGACACGATCGGACCTGGCGGCATATTCAGGGCCATGCGCGAGCTTCCGGTCATCATGGAGTGCGCCCGGGATATCGAAGCCTTGTGCCCTGACGCTTGGGTGATCAACTACATCAACCCTTCCGCCGTTCATGGCATGGCCCTGGGCCGCTACGCGCCCAAGCTGAAGAGCTTCGCCCTCTGCGACGGCCACCATATGCCGGGCAAAAAAATCAATTACGCCTGGCGGGCGGGGATCATCGCCGATCCTAGCGAATACAACGTGGAGGTGGACCGCAAGTTCGATCTTCAGATCGCCGGCGTCAATCACTTCACTTGGATGTTGAAGGCGGAATACGACGGGGCTGACGTCATGCCCCGTATCGCGGCATCCATGCAACAATCGGCCGAGACCGAAACCGCCGGCGGCGATACCGGCGCCAAGGCGAAATATAACGATGCCTTGAGCTACCAGCTGTACGACATTTATGGCTTCGTGCCTACCTGCACCCCCCATACAAAGGAATATTTGCGCTTCTGGCAAGGACTCGGCCGCACGCCGGACACCATTCCGCCTCTGTCAATCTGGGAAACGCAGCTGCGCTATATCCGACACGACGACATGTGGAAGCAGGTTGACGATTATATCGAAGGTCGGCTTCCGATCGATTCGTATATGAGCGCTTTCGGTCCGGATCATGCCACGGATATTATCGAGAATATGGTTGGGGGGCTGGGCAAGCCCTACTACATCAACACGTACAACCAAGGGGCCGTACCCAATATGAATGACGACGCGTTCCTCGAGCTGCTGTGCGAGGTGTCGATGGACGGCATTCGGCCTCTGCCGGTCAGCGATATGCCCCGAGGGCTCCGCGGTCTGCAGGAGCTCGTGCTCGATACGCACGAGCTGACGGCGGAGGCTGTGGTCGAAGGCAGCCGCGCGAAGCTGAGGCGCGCCATGCTGACCGACCCGCTGGTCAATTCGATTGCGGACGCGGATCGGATTATCGAGGAGCTGCTGGAGCTGGAGAGAGACGCGATCCCCGTGCACTGGTATAACGAGGCGATCGTTCGTTAACGGATACGGGCATAAAAAAATACCTCCGGAGCTAAAGAGCAGCTTCAGAGGTATTTTTTTATGCGTGCTGACGAATCGCTTCAACCGCCTGTTGAAAAAGCTTAGCTTGGTCCTTGTCTTGGAAAATCGGCGCTCCTCCGAATAGCTGAATCCCCCAAGAGGGGTTCCCCTCTGCAGCCGTCGCCTTCGCCGTTTCCTTCAAGCTGTCCGGGAAATCGAGCGCATCCAGGATCAACTGCACCTTGCGCTCTCTCGGCACGAATTCCGTCGATCGGCTCAGCCATTCGCTGCCCCAGCTTGGCGTCCTTCCGCTTTTGCGACAATAGATCAGCGGGGTAAACACGTCAATGGCTTCAGACAGTAGCGCGTAATCTTGGGCAAAAATGCGGCCCAGCGCTCCGTCGAACTCCTCCGGCGTCCAAGGGCACATATAAGCGCCCACGATGCAATCCGGCTGTTTGCTCCTGATCAGCCCGGCATAACGCAACGCCAAACCCGCCACCTTGCCGCATTTATGCGCTTGCCATTCCGACGCGTATCGGATCAGTATCTCGGTCGGAGAGGACGCATCGATGCCGGTGCTCCCGCAAAACTCCTCGATACACGATTCGCAGAAGCAGCTCTCCTGCAGATCGGGCTCCGGCGTCTCGAACCAACCGGCATATGTCAAATAATCGAGCCAAATGCCCTTTGGCCGGAATCGTTCCAAACCTTCGGTCAACTGCCGCTCGATATAAGCCAAGTGCTCCGTTTGCGAGAGACAAATGCCTTGGACGGACCGTCCGTACCGAATCGGCTGTCCGTCGGCGCCGACGGGGATCAGCTCCGGGTGCCGAGCGAAATCCGCTCGGAATGTTTTAAACTCAACGCACGCTTCCAGTCCCCGCTCTTCGCATGCCGCGAAGGCAAGCTCGTTAAAGCCGTGAAACCAGACCGCATTAACACCATAATCCCGGACATGCCACGGAAGCTCCGCGCTTCCGTAAGGACCGAACAACAAAGGCACCGTCATAGTCAACCTCCTCTAGCGCTAGAGACATTTCCCTACAAATATACCATATTGGCCGGCAAATGATTGCTTACTATTCAAACCCTTTCTCCGGTTGCTGATGCGCGTTCGTGCTCCTGCAGGAAATCACCTTATTTTCCCCGCCTGTTTTTCCGCTAAATGGAGATATACCTTACTTTCCCACACCCTGATTTTCCGCCCATTCACCCGTACAATAACAAACTTAGCCTCCGCTAATGCTCGCAGCAAGTTTGCTAATAACGAATATCCGTTAGTTATGCGGCTGTCCCCCGATTTCACCCGAAATATAACCAACTTTAGTTTGGTAATAGCCACCTTCCGTTCTCTGTCCCCTTTTGCACCAACCTGCCACACCTAAGACTGATTACTTGTCAACCTGTCCCCCCCTCCCCCCGAACGCCAAACAACCGCTGGATGCAGTCCGAAAAAGTCGGACTGCAAGGCGGTCCATAGGCGGATTA
>NZ_BIMA01000002.1 GCF_004000845.1 Paenibacillus koleovorans NBRC 103111
CACCCGCACCATAACCAACTCAACCCCCGCTAATGCACGTAACCCGCTTGCTGATCACGAATATCCGTTTGTTTGGCGGCCGTTTGCCGTGTTTACCCGAAAACTTTAGTTTACTATTAGCCAACTTTCATTCTCTATCCCCGTTTCCACCATTCTTCCGCCTTGAAGACGGATTCCTTGTCAACCTGACCCCAGTCCCCGAACGGCATAACTGCTGGATGCAGTCCGAAAAAGTCGGACTGCAAGGCCGCTTATAGGCGGAGTATGCTCCCTAGTCCGAAAAAGTCGGACTCCCGCGCGCCTATTCGCCTGGAAAAGCTCTGTAGTCCGAATCGGCCGAATTAGAGCGGCGTTTTCCAGAGGGAGCGTGCGGAAACAGCTCCGCAAATGGGAAAATTCGGACTAGAGACCGCTTCCCCCTCCGCTCCCGACACACAGTCCGAAAAAGTCGGACTAGAGCGTATACTGCCTTTTCATGTGCTCTATAAGAAACCCGGATCGGAACAATCACCGGTCCATTAATGTTACGGAACCACCCGCCGAGCCCTACCTGCCTTCACATGCTTCAGCTGAGCGACGATGATGACGCTGATGATGATCAATAAGAACCAAGAGCTGATTTTCCCGAAGCTCACCCAATGCCACGTTTGGTTCTGGTTCGGGTATTGCCAGGCGTTGAAGAACGTCGCGATATTTTCGGCCAGCCAAATAAAAAATCCTACGAGAAAAAAGGCAAGCGTAAGCGGCATCCGATATGTGACTCCCCGCACCCGATAAAGGATCCATGTTTTCCAGAACACCGCCAGAACAAGAGCCTTCAGCCACCAGCGAAAATCCGGAATAAAATGATGGGTGAAGAAGTTCAAATAAATCGCGCCTCCGAGCATCCACACGAAAGCGGGTCCCGGCCAGCCCGTCATATCCATCTTCAGCCGCCGCCATACTTGACACATGTAGCTGGCCACACTGGCATACATGAACCCGCTGTAGAGCGGAACGCCGAACAGCTTCGTCCACCCGGGCTCCGGATACGACCAGGACCCCATGTGCACCTTATACATCTCCAGCAGCAGTCCGATGAGGTGGAATACGCCGATGACCTTGAGCTCATCTGTCGTTTCCAGCCCGCTGCGGTACATCATAAGCTGGACAATGAGCAGGATCAGCAAAATGGCGTCATACCGATGGAGGAACGGGAAATCGAATAGATTCGAAAGCGCCAGCGTCCCGAATATCGCAACAGGGAAAATGCAGCTCATCGCCTGATGGCAGCCGAAATGCAGCAGCTGTACGAGCGGTTTCCTCACGGATCGCTTCATGACCGCACTAGGACGCCACATCTCGGCGCGTGAACATGAGCCAAGAAACAAGGTTGAAGGCCACGAAGTAAACCGCAAGCACGCAGATCGAGAAGGTTAGCGTCATTCCCTCCTGATACGGGGTCCCCCTCAAGTACTGTGTAAGATCCGTATTCGTGAACCAGAGATACTTGCTCCAGCTGAACCGATGCAGCGCCTCCTGCAGCATAAAGCCCCCGAACAGCGCAACGATCGAAAGCGCAATGGCCATCGTGCTGCTGCGGAACGCGGATGAGATCATAAACGCCATGGTGACATACAAAACCGTGGATACCCCGTTCAGCAAATACGTTTTCCATAGATTGAGCGCCATGCTCTTCTCCACGATAAATCCGTCATTCGTCACTTCGATTAAAGGCAAATTCAAATCCCCAAACCCATGTAATATCCCATTTATGATAACCGATACGAGGAAAAGCGCAATCAACAGAAGAGCGCTGAAAATCAACGTAGAGATGTATTTGGCGATCAGAATCTTAAGCCTACTAGCCGGCCTGATGAGCAGCAGCTTGATCGTACCGGCCGAAAATTCGCCAGCCATAATATCGCCCGCAACAATAATGGTGAGAATCGTAATCAAGGGCACCATACCGGCCGAATCGTTGATCCCATCCCACATCGTGCCGTCTTCCGTCGGAATGTTCCGCTCCATGTGATAATCGATGAGGGCGATGCGTTGGATGAGATATGTACGCGTCTCCTCGCTTAAATCGGTTCTTTTCAAAGTTTCGATTCGTTCGGCCTTCTCCTGCCGCAGCTCCGCCTGCCAGCCTTCGCTTTGCTGGTTTCTGTCGCTATTCCAATCCACGATATTGATGAATAACACCAAGGCGACCAGAAATCCGACCAGAAACAACGTTCTCGCCCGCCGGTATATTTTCATGTTTTCATTCAGCACCAAGTTAACCAATCTGCTTCCCTCCCGACCCCGTTATCTCCAAGAAACGATCCTCGAGCGACAGCCGAACCGTTTCAACGCCATAAAGTCGAACCCGATTGTGCATTAACTGCTCCAATATGTCCGGTACACGCTCTCGATCGGTAGTGAACTGGATTCGGCCGTCCTCGACAGCCTGGAGCTCTTGGATGCCTTCCATTTGACTCAGAATCCCCAGTGCCTGTGCTGCAGGCTGCGCTTCAATACGATAGGTCGGAGCCTGCTCGCTTCCTTGGGTGAAATGCTGGATCGGCTTCACGTCTACCAGCTTGCCTTGCTGCAGGATGGCGACCCGGTCGCACATGAGCTCCATCTCGGACAACAAGTGGCTTGACACGATAACCGTGATGCCCTCCGTTCGAGTCAACAGCCGCAAATAGTCGCGCAGCTCGCGGATCCCGGCGGGATCGAGACCGTTCGTCGGCTCATCCAGGATCAAGAGAGACGGCCGGTGCAGCAACGCTTGGGCCACTCCGAGCCTCTGACGCATGCCGAGCGAATACTTCTTTACTTTATCGTGAATGCGGTTCTCCAGCTTGACCAACTTCACCACTTCGTCGATCCGTTCCTTACTCACACCTGGCACCATGCGCGCGTAATGAACGAGATTCAAGTAGCCGCTCAAAAACTTGTACATTTCCGGATTTTCCACGATAGCGCCAACATGTCGGATGGCTTGCTCGAATTCGGTTTTGATGTTTTTCCCTTTGATAACAATTTGTCCTCGGGTCATCGCCATTAAGCCGACGATCATGCGGATCGTAGTTGTTTTCCCGGCCCCGTTCGGTCCGAGGAAGCCGAATATTTCGCCCTGCGGCACATCGAACGTGAGATCGTCGATAATCGTGTTCCGGCCGATTCGTTTCGTCACATTTTGCAAACGGATGATGGGTTCGCTGTTCATGATCGGACTCCTCTCATTTAGGTCAGATTGAATTTAGCATAATATTTATCGAATTACAATAAGTTTGTATTGAATTCACTTGCATATACGTTGTTTTGGTGATGGCCCGCCGGCCAATCGAAGTATACCCCCGGACCTAGCCAAGTGAAGCTGCGAGGAGACCAAAGAGAAGTACAGAACGACGACCCGCATCTACGTCGTTGCTATGACTTGACTTCGGAAACATTTTTCAGGATACTGCTATAAAACCGGTTCGGCATCCGTCTTATAGGCGAAAGGAGGACGGCGGCACTATGGAGGTAAACGCACCAGTACCTGAGCTGTTCCAGCAATTGTTCCGGGAGCATTATCCCGGGGTGGCGCGGAAGCTCTATGCGTTGACCGGCGATTATGCGGCGGCGGAAGATTTGGCCCAGGAAGTGTTCCTGAGGCTCTATCGGAGTCCTCCGGACCGTCTGGAGGCGGTTGGCGCTTGGCTACACCGGGTGTTGATCCGAGTGGGCTACGATTATTTGAGACAACGGTCTTCGAGCAAGACCTTGTTGGAGAAAGAATCCGCTCGAGTGGCGGCATGGTCGGATAGCGCAGCCCCATCGGGTGAGACCGAAGTGATTCGCGAATGGGAAATCGACGTAGTCCGGAAGGTGCTTCAGAAGCTGTCGGACCGCGACCGGACCGCCCTCCTGCTTCGGGAGGAAGGGTACAGCTACGAAGAGATCGCTCACAAGCTTGAGGTGAATCCGAAAATTGTCGGTACGCTGCTGGCCCGGGCGGAGGAACGGCTCAAGAAGAAATACGGGCAGGAGGAGGAGCAGCATGGCGGACGAACAGAAACGGACCGGAAAGGAACCGGTTTTTGATACGGATCGAGCATGGAAACGATTCGAAAAAATGACTGCCGGCGAGCCGGTGGCGGATTATTGGAAGCAGTCGGCGGAAGGCAAGCAGGTGAGCGAACATTTAGAAGAGACAAGCTTGACTGTTGATGTGAAATACCAAAATGAGAATGGCGGGATGGAAATGAAACAACCGGTTGCAGCCCAAGAAACTGGGAAAACCGCTGAAGTCATAACGAAAGACTTCGGGGAGGACGGCGTATGGCGCACCGAACGTCCGGTTAGTCGCAGGATCCGGAGGCTGACAACCGGTATCGCGGCCGCCGTCATCGTGGTCAGTCTGTTCACCACTTCCCTCGGGGACCGGGTAATGGCGGCCATGCAGCAAACGTTCCGCATCCAGCATATGGTTGGAGTTGAGATAACGGCGGACGACTTGGCGACGATCTCAAGCTTGCTGGATCGCGGCTCTCCTGAAGGAAGCCGAAGCTTCAGTCTAGCCCAATACGGATCTTTGACCCAATCCGAAGGAGGGCCCGCTCGGACGCTCACTTGGAATGAAGCGGAGAAGAGAATGGGCGGTTCGCTGCTCCAGCTGGGGAACTCTTCGGAGCCTTCCTATCAGCCGGCTACCTCCCTTACGCTTCAATTGAATGTGGGTGCGGTCAATAAGCTGCTCACCCGTCTAGGCGGAGCCACTACTCTCCCTTCCGAAGCGGATGGCAAAGCGATCCAGCTGCAAATCCCCGATGCCATCGCGAGCGTGGGAACGTTGGCGGGCAAGCCGGCAAGACTGCTCCAATTCGGCAAGCCCGAGCTGACCGTCGACGGCGGCATCGATGTGGCAAAAGTCCGCGACGCTATCCTGGGATTGCCCGTGCTGCCGGACAGCCTGCGCAC
This sequence comes from Paenibacillus koleovorans NBRC 103111, assembly GCF_004000845.1. GTDB lineage: Bacteria > Bacillota > Bacilli > Paenibacillales > NBRC-103111 > Paenibacillus_AA > Paenibacillus_AA koleovorans. Next base: position 4,936 of record NZ_BIMA01000002.1, read on the forward strand.
CAAGCTCGCCGCCATAGCCGATTGGCAGAGCACGCTGCCGATCCCGACACGAGACGGCGTAACGACCAACCTCCGGCTGAATGGCCATGACGCGATCATGACGAGAGACGGCAAACATCGCCTCCTCATGTGGCTGAACGGAAACCGGATGGGTCTGCTACGCGTGGATCTGAAAGATTTCCCGACGGAAGCCGCCTTCCGACAGGCAGCGGAGGAGCTTGTTCGGCCATGATGATGATTGACACCGAACAGTTGACGAAAACTTTCAATGGCCGCGGCGGTTGCCGCGGCATTACGCTGCAAGTGCCGAAGGGCTCCATCTTCGGCCTGCTCGGTCCGAACGGCGCCGGCAAAAGCACGTTCGTGAAAATGCTGGCCGGCCTCCACCGTCCCGACTTCGGTCGGGCCACGATGCTGGGGCTGCCTCTAGGCCGGCCGGAAGCAAGGCGCAAGCTCGGGTATTTGCCCGAGCTGTTCCGCTTCCAGGAGTGGCTGACCCCGACGGAGGTGCTCCGTTTCCATGGTCAGCTCGGCGGTCTGGGACCTCAGGAAACGCGGTCCCCCGCCTTTCGCAGCCGGGTCCGGGACACGCTGGAGCTGGTCGGCTTGTCCGCGGCGGCGGATCGCCGGATCGCCGGCTTCTCCAAGGGCATGCAGCAGCGGCTCGGCCTCGCATCGGCCCTGCTCCTGGAGCCGGAGCTCCTGATCCTGGACGAACCGGCTTCCGCGCTCGATCCCGTCGGCCGCTACGAAATCCGCATGCTGATGAAGCGCCTCCAGAGCAAGGGCGTAACGATCTTCCTCAACACCCATCTGTTGGAGGATGTGGAGGAGCTGTGCGATGAAGCCGCCTTCCTGTTCGAAGGCAAGCTTCTCGCTTCGGGGCCGTTGCACCGGCTGCTCGGCGCAAGCGGGGGCAGCAACGCCAATTGGCGCTTCCGGCTCGGCGGCTGGCTCCCGGAGACGTGGTCGGAGCTGCTCGAGGTCGAGGGCGATTCCCTCTCCTCCCTCTTGCACCTCGTCGAGACGGACGAGAGCGGGAACGCCTTGCTGTCCGCCCAAGTAACCGACCGCGAGCAAGCCGGTTATTTGGCCGCGCTGTTTGTCCGCAGCGGCTTGACGCTCTACGAGTCCGCCCCGGAGTCGAACAGCCTGGAGGCGTGGTTTCTGGAGATGGCCGGCTCCCGCCAAGGAGGGTTGTCCCGATGAGTATGTATATAGCCGCTACTTTCAAGGAGCTGACCCGCAAAAGGGTATTCCTCGTCACCTTGATCGTAACGCTCGCGTTCTTGATTTTGTTCGCGTTCGGTGTCCATGCCATGGCTCTAATGTCCGAACGGAGCGGGAGCTCCCCTGCCGAATGGCTGCTGAGCAGCATGGTCATGATGGTGTTGGCCTTGTTCTTCGCTCAGTTCCTGACGTCGTTCTTCGTGCTGTTCTCCGCGATGGGGACCGTTACAGGCGAGCAGGAAAGCGGACTGCTGCTCGCCGTCGCCGCCCGTCCGATCCCGCGATGGAAGCTTTACCTGGCCAAGTGGCTCGGCCATGCCGTCTGGATCGCCGTGTACGGGGCCGTCTTGTATGCGTCCATCAGCTGGATCATTCATTCGCAAGCCGGTCTTCCCCTGCTGCTGGATGAGTTTCTGCGAGGACTGGTGCTGTTTCTATGGATGCCCCTCGTCTTGCTTTCGCTTACGATGTTAGGCTCCATCTATTTGCCTATGCTGGGCAACGGCATTTGCTCCGCCCTGCTGTACGGGTTTTCGCTCTTCTGCGGGCTGGTGGAAGGAATTGCAAGCTATGGGAACGTACCTCCCTCAATCGAAAAATTCTTCTTCCTGATCGGGTTGCTCATCCCGACGGACTCGATTTACAAGCGAAGCCTCTACGAAGTGATGGGCGGTGCGGACTGGGCGGGCATGTCGATCTCGGATATGGGGCCTTTCTCCGTCTCGGCGGTCCCTTCGAATGCGTTTCTTTTGTACACGGTGGTCTATGCAGCCATTGTGCTCTGGCTCGGATGCTGGGCGTTTAGCCGAAAAGATCTTTAGCTTCATAAACGAGCAGCGGCAGGAGGGTTGCTTCTCCGTCCTTAGTTGCCGCTGCGTACGCTTGGCAACAAAAACCTGACCGGAAGCTCTCCCTCCAGTCAGGTCACCCGCCAAATCCGCCATCACTACCTTCAAATCCCCCTGCGTTTCCGCACGACTCGGCGTTTCTTCACCACTCGGCACGTCCGGGTCCGCTTGGTCTTCCGCACAACCTTGCACTTCCGAATCACCTTGCAGCTTGCAATTGTTTTGCACACGATTTTTCCGCGCCGTTTCACGATTTTCCGCTTCTTCTTGCAGATGAAGTGAGGTTTGCCGCAGCGGCTGCAGTCCACTACATGCGCAATGAACGTAGAGCGGTTGTTCGTACCCGCAGGATCCGATGTCGTCGAAGCGACCGTTGCCGTGTTCACGATGTCGCCGCTGGCGGAAGGTTGAACAGTGCCTCGGATAAAGATCGTAAGCGAAGAGCCTACGGTTACGGTTCCCAAACTCGTGGAACCGGTCCACGGCTTGAACGTTACGCCCCCATCCGTTGAAAATTGCACGTCGGTCAATTGGCCGGGAGCCGGGTCGGTGATCGATACATTTTCAGCTGAGGACGGCCCGGCATTGGTCACCACAATCGTATACGTGAGCGATTCTCCAGGCAGCGGATGAGCGGGATTTCCCGTCTTCACAATCGAGAGATCGGCCGAAGGCTGTACCGGTGTGGTTGTGGTAGAAGTATTGTTGGACGGATCGGGATCCGGCGTGGTGGATACGACCGTCGCCGTATTCGAAAGGGTCCCGGTTGCCGACGGAATAACCGATCCGCGCAGCAAAACGATCTGCGATGCGCCAGCCCCGAGCGTGCCCAAGGAAAGCATTCCGGTCCAGGGGCTAAAGGTGACGCCGCCATCCGTCGAGTACTCTACCTCTGTCAACGCGCTTGGAACTATATCCGTAAGCATGATGTTCTCGGCATCGTTCGGCCCTTCATTCGTTACCACCACCATATACGTGAGCGGCTGGCCCGGGGAAGCCGGATTCGGGCTGCTCGTTTTGACAACGGAGATATCGGCCGAAACCTGAACCGGTGTCGTCGTGGTGGAGGTGTTGTTGTTAGGGTCCGGATCCGAAGTTGTGGAGGTCACAATCGCCGTGTTGATGATCGAGCCAGTTGCCGATGCGCTTACCGTACCCCGCAGCAGCACGGTTTGCGACTCCCCATCCTCCAATCTGCCAATATTGACGGTACCGGTCCACGGGTTGAACGTAACGCCGCCGTCTGTAGAAAACTCCACTTCGATCAGTTGACTGGGAACCGGATCCGTAATCGTAACATTTTCCGCATCGTCAGGCCCGTCATTGGTGACTTCAATCGTATAGGTGACCTGCCCGCCCGGGGCGGTTGGATTCGGACTGCCCGTTTTCACAATCGAGAGATCGGCGGAATCCCCTACCGGAGTCGTGATGGTGGAGGTGTTGTTGGACGGATCCGGATCCGGTGTGCTCGAGCTGACGCTAGCCGTGTTCGTAATCGGTCCTACGGCGGAAGGATTCAATACTCCCCGCACCAACAGGAGACGAGTGGCGCCGTTAGCCAATGTTCCAAGATTGATGGAGCCGGTCCAAGGCCGATAAGTGTCTCCGTCGTCCGTAGAATATTCCGCTTCGATCAGTTGGTCGGGAATGAGATCGGTGAGCGTCACATCTACCGCTTCGGTCGGACCGGCATTGGATACGACGATCGTATAAGTGAGCAATTGGCCGAGGAGCGCAGGATTCGGACTCGCTAATTTGACAACCGACACATCGGCAGACTTCTCAAGTGGCGTCTCGATGGAAGATTCGTTGTTCTCCAGGTTCGGATCCGGTATTGACGATTGCACGACCGCGGTGTTGGCAATGGACCCTACTGCGGATGCACTCACTGTACCGCGGATCAGCAGCGTGATGGAGTCTCCGCTGGAGATCGTGCCGGCATTGTAAGGGTTCACCCATGGGTTGAACGTGCTTCCCCCATCCGTCGAGAGCTGTACATTCGTCAACGAGCTTGGAACAGCGTCGACTACGGTCACATCCAAGGCATCGGACGGCCCGTTGTTCGTGATCACGAGCGAGTATGTCAATTGTTCACCCGGGTTCGCCGGGTCCGGGCTGGCCAATTTCACAATCGACAAATCGGCGGTCGTCTCAATCGGCGTTTCTACCGTGGAAGTATTGTTATCGGGATCCGGATCGGGAGTTGAGGAGCCTACGGTTGCAGTATTCGTGATCTCCTCCGTTGCGGAAGAATCCACGGTTCCTCGAATGAGTACAATCTCCGAGACGCCGTCCGCCAATGTGCCCAGATTCAGCGTGCCGGTCCAAGGACTGTAGGTTACTCCCCCATCAGTGGAAAATTCCGCATTAAGCAACTCGCCCGGCACCGCATCGGTCAACGTAACGTTTTGCGCCGTATCAGGTCCTGCATTCGAGACTACGATCGTATAGGTCAGTGTCGCCCCTGCGGTAACAGGCGTGGGGATCGAGATTTTCACAATCGATAGATCCGCCGACGTATTGATCGGGGTGAGCACGGTCGAAGAATTGTTGGACGGATCCGGATCGGGAGTTTCGGAAGCAACGGTCGCCGTATTCGAGATGACCCCGCTCGCCCCCGCATCGACCGTTCCTCGAATCAGGACCGTTTGTGTCGCGCCACTAAGCAGAGTCCCTAAACCAAGCGATCCGGTCCATGGACTATACGTCACTCCGCCATTCGTAGAGTACTCCACTCCCGTCAACGAATTCGGTACCGCATCCGTTAGGGTCACATTCAAAGCGGAGTCAGGTCCGGCATTGGCAACAACTACCGAATAAGTCAACATACCTCCAGAGGCAACCGGACTTGGACTCGCCGTCTTGATAACGGAAAGATCGGCGGATGTGTTGATCGGGGTAATCTCGGTAGAGGTATTGTTCGTTGGATCCGGATCGGGAGTCGTGCTTGTTACGACGGCGGTATTCGTGATGATACCCGTAGCGGAGGGATTAACCGTGCCCCTGATAAGGACCGTTTCGGAATTGCTAGCCGCAATTGTACCCAACGAAAGAGAGCCGGTCCATGGGGCGAATGTAGAGCCGCCGTCCGTCGAGAATTCAACAGCAGAGAGCACACTTGGAACTGTATCGATCAACGTCACATTTTGCGCGTCCGCCGGACCCGCATTGCTCACCAGGATGGTGAAGGTCAGCAAGCCGCCGGCCGGCACAGGGCTAGGTGCCCCCACTTTGACGACGGAGACGTCGGCCGATGTGTCGAGAGGAATGATGGACGTAGACGTATTGTTCGACGGATCCGGGTCAGGTGTGGTCGAGATGGCAGTTGCTTGATTCGTGATGCTTCCGGTTGCGGAGACGCTTATGGTGCCTCGTAAAAGGATCGAAACCGACTCGGCAACGTCCAAGGTGCCTAACCCAAGGAGGCCGAGCCATGGCGAGAAGCTTGTGCCGCCGTTCGTCGAATACTCCACCCCGGTCAGCGTGCTCGGCACAACATCCGTCAATGTTACATTGTCGGCAGTCGATGGCCCTGCATTGGACACTGTAATGGTGTATGTTAGCTCTTGGCCGACTTCGGCAGGATCGGGGCTTCCTGTTTTGACCACTGAGATATCCGCCGACTCTTCGACAGGCGTTACCGTTGTGGAGGTGTTGTTGTCCGGATCGGGATCCGGGGTCGAGGAGTTGACGATAGCCGTATTCGTAATTGAGCCTGTGACTGCTGCGCCTACTATCCCTCGAATCAAGATCGTTTGCGTGGCGCCGTCGGCCAGTGTCCCCAAGTTCAGAGATCCCGTCCACGGTTGAAACGTTACGCCTCCGTTTGTCGAATACTCCGCAGCATTCAACTCGCTAGGGACCGAATCGATCAACGTGACATTGCTTGCAGGAGACGGTCCTCCATTGAAGACGGTAAGGGAATAAGTCAGCGATTCTCCCGCTACTGCAGGCGATGGAATCGCGGTTTTGACGATCGCTACGTCTGCGGCTTCATTGATCGGAGCGATGGACGTCGAGGTATTATTCGATGGATCCGGATCTGCAGTCGAGCTGCTTACGGTTGCCGTGTTCGTGATCGTCTCTGTAGCGGACACACTGACTAATCCCCGGATGAGTATCGTTGCCGTCTCGCCTTGAAGAAATGTGCCCAGCTCCAAGCTTCCCGTCCAAGGTTGAAAAGTACCGCCACCATCCAAGCTATACGCCGGATTCAATACCTCTTGCGGGATGCTGTCCTCCAGCACGACTTCTTGAGCGGCGTCCGGCCCGTTGTTCACAACTACGATCGTGTAGGTGAGCTGTTGTCCGACCATGACAGGAGTAGGTGCGTTCGTTTTCTCAACTTGCAAGTCAGCTATAGCATTCACTTGCAAAATATAGTCCTCGACCTCGCCGTCCGACGCCGCCCCCAGACTCCTCGTATCCACGGCGGTCGGGCTTGCATTCTGGTTGACCAGATTGTCGGTCGTCAGTCTAAGTCTTACAAACGTTTGACCTGGCGTTAACATTACCCCGGCTGGTACTGTGAAATTCAGTGTAACCGTCTGCGTCCCTAACTGGGAAGCCACTACCCGAACAGGCGCCGCCTCGTTGCCTTGGAACACTCCGTTCTCATTGAAGTCGATCCATCCGTACAGGTTGGCCGGATCGCCGGTTTCGTTCGTGACCGACACATTCAAGGAGTACGTCGCGGCACTGATGGACAAAATCGGCAGAGGCACAGCAAGACCGTCATCCTGAATCCCTTTTGTGAGATCATCGCCTGTTGCGGTCGGATTCTGGTAGGCGTCCTCCTCGGCCGTCACTTGAGTGCCCAGCATCAGCTCGCTGATCAATTGATGCCGGGGGCCGTTTTTGGCAAGCGTAGTGGAGTAGTTGTTCGGACCATTGCCGATCGCGCTATCGGGAGCATCGCCGAAATCCACCTCGATGAAGGCATTCGGGCACATGGTGGCATCATTGAACGAGGTCGTGACCGTATTCGAGAACAACGAAGCGGTAGCCGTGTTGCCGGAGACGGTGTACCGGTAGATGTTGCCGCTGCTGTTGGATATGGCGTAAATGTTGTCGGATGCGTCGATAGCGATCGCGCCGAACGGTCCCGTATGCATGGGAGTCGTCGTCAAGTTGGTGATCGTCCCGGTTGTAGGTGCAATTCTCCTCATTGTGCCGGTCGGATTAATCCCGTATAAATAGGAATCGGCGCTCCGGAACACCCAGTCGCTGACATTCAAAGTATTGCTTAGTGGCACGCCAAAGTTGCTCGTCTGCTCCGAATAACCGGTTGCCGGATTCACGAGCTTCAGGAAGGTGGCTGAATTGGGTCGCACATCCACAACATAGAAGCGGCTGGCATCATTGACCGCCATATAGAAGAAGCCGTTCAAGTCAAATGTACCGACATTATACCCGGCAACAGGCAAACCCGGAGGCAACGGAAACAGGAATGTTAAATTCCCGTTCGGATCGACACGGACAATGCGGTTGTTTACCTGATCGTACCCATAAATATAGTTATCCAGTATATTATAAGCGATTGCATTGACCTCGACGGGCGGAGAGAGATTGCCTTGAGTAGATGTCGCTCCCGTGACAACATTGATGTTGTACCAGACGGTAGGCGCTCCAGCGAATTGAATCATTGTAGTGTTGCAGCTAAACGGGTTGTCCGTCGTGTCATGGCTAAAGTTTTGGTTCGAAATAGTAGCGTTGTTGTTGATCTGGGTTTGCGTTACCGTGACGGTTAGCTTCCGGGGACCATTCGACATCGTAAACCCTTCCGGCTGCGTGAAAACGGTCGGAGGACATGCTGCAGGACTAGCTACTGTCTCATAAATGGAATAGGTTCCCGCTACCGTGACGGAGAAGCTGTAGATACCGCTTGCATTCGTTTGAGTCGAGACGCAAGTTGCCCCTGCATGGCTGAATAGAACTACATATACATTGGCTATTCCCGGATCGCCGGGAGACAATTGACCGTCATGATTGAGATCTTGAAACACCGTCCCTGTTATTGTGGCTGGCATGCTGCAGTTAAACGCTCCCTTCTGGTGATGGCTTCGATCGAATGGAGATGGCTTTCCCTTGGCGCCGAAATAGCTCTCTTCAATTCCCTCCCTTCCTCGCAAAGCTGTATGATGACTCAAAGTCAGGCTATTGTATGATTGTTATTCGCCCTTGGTGAGGGTGGTTGTCTATGAAACTAGGTGCTTATCCCATCTGAGCTCAGAAATAGTCCTCTATTCCCGCCTATTGCGGCTTCCGGGTAATTTAGTTACAATTTATACATCCCCGGCCAAGCTCGCCGCGAACGGAGGAGAACCGAAGGTGAAACCGGAATATTGCACGTCCTCCCAGCACCCGAAGTGGTTCGGTCTGGCCGTACAAGCATTGATCCTGTTGTCCCAAGAAAAGATGAACACCACTTGCCCCAGCAACGAGCTCGCGGGGTATTTGCAATCCGAGCCCTCTCTTCTGCGTCGCATTCTTGCCGTTCTGGCCAAGGAAGGGTTTATCGGCACACGCGAAGGCCGTGACGGCGGCTACCATTTGAAGAAACCGGCCGAGTCGATTCGGTTGGTTGAGATATATGATGCATTCCGGGCAGGCAGCAAGCTGTGTTTCGGCATTAATGAATCAGCAGGCACCCACCCCCTCGGGCAACGATTGAAGTCGACCCTCGAGGATATTACGGGCGAGATGGACGCCAGCATGCGTGAAGTGTTGAGCAAATACACGATCGCCGATCTAGTCCTGCAGGTCGAAACAAATGTATAATCTGAGCTTCAAAAGTTAACAGTTGACAGCCGTTTTTGATCGGATTATACTGTGCAATATACGTAACAGTTAACAGTCGCGGAGACGGCGTTTATTGTCCGATATACTGTGGTTCTATTCGCACAGTAAGCGGAGGTCGGCGTTTACCTTTTCTTTTTTTGCGCCTTTAACTGTGCGATTCATTCAACAGTAACCATTTTAAGGAGGACTATCATGTCTACTCTAATCCAAACCGAAACACAATCTCCCCTCTTCTCCGAGGTCATCCGTGGACGCCGCTCCGTGCGTCAATATGACAAGTCGGTTCGACTGTCCCGCGAGCAGATCAAGGAGCTGCTGAGTGAAGCGACGCTGGCGCCTTCCTCCTCCAATATCCAGCCGTGGCGTTTCCTTATCATCGACACCGAGGAGCTCAAGGAGCAATTGCAGCCGATCGCCTACAACCAAAGTCAGATCTCGGAAGCGGCGGCGGTGATCGTTGTACTCGGCGATACCGAAGGGTATTATAAAGCGGATCAGATCTACGGCGAAGCGGCGGTGCGCGGCTATATGCCGGAGGAGACAGCCAAGACGTTTGCCGAACGGACAAAGAGCATTTACGGCTCCCTCCCGAAAGAAGCGCTGCACAAAATCATTTATACGGACGGAGGTCTCGTCTCCCAACAGCTTATGCTGGTAGCACGAGCTCACGGCTACGACACAGTCCCCATGGGCGGCTATGACGCGGCCAAGTTGCAAGCGGCTTTCGAGATTTCCGAGCGGTATATTCCAATTATGCTCATCGCCCTTGGCAAAGCAGCAAAGCCGGGCCATCCGACCACGCGTTTGCCGATCGACGATATTGCCTATTTCAATGAAATGCCGGCTGCCGAGTAAAAATAATTAGACCTCCGGATCGAAACTCGACAGTCGATGACGGAGGTCTTGCTACATTCTCTCCTTCCTTCCACATAATTCATGAGCCGACAACCCATATTAGGTAAAGGTATCGGCACATCATGTTATTGGGCAAAGGGGGAGCCACTTGCGAACGAAATTGGTTTGGGTACTGCTTTTTTCACTGACCGGCTGTATGCTATTGACCGCATTTTCCAGTCCGCAGAAGCACGATCGACGTTATTACGAAAGCCGCGGCGAAGTCGTATGGGACGTTCCGATGTCGGAGAAATTAATCGCCTTCACGTTCGATGACGGCCCGAATCCGGAAACTACGCCGCAGGTATTGGAATTGCTGAAGCAGTATGAGGCGAAGGCTACTTTTTTCGTCATCGGCTATCGCATCGACAAGTATCCGGATATCGTGAGGCGCGAAATCGCCGAAGGCCACGAAGTCGCGAACCATACGGACAACCACATCTACTTTACCCGCAACGTTTCCGAGAAAACGATCGCACAGGAAATCGGGAACGTCCAGCAAAAGCTCAAACAGGTAACAGGGCAAGCTTGTCCTTGGTTTCGTCCGCCGGGCGGCTTTTATAACGACAAGGTCATCCGGATCGCCAAACAGTACGGCTATAAGGTCATTCTCTGGTCGTGGCACCAGGATTCGAAGGATTGGAAATCTCCGGGTGTCAACCATATCGCGAACAAAGTGTTGAAAAACGCGCGCAATGGCGACATCGTCCTGCTGCATGATCATGTGGAAGGCTCGAGCCAGACGGTTGAAGCTCTGAAAATCATTCTGCCTGAGTTGATAGAGCGGGGCTTCCGCATCGTGACGGTGTCGGAACTGATGGCGCATAAGGTCGGTCAGACCGGACATAATCCGAATTCTTTTTTGTACCAGGAGAAGTAAAAGTACATAATCATCGGCATACGCAGCCAGCTTCAGGTGTACATTTAGCAATGACTACATCTTGACGATCGATCGGGGAGGGCGTTTCATGGGAGCGAAGCGTTTATCCAGGTTTAACGATGGGCTGGAATGGGGCATGTTCGGGCTGGCGGCCCTTTGTTTGGTCTACTACTCCTTTGAGCAGGAATGGGCCAAAATATTGGAGGCTGTCTTGATCTTGGCTGTGCTGCTCGGGATTCGACTTGTTGTTAAAGTGACGAAAGCCGTTCTGTTCCCGTTGCTGCGCCTCTCCATCCTGCTGTTCATTACGCTGACGATGTTTATCGCCAACATGTTCGGCATGTACGGGGTTATCCCGCATTTGGACGACGTCGAGCATCTGGCTTCGGGCATCATCCTTGGATTCGTCGGGCTTCTGGTGTTCCGGCAGGTGTCCAAAGAGGCGTCGCCCTTGAATGGTCGTTTCGGGCTATTGCCGGTCTGGTTCTCCTGGTTTTTCGCCATTGCCATGGCGGGTTTCTGGGAAATATACGAATTTACGACGGACGCTCTGCTCGGGATGAACTCCCAAGGCGGCGGTCTGGACGATACGATGATCGATATGATTTGCGGATCGATCGGGGCCTCTATTGCTGCGGTTTACTTGAGAACACAAGCGAAACGCGACAAGCTGCCGCCTCGCTCCTGACCCGTGGATTCAGGCTATAACATCGCTTATCTGCTACAACGGGGATATGGCTCCCTCCCGTATATCCGCTTCCCTTCCCTCATATGCTGAAACGACACATTAGGCGTAGGAGGCGAAGCTTGGCATGGATAAAGATTTGCAAGCGGCGAACGCCGCCCAAGGGATCCCGCAGCCAATCCGGAAAAGCGACGGCATGGGAGCGACAGACTTAGGACCGAGGGATGTGATGCGGGACATTGAAAATCCCGATATGCTCGTCCCCCCGGTTACGGACAACGGGCTCGTACCGAATTTGAGATTTTCTTACTCCGACACGCACATGACGCTGAGCCACGGAGGCTGGTCGCGAGAGATCACCGTCCGGGAGCTGCCGATTGCGACAACTTTGGCCGGTGTGAACATGCGGCTGACGCCAGGCGGCGTGCGAGAACTGCACTGGCATCAACAAGCCGAATGGGCGTTCATGATCTACGGGCATGCGCGCATCTCGGCGGTCGATCAAGACGGACGCAACTTCATCGCCGACTTGGGACAAGGCGATCTATGGTACTTTCCTCCCGGCATCCCGCATTCGATTCAAGGGCTGGAGGACGGCTGCGAGTTTCTGCTTGTATTCGATGACGGCAGCTTCTCCGACCTGAACACGCTCTCGATCTCGGATTGGTTCGCGCACACGCCCAAGGAAGTGCTATCCGCCAATTTCGGCGTACCGGTCGATGCGTTCGCCGATGTCCCGCACAAGCAGCGCTACATTTTCCAAGACGAGCTCCCAGGCTCCCTCGCCTCTCAAACCGTCCCCGATCCGAACGGTACCGTTCCGCTCAGCATGACGCATCGACTGCTCGCGCAGACGCCGATCAAGACGCCGGGCGGTTCGGTGCGCATCGTGGACTCCCTCAACTTCCCGATCTCCGTCCGCATCGCCGCCGCCCTGGTCGAAGTTGAACCGGGCGCCATGCGGGAGCTGCACTGGCATCCGAATAACGACGAATGGCAATACTATTTGACCGGCCAAGGCCGCATGACCGTGTTCACAGGCAATGGAAACGCACGCACATTCGATGTCCGGGCAGGCGATGTCGGCTATGTGCCGTTCGCAACCGGCCACTACGTGCAGAACACCGGCACCGAGACGCTATGGTTCCTCGAGATGTTCCAGAGCGACCGATTCGCAGACGTGTCGCTCAACCAGTGGATGGCCCTTTCGCCGCAGCAGCTGGTCAAGGACAACATCCATGCAACCGATCAATTGATGGACGCCCTCCGGAAAGAAAAATGGCCCGTTGTCCGTTATCCGGGCATTCCTCCTGTAATCGAAGACACCGACTAACCCCGTTTCCATTTTTTGTGTCCGATTTTGTTTATTTTTACCGGGAATAGCAAACGATAAGTCTATCCTGTCTTAAGCATCGAGGTGACTTATCGTGAATTCATCGCCGCAGCCTACAAAAGAGCCGACGAAACTGCATCTCGACTTGGAGTCGAACATCCAGACGATTCTCCTTGCGCTCGGGTACAGCCGCGATATCTTCGTGCGCCGCATCCATATCGAAACGCTCGAAGCGGGGATTGACGGTGCACTTCTGCATGTGGAAGGGTTGTCAAACCTGCATTTCGTGCTGGAATCTTTGCTCAGCGACCGTGCGGTGGCCGAGAAACCATTCGAATCGATCGGGCAGCTGCTCGACCACTTCAAGACATCCGTCATCACGGAAGGTGCCGTATACGATGTCGAGAAGATGGAACAGCTGCTCGGTTTGTTGCTGACCGGAAACGGCATCCTGCTGCTCGACGGCAGCGACCGCAGCTTGGCGATCGGCACCCAAGAGCTGAAGGCTCGGGCGGTAGAAGAGCCAAACGTCCAGTCAGTCGTACGAGGCCCCCGCGAAGGATTCACGGAAGTGATTAGCTGGAACACCGCAATGGTTCGCCGCAAAATAACGAGTCCGCATTTGTGGATGGAACAAATGAAAATCGGGGAATCGACTAAAACCGATGTGGCGATAGTCTATATGCAAAATATAGTGGCGCCAGAGCTGTTGAACGAGGTACGGGAGCGATTATCGAAAATCGAGATCGATGCGATTCTGGAGAGCAACTACATCGAGGAGCATATCCAGGACAAACAAATCACCTTGTTCCCGACAACATTCAACTCTGAGAGACCCGATGTGGTTGCCGCGGCACTGCTCGAAGGTCGGATCGCCATTCTGGTGGACGGAACGCCGTTCGTGCTGATTGTTCCTACGGTATTCATGCAATTTTTCCAATCCAGCGAGGATTACTATCAGCGCTTCGATTTCGCGACGCTCATCCGCCTGCTGCGGTTTTTCTCGTTTTTCCTGGCCACGTTGACACCGTCCTTCTATGTAGCGATTTCTACGTTCCATCAAGAGATGCTGCCTACGACACTGCTGTACAATCTGGCAGCCCAACGAGAAGGCGTCCCTTTCCCTGCGTTTATCGAGGCGTTCATCATGGAAGTGATGTTCGAGATCTTGCGCGAAGCCAGTGTGCGCATGCCGCGAACCGTCGGCCAATCCATCTCGATCGTGGGCACGCTCGTTATCGGACAAGCCGCTGTAGAAGCGGGGCTCGTCAGCGCAGCTATGGTCATCGTAGTCTCGATCACCGCGATCTCCAACTTCGTCATCCCGGCCTTCAATCTCGGAATCGCCGCGCGGATCGTGAGGTTTTCCCTAATGATAATGGCAGCTACATTCGGATTGTTCGGCATCTTCGTCGGTATTATTCTGATCGTGCTGCACCTGTGCAGCCTCACCTCGTTCGGAATAAGCTATATGTCGCCACTGGCGCCGTTCAACATGGACGATCAGAAGGACAACCTGGTCCGAATTCCGATTCCCAAATGGATCACCCGCCCTAACTTCATGAGACCCAAAGATCTCGTGCGGCAAAAACGGCGATGAAGGCAGGGACATGAAGCCTATGCGAAACTATTTAACTCCATTAATCAAAATTACAGCATTGATTTTTCTCGCCTCCTTCCTGCTGGCCGGCTGCTGGAGCCGCAAAGAATTGAATGAGCTGAGCATTGTAGTTGGACTCGGCCTCGAAAAGACGGAAGAGGGGTTTACCGTTTCCGTTCAAATTGTGAATCCGGGCCAGGTTTTGACGAAGCGTTCCGCCGGCAGTGCCCAGAGCCCTGTAGTCGTGTTTAAGGAAAAAGGCGCTACAATCCCGGAAGCTCTTGCGCGAATGACTACCCAAGTGCCCCGTCGATTGTACTTCGCCCATTTGCGGATCGTGATCTTTGGCGAGAAGCTGGCCCATTCGGGCCTCAGCCATGCAATCGACTATATGTCCCGGAATCGCGAGATGCGATCGGATTTTTATTTGGTGGTGACGCATGGAACAACTCCTTTCGAGGTTCTCACGATGTTTAGCGCCATCGACCCGATTCCAGCCAACAACATGTTCTCGAAGCTGCAGACGTCCGACGAGCAGTGGGCGGCGACCGGCAAGCTTACTGTCGACCAGTTGATGAAGGGTTTGACGAGCTCGGGTAAAAACCCGGCAATGACCGGAATAGAGATTATAGGTAATGCGGGTAAAGGGGACAAGCCGATTGATTCGACAGCTCCGGCGGCCATCATGCGATATTACGGTATGGCTGCCTTCAATCGTGACCGGATGGTCGGTTGGTTGGATGAAAATGAGACAAAAGCGCTCAACTATATCCAAAATTCCACTCATCAGACCATTGGTTTTATCGAATGCCCCAGAGGAAAAGAAAAAGCAAATGAAAAAGCACATGAAAAATCAAATGAAAAATCAAATGAAAAAGCAAATGGAAAAACAAATGGAAATGGAAAAATATCGGTTCAAGTAATGAAATCACATACCACTATCAAAGCCCATCTGAAGGGCGACGTTCCATCGTTCGATGTATACACTCGGCTGGAGCAAGACATAGCGGATATCGAATGCGATGCCGATGTGCTGGATCCCTCCTTCCTGGAGGAGCTGAATCGGAAATCGGAGCAAAAAGTAGAAGAGCTTCTCGCTAAAGCCATTCATAAAGCTCAGCATCAACTGCACTCCGATATATTCGGCTTTGGCCAAGTGCTGCATAGGCGTTACCCCAAGTTCTGGAAGACTGTCGAGGAATGGGACAATTTATTCGCGCAATCTGAAATCCGGGTTCATGTCGAATTCAATACTCATCGCTTCGGCACCATCATGCAGTCCATCAATCACGAAACGAGGTGAATTCGATGTGGATTTTAGTTGGCGTAGCCGGCACGCTTATTTGGGTAAGCATCGTGGATATTCCTTCTTTATTAAAGACCAAGCGGAGAACACCGGTTTGGGCTGTAGGATGTTTAACCCTGTTCATATGCTCCCTATGCCTGATGTACGCTCTGCATATCCCGATGCCGAACCCGCTTGACTGGGTAACTGCCGCGATGCGACCCATTCAATTCAACAAATTTGGCTAACACCGAAGGAGACCAGGGAATGAACGATTCAAGTCCGATCATCAGCAGCCGTTCGTTTGCCGTTCTTGTCACTTTTTTCATGGTTGGCACATCGATTCTGATTGCCCCGGCACCCATCGCCGCAGATGCGAAGCAGGATGCATGGTTGGCCTGCTTTTTCGGAGTGTTGCTCAATTTGGTACTAGTCCTGATGTATATCTGGCTAGGCGGAAGACAAGGGCGAAATACATTGACCGGCTATTGCGAGCAAGTGCTCGGACGATGGTTCGGCAAAGCGGTCGCTCTTCTCTTTGTGGCGTTTTTTTTCCTGCTTGCCGCTCTGATGATTGGGGATTTGGGCCAGTTTTTGACCAGTCAAAGCTACCCGGAAACGCCTATAGAAGTGCTGATGTTGTTTTTCGCCTCCGCTATTGTGATAGCGGTACGAGCGGGACTACCGGTATTTACGCGTGCTTCCGAGGTCTTTTTCCCTTGGATGATTATATTATTTTTACTCCTGGTGATCCCTATATTCCCGAAAATCGACACAGACTATTTGAGACCGATGTTGGAGAACGGCTTCCTCCCTGTATTGGGAGGAGCTTATAATTTCTACGGATTGCAGGAGCTTGTCGTCATGCTGATGATCTACCCGCATGTCCGTGAGGCTCATAAGAAGGGGAAAGCATTTGTGGTTGGCGTACTAGTCGGAGGAACCATGCTGCTATTGACTACGATTGGGAGTATAGTCTTGATCGGACCTGCTCTCTCCGCCAACGAAATGTTTCCAGCCTACTCCATGGCGAAAAATACGAACATCGGTCATTTCTTCCAGCGAATCGAAGGCATCATGATGATGATCTGGGTATTGTCGATTTTCTTTAAGGTTTCGATCACCTTCTACGCCGCCATGACCGGATTCGCCCAAGCATTCGATATAAAGGACAATAAGTCCTACGTCGTGCCTATGGGGCTTGGTTTGGTCATTCTGGCGCTGCTGTGCTACCCGAATCCGATCTACGTACAGTTGTTTTTGGACCGCACCTGGCCTCCTCTGGCGCTGGTGTTCTCACTGCTTTTGCCGGCGTTCTTGCTAGGCGCTTCCTACATGCCTTGGGTGAGGAAAAAGCAAAAAGCCAATCGGCAGAAGGCCAATTGACCTGGATGGGACGCGCAAATGGATTGGAACGAGGTTTTGTTTATGCTTCTTCGATGGCCAGGCAGTCAAGGGCTTGTTTGGAGCGTGTACGAGCTTCTTCGACTGTCGAAGCCGAGGACAGCGCGACCGCCATGCGACGGCCTACCTTCGTCACCGGCTTGCCGAAGACGCGCACTTGCGTGTAAGGCACGGCCAACGCATCCGCGACGCCGGCGATCTTGTACGTCTCGAGTTCCTGATCCGCCTTAAGAGGACGACTCGCTCCCGGTGTGATCAGCGCGATTTCCGGAATCGGAAAGCCCAATATGGCGCGCACATGCAAGGCGAATTCGGACAAGTTCTGCGTGACGAGCGTGACCAAACCGGTGTCATGCGGTCTGGGAGAAACTTCGCTGAAATACACTCTATCCTTCGCCAGGAATAGCTCTACGCCAAACAAACCATAGCCGCCGAGCTCATCCGTAATCGTCTTCGCGATATGCTTCGCTTCCTCGAGCTGCTGCTCCGACATCGCATGCGGCTGCCACGACTCGATATAGTCGCCGCTCTCCTGGATATGCCCGATCGGAGCGCAGAAGCTTGTCCCATTAACCGAACGAATGGTGAGCAGCGTAATCTCGGACTCGAAGCGGATGAACTCCTCAATAATGACCCGACCGTTCTGAACGCGTCCGCCTTCCATCGCGATCGTCCAGCATTTCTCGATGTCGGCAGCGCTGCGGCAGACGCTTTGGCCTTTGCCCGAGGAGCTCATTAGCGGCTTGATCACGCATGGATAGCCGGTTTCCTGGACTGCTTGGGTGAATTCCTCGTACGTATCGGCAAACTTGTAGCCGGCCGTAGGCAATTCCAGCGTCTCGGAAGCGAGCCGGCGAATGCCCTCGCGGTCCATCGTCAGCTTAGCTGCTCTAGCGGTTGGGATGACCCGGAATCCTTCCTCCTCCAGCTTCACCAGCTCCGCTGTCGCGAGCGCTTCGATCTCGGGCACGATCAGATCCGGCTTCTCCCGTTCGATCAGCTCGCGCAGCTTCTCCGCATCGAGCATGTTGATCACATAGCTGCGATCCGCCACATGCATCGCAGGAGCATCCGCATAGCGGTCAACGGCGATCGTCTCTACACCCAGGCGCTGCGCCTCAATGATCACTTCCTTGCCGAGCTCGCCGGAGCCGAGCAGCATCAACTTCTTAGTTACGTACATTTTGTTCTCCCTCCGTCAGGTTCATTCGCTTTTCGCCGCGATTTCGCCCACTTGTCAGCACGATCATACAGGTTTCGTCGGCGAATTGCAATGGGCTCCAAGTCGATTGTTCCGGAAAAGCGGCTCGTACTATTCTACTATGGAAGCTGTACCCACTGATGCGGGGTCAGACCGGCACGATGGCCGTACTCGAGAATCGTCATAATCGCGATCGTCTCCGCGGAATCGACCTTGATTTTCTTGGTTTCGAAGAATGATGCCAGATCGCGAATAAACAGCTGGAAAAAGTTCGATTCCGGCTTCAACACCGCCGCTTGACCGGCCTGATAGTTCACGGTGAGCCCGAACGGACATTCCCAGCCGAAATGGTTGACAGTCGCTTGACGTCCGTCGGCGAATCCGATCAGCAGGGCAGGCGAGTGAGACGTTCCCGTGAACATGACGCGCTTCACATCCGTCCCCATCAGCGACACAATCGGCTCGACCTGATGAATCGCATAGTTGTCGAAGCGCCCCGGCCCTACGCTGAGGATCGTCTCGATGCCCTCGCGATTCGCCTCCCTATACTCGCTTGCGAAACGCAGCGCAGAGGATGAGAACATCGGCGTCGCGTGTTTGTCGGCGAGCTCGAACAGACGCAGCGCAGTCGCCCGGTCCGGCGCGAACGTTTTATCGATGTAAGTCGGTTTCCCGGATTTCAGAGGCAGCTGCGCCAGCCGCTCATGGTATTCCGGATGATCCGGCGACAGCACGATCAAGTAATCGCTTCGCTCCACCACATCCTCGATGGTCGTCAGCAGCTCGATGCCCTTTTCCCCGCACCAAGCGGCGTTCGTCTTGCCGGTCGGCGAGTCGCTCAACCCGTAGGCATATGCTACCTTCATTGCGCCGTTTGTCGCTTCTTCGATCCAGCCGGGATATTTTAGCGCGTGCCATTCGTCCAAATAATAATCGATGAATCCAATTTTCTTCATGCAGGTCCCTTCCGTTCCGGAGATATGTGTGTCCACTCATTCCCTCAGCCACATTGTAACATCGGAGAAGCGGAGCGGGTACCCGATTCTCAAGTCCAAAGCTATAAATTTGATTGCTTTATGGTAAAATGGAGAACGGAAGCGACAGATCGGAGGATTGTGCGAGTTGGATTATATTATATTGGATATCGAGTTCAACGGGCGGAAGTTTGCCAGTGAATTGCCCATGGAAGTGCTGGAGATCGGCGCCGTCCGGCTGGACGAACAGCTGCGTGTTGTCGACGAGTTTTCTTGTCTGATCCGCCCCCTTTATTTTGCCAAGCTGAACAGCTTCATTAAGAAAAAGACCGGCATCCCCCAAGAAGGCATCGACCGGGCCGAACGTTTCCCGAAGGTCATCCAGGCATTCATCGACTGGCTCTCTCGCAGCGACAAGTACATGCTCGTCACTTGGGGCGGCGAGGATATGAAACGGATCGTGCAGGACACGCGGCTGCATAAGCTCGACGATACCCTCTGGCTGCAGGCCGACTATTACGATTTGTTGAAAGGCTATCTGCGGTTCAAGCAGTTGAAAAACGACGTCAGCGTCGAAGCCGCGATGCTCGAGCTTGGCATTGAGTCCGACGGCACCGCCCATCGGGCGCTCGAGGATGCGAAGATGACGGCGGAGGTGTTCCGGCGCGTCTTCCCTTCACTCCACTTCGAGGAGGCGCAGCGTTATAGGGACGTGTTCTCGAACGCCAAGGAACGGCGCCTGGTCAAGATGGCGATCCGCACCCTCACGATGCACAAAAAAACACCGACCTGGGAGCTGGTGTACGAGAAATATTTGAAGGACAAAATTCCTCTGGACGATCCGCGTAAGGTAGAGGAGCTGCGTCAATATTGCGAGGAGGCGCTGGCGAAGCCGGTTCGGATTGGCGGCAATGTGCTGAACGGGGATGCAGCCGGGGGCGGATCGGAAGACTTGAGCGCGGACGACGCTGGCGATGAGGAGTAAATTGCAGAAAGTGCGGGGCAGCGAACGGCTCCGCACTTTTTTTTGAGCACATAACGCCTGGGGCTATACGGATCTAATCCATCTCATAAATCGACCCCGGCCGGCTGGCATAAAACTCCGTGTACACTTTCTCCGCATACGCATCCGTCATCCCGGCGATATAGTCGGCCACCATACGCTGCCACGTCCACTTGCCCTTCTGCTGCTCGTAGGTGTCGATCCAGTCCCGGGGCAAAATAAGTCGGCCATGCGCTTCGTCCTTGAAGCTGTCCCACAGCCGATGAATCATGATCTCGCTTCGTTTATGCAGCCGTTGCACCCGGAAGTCCTTAATCAGAGTAACCCACGCCAGCTTTTTCAGAATCTCCATCGTGCGCAGCAAATCCAGGTCCTGCTGGCCGTCGCGCGTCAGCGTCACTCGTTTCCACCCCGTGCTCGGATCGTCGATGATGCCGACTTGGTTGGCGAACCGCCGCACCCAGCGGGCTTTCAGCTCGCGGCGCGTACGGGAAGGCTCGCGGTTGCACTCCATGTAGATCGCTTCCCACTCTTGGAGAAATTGCACGAGCACCTGTTTAACCATAAGCGGCAAATCGATGGCGCCCCATTGCATTTTATCGTGGCCGGGATCCTCCTCGATCTCCTTAACCACGTCGTCCACCATCCGGTCGTCCTCGAACAGCGTGCGGTTCATCTGAATTTTGCCGGCGCGAATCCCGTCCTCGATGTCGTGCGTGGAGTAAGCGATGTCGTCGCACAGGTCCATAAGCTGGGCTTCCAGCGTGGCGCAGCCTTCCGGCATCCCCCATTGCTGGCGCAGCTGATGGATCGACTCCCACTCGCTCCGGTACATCCCTTTCACGCGCCCCGGCTCATCGATGCAATAAGGATACTTATTGATCGCGAGCAGCACCGCCGCCGTCAGATCTAGCCCGCTGTCGCTGCCGGCCCGTTTCTCGAGAAACATCAGAATCCGGTAATTTTGCGCGTTGCCCTCGTACTTCAGGCCGTGTTCCTGGGTCAGCAGCTCATTCAGCACCTCTTCCCCCTTGTGGCCGAACGGCGGATGCCCAAGATCATGAGCGAGCGATGCACACTCCACAACCTCCGGCTCGATGAGCAGCCCGGGATGTTCTCGTTTGGCGAGAAACGGATAGCTGTTCCCGAGTCTGCGCGCCACCTCCCGAGCAATTTGCGACACTTCTATCGAATGAGTGAGCCTTGTCCGGTAATAATCCCCCGTGCCAGCGCCGAAAACCTGCGATTTCCCCTGCAGCCTGCGGAACGCCGGCGATTGGATTAACCGCGCGTAATCCTTCTCATACTCGTCCCGGTTTTCGCTGGAATGGAGATGGTCGAAATCGTGAAGCCTTAGCTTTCTGATGTTCATCTAGTACACCCTCCGAACTTTCACGTACGATCCTACTGCTAACATATGATAGCAAACGTGACATTGCGAAAACAAGCGGGAGCCGGCTTGTATCCGCATTTTGATCCTCTGCCCTGTAACACTCGAGCTTTTCGGAAGACGCAGGGTATTTTTACCGGCAGCCAAGCTTTATAATGGAAAGGGATCCAGATCGGACAGATTTGCCTTTGGAGGTGTATCGCCGTATGAACGTTATCAAGCTGAAAGACCGGCAGGAGCTGGACAAGAAGGTGCCTTCCATGCCGTGGTACGTCGAGAAATTTATCAATTACAAGCTGCCCGACCTCTCTCCTTCCTCCCTTCTGGAATATGTGCGCGACTACGAAACGTTTTTCTCCTGGCTGCTGGCCGAAGGGTTAAGCGACGCCCAGGCGATTCGCGCCATACCGATCGAGGTGCTGGAGCGGCTCCGGATGGACGAGATCGATCACTATAAGATGTTCCTCGCCACGCGCAAAGAGCAAGCCAACTCGAGAACGACGATTTCACGGAAGCTCTCTTCGTTGCGGTCCCTCTTCCACTACTTGAGTCAAATCGCCGAGGATGAGAATTATTATCCGCTGCTCAAGCGCAACATTATGGCGAAGGTGGAAATCAAACGCACGCACAAGCCGAAGGATACAGCCGCCAAACTCGAGGGCAAGCTGTTGCAGGAAGCTGAGATTCTGGAGTTTATCGAATATGTGAAACAAGGCTACCCAGGCGCCGTCGCGAACAATAAGCAAGCTGCTTATTCCTATGAACGCAATCGGGTTCGGGATATTTGTATCATCAGTCTCATCCTGAACTCGGGGCTACGGGTGTCGGAGCTGGTCAATTTGAACGTGGACGATCTGGATTTGAAAAAAAAGCTGGTGCATGTGTACCGAAAAGGGAAAAACGACGAGACGTTCAAAACGCCTGTGTACTTCCGCCAGGATGCGATAGAGGAGCTGCAAGCCTATCTGGAGCTAAGAGCGTTGCGCTACACCCCGGAGAAACGTGAAAAAGCCTTGTTCCTGGCCGTAGCGAACGGCTCGAAGCAAGGCAAACGAATGACGAAACGCGCCATCCAGGAGCTTGTAATCAAGTACGCAAAGTATTTCGGCAAGCCGTTCCTGTCCGTCCACAAGCTGCGCCACTCGTTCGCGACCGACTATTACTTGCGGAACGACTTGTACAAAACCCAGGAGCAGCTCGGCCACGCCTCGCCGGAGACGACGCAAATCTATGCGCATCTGACGGACAAGACGATGGCCGAAGCAATTGACAAGCGCGGGGAGTGAGCGTGTGAGCTGACTCGCGTGTCGGTTAACCTTCCAGCAGCAGCGACTCCGGATCCTCCAGCAGCTGCTTGAGCGTGACGAGGAACCGCACCGCTTCCGCACCGTCGACGATTCGATGGTCATAAGAGAGCGCCACGTACATCATTTGGCGGTTCTCCATACGTTCCGCGTCGATCGCGACTGGCCGCAGTTGAATTTTGTGCATCCCGAGGATGCCGACCTGCGGCGCGTTCAAGATCGGTGTCGACAAGAGCGAGCCGAATACGCCGCCGTTCGTAATCGTGAACGTGCCGCCTTGCAGATCGGCGAGCCCAAGCGAATTCGAGCGCGCTTTCTCGGCGAGCTCGGCGATCCGCTTCTCGATGCCGGCGAAGCTCAGCCGGTCCGCGTCGCGCACGACCGGTACGACGAGCCCTTCCTTGGCGGAGACGGCGATGCCGATGTCGTAGTAGTTTTTCACGACGATCTCGTCCCCTTGGATTTCCGCGTTAAGCAGCGGGAATGCTTTCAAGGCGCCGATGACGGCCTTCGTGAAGAACGACATGAAGCCCAGGCCGATGTCGTGTTTCTCGAGGAACGACTGCTTGCGTCGTTTGCGGATGTCGAGAATCGCGGTCATGTCGATCTCGTTGAAGGTTGTCAGCATCGCCGCCGTGCGCTGCGCCTCGACGAGGCGCGTGGCGATCGTTTGGCGGCGGCGGGTCATTTTGCGCCGCTCCTCCGGCTTGCCGGATGGAGCGACTATTGGTGCGGCGGCGGCAGGCGTTGCTGCAGCCGCGCGGGGTTGGGCCGGCGGCGGCGCGATGGACGGCGCCGCGAAGGTGTTGATCTCGCCCTGGCGGATGCGACCCATCGGGTCGTTCGGCTGCACGGCGGCCAGGTCGATGCCTTTCTCCCGAGCGAGCTTGCGAGCGCCGGGAGAGGCCAGCACGCTGCCGCCGGCAGTGGCGGCGGCAGCCGCGGCCGGAGCTGACGGCGCAGGAGGCGCGTCGCTCGGCGGCTCCGGCTGTATCGCCTCACTTGCCGTGGCGGAGTTGCCGGCCGCTACTGCAGTGCCGTTGGCCGACGTAGCCGGGCTCGCCGCACCGCCGGCGTTAGCGCCGGCCTCAGCTACAGCTACAGCTCCTGCGCCGATTCGGCCGATCGTTTCACCTACTTGCACGGTGTCGCCTTCCTGGCGCAGGATTTGATCAATCGTCCCCGCTACCTCGGCGTTGATCTCTATGTTCACTTTATCCGTCTCCAGTTCTGCGAGCATGGCCCCTACTTGAACGGAGTCGCCTTCCTTCACCAGCCACTTCGTGATCGTGCCTTCGACGATCGATTCGCCCATCTCGGGTACTCGAATGTCACTCATGGTCGTGATCCCCCTTCTCCTTCTCAATCGTCATTCCGTCGCTACGGCTCAATGCAGTTGTAACGATCCGCTTCTGCTCCGCATTATGCACATGCTGGAAGCCGCTGGCCGGGCTCGACCGTTTCGGACGGCCGACGTACCGCACTTCCACATGCTCGCCGACCCGGGAGAGTATACGAGGCTCGACATAGTTCCACGCCCCCATGTTCTGAGGCTCTTCTTGAACCCAGTACACTTCCTTCAAGTTCGGGAATCGGCTGATCAGCCGTTCGATATCGCTTTTCGGGAACGGGTACAACTGCTCTATCCGAGCGATATGCAGCCAGCTCCAATCCGGCTTGTCCGCGGATTCGTCCAGCGCAGTCGCCAGATCGATCGCCACTTTGCCCGTGCACAGCACCAACCGTTCCACTAGCTCCGGCTCATCGCCAAGCCCTGGCTGCTCCAGCACCATCTGAAATACGCCCTCGCTCAGCTCAACCGGGTCGGACGCTACATAGGCGTTGCGGATCAAGCTCTTCGGCGACATGACAATCAGCGGGCGCAGTTCTTCCCCCGGAGGGATCGCTGCCTGACGGCGCAGCAGATGAAAGTACTGTGCCGCCGACGTCAAGTTGGCGATCGTCATGTTGTCCTCGGCAGCCAAGGTGAGGAATCGTTCCAGCCTGGCGCTGGAGTGCTCCGGTCCTTGTCCCTCATAACCGTGAGGGAGCAGCATGACGACACCCGAATGCTGCTGCCATTTGCCGCGTCCCGCCGAGATGAACTGATCGATGATGACTTGCGCCGCGTTGGCGAAATCGCCGTACTGCGCTTCCCAGATGACGAGCGTCTCCGGGGCGTACACATTATAGCCGTAGTCGAAGCCTAGCACGGACGCCTCAGCAAGGGGGCTGTTATAGATCGCGAACGAAGCTCGCGCTTCCGGAAGGGTGTGCAGCGGACAGAAGCCTTCGCCCGTCACCGCATCGTGCAGCACTAGATTCCGGTGAGCGAACGTCGCTCGTTCGGTGTCCTGCCCGCTAAGCCGGATCGGCTTGCCGTCCGCCAGAATCGTTGCGAACGCCAGCGTCTCCGCCAAGCCCCAATCCACCTTGCCGCCCGGCTGCAGCGCTTCGGCCCGTCGCTTTAAGATGCGCTCAAGCTTGTTGTAGATGGTGAACGGTTCCGGCCATTTCAACAAATTGGCGTTGATCGTCTGAAGCCGATCGAGCGGTACGGACGTGACATGCTCCTCCATCGGACTTCTTCTAGCTCCAGCCTTTTCCTCCGTATGCGGTTGATGCTCCTTTTTCTCGTCCTCCTTGACCGTATCCAGGGCACTTTGCAGAACTGCAAGATTGTCATTCCGCATCGTTTGTAGCCGATCCGCCGTTACAAGCCCTTTACCCTGAAGCGAATCGGCATAAAGCGTTGCGACACGAGGGTGTTTGTTAATCGTCATATATTGAAGCGGCTGGGTCGTTCCCGGATCATCCGTCTCGTTGTGGCCGAATCGCCGGTAGCCGATCAGATCGATCAAGAAGTCTTTGCGGAAACGGGTCCGGTACTCGCAAGCGATTCGAACGGCGGCAATACAGGCTTCAGGATCGTCGGCATTAACATGGACGATCGGGATTTCGTATCCTTTCGCCAAATCACTTGCATAATGCGTGGAACGCGAATCGTCGCTGTCGGTCGTAAAGCCGATCCGATTGTTCACGATGATGTGGATCGTCCCTCCGCTCTCATAGCCGATCAGCTTCTTGAAGTTCAACGTTTCGGCGACGATGCCCTCTCCGGCAAAAGCGGCGTCGCCATGCATCAGCACAGCCGCTGCGCTGCCGAAATCCGCCTTCGGATAACCTGCCTTCGTGCGGTCGTCCTGGGCTGCGCGGGCGAAGCCTTGCACAACCGGGTTCACGTACTCCAGGTGGCTAGGGTTGTTCGCCAGCGTCAATCTCGTCTCTACTGTCTCTCCCGATTTGACCGAACGATGCGCCCCCAAATGGTATTTCACGTCGCCTGTCCACCCGAAGTTGATGCCGAGCGAACCTTCGGACGGAAACAAATCTTTATTAGGCGCGTGGTGGAACTCGGAGAAAATATGGCTGTACGGCTTGCCCAGCACATGCGCGAGCACGTTGAGCCGCCCCCGATGGGCCATCCCCATCAGAATGTTGTTGGCGCCGTCATGCGCCAGCTCACGGACGATCTCGTCCAGCATCGGCACGAGCATATCCGTTCCTTCGATGGAGAAGCGCTTTTGCCCGACGAAAGCCCGCTGCAAAAACGTCTCGAACTGCTCGACCTCGATCAGTCGATTCAGCAAGACAGTGCGCTCCTTCGTCTGCAGCGGCTTCGCCGCCATCCCCGACTCGACTTGACGAAGCAGCCACAACCGCTCGTCCTCCGCATGGATATGCGCGAACTCGAAGCCGATCGATTGCGTATAAATGTCGCGCAGCCTGCCGATCACCTCCCACCCGTTGCGAACCGTTTCCGGCGCCTCCTCCCAGATGAGGGAGGCCGGGATCGCCTTCAAGTCGGCTTCGCTGAGCCTATACATCTCGGGCTCCATGTAGCGGGAATCCGTCGAGACAGAGATGCCAAGCGTATCGGTTCGTGCGGCCAAGTGGCCGTAAGTTCTGATATTACGGACGAGCTTGCCGGCGTCTACGATTTTTTTCAAATAGACGGGGTCGTTCGCTTGTGGACCTGTCGACAGGATAGTCGTCTCGGGAGCCCCTCCCTTCCTTTCCGGAAGAGAGAAGGCAGTAGGGACACTCGGCGGCCCCCATTGCTCGAACAGCTCGCGGAACGCGGCATCGACCGTTTCCGGCTGCTCGAGGTAGCGGTCATACATATCCAGGACATAGCCCAGATTCGGTCCATAATAATGCTGCCAGGGAGAAGAAATGGACGACTGTTCAGTCGGCATGAAACATACCTCCGAATCGTTCTGTATAATAATAGGAGCTTATCAGTTACTTACCCTTTCCATCCTTAGCCATCCCAATGCGCGCCGAGGAAAAATAGGGTTCTTGCTCCCATATTACCCCAATCAATCGTTCTCGAATAATATTTGTTTCGTAATGGAATGATCTATTTTCGAGAACGATAAGACGCAAACAACCGTTTCGCCGCAACAGTGCCGGAACGGCGAACTAGCGTTATGCGGGAGACTGTCGATTAATTGGTAAATCAAGGCGCCAAACGATACTCAACGACTAATGACCTGACCGGGAACTTCCGGTCAGGTTATTCTTATGCTCGGCAGGCTGACGATGAGATCTGATGGTTACTTGGAGTTCCCTACCGCGTTGTGCATTTTGCGTAACTCTCAGCTCAAACCTTTGCGTTAGCAGCACACCCTCCCGTTCCCGACCAAGTAACCTTGCCTTTCTAGTCCGGTCTGAACCAAACTTCGCTCCGTATGAACCATTTTTCGCAAGCCTGCTCCGAAATTCCCCAACTATGAACTCAAGTACATAACTCGAGAAGCCAGCTTCCCGAGTTATGTACTTAGGTTCATAGAACGCCCTGCTGCACGCTGGAGTCGGAAATCGGTTCACAGCCTCTGAACCTGGATTCATAAGGGCCGCTCCGGTTGGGGCGAGATATAGTTTGACTTGATTGCGGAGTGGTCGGTTGGGTAGGGAAAGCGCTCCGCGTTCGGATCAGATGTACAACCATTCTACATCTGAAGCTCAAAATGCCCCCAATTCGGCTGCAGTTGTAGAGGATTTGTACAACTGCACCCAAAAGCGGGCTGTTTTCGCAGTCCAAGTATAATAAATAGACATCTGAATCGCTTAAATCAGTGTCAGCTGTACAAATCTTGTACATCTGAGTCCTGAGAAAGCCAATTTCGGTTCCTAGTTGTACAAATCTTCTACACCTAGGAGGTGGGACGCTCGCCCTGCGGGCGACGTAGGGAATGGTTCCCTGGAGAGCGGAGATTAGGGAATAGAGCAAGACCTTATCCCCAATCCTCAGCGCGCTCGATCTTGACGGCGCACAGCTTGAACTCCGGCATCCGGCTCGTCGGGTCGAGCGCGTCGCTCGTGAGCTGATTCACCGACAGCTGCTCGCCCAGTGGAACGGCATGAACACGGTCTCTCATTTTCGATGAGTCGATAGCCCGGGAGCTGATCCGCCTACTGTCTATGCTCGCAGCCGCCTTGGCTGTTCGCTTGCCCGGTAACGGCGCCGTAGCTGCAGCCCGCCCGGCCGATTTTCCCCGTCACCAGAGAAAGGTTAATGTAGTTAAGTGATTTCTCGACGCCGTTTACTTGCTACACCAACAGTTCCCGACTGCCGCCGCCGAAACCGACGCAGACGATGAAGCCGGGCTCATGACGAGCGCCCGACCGGCCGAAGCATACGACATTTTGCGGAAGCAGGCGATGAATGAGCGCAAACGGATGGCCGATGTCGCCACCTCGATCGTCAAAGTGTATCAGCTGCTGCAAGAAGAAAACAAAGGGGCCGCAAACGATGATCGCTTTGTTGAAGGAAGTGGGACGGGGAACGGGGAGCGCGGGATTTGACTTACGAGGAAGCGAGGTTTGCGGCGGACAGCATCTTGAACGGTACCGCGACTCCGGTGTAAATCGGCGCCATTCTCGTCGCGGAACGAATTAAGATGGAATCGCCGGAGGAGATCCTGGCGTTCATCGATTCACTGAAGCCTCATCGGCGAAGCTATCCGATGCCGGACAGCCTCGATTGCGCGGGACCTTATGACGGACGGCTCCGCTCCTTCTTCGCCACCTTGCCCTGCGCGTTCGTTCTATCGGCTTGCGACTTGCCGCCGCCGAGCAAAGCGGATTCCTCTTCGTTCCGACCGAGAGCTGGTGTCCTCCTCTTGGCGCTCTTCGCGAAACGAGACGCCAGCTTGGGCTTCGCACCGTGTACAACACCGTAGAGAAGCTGCTTCGTTTCGGCGAGTCGCCCTACATGGCTTGGATGTCTAAAAGCGATGGCGATACGGGCTGGCTGATCCTCCTTCACACATCAACCCCCAGGCAGCAATTCTACACGGAGCGTTTTTTCAACGCAGCCAATAGCGCCCATCGCCGCTCCGATTTGCGCTTATACTTCGGGAGGCTGCGGTAGATGTTCCCCGTCTCGCGGAACGCTTCCGCCGCCTCTTGTTTGCGTCCGAGCCGCTCGTACAAGACGCCGATCCGGAAGTAAGCCTCGCATGAGGAAGATTGCACGCTGCGGAATTGCTGCAGATCCTGTACCGCTTGCTCCGGCTTCGAAGTGGCGAACGCCTCGCCCAGCTTCAAGTATGGCTCCCCATATTTCAATCTGGGGTTACGCTCCAGACTGTCGCGGATCAGCTTCTCCCCTTCTGCCGTCTCTCCGAGCATTAGCTTGCACAAGCCCAGCTCATATCGAATTTCTGCGGAATCCTCCATGATCGGCAGCACTTGCTCCAACATCCCGTGCGCTTCGGCGAACTTCTTTTTCTCGATCAGCAGTCGAGCAGCCTCCACCTTGCTCCTGGAATCATGCGGATTAGCGGCTAATTCGTTTCTAAGCTGCGACAGTCGGCGATTTCGGCGGAACGGCTTCGTGAGACTCGGCGTCAGCCCGATAAATCGGCGATCGATCAAATACAACACGACCAACAAAACTAGCAGCGCAAGAAACGGATTGCCCAAAAAACGCCAGAGCAAAAAGAACACCAATATTTTCCCCATAGGTTCCCCTCCTGCTAATGGGTGCGATGCCGCTCCACTTTCAAGTAAGCCTTTTGAATAATTATTAACGAGGTAAACTATTTAGTGAAGCCTGCACCAATTGATCAAATGCTTCGTCATCTTCCTCCAGCCAATCTTCTACGGCTGTAATCTGCTCCTCGTTGCCGGATTCGTTCAGGAACAGAAGAGCATATTCCCACTCTTGCCCTTTTTTGCTGAACAAAGTAATCTCGTAGGGCTTGGCATGGGTTTCCACAGTGAAATGAACCCGTCCCAAATACCCTTCTCCCTTCGAATACGTCATTGCCGCTTGCACGATCGATAGCTTCATCGCCTACGCCTCAATTCATTAATGTCATTAAATATTTCCAAACTGCATCCATCGTCCGTTCCAGATTCGTCTGCCCTGCCGAGCTCCTAAACCGCTCGCCGCTGCGAAAGTAGTCCGGATGTCCTCCCATCAACCGGAGCTCCTCAACTACGCTTGGTGCATGAAGCTGTGGATCCCATACCGGTATCCCCGATCTCAACCGGCGCCATCCGCCCCAATGGCCGATTCTCGTGACGGGATCTCTCGATTTACTTGTGGAATCAACCCCATAGTAATAGGCGGTTGTCGCCTTCAAGTGCGGTGGAACGGCCAGCTTAGGCGCTCCGATCTGGATAATAATCGGCGGCCTGATTACCCTTCTGTTCAACACCGCTGCCGTATGGATCGCAGCCAGAGCACCCGCACTATGGCCGATCAACACCAGCACACGATCCTGGTCCCCGGTTTGCTCTTGCCCTTCAAGCAGCTGATCCGCCAGAGCTCGGCCTCGAACGGATGCCCCCGCATGAAGCGCACGGCGAGACATGTCTCGCCGTGCCTCCGCCACCTGGCGCCAGAGCGGGCGATTCCAATCTCCATACGGATGCAGCAATTGAACGCGAGTCTCCAGGCCAGCGTCGCGGAATCGAGCTTCTAGGACTTCCTTCAGCGGCAACATGAAGCTCCACTCTGTCGCCACGCCTGACAACAAAACGACCTCCACCCTGGACAAGCTCATTGGTGTGTAGGTAGTGTCAGCCCCAGCTGCCGCAGCATTCGACCGAATTGACCCGGAGGCAACGATTCAAACTTGCGGCCGTCCGGCATGACGATTTTCCAAGCATGCAGCAGTTGATGATTTACATCCGCCACCTCTCGGCCGCCGTATTTGATATCGCCTAACAACGGGTGGCCGATGCTCTGGAAATGCGTCCGAATTTGGTGCGTGCGACCGCTGATCAGCTCGACCTCGACAAGCGTGTACCCGTTCGCTGTATGGAGCGGCCGGAATTTCGTCACCGCTTCCTTCTCCGTTTCCTTCTCTTCTGCGGTCGTGGCGATCGCCGTTCGGTTTTCTTTCTCTATCCGCGTTAGGGGCTTCGCAATCGTCGATTCTCTCGCAAGCTTGCCTTCCACGATCGTCACATAATATTTCTCCATCTCGCGGCGTTGAATCCACTGGTTCAGCTGATGCAGCATGCCGGCCGTTTTGCCGATCAAGACCAACCCGCTCGTATTGCGGTCCAACCGGTTAGCCGTCGCCGGCAGGAAGTAGGCGCTGTCCAGCTCGCCTTTTTTGTACAAATACGCATGCACCCGATTGATCAGCGTGTCGCGCTGTTCGGCTTGATCCGGATGGGTCAGCAGCCCGACAGGTTTGTTCGCGACCAGCAGCTCCGTGTCCTCGTATACTACGTCGATCTGCGTGCTGATTCCTGCAAATTTCGGCTTTTTGACCGCCTTGTCGCCTCCGCCGCTTGCTTGCTGATACGACTCTTCCTCCATATAAATGTGGAGCTCGTCGCCGGCCGCCATTTCGTAGTTTTGATTTTTGCGCTTGCCGTTCACCCGCACCTTGCCTTGATCGATCATCTTATAGATTTGTCCGAGCGGGATGTTCGGCAATAGATTGCGCAAATACCGGTGCAGCCGCTTGCCTCCCTCGGAATGGGTCACCGTACGGGTTATCATGCTTGGAACACTCCTGTCTCTACCTTCGCTTATCAGCATGATCATACCTTACCGGGTGCTCCGATTCAAGCCAAGCCTATGCATATTATGGAGGAAACAGAAGATACTGACGGTAATATCAACCAGAATTCCATATTAGACCAGAAAGGCGGATTACGCCATGTTCACCAGACTCTCCTTGCAAGCCGAGCCGCAGCAGCTCGCCGATCGTTTCTCCATTGATCCAGTTGTGCTGAGTTACGCCAAAGGCGATCTGCAATCCCGACAACCGATTCCCGTCCTGTTCGCCGATGAGAACCAGCTGAAGCTTGACCGCTACACATGGGGCATCTTCCCGTTCTGGGCCAAAGACTCGATCAATGCGGCCAGCGAGACGATTCACGAGAAACGAGGCTACAAACGGAATTTGGCCAAATGCCGCTGCGTCATCCCGAGCGATGCTTTCTACAGCGAGGTGCAGGAAGGCAAAACAAGCAAGACGATCGAGTACAAATTTCCGGATCAGCGGCTGTTCGGGATTGCCGGCTTGTATGATGTGTGGGATTTCCCGGACGGCAGCGAGTACCGCAGCGCGACGATTCTGACCACTTGGTCGAGCAGGTCCGTCTCGCCCTACTCCGAGCGGATGCCGGCCATTCTGGACGAATCCGGAATCAACCGTTGGCTGGATGGAAAGGTGACCGATACCGAAGAGCTGCTGCCGCTGCTGCGCGCCTATGAATCGGAATCACTGGCGGTTGTTGTGCATTAGCAGGAGCTTGACAAGCCTGGAGGCATCCTTATACGCTACTCCTATAAAGGTTGATGGGGGTAACGGTGCAGATGCTGTTCAAACAACGGATCGCGGAAGGCATTGCGGAAGGCCGAATCACACTGGCGTTTCGCAGGTGGGAGCAACTGCGAGTGAAACCGGGCAGTCGCGTTATGACGGTTGCAGGTGTTGTTGAGATCGTGATGGTGGCGCGGGTTGAGGCGGGGGAAATACGCGTCGAGGAAGCCGAGCTGGCGGGATATTCGTCGGT
The DNA here is from genome assembly GCF_004000845.1 of Paenibacillus koleovorans NBRC 103111. Taxonomy (GTDB): domain Bacteria; phylum Bacillota; class Bacilli; order Paenibacillales; family NBRC-103111; genus Paenibacillus_AA; species Paenibacillus_AA koleovorans. The sequence goes on from NZ_BIMA01000002.1 coordinate 37,824, forward strand.
GGAAGCGCTGATGAAAGAAGTCGACTCCTTCAGCACCGAAGGGACGATCTATCGAATGGCGGTGCGGCTAGTCGGCGCCGATCCCCGCGAGCGGCTTCGCGAGCAAGACCGGTTGGATCTCGGCGAAGGAGACGAGCTAGTCCGCAAGCTGGATCGGCTCGACCGGGCGAGCCCGCGCGGCGCCTGGACCCGTGAGACGCTGCTCGTCGTGAGCCGGAATCCCGGCGTCCGGGCGGCGGAGCTCGCCGAGCAGGTAGGGATGGAGACGGAGCCGTTCAAGCTGAACGTACGCAAGCTCAAGAACTTGGGCTTGACGATCAGCCTCGGAACCGGCTACCGCATTTCGCCGCGCGGCGAAGCGATGATGAAGCTGCTCGGCTTGAGCTAGAGCGGCTCTTTGGCTTGCACGGACTGAGCTAACTCAACTCACTTCCACCGGCCAATTGTATTCGAATATCCGTATTCAATTGGAGATCAAACCGGCTTCACCAGCCAGTTCGTGCTAAGCCATGCGTGGCGCACCAAAAGCAGGGACGCTGGATATTCAGCGTCCCCTTCTTGGCGTGCGACCCTGACGAGCGCCGCGGCTTGGCTTGGAGGAAGAGGAGGGCTGATGCCGTGATCCTCCCGTCCCGCCGCTCGTGCCTCTCTTTGCTCCTTCATCGGTTCGTCCAACTTCCGCTCGGCGATCCCGACCAACTCGAGCTCTGCTATCCGCAGCTCCTGTGTACCCGGCATCAGATCGCCGGTTCCTGCCGCTCCCGTCTTTGTTTCCACCAGCACCCGAGTAACCCGTCGCCGAGAGGCCGCGGTCCCTGCTTCGGTTCCCGGGTCCCTGACTGCCTTCCCGTTTGCCGCCGTTTCCCTCGCGTGCAATAGGCGGCCTGCCTTGCTCAGTCTTGGCGACGCCGAGCCGCCTGGCGTCGCCGGACGTTTGCCGCGGCTGCCGCCTCTCGCCCGGATAGCCGCCACGCCCGGCATTTCGCCCGGTACCGCCAGCGCCACCTGCCTCCCGATTCTCGCCGTTGCCAGCCCCGGTTCCCCGCTCGCGCTCCAGTGCAAACCCAAGCTCCTTCTCGATCTGCGTGAGGTACATCGCATCCCGCGGCGCCGCGAGCGTGATAGCCGTCCCCTTCTGCCCCGCCCTCGCGGTCCGGCCGATGCGATGAATGTAGCTCTCCGCGTCATGCGGGATGTCGTAATTGAACACATGCGTGACGCCTTCCACGTCGAGTCCCCGCGCGGCAACATCGGTCGCCACCAGGATCTGCAGCTCCGCTTCCCGAAATCGCTTCATCACTTGCTCCCGCTTTGCTTGCGTCAGATCGCCGTGCAGCTCATCCACATTGAGCCCATACCCGAGCAGCGCCTCGGCCAGCTTTTTCGCGCGAATCTTCGTCCGACAGAAGACGACGGCCAAATAAGGCCGGCACTTCTCAATCATACTCACCAATGTGGATTGTTTCGCCCGGTCGGTCGTTTCAACCACCACCTGCCGAATCCCTTCTACGGTAATCCGCTTCCCAAGCACGCGTATATCCTGCGGGTTCCTCATGTAGTCGGCGGCCAGTTGGCGCACATGATCCGGCATCGTAGCCGAGAACAGCATCGTCTGCCGTACGACCGGAGTCTGCTCGATTATCGCCTCTACTTCGGGCAAATAGCCGATATGAAGCATCTGATCCGCTTCATCCAGCACCAGCATCGACAGCCGATCCAGTCGAATCGACTCCCGGCGAAGATGGTCGAGCAGCCGACCCGGCGTCGCTACGATCAGATGCGGCGCCTCCTTCAGCTTCAACAGCTGCGCCGTCACATCTTGCCCGCCGTACGCGGCCAACACCGTCACCCCGACGGCACCGCTCAGCTTCTTCACTTCATCCGTAATCTGGATCGCCAGCTCCCGCGTCGGGGTTACGATCAGCCCTTGCACATGCGGCAGCTCGGGGTTCACTCGCTCCAGCAGCGGAAGCACGAAAGCGAGCGTCTTGCCGGTTCCGGTCTGCGCCTGGACGATAACATCGTTCCCTGCCAACGCTACCGGCAATGTACGCTCTTGCACCGGCGTCGGCTGGACAAGTCCGTTTCGCCGCAGCGCCTCCGTCAGTTCATGCCGCAAGCCAAGCTTGGAAAATGCAGTAGTGGTCATACGTTCGGCTCCTTCATGCAGGTCAAACTTCTTGCCTGCTCTCAGTAACCCAGTGTACCCTACTTTCCCCCGAAACGTAAACAGCCGCTTCTACGATCAATCTTCTTCCTTCAAAACGTACTTCTTATAATAGCGCCCCCAGTGCGGTCTCGTCCCATCGCGATCGACGAAATCGTATTCCTCGGACAGTCCCCATGTGCTGAGCACCCTCCCCGTTTTTTCCCCGACATTAGGGTCCGCAGCCAGTGCGGCAACTGCCCGCCCGATATATCCCGGCGTCTCCGACGCAATGAAATGCGGATCCCGGAGCGCGCCGTCCCGCCAATTGTCCTCGGTCACGCCGAACAGCTCCAGCATCATCTCCGACCGTAAAAATCCCGGGGTTAGCGCAACGACCGTCACATGATGCTCTCGCAAATCGGCCGCCATCGCTTCCGCCAAATGGATATTCGAAATTTTCACCAAGCTGTAAAACAAATTGCCGCGATACGCGTAATCCGTGCCATCCGTTATCTCGATAACTAAGCCTTGGTTGCGCTCCACCATGAGCGGGACGCCGTAATGGCTCGTTATAATATGAGAATGTATGCAATTCCGCTGCATAAGCAGCCCGTTTTCAAGCGAATGCTCCCAGAACTTCTGGCCCCACACCGTCAGCGGATCGCCGCCCCATACGTCGTTGACCAAAATGTCCAGTCGACCGCCCTGCTCCTCGCGCACCCGCTCGAACAATCGCTTGACATCCTCCTCCACGGTATGATCGACACGTATAGGAATGCCTACACCCCCGGCTTGCGTCACCAGCTCCGCCGTCTCGTCGATCGTCTCCGCGCGCCCTTCTATCGCCGGCTTGCCGCCGCGAACGCTTCGCCCCGTCACATATACCGTCGCGCCTTCAGCTCCCAAGGCAACGGCGATACCCCGCCCGGCTCCCCGTGTAGCTCCCGCAACTACGGCCACTTTTCCTTTCAACCTTCCGCTCATCCCTAGCACCCTCCATCCAATCTCAACTTCTTTCCCTTACAAACTTAGAGTATCCTAGATATACGACAACCCCTGTCATATTCATCTGCTAAACTAGAAATACTGAGCGGAGGAGGCATACCAAGGATGAGAGCGGATCGTTTGTTGTCAATTTTGATGCTGCTGGAGGTTCACCGGAAAATGACGGCGGACGAATTGGCCCGCCGGCTGGAAGTGTCCGAGCGGACCATTCATCGCGACATGGAGGCGTTAAGCGCCGCCGGCATTCCGGTTTATGCGGAACGAGGCGCGCATGGAGGCTGGGTGCTGCAGGAACATTATCATTTCCGGCTCAATGGCTTGAAGCAGGACGAGCTGTTCAGCTTGTTCGTCCCATTGTCGGCACGGATGCTCGGCGAGCTTGGTATGGAGCCGGCATCGGAGGCTGCGCTGCGCAAGCTGTCCGCTGCACTGTCGCCTTCGCTGCGACGAGACGCCGATTTCGCAAGGGAGCGGCTGCATATTGACGGTGCCGGCTGGAGCGGCCGCCGCGAAGAGGTTCCTTCCCTGCAGCTGCTGCATACGGCGGTTTGGGAGGAGCGTCAAGTCGCCTTCCATTATCGCAAACCCGGCGAAGCCGGCCACGCCGCTCCAGCCGGCAACACGAACAAGACCAAACGGATCGTTCATCCGCTTGGCCTTGTTGCGAAAGGACAAACCTGGTACCTGGTCGCCGCAGAACCAGACAGCGCGACGATCAAATCGTTCCGAATATCCAGGATCGAAGCGGCGGAGCTCCTTCCCCAGCCGATTCATCGGCCGGAAGGATTCGAGCTCGCCCACTACTGGGAGCAATTCAAGCAAGAGCTGCAATCGTCTCTGCCTAAATATATGACGACCTTGCGAATCAACCAACCGGCACTAAACAAACTGAAACACACGATGTTCGTACGGATAGAGAACGAGACCGCCGACAACGATTATTTCCTGGTCACCGCCGACTTCCAATCGCTCTCCTACGCCATCCAGTTTCTCGCCGGTTATGGCGCCGGGATTCAGGTTTTGGAGCCGGAAGAGCTCCGTCTCGCGGTAATTCGCCACACATCAGCGATACTTGCCATGTACGAAAGTCCTGCTTCCGCCCCTCTCCCCCGACCGGAGCCGCAGTAACCGTCCAGGCCCGCCGCACTAGCGCTCGCGCCAATCGACAGCACCTGGCACGGCCTGCCAGTAACATGGCGGTTCTTAGCGATTAGTGCGCTTGCCTGGGAAATAAACACGGTGCCGAGTGTTATTTCCCGCTTTTCTTCGCTCTAACCACAGCTGTTTCAATTGACTGAACTTTCTAATTTCACTTTCTATGTGTTCACGATTATCCTGTGTTTCGGCCAACGGTTCGCAGAGAAGCCAGCTGTCCCCGTTTCTTATGTATAGCTTCATTTCCGGCAGCTCCACATAAATCGGAATTTGCCAGCTGCCTTCGCCTTCTCGTCCAGCCTGTTCAAACCATTGTTCCCGAACCGCGAGCGCCAGCGAATAGCGCCTTCCCCAGCATACGATGCCGGACGCCGTCACCGTCGCCGTACCGGCTTGCACTCTAGATCCCAACCGACTCCCTCCCCTTCCGCTCGATGGGCTACTAGTGCATCTTACCAGTTCCAGTCGATGTTGCAAGAGGGAATATTTGGGCTTTCCGGTTCATATGAATTTATGAAATATCCTTGGACAAGGAGGGGCTCGAATGCGCAGGCTTCAGCGTTTGGCGGCGATCGTCGCAGGCAGCATGCTGCTGGCGATCGGAATCAATTTTTTCCTCGTCCCCTTCGAGGTGCTCGATGGCGGGATCATCGGCATGGCGCTGATGGTCAGCTATTTGACGGACATGAAAGTCGGTCTCGCCAGCGTCATATGCAGCATCCCGTTTTTCATCCTTAGCTGGTTCAAGCACCGGGCTTTGTTCTTCAGCAGCCTGCAGGGACTGATCATCTCCTGGCTACTGATCGATCTAGCCCAGCCCTTCCAATATTACTTCATCTATTTGGTGGAGCTGTCTCCTCCTGTAAGCTCGATGATCGGCGGCGGTTTGATCGGCACCGGCTTCGGCATTATGCTCCGCTACAACCTGAGCACCGGCGGGACGGACTTGCTCGCTCATTTCGTTTCCCGTTCGTCACGCTTCAACGTTGGATTTATATTGTTCGGACTCGATGTCGTCATCGTGACGATCGGGGGCTTTCTTTTCTCCGCAGAAACGTTCCTGCTCTCGGTCATGTCAATCTCCGCAGGCGGAATGGCCACCGGCTTGTGCACCTGGAAGCCTCCGTCCCAATACGCCCGCTATCATCGATAACGTCAGTTTTTCACGTCGGGTTTAGGCTTGTCCAGCTTATCGTCATAGAGGTCGAAATGAATTTTACCGCTGCCATCGACTTGCGCGAGATACACTTGCTCCTGTCGGAGCCCTTTTTTCTCCAGCTGAACGGTTAGCCACTTCCGGTTCTTCCCAGCCGTTGCAAGAGCATCGTCCAGTACATCTCCGTCGCTGATCACCACAAGCGGTTCTCGCTGAGCACGCGGTCTTTTGCCCAGATCCTTCAATGTGATCGGCTGGTGCTCATCCTTAAGCAACACATTGATCTCCCCGCTCGTCTCCATGATGGCGAATTCTACATCGGCGATCTTGAACGCGCTTTTAAGTCGCAGCTGTTCCATCAGCTCATCGGCCGTAAGCCGCTCTTTCTTCAAATTGTCCTCCAGCACTTTGCCGTTCCGAATCAGCACGGTCGCCCGACTGTCCACGAAGTCCCGGACCCGCTTGCTCTTCAGCTGCAGCCATTCGATGCCGAACGATACCCCCGACCAAACGATAAGCGAGACAAGCCCAAGATGCCACTCCGATTCCAAATCGAGCGAAATATACGCCGCCAAGCTGCCGATCGTAATCCCCGTGATGTACTCGAACAAGGACAACTGCGACACTTGCCGTTTGCCGAGCAACTTCGTCAGGAAGAACAGTACCGACACCGCTACCAACGTGCGTACTGCGACTTCCAACCAATCCGCCATACGAACCAACCTCCGTTTAAACATTTCATCAAAAGTCTATAAAAGGAGGGTTGGCAAAAACTGAAAGGAATATGTATCGAAAAAAGAACCCGAAAGCATATCCGCGGCCGGACAGCTCCGAGTTCTTGTTTGAACTACTTCAACATGCCTTTGTAGATGCCGGGCACCGAACCTTCGATCGGAATCGCACCTAACGTCTTGCGGTAAAATTCGACCGGGCCTGCTCCGCCAATAATGCCGTACGCGTACCCAAGCTCCCGAAGACCGTGCATGCTCGCGATCAGCAGAGCGCCGCCGACGCCTTTGCCGCGAGCTTCGACACCAACGCCGGTTGGGCCGAAATAAGCTTTGCAGGTCGATTCGTAGCAGGCGAAGCCTATCAGCTTGTCCTCTTCGATTGCAATATAGCACGACACCGGATGGTTGGAAAATGCAACTTCCGTCTCGCTCGCCCACCCTTCGCCAAAATGCTCCCGCACCCAGTTTACGACCACATGCTTCTCTGGCGCGATCGGACGGCGAATTTCCACGCCTCTATCCGCCACTTGTTTCAACGCAGGCGCTGCCTCAGGCAGCTCGTACAGCTTGACCAACATATCCGGCATTTTCCGGTGCCTCCTTCATCTCTCTGACTCTGATCTGTACCACGGAACCAAATGTTTCAAATCTTGCGCCGTTCCGATTGCGATAGCCGTCCGACAGTCCGGATCCATCCATTGCAGCAGCTCCCGGACGACTTCCATCGGCACGGTCACGCAGCCAGCCGACGAAGAGTCGGGGCCGCCCCATACGTGAAGGAAGATCGCGCTGCCTTGTCCCGCAACGATCGGATGCTCGTTGTATCGAATGACGGCAGCATAAGCATACGGTTCGATTGCCAATCGCTCGTACGAGCTCCACCTCTGTGTCGGCTCACTCTCGCAGCGCACCCATTGATTATAATCCGACGATTCCGGATCGTCCACCCAATAATCGTGCTCGTCCACAACGGTATAGGGCAAGCCTCTCGACGGCATTGGGGCAGGTAAAGTCCCGAACCCTTCCCCCATGGAGAACAGGCCGATTGGCGTACAGTCGTCTCCTTCCCGCTTGTTCGCAGTGATGCCCCGCCTCCCCAGCGCCGCAGCGGACCTCCCGGCCTCCCGCCATTTACCGATGCGAGTGTCCCATTGATACCACCGGAGCACGGCTCGAGCTAATCGAGCGTCTGCGCTATCCACGATCAGCAGCTGCGACCGATCTTCAACTTTGTTCTCGTTCATGCAGCATCTCTCCAGAGGTTCTTGCGATTAGTATACAATAGTGGATGGGGCTTGCTTGGCCTTACGGCTCAATTAGCACAATGGAACTATGCGAATCCCGCACCCCAGCTTCGGTCGCTCGCGACCCAATCACATCCAAGGAGGATCTAACGACAATGACCCGACACATGAAAGCCGATATCGTCATTCTTGGCGGAGGCACCGGAGGCTGCTCCGCTGCGCTGGCGGCGGCCAAACGCGGCAAACGCGTGATCCTGACGGAAGAAACCGACTGGATCGGCGGTCAGCTCACGAGTCAAGCCGTCCCGCCGGACGAGCACAAATGGATCGAGCAGTTCGGCTGCACGCGCAGCTACCGTCAGTTCCGCGACGGAGTGCGCGCCTATTACCGCGACCACTTCCCGCTGACTGCCGAAGCGAGAGCCAATGCGAGGCTGAACCCGGGCGGCGGCGGCGTCAGCCGTCTGTGCCACGAGCCGCGCACGGCGCTAGCCGTGCTGCAGCAAATGCTCGCGCCTTATATTCATAGCGGCCGATTGACTGTGCTCACTCGCCATCTGCTGGTCGATGCGCGCTCCGAAGGCGACACCGTCGTCTCCGCCACGGTGCGTAGCCTGGATTCGGGCGAGCTCGTCGAGTTCGCCGCCCTATACTTCATCGACGCCACCGAATGCGGCGACGTCCTCCCGATGGCCGGCGTCGAATACGTCACCGGCGCGGAATCCAAGGCGCAGACCGGCGAGCCTAACGCATTGGACGGCGAAGCCGATCCGAATGATATGCAAGGCTTCACCTACTGCTTCGCGATGGATTACATCGAGGGCGAAGATCACACGATTGAGAAGCCGGAGCGGTACGACTTCTGGCGTGAGTACAAAGCAAGCTTCTGGCCGGACAAGCTGCTCAGCTGGACCGGTGTTCGTCCGCATACGCTCGAGGAAGTGAAGTACGAGTTGTTTCCCGGCACCGATCGCTATTCTTTATTTTATTACCGGCAAATCGTCGATAAGAACCATTTCGTCCCCGGTACATTACACAGCAGCGTGACGCTCGTCAACTGGCCGCAAAACGATTATTGGCTGGAATCGATCATTGACGTGACGCCGGAGGAGCGCCAAACACGCCTGCAAGACGCCAAGCAGCTCAGCTTCTCCCTGCTCTACTGGCTGCAGACGGAAGCGCCGCGTCCGGACGGAGGCTTCGGCTATCCGGGCCTTCGCTTGCGCAAGGATATCGTCGGCACTGAGGACGGCATGGCGAAATACCCATACATCCGCGAGTCGCGCCGGATCAAGGCGGAATTCACCGTGCTGGAGCAGCATGTCGCGGCGGCGAGCCGACCAAGCGGGGTAGCGGAAGACTTCTTCGATTCCGTAGGCATCGGCTGTTACCGGATCGACTTGCATCCGAGCACGGCGAACCGGCACTATATCGACGTCTCTTCCCTGCCGTTCCAAATTCCGCTCGGCAGCTTGATTCCGATCCGTGTGAACAATCTGCTGCCAGCCTGTAAAAATTTAGGGGTCACCCATATTACGAACGGGTGTTATCGCCTCCATCCGGTCGAGTGGAATATCGGCGAAGCGGCCGGTTATCTTGCCGCTTATTGCCTCGAACACGGCCTCCAGCCGCGGGAGGTTCGCCATACGCCGGAGCATCTTCAGCATTTTCAAAAAATGCTTACGGACGAAGGAATAGAACTAGCTTGGCCTTCCGTACATGCGGTATAATGGTCCCTGATACAAGGAAGCTCTAATTAAAACAATCGGATGAGGTGCTGGACAAATGAGTACATCTATCGTACGTATCGGCGTTGTAGGAGCCGGATCGATCTCCGAAAGCCACCTGAACGCTTACAAAAACAACAATGATGTGCAGCTCGTAGCGATCTGTGATCTGAATGAAGAACGCGCTAAAGCGAAAGCCGAGAAATACGGCATCGCGAACGTGTACACCGACTATCAGGAGATGCTCGCTAATCCGGACATCGACGCGATCAGTGTCTGTACCTGGAACAACTCTCACGCCGCCATCAGCATCGCCGCCCTCCGCGCAGGCAAAAACGTGCTATGCGAGAAGCCGCTCTGCAAGACGGTTGAAGAGGCATACGAAGTGGAGAAAGCGGTTCGTGAATCCGGCAAACAGCTGCAAGTCGGCTTCGTCCGCCGCTATGCATCCAACACTCGCATCGTGAAGCAATTCCTCGACAATGGCGATCTGGGCGAAATCTATTATGCCAAAGCATCCTGCATCCGAAAGCTCGGCAATCCGGGCGGCTGGTTCTCCGACATTGAGCGCTCCGGCGGCGGTCCACTGATCGACGTTGGCGTTCACGTCATCGACCTGTGCTGGTACTTGATGGGCCGTCCGAAGGTGAAATCCGTCAGCGGCAACGCCTACTACAAGCTCGGCAACCGCTCCAACGTGCAAAATCTGAAGTTCTACAAAGCCGCCGACTACAATGCGGAAATTAACACCGTTGAAGATATGGCGAATGCGCTCATCCGTTTCGAGAACGGCGCTTCCATTCTGGTCGATGTGAGCTTCACCCTGCATGCCAAGAAGGATGAGCTGACCGTCAAGCTATACGGCGACAAGGGCGGCGTCGAGCTCGAGCCCGAGCTGGCGCTCGTAACGGAGAAGTACGATACGATCTTGAACTGCACGCCTCAAATCAACAACCTCTCCTTCGACTTCGTAGCCGGCTTCCAGGATGAAGTGGATCATTTCATCGGCGTTTGCCAAGGCGTCAAGGAAACGCTCAGCCCGGTCGAAGACGGCGTAGAAATGATGAAAATCCTTTGCGGCATTTACGAGTCTGCGGCTTCGGGCAAAGAAATTCAGTTCTAATTCGAGATCAACTCTCTCTCCCCTCCTGCACCTGTTTTCAGGGCGGAGGGGTTTTAATTGATTGCGTCTAAATTGGCCTTACCCCTGCGGATTCGGTATACTGGTAGAGTTGGCAAGGAAGTTCTCCGAGATGAGAGGAGCGGATCGGACATATGTTGAGAATTCCTTTCGAAGATGTGAAACACCGTCTGGAGACGGTATTGCTGCAAGAAGGCTTTACTCCCGAGCGGGCGGCCCGCTGTGCGCTTATGTTCACCCAAACGAGCTGCGACGGCGTTTATTCGCACGGCTTGAATCGGTTTCCGGCCTTCGTCGGGTTCATCCGCAAAGGCATTATCGAAGTGAACGCGGAGCCGGTGCTGACGGATGCGCTGGGGGCTATCGAGCGGTGGGACGGGCAGTGCGGACCCGGAAACTTGAACGCGACCTTCGCCATGGACCGTGCGATCGCCCTGTCCAAGCAGTACGGCCTGGGAGCCGTAGCGTTGCGTCGAACGAACCACTGGATGCGAGCCGGCACCTATGGCTGGCAAGCGGCGGAGGCTGGCTGCATCGGAATATGCTGGACGAATACGATGCCTAATATGCCGCCTTGGGGAGGCCGCGAGAGCAAGCTTGGCAACAATCCTCTCGTACTCGCCGTACCCCGTGAAGAAGGCCCGGTTGTGCTCGATATCGCAATGACGCAATATTCCTATGGCAAGCTGAGTACATACGTATTGAGCGGGGACTCCCTCCCTTACGACGGGGGATACGACGAGGACGGGCAATTGACGCGCGACCCGGCGGCTATCGCCAAATCGAGACGTCCGCTGCCGATCGGCTATTGGAAAGGCTCAGGCCTTGCGCTGATGCTCGATCTAATCGCCGTTATGTTAAGCGGCGGCCTCTCCACCCAAGACATCGGCAAGCTGGAGAACGAGCATTCCGTCTCGCAAATTTTCTTAGCCTTTGATTACGAAAAACTGCCGGAGCACAGTGCGCTCCAGCAGCGGGTAAACGGTATATTGAACGATATGAAGTCCAGCTTGCCCATCGAGGAAAGCGGACGCATCCGCTATCCGGGTGAGTCGATCCTCACGACTCGCGAGACGAATCGACGCCTGGGCATCCCGGTTGACGAGACAATCTGGGACAAAATCGCGGCGCTCTAATTACAGGAACGACTTCGCTACTTTGCTTACGGCCTCTGCAACATCGTCGATCGCTTGGCTGTCCGAGAGCAGGACGTTCTGGGTCAGCCACAGCACTTCGTCGGCACACATGCTCTCGCATACCGGGCACTCGTATACAGTTCTGGTGCCGGTCCAGGCTTCCGTTGCATCGAGCACGGCAACGTTGCGATTGAGCGGCACATAGCCGGCCGAGACCGGGATACCTTCCGCTTGGATACGCTTGATGAACTCGTCCTTCACATTCCGCTTCGCGAGCTCAGGGCCGAGCTTGAACATATACAGATGGTAAGCATGTCGGGACACGCGGGCATCCTGCTTCAACAGCTTGACCCCTTCGATTTGTGCGAGAGCTGCCTCGAGTCGAGCCGCGTTTTGCTCCCTCAGCTGCATCTGTTGCTCCAGCCGCGTCATCTGGGCGAGCACGAGCGCTGCTTGGAATTCGGTCATCCGGTAGTTTTGCCCGAGCTTCTCATGCTGGTACCAGCCGCCGTTCGGGATGCGGCCTACGTTACAGATCGACCAGGCGTTTTGCCATAAATCCGTATTGTTCGTCGTGATGATGCCGCCTTCGCCGGCGTTCAGGTTTTTGCTGGATTGCAGGCTGAACGTGCCTAGATCGCCGATAGAGCCGACGCCTTGGCCGTCCCAGGAAGCGCCTACCGCTTGCGCGGCATCTTCAATGACGACAAGGCCGTGCTTGCTCGCGATCTCGTTGATCCGCGTCATGTTAGCCGGTGCGCCGGCAATGTGAACGGCGATAATCGCTTTGGTCTTCGGCGTGATGAGCGCCTCGATTTTCTCAGGATCGATCAGGAGCGTATCCTCTTCGATGTCCGCGAACACGGGAATAACCCCGTAAGCGAGCGCGGCAGTCGCTGTCGCAATGAACGTATAAGGCGGGATGATCACCTCATCGCCGGATCTGACGCCTGCGGCTTGCAGCGCGACTGTAATTGCCACGGTGCCGTTGACGACGCTAACCGCGTGCTTCGCGCCGTGCAGTTGAGCGAATTGCTCTTCCATCTGCGGCAGCTTCGGCTTGTAGCCTGCTTTGCCGGAGCCGCCTGCGCCGCCCCATTTGCCCGATTCCAGCACTTCCTTGAGCAGGTTCAGCTCCAAATCATCATATATCGGCCAAGTCGCGAATCCGGTCGTGCGGACCGGCGTTCCTCCTTGAACGGCAAGGGTGGATGTACTCATGTGTCGTTCTCCTCTCGGAATGTCCTAGTTTGGGTTCCGTGCCTGTTGGCTTGGAATTCACCCTAATCTTAGTACAGTTTCCAAGAGGGGATATGTCATTTTGCGTTACGGAGCGGACAATTTATGACGGAAACCAAAAAAGCGCCTCGTCTCCGAAACGCTTCCTGATCGCTACAACGACTGCTGTCCCAGCTGCAGCTTGGCCATCCGAATCATTTCGCGGACCATCGCTCCACCGATTTCACCACCGACTTTACCGGCCGCTTCCGTCGTTAATTGACCGTTGTCACCTTCATGCAGCGGGATGCCGAGCGAATCGGCGACCTTGAATTTCACGTCGTTCGGCCTTGCCGGATCGACAGCATAGCCTTCCAATTTCATGACATGCACTTTGAACCGGTCCAGCGATTGCCGGGCTTCCGGCACGACCAGACTGCGATTTCTTCTGCGAGCCATCGTCATCACCTCGGTGCTAGTGTGCCCTGCTGCCTAGCGGCTCATGCGATACAGGCGGCAACCAAAATTGTCAGCGAGCAACCGATTTTCCATTAACAAAACAGCAACATTGCATCAAAACACGTTATAATGGATAAGGAACAATTGAGAGTTGGATCGGATTTTTAGAAAGAGGTGATAAAATCATAATGAATATTGCGTTTTTCTTAGTACCGAAGAAGGATGTCATCTGCTTGACCGAGCAATCTACATTGCGCCAAGCGCTGGAGCGGATGGAGTATCATCGATATACGGCGGTGCCGATTTTGAGTGAAGACGGCCGTTATGTGGGGACGATGACGGAAGGCGATTTGCTGTGGTTTATGAAAAATTCCGAGGAAATCTCGTTCGATAACGCGCACCGGGTGCTTGTATCCGAAGTGCCGATGCGCATCACGAATACCCCTGTGCATATCAACGCGAATATGAGCGATTTGATTACGAAAGCAAAGGTGCAAAATTTCGTACCGGTCATGGACGACATGGAGCGATTCATCGGCATCGTGCGGCGGAGCGACATCATCGAGTATTGTGCCCAGCAGCTGTTTACGCTATCCGGCGAAAACTCGGCGGTGTAAAGGGTTTAATTGGTTGGAAAGGAGCCCTAAGGGGGCTTCTTTTTTGTATGCTGATTAGGGTCGCCCTTGTATGATAAATCGTACAAGTTGACCAGAGGCAAGGATTGAGTTGACTTAGCTTCTACACTCCCTCCTCCTGCCCTCTTCGCTCCTCCTTTCATTCATCGCGTTACGTTTTTTCATCCTTCACTCTCGTCACCCAGTCCGGAAAAGTCGGACTAGAGCGTATAATGGCCCTTTTCTTTCCGATATGTCAAAAAACCGCCAGCTTCGAGAGCTGACGGTTCAGATCATAAATTAACCAGTAAACTCTTGCACCCACTCGCCGTTGTAGTAAGCTACGCCGATCTTCTTGAAGTTCGGGTTCAAGATGTTCTCGCGGTGACCTTGGCTGTTCATCCAAGCGGTCATCACTTCTTGAGGCGTGCGTTGGCCTTTGGCAATGTTCTCGCCCGCATAGCTGAACGGGATGTTGTACGACTTCATCATGTCGAATGGAGACCCGTACGTCGGAGAAACATGGTCAAAGTAGTTGCGATTGTACATATCCTTCGCCTTGTCCATCGCCATGTTCGCCAAGGCGGCATCGCTAGTCAATGCGCGAAGTCCGGCTTTGGCGCGTTCTTGGTTCACCAGCGTCACAACTTGCTGCGCAAATGTGGAATCCTGCGTGCCAGGCTGCGTCGGGGACGGTGTCGGCGTTGGTGCAGGAACTGGCGTTGGCTTCGGTGTCGGAATCGGTGTCGGCGTTGGTGCAGGAACTGGTGCCGGTGTTGTTGGTGTCGGTGTTGGATTTGGCTTCACGACCGGAGGCGTTGGCGGCTTGACAGGAGTCGTCTGACCTGGCCACTGGATCATAGCGCCTGGGAACAGCTGCTGCAGCTTTTTCGTCCAATCGATATTGCCTTGAAGAAAGTCTTGCAAATTTACTTGCTGAACGCTGTAATACACTTTCACATTCGAGTTGCCTGTATAGTTAGAGTCCGGCGATGCTGCGGAAGCCGAACCGGCTGCTGCTCCGCCGATCACGCCGACTGCCAATACGCCTGCCATCAACTGCTTGTTGAACTTTTTCAAAATACTCCACTCTCCTTATCGGCCTGCGAGGTTAGCTGACGGATTCGGGTCAAAGAGTAATCACCCGGCCGCATCGACTGCGGCTTCACCCCAAAAGTGGTTCCCCCGTGCTTAGTAGCTTCGGCCTTGTTTTGTTTGGTACCTGAACATTGTAGCATGGTTCTATTCGAGAATTCATGCCGCAATGTATGGCAGTCAAACCTGAAAGTGGATATATCCGAGCGAAATGCCGTGATTATTTAAAGGCATTAATAAAATCGACCGCTTTGCGAATATCGACTTCCGGTTGATCCCCGACTTCACGCTCAATAGTCAGGTAGCCGGTATAACCGATGTCCTGCAGCGCTTTGAAGTAATTCACGAAATCGACTTTGCCTTCGCCGAGCGGCACTTCGCGGAACACTTCTCCGGAACGGACCATTTCGGCAATTTTGCCGTGATCCATCGGCGCGTAGCCCAGCGAACCGTAAATTTCTCGAGGATCGACTTCTTTATAGCGAATGCCGTCCTTCACATGCGTATGAACGATATAATCCTTCAGCGTGTACACCCCTTGCACCGGATCGTCGCCGGTTACCATCACCTGATTGGCCGGATCGAAGTTGACGGACACGCCGCGGCTGCTTAGCGTATCGAGGAAGCTCTTAAGATGAACTGCCGTCTCAGGTCCGGTCTCAATAGCGAAAAAACCGCCCATATTGGTGGCATACTGGCTGAGCTCTTCGCAGGCTGCATGCATGGCAGCGAATACCGATCCGTTCTTATCGTGAGGCACAACGCCGATATGCGTCGTCACGATATTCGTGCCGAGATCTTGAGCCAGATCCAGAATACGTTTGGATTTCTCTACCTTCGCCGGGTTCGCATCCACGTCCTGGAAGCCATGACCGCCAAGGTCGCCGCAAAGTGCCGATATTTCCAGACCAAGCGAATCGATATAGGCCTTCAGTTCTTTCCGCTGCGCGGCATCCAAGTTCGCCGGATCCATCTCGCCTGCAATCGCATAAATCTGCACACCCTGGGCGCCGACTTCCTTCGCTTTTTTCAAACCCTCGCGTACGCCGATGCCAAAGCTGTCTACGATAACTCCGATTTTGTTGGTCAGTTTCATAGTTCTCCTCATCCTTCTTTATTGCAAGTATAGTTAATCCCATTAAATAGCTACGGCGACAATCCTTCCAGCAAATAAAGCTGAAACAACTCGTATATTTGCTCCTTACTAAGCGGCTCATGCGTCAGATCCCACTCATAAATAAAGGCGATATACAGCTTCAACATGACAAATGCCGTAATTTTCGGATCGCAGGGCCGCAAATAGCCCTGATCGACTGCCTCCTGCACCTTGCGGGTAATAAATCCGAGCACCGCCGATTCGATCTCGCGGATCGCTTCTTGCGCTTGCGGCGTCCCCATATCGCGCACTTCATGCGTTAGCTTGAGCGTTAACTCATGCGACCGTCGAAAATCGAGCAGCGCATAAAGCGCCGCCTGCAAATTTTCGATAAACGTCTTGTCCGGGTGAAGCACCCGTTCGGCTACCGCCTTCATCTCCGCGATCAGCTTGCGCAATATTTCATCGAACAGCTCTTCTTTATTTTTGAAAAACGTGTAAATCGTGCCTTTGCCAACATTGGCGATTTTAGCCACCTGATCCATCGTCGTCGCCTTGTAACCGAACAGCGTAAACGATTTTTCCGCCGCCTCCAGCACACTTGCCTTGCGATCCACCGACATCCCCTGCTTTCTTGCTCTAGAGCGACTTGACCATCCCGCCGTCGACCAACAACGCCTGTCCGGTCACATATGTATTGGCGAACGAGCCCAGGAATACGGCATATCGTGCGAATTCCTCGGGTGTCCCATAACGGCCGACCGGGATTTGGGTTAGAAACGCCGCTTCTACCTCTTCCGGAGACAGCTGCTTAAGCTGAGCGACCCGAGCGTCCAGCTGCCGAATCCGGTCCGTCAAAATGCGTCCTGGCGCTACAGTGTTGACGAGAATTTGATCCTTCGCCAGCTCGGTAGCCAAGCTTTTCGTCAGCGCGTAGACACCTGCCCGGAATACATTGGACAGCATCAAGTCCTGGATCGGCTGTTTGATAGAGATCGAGCTCAGATTGACGATTCTGCCTTCTCCTGCAGCCCGCATATGCGGCAACGACGCGCGAATAAGCCGAATAACGCTCATCAAATTGTTGTCGAACGCGCTCTGCCATACGTTGTCGTCGAATTGCTCGAACGATCCACCGGGAGGACCTCCAGCGTTGGTCACCAGAACATCCAACCCGCCGTGAGCGTCGACAGCCGACTGAACAGCCGCTTCAATCAGCTCCGGACTTGCCACATCGAGCGTCACCGGATGCACATATTGTCCGGTAGCTTCCCGAATTTCAGCAACCGCTTCATCCAGATGCTCGGCGCTTCGGCTCGCGATCGTAACCTTGGCGCCTTCTCTTGCATATTCCAACGCAGTGGCTCGTCCCAGCCCTTTGCTCGCTGCCGTGACTAACACCGATTTTCCATCCAGCCGTAAATCCATCGAGGGTTCCCCATCCCTTCCCCTAACTTGTGATGCAGCTTGTCTTAAGACTGGAATATCAAATTTTTCTCATATTGCGTCAATCGGCGTGCCGGGATATCCAACACGATGCGGCCCCTGGCCAATCCCCAGATGCGGGTAGCAAAGCGTTCGGCCAAATCCAAGTTCTGCATGCTGCAGATCGCTACCAGCTCTTGGCGTTGACAAAGCGACTTGAAATCTTGCATGACCCGGTCGGCCGACTGCGGATCCAGTCCCTTGATCGGTTCGTCCGCGACGATAACCTTCGCGCCTTGTGCGAGCGCCCGCGCTATCGCTACCCGCTGGGATTCGCCTCCGCTTAGCTTGCTCGCTTTCTCATGCGCCTTATCCAGCAGTCCGACCTTCTCGAGGTAGTCCATTCCGAGCACGTGCTCGTCTGTCGAGACGGTGCCCGTCAGCTTGCGCCAGAGCGGTGTATAGAAGAAACGGCCGCCCAGCACAACCTTAAGCGCGCTGAGATTCGGATTCATCATAGGCTTCTCATCGAGAAACGCCCATTCCTTGCGAAGCTTGATTCTATCGGTCCACTTCGGCGTGGTTAAGTCTGTGCCGTTATATATCAGCTGCCCTTCCGTCCACTTATCTTTGAGGGCAACGCATTTGAGCAGCGTCGTCTTCCCGCTGCCGCTGCCGCCTACAACCGCAATCAGCTCGCCCCGATCCGCCTGGAAGCTGATCTTAGACAATATTTCGGTCCCATCCACGAGCTGCTTCGATAAATTTCTGACGATGATCATCCAACGATTCCCCCTAGGCTAGCCTTGCCTGTCCTTGAGCCATTATACCATAATCCGGCATCAAATCACGAAGCAAATAGCCGAAGACGAACCGACTCGAATTGGAATCGGCACGTTCCGGCTGCGGTGGACGAAGCTTTAATTGTCCTTGCTGTGCGCCTTCGTAGGAAGCTGCTGATCCGGCTTCTTGCCGCCGAACCGTCTGCGGTTACGTTCATCGTTCGCTTGCTTCTTGTGAAGCTTGGCCAACCATTGCTCGAGGCTTTCCATCGTCGCTGTCCCCCCTTGGCCATTAGCTTGCCCCGTGAGGAAACGATTCACTCCGGAACCGCGTCAGTAAAGCTTGTCCAGCACCGACTTGGCCGTCTTCTCCAGCGCTGCGAATGCCGAATCCTGCAGCCTCAGAGCCAGAATAGTAGAGAGCACGTCAATCGCGTGCAGCTGCGACAGCTTCGCCGAGAAGGAGCCTCCCGCCAGCGGAGCTTCCTTGGAAGCGGTCAGCAGGACGACATCCGAGACGCGAGTGATCGGCGATTTGGCATGTCCGGTCAAGCAGACCGTCCTGACTCCGTTCGACTTCGCCAGTTGGAGCGCATCAACCAGATCTCGCGTGCTCCCGGACACAGAGAGACCTACGACGACATCCTGCGGAGTCGCCATAGCCGCCTGCATCTTCATCAGATGCGTATCCGTCTCGGCCTGCACGTGAATGCCCAGCCGCAGCAACCGATGTTTGGCATCCAGTGCGCTAAGACCGGACGTGCCGATGCCGAGGAACCAAATCGTTCTGGCCGCGAGCAGCATGTCCGCCGCTTGTTGAACCGCACCGAGGTCGATCAGCGCCGCGCTGTCTTGAATCGCCTGAGCGTTGATCGCCGTAAGTTTGCTCAGCACATCCTCAGCACTGTCGCTCTCCTCGATCTCCCCCAGCACCTGAAACGCAGGTGAAGATAGATGCTGAGCGACCGATAGCTTGAATTCCTGATACCCCTGGAACCCCAGCTTGCGGCAAAAACGAAGGACGGAAGTTTCTCCAACTCCCGCCTTCTCCGCCATATCGGTGATTGACGTGTAGACCGCGGCTTCCGGGTCATGCAGCACCGTCTCGGCTACCCGCTTCTCCGATTTGGTGAACGACCCAAGATGGCTAGTGATCGAGAGCAAGGTTGGATTCCCCGCTCCGGCTACAGAACCGGTTACAGAACCAGCTGTAGCTCCTGCCCCAGACCTGGCTTCAGATTCCGTTCGCTCGATGCCTGCGCTTAAGCTTCCGCCCACAGCCGCTTGATGTTGTTCAGACCGGTCACGATGCCCCATTTGCACTCTTCTTTCCCTTCGAACTCCAGCGAAAGATAGCCGTCATAGCCGGATGCCTTGATGACGCGGACCATCTCCGGCATATCGATGTCTCCTTGACCGACGATCGCTCCGCGCAAGTAAGTGCCGTGCGCTGATGGGAACCAGCCGTCGCCAGGATTGCGGTAAGACGGACGAATGTAGAAATCTTTGAAATGCACCATCGAGGCGTGCGGCAAGCTCTTCTTCACTGCGGCGATCGGATTTTCGTCTACGCACAGGAAGTTGCCCACGTCAAGCGTTGTCCGGAAATTGGCGCGGTCCACCACATGAACAAGACGCAGCACACGCTCGCTGTTTTGCACGAAGTAGCCGTGGTTCTCGATGCTCGTCGTAATCCCGAATTGGGAGGCATAATCGGCGACAGCGCGGCAAGCTTCCACTAGTGATGGGAAGTCGCGGTCGAATTGAGCCGGCGTCGTATCCGGAATCGGACGGGATGCGATGTCGTGCCGCATTTTTTTGGCCCCGAGACGGTGCACGACATCAACGTGACGCTTCACTCGCTCAATCTCCGCTTCGAACTGCTCGCGCGTTTCCGTAATGAAGTTCGCGCCGATTGCATAGTTGGATATTTCAATACCGGCTTCTTTCGCCTTCGCTACAATTTGATCGGTTAATTCAGGGTTGTCCACAAGGGAAAAATCGATCGGCACGATTTCGATATGCGCCCCGCCATTGTCGGCTACCCATTGGATCGCGCCCAGGATGTCCATTTCATTTTTGCGCATCGCGCCTAACAAGCTGTAAGAGCTGACTCCCAATTTCATCGCGGTACGGTCTCCTTCTCCACGGTTAGGTTTGCTAGTTGTAGGTTGCTAAAGTGTTTCGCTTACAGTAACTTTTCAGTTGCGCTGACGAGGGATTCGTCCTCCGGCGTCACTTTCGGGCCGAACCGAACGGAGATATTCCCCTCCCGGTCGATCAGAAACTTCTCGAAATTCCACATCAC
Organism: Paenibacillus koleovorans NBRC 103111; assembly: GCF_004000845.1. Lineage (GTDB taxonomy): Bacteria > Bacillota > Bacilli > Paenibacillales > NBRC-103111 > Paenibacillus_AA > Paenibacillus_AA koleovorans. Next base: position 58,265 of record NZ_BIMA01000002.1, read on the forward strand.
CGGTTCTTCCGGTCGGTCCGAATGAGTCGTGAGCCAAGTATAGAGCGGATGGCGCTCGTCCCCGATGGCATGAACCTTCTCGAACAGAGGGAATGTCACATCGTAGTTCAAGGAGCAAAATTCCATGATCTCTTCCATCGTACCCGGCTCTTGGCCGGCGAAATCATTGGATGGGAACGCCAAGATGCGGAATCCACGATCCTTATACTTGCGGTAAAGCGCCTCCAGCCCTGCATATTGAGGGGTCAAGCCGCATTGGGAAGCCACGTTGACGATCAGCAGCACTTCGCCCTTGTAGGCGGATAGCGTACCGGATTGTCCCTTGGCATCATTCACTGGAACATCGAACAAGGAGCTCATAGACATTATCCCTCCATTCTCTTTTCATTCCATAGTATAGCACTCGCTTGACCGTTGGAAAAGGATGAGAGCGCCAAGCTAAGCGGGTTCGAGAAAAGAGATCATGGTTCGTAAAAGAGATCATTGCTTCTCCTGACGGGGTATGATAAAATAGTGATCTTTTCAATCGGATTCTCACCACAAGGAATGGAAGGTGACGAGCGTAGTGGACACCGAAGTGAAAGTCGCGTATGAGGAAGAGCTGGAGAAGCTGAATCGGACCACAAGCTGGATCGACGCCAAGCTGAAGGAGCTGCAATCGATTCCTCGTTATTACGGCAACGATTACACCGAACAGGCGCTCGATGCCATCCGTGAGCAAGCGCGGCGTCAGATGGGCAAGGCGACGGATGAACCGTATTTCGGCCGCATGGACTTCCAAGAGAGCGGGACGGCCAAGGTCAAGCCGCTCTACATCGGCAAGTTCGGCGTCGAGAACGACGACACGAGCGAGCCGCTGATCATCGATTGGCGCGCTCCGATCGCGAGCCTCTTCTATTCGTTCACCGGAGGCGAAGATCCGGCGGCCTATGATTCTCCCGACGGGATCATCGACGGACTCGTCTATTTGAAGCGAAATCTCGTCATCCGCAAGCAGCTGCTGCAGCGTGTGGTGGATACGTACGCTCGCGGCGGGGATCAAGTGGCCGTGAACGACGAGTTTCTGTTGTACCGGCTCGGCGAGAACAAGGACAACAAGCTGCGGGATATCGTCTCAACGATTCAGGCCGAGCAGGACCGGATCATCCGTTCCGCCCGCCAGACGGCGATGGTCATTCAAGGCGTTGCCGGCAGCGGCAAAACGACGGTTGCGCTTCATCGACTCGCTTTCCTGCTCTATCAATACCGGGACATTGTGAAGGCGGAGCGGATGATCATCTTCGCGCCGAACCAGATGTTCCTGGACTATATCTCGTCCGTGCTGCCTGAGCTTGGTGTAGGCAGCATCCAGCAGACGACATTTGCGGATTGGGCGTTCGAGGTGCTCGAGGAGGATAAGCTGAAGCTGGCCGATCCGACGGATACGCTCGCCAATTGGTTCGCACCGGGAGCGGCACGTCCGGAGATCGACGATTATACGCCGGGGCGGTTCAAAGGCTGGATCGGCTTCCAATCGATCCTCGACGAGGCGCTCGATCGGTATGAAGCCCACTTCATGCCGGAAGGCGATTTCGAGCCTTGGCCGATGGCAAGGCTGCGGACGTCGACCATTCGGGAGTGGTTCACGACCGAGTATCGCCACTATCCTTTATATAAACGCAAGGAACGAGTCCACGCCCGGATCAAACGTTGGATCGAGATGGAGCTCGATCTCGTGCGCGACCCCGGCAGGCGCAAAGAGTTCAAGAGCAAGGCATCGGTCAAGCTGCGCACATATATGAAGACATGGCCGGATCATACGCCGTTCCGCTTCTATGCCGATTGGCTCGGTGGCAAGCTGTCCGCAGGCCCTGGATCGATGCCATCGCCGCTGCCTGCATCGATCTCCGCCGTCTCGCTTAAAGGGCTTGCGAAGAAGATCGTGCAACCGGAAGATCTAGCTCCGCTTCTGCATGTGCACGACCGCTTCTACGGCATCGACAGCGACCGCATCTTCGATCATATCGTCATCGACGAAGCGCAGGATTTCTCGCCGTTCCAGGTTGCGCTTCTGAATCGCCATGTGAAGAGCGGCTCGTTCACGATTTTGGGCGATCTGTCGCAGGGCATTCACGCGTATCAAGGTGTGCTGGACTGGAACGAGATGCTCGGCCTGTTCCCGGCCGGCACCACCGCCTTCCACCAGCTCGAGCGGAGCTATCGGTCGACGATGGAGATTATCCGGTTCGCTAACGTCGTGCTGGAGCGCAGCGTGCCGGCCGCCGTCCCGGCGATCCCGGTGTTCCGCAGCGGCGAGAAGGTGCGGCTGCTGCCGACGCCGGCGGCGGCGCGCATCGGCGCCATCGCCGACGCGGTTGCGCGGTCCCGGGCCGGCGAGGCGACGACGGTCGCCGTCATCGGCCGCACCGAGCGCGAGTGCGAGGCGCTGCACAGAGCGTTGCTTAGCGTCGGCATCGAGGCGACGCTGATCGGCGCAGGCGAGCGACGCTACAGCGGCGGCGTCTCCGTCCTGGCGGTGTACCTCGCCAAGGGGCTCGAGTTCGACGCGGTCATCCTCGTCGACGTGGATGAGACCCGCTACAGCGCGAACGTGCAGGACGGCAAGCTGCTGTACGTCGGCTGTACGCGCGCGCTCCATCAACTGTGGATCCACTACGAAGGACGCGTCTCCCCGCTCGTGGAGACGGAGGACACCGAGCTCGTCGAGGACGTTTCGTCGACCTAGGCGACCTAGGCGACCTAGGCGACCTAGGCACGAGTTCCCCAGTTTCTCCTCACCGGAGCGGGGCTCCGTGATTGTTCATTTATTTTTTGAGGGCGGATACCCCATCATTTTTTTGAACACGCGGTTGAAATGCGCCTGGTCGCTGTAGCCGAGATAGTCGGCCACCTCGCCGATCGTCAGCTTCGTGTTGAGGATCAGATCGCGCGCGGAGTGCACCCGCACCTGGTGCAGGTAAGTAATCGGCGTCATCCCGGTTACTTCCTTGAACGATTGGGTGACATAGTTCGGAGCCCGATCCACGAGCTCGGCAAGCTCCTGAATGCGGATCGACTCGCGGTAATGCTCCACAATGTAATCCTGCACCTTTCGCATCAGCCGCAGCTTGATCGAAGCGAAACCCTCTTCCGCGAGCGCTTGGACAAAATAACCGAGCAGCTCGATCGCAATCCCCGTGCACACCACCTCGTCGTGCTTCTTGCGCCGGAACCAGTGCTGGATCAGCAGCATGAACCTCTGCTTCATGTAATCGAAATTGCGTGTCCCTACCTTCTTGTAAGCGGAAGGAACCACGTCGGAGAACGGGCCGTCCGGCTGCAGGAGGAAATGCACGGAATACTTCTGATGCGGCCCTTCCGGGGCGTTGTGTCCCGATCGCAGGGCGCCTTTCGGAATGTACAGCAAATCTCCCTTCTCCAGCAAAACCGTCTCCCCTTCAATCACGTAGACGGCCCTTCCCTGAACGGTCAGGATCAAAATATCCGTCAGCGTGGCGGCCTCTTCCTTGTGCCAATCGGGGGTCATATCGTCCAAATATACCGATACGAGCTCAAACATGCGCAGTCCCTCCTTTCTCCCCATTATACTTGGAAAACCTTAGAATCATACAAATAAAAGTTGTTTTCACAATAGCAATCCACCTTCGCTTCCCCCTACAATGAAGACAGACTTACAAAGAGAGGAGCTGGATTTCATGGCCGTATACCCTATCGCCGCCGCCGAGGACATCCCGCCCGGCACATTCCGAATCGTACAAGCGGAAGGACGCTCCATCGGCGTGTACAACGTGAAGGGCGAATACTACGCCGTTCACAATTACTGCCCGCATCAAGGCGCGGAATTATGCAAAGGGCCGATCTGCGGCACAACGCTGGAATCGCAGGTGCATGAGTACATTTACGGACGCGACCAGGAAATACTGCGCTGTCCGTGGCATGGCTGGGAGTTCGATTTGAAAACCGGCAAGTCGCTGTTCAGCGGCAAGGTCCGGGTGCGCACATACCCGGTCGTAGTGGTGCAAGGAACAATCAGTCTGGTCATCGGCGCGAAGGAGGCGACTCACTCATGAAACCCCAAACGACGGAACGATTGCCGATTATCGACTGCGACGTCCATAACCAAACTCGCAGCGGATACGATCTGATCCCCTACCTGGATGAGCCGTGGCGCAGCTACGCGCTCCGCTCCGGCATCCCGAACGCCGGGCTGCCTTATTCAAGCCCGATCGGGAACAAGCGGAAGGATGCCGATCCGCCCAGCGGTTTGCCCGTCGGGTCAGACCCCGAGTACATGCTGCAGCATTTCCTGGAGCCGTTCAACGTCGAATATGCCATGCTGTGCTCCGACACGATCATTTCCAGCTCCGCCTTTGCCGATATCGATTATGTTGCGGCGATCTGCCGCGCGTACAATGACTACCTGCTCGCGGAATGGATCCCCAAGAGCCCGCGATTCAAGGGCTACATGTGCATCCCGAGCCAGCACCCCGAGGAAGCGGTCCGCGAGATCGACCGGATCGGGCCGCATCCGGACATCGTCGCCGTCTGCGTGTCGGGCGGGTCGCAGATGCCGTACGGGCATCGGTACTACCATCCGATTTATGAAGCGTGCGCGCGTCATGGCCTGCCGTTCCTGCTCCATCCGGGCAGCGAGGGCTCCGGCATTTACAGCGCGCCGACCGCCGCCGGTTACGTCTCGAACTACCTGCAATGGCACACCTGCCTGCCGCAGACGTTTATGGCCCACCTCGTCAGCTTCGTGTGCGAGGGCGTATTCGAGAAATACCCCGACTTCAAAGTCATCCTTTGCGAGGGAGGCGTCTCTTGGCTTCCTCCGCTGCTGTGGCGGCTGGACAAAAACTTCAAGGCGCTGCGGGCTACCGCACCTTGGCTGAAGCGGCTGCCCAGCGAATATGCCCGGGACCATGTCTATTTCACGACGCAGCCGATCGAGGAGCCGGATAACCCGAAGCACCTCGAGGCGATGTTCGAAATGTTCGATGCAGAGCACATGCTGCTGTTCTCGAGCGACTACCCGCACTGGGACTTCGACGATCCGACGAAAATCCTGTCGCGCCTGCCGATCGAGAAGAAACGGCGAATCTTCAGCGAGAACGCGCGCCAGTTGTTTGGGCTGCCGTAAGAGAGCGACCGGGTTCCACCTAGGCGCGCCTGCAAACCTCCAGGTTCCAGCTCGTACCATGCCATAGGTCCAGTAGCGAAACGATGGCAAATACGGTACGATAAAGGAAGAAGAACCGCATGGACCGATTTCATTCGATCAATCCTTGCTGACAATCGGGAGGTATCGCAGTCAAAATGACCTATTCCCTTCGCGAAGAGATCGCCAACGCCATCAGCCACGGCATCGGAGCTGTGCTGAGCATCGCCGCGCTCGTGTTGCTTATCGTCTATTCCAGCTTGTTCGGAACCGCCTGGCATATCGTCAGCTTTACAATTTTCGGCGTGACGATGGTGCTGCTGTATACGTTCTCGACGTTGCTCCATAGCTTCCCGCAGCATCGGAGGGTGAAGAAAGTATTCGAGATTCTCGACCATTCCGCCATCTACCTGCTGATAGCCGGCACGTATACGCCTTTTCTGCTCGTTGCACTGCGGGGACCGCTTGGTTGGACACTTTTCGGCATCGTCTGGGGGTTAGCCGTCTTCGGCATCGCCTTCAAAGCGTTTTTCGTCGACCGGTTCACCGTCCTCTCCACCCTATTCTATATCGCCATGGGCTGGCTCATTATCATCGCCATCAAACCATTGTACGAGAGCATCCCGTTCGGCGGCCTGTTCTGGCTGATGCTAGGTGGAGTTCTCTATACGGTGGGAACGGTGTTCTACATTTGGCGCCGCATCCCCTACCATCATGCGATTTGGCATACGTTCGTCATAGGCGGCACCAGCTGCCACTTTTTCGCCGTCCTCCTCTATCTATTGCCTGTCAGCAACGTTTGACCTTCTAGAAAGAAATCGGACCTGTCGGCCTCGAAAGAGCGCAGCAGGTTTTTTTCGTTATAGTAAAATAATCCATCCCAAACATTCGTTCCTGTGCTATAGTAGATCATATTCTATCGAATGGATCGGATTTTTCCACATTGCATGCTCGTTTCACTCTCGCTCAGGAAGGTTGGTTCTGCGCCGATGGCCGTTTTTTTCGAATTTGTCCGCAAGTCGTTCCAGCAGCGTTTCGTGTACCGGATGAACTCCTATGTGGCGATTATCAGCACTTGGCTCGGGTTGTTCATTATGATCAGCGTATGGCAGGCCTTGTTCAGAGGCAAAGAAGCCGTAAACGGAGTTACGTTCGAAGACATATTGAATCTGGTCGTCATCAACACGGTTGTCGGGTCGCTGCTTCGTTCTCGTATGGGACAAAAAATCGGTGAACGCGTCGCTGACGGTACGATCAGCATCGATCTAATTCGTCCTTATTCATTCAAAAGCTATTATGTGGCGGACTCGCTCGGGGACAATTTGTTCGGCTTCCTGTTCAGCACGATTCCCGCTACAGCTTTGGCTGTCGTCATTTGGGGCTTTCGCCTGCCCGACGATCCGGCGCGGATCGGTTTGTTCCTGCTTAGCCTGCTCGGCGGCCTGCTCCTTATGTTCCAGATCAACTACATGTTCGGGCTGATCGCCATTTGGCTCAAGACGTCCTGGATCGTCAATGCGGTAACTGACGCCGCTTTCGATCTGTTCGCCGGCATCTTCGTGCCGCTCTGGTTTTATCCGCAATGGCTGTATGCGATCGCTCAATGTTTGCCGTTCCACTTGGTTACGTTTCGTCCGATCTCGATCTTTCTCGGCAAAACGACGATCGCCGGCGCTTGGCTGATCATCGGCGCGCAGGCGGTGTGGATGCTCGTCCTGCTCGTCATCGAACGTTGGATGTGGCGCCGGGCGCAAGTCAAATTCGACGTATTCGGAGGCTGACCAACGATGAGCTATTTTCCACTGTATTGGGCGTTCGTCCGAATCAAGCTGAAAAGCATGACCGAATATCGCAGCTCCTTCCTGCTCGTCACGGTGTCCAAGACGATCATGATCGGCGCCGAGCTTGCGCTTGTATGGCTGCTCGTTTATCGGTTCCAGACGATCGCGGGCTGGAGCACCTACGAGATCATGCTGCTTTTCGGCCTGAATATGGCTTCTTACGCGCTGGCGGGTTTCTTTTTCTATCATCCATTCGTTTATTTGCCGAGGCGTATTCAAACAGGCGAGTTCGACGAAATATTGACGAAGCCTCTTAATCCATTCTTGTACTTGCTCAGCCGAGAATTTAGCACCGGGTATTTCAGCAATTTGACCGTCGCGTTCGTTGCGGTGACGATTGCCTTCGTGAAGCTCGGAGTATCGCTCGGTCCGCTCGACCTGCTGTTTCTCGTTTTGGTGTTGATCGGCGGGGCTCTCATTCAAGCGTCGGCATTCGTGTATACGGCCGTTCCCGCCTTCTGGGTCATTCAGAGCGGGAACCTGAGTCGGCTTATGTTCGATTTCAAAGGTTTCGTCCGTTACCCGCTGACCGCTTACAACGGTGTTATCCAAGTGCTGCTAACGCTGATCATTCCGTTCGCCTTCATCAACTTTTATCCGGCTCAATATTTTCTCGGCAAAGACGACTTCCTCATGTTTCACCCGTTCTTTCAATATTTGACACCGCTTGTCGGCCTGGCGATGTTCGCGCTCGCCTATTGGTTCTGGACCGTCGGCATCCGACATTATCGCAGCACAGGCTCATAAGGAGGCGGTTACAAGTTATGGCGCTTATTGAAGTAAGCCATCTGACCAAGCAATTTCAAATTTTCAAACGCGAGCCGGGCTTCTGGAACACGCTCCGCTCCTTCGTCAGCCGAGAATACGAGACGAAAACCGCGGTCGCCGGCATCTCCTTTTCGATTGAGGCCGGCGAGCTAGTCGGCTACATCGGCCCCAACGGAGCGGGCAAGTCGACCACGATCAAGACGCTGTCAGGCATTCTAACGCCAACCTACGGATCTGTCGTTGTGGATGGCCGGGTACCGCACGAGAACCGCCGCGAGAACGCCAAGCAGATCGGCGTCGTCTTCGGCCAGCGCTCGCAGCTGTATTGGGATTTGCCGATGCTCGACACATTCGACCTGTACCGCAAAATGTTCAAGATTGAGTCGGCTACCTTCAAGCGCAACGTCGACTTTTTCATCGAGCTTCTTGAGATGCAGGAGTTTCTATCGCGTCCAGTCCGTCAGCTCAGCCTAGGGCAAAAAATGCGCGCCGAGCTAGCCGTTGCCTTACTGCACGATCCGAAGATCGTCTATCTGGACGAGCCTACGATCGGGCTGGACGTGCTGGCCAAAAGCCGCATTCGAACGTTCATCCGCGAGGTGAACAAGGAAAAAGGCACGACGGTCATCCTGACCACGCACGATATGGACGATATCGAACAAATTTGCAGCCGGTTGATCATGATCGATCGCGGGACCGTCATCTATGACGGGGCTTTGAGTCGATTCAAATCGGAGTATAGCCCGGGACACTTGCTGTCCGTGGAATTCGTCGAGGAGCGGGTGCAGCTGGAGGAGCCGCGCCTTCAGATCATCCATGAGGAAGGGCCGCGCAAACAAATTTTGTTCCGGCACGACGAAATCTCGGTCGCCGACGCCATCTCCTACGTGACCCGCCACTTCAACATTCTGGACCTGCAGCTGAAGGAGCCGAAGATTGAGGATATTTTGAAGGATATTTATAGTCGGAAGTAATTGATTCTATAATCATGGTTGTCTTATCGGTGCACGATATTCGCCGTATCGTGCGCTTTTTTTGTGTAAACAAAAATCGAACCTTTTCTCGCACTCGACAGTTTATAGATCAGATAGAACCGGGAGGTGACCCAACCTAGTGACCGATCGCGAACTGTTTGAAGCTTATCGCTTGGATGTATACCGGCTTTGTTTGTCTCTGCTCGCGAACCGTTCCGATGCCGAGGATGCGTGCCAAGACACGTTTGTCAAAGCGCTGCGCCACAATCGTGAACAGATCGATTATTTGAAGCCGTGGCTGCTGCGCATCGCCATCCACACATGCCGCGATCTCCTCCGAAGACGATGGAAGGAGCAATGGCTGGCCAAGCTGGAGCGTCCTTCTGCCAATGCTGATCTGCCATCCGACAAGCTGGCCGAAGCCAAAGAAAACATCGACGAACTAGCCGCACTGCTTAATCAACTGCCGGATCGACTGCGCGCCGTGATCATTCTCAAGTACATCAATGAGATGAAAATTCAGGAGATTTCCGAAATTCTCAGGATTCCTGAAGGAACGGTTAAATCCAGATTGAACAGCGGATTGAAGCGATTGTCGAAACGTATGCTGCTGCAACAACATCTCAACCAACTCCAAGGAGGGGAACGCCTTGAACGAAGCCATAGAACGAAGCATTCTCCGGAATGCTGAGCGGCAATTGGACCCAATTCCTGATTTTGACAGCATGTGGGCTCGAATACAAGATCGGTTGCTGCTCCCAGTAGCCGGAGACAAACGCATCAGTAAAAAGCCGTATCTCATTGCGGCAACCGCCGCTTCCCTGCTCCTCTCCGTTCCGGCGATGGCCAGCCCGCAGCTGTGGGATTGGATGAAACAGATGCAAAGATCCGGCATAACTGCTGCATGGGACGCTGGATACGGGCAGTCTGTCGAACGCAAGGCGGAAGCGAACGGAGTTACGCTCACTGTCCACCAGGCACTGGCGGACAGCAACCGGATTGCCTTGACATTCAGCTTGCTTACTGAAGCGGTGAAATCGGAAAGTGGTATCCGAACGGCGATGTTCGATCGTTTATCTTTGACAGACGAGAACGAACAACTGCTAGCCACTGGCGCAGGTGCCACTTGGGATGAGCACGACCGGCGATTGAAAGGCTATGTGGAAGGAAATCGTCTTCCGGAGGGGGAACGGAGCCAGCTGACATTGACTGCGGAAAACTTGATTTTGCTTCGTGAAGCGCTCAAACCACTTCCCTTGAACGCTAGAACGGATTCCGGCGCTCCACTAATCGCGACGGATCTGTCGCAAGAACTGCGGTCTCTCAAGGTTGAATCCATGCATCAGGAACAAAATCGTTTGACTGTGGAATATACCGTCTCGATGACGGATAGCAAATGGAGCTCGTTGAATCCATCGCTTCGTCTCATCTCGTCGGGGCAGCCGATTGCCGCCAGTTTTGCGAATGTCCTGCCATCCGATAATCCGCTTGAGCTGAAGAGGAAAGATATTTTCCTGCTGGACGACCCTCGGGTCCAAGATGCGGATTTCGCGTTGCAATATCTCGAGCCTGTGCGATCGTACATCGGGCAATGGAACATTCCGTTCGAACTGAATATGAAGCAAGCGAACCAAACTTCGATTACTCGCCAGCTACAAGGAGATATTCCCGTAGCAGGCGGCATGCACCAACTGGACAAGCTGGTAGTCAGCCCTTCCCAGATTCGGGTCACAACGAAAGCATACCCCTTTGACCCTCAGTGGAAAGAGTTGATCACCTACCGGAAGCTAGGGCTGCGGGTTGGAGAGGAGACGATTACAGGCAGCCTGTTCGGCGAGTCGGCCGGGGTCAGCTTCCGATTTGAGACGCATCCGGACGGCGAAATCTCCAAGAAGCCGATGCACTTGATCATGAGCGATGCCTCGATTCAGAAACGAGCTGGAAGTCAGTATCAAGTAACCCTGATCCAGCCTCAAGCAGCACGCAAAACCGTCTCCGCGAAGCTTGATCGTTTTACTATCAACTATACGTACTACAAGCAGGGCAGCGATTTGGTTGTGGAGACTTCAAGCGACGATCCGGCTTTTGGCGGTATTGTTCGGTTGTTCCTGCCTCAGGATGGACGGGACTTGCTCGCCGACGAGAAGTTCTCCGGCGATCCTTTCCACAGAACGAACGGCACACGTACGGAAATATTCCGCAAAATCAAAGATGGCGACGTTGTGCTGTATCCCTTCACTTACGTAGTTCTCGAGCCGGAACGGAAGCAAGTGATTCCTCTCCAGTAATAGTAACGTTATGAAATCCACTAGCGTTGCATCAATGTTGAAGCAAAAAAGATAGTTTCAATAATTAACTACGTAACATACACAATTTTCAGGTCATTCGTCAATGCTTTTCTTATATTTCGGACGAACAGTTCCGTCTTCCCTTCTGGGACTACCGAAAACAGAAGGTCACGGCCTTAAACTACCACCTGCTCAAAGCAGGTGGTAGTTTAAGTGGATATATATATCTTTCTCGCCTTAATCGCGTACGCTATCGTCCAACTCATTCAGTACGAGACGAAAACCAAGTTGAGTTTATGGCATGTCCTCCAAGTGCTCAGAAGCTGCTGGTACAAAGAATGGAGCATTGTCGAAACGGAGCTTCACCCAACCCCTACACGAACTTCGAGTGGGCGACAGCGAGTAGAAGGTGCTGAGAAACCACCGCCGCAAATCTCCAGCGTCCCAATCAGGTGAATTATATATATAGGGGGAGTATCTTGTGCAGTTTTATCCATTCGTCAGCATACCTCGGGTCCGGGATTATAGCCACGATGTAATAAAGGATAGGGATGATACAGAGAAGCACAATGGTTCTAACATTCCTAGCCTGAAACTGCACTATAGCGACCTTTACCAAAATAAAGAGACATCCCACCGACGCCAAGCCCTTTAGAAGCAACCAAAACAGATCCATCCACAAATAAGTTACCCCAAGAAAGTATTCGTTCCAGTAAGTCACTGTGTTTACAATTTCAATAAATACCGCTGCAAAATACACGGGTAACCCGGCATACAACATTCCGGTGCGCGCCTGCCTGTAGGTTGCTTTTCCTCCTGCCAGTTTCACGCCGATCCAGAATAAAGCGCCCTTCAAGTAGTAGCCGATCCCCCCGACAACTAACCCAACAAGCAACAAGAAACTCCAGAGCATTCCCCATTCCCTGAAGCTGTCCGAGTACCCCTCTAGCCTAAAATAGGTTGACTCCACAACATAGATGCCTAGCGATATTCCGGAAAGCCATATCAACAAAAATTTGGGCGGATGTTGCTCCCCTGTAATTCCAGCCATTATCCAGTCCATCGTCCACCTATACCTTAAAGCTACCACCCCGTTCTCCTCCAATACGCTCTTATATTTCTACTAGTATACCTTACACTAGAAATTTCAGGTATTTTTTTGGCCAGTCCCCTATCCTCACTCCACCTTTACACAGCCCCAACACAACGTCCCAAACCGCTTAACATTCGACCGCTATACTAATACCCACTACACACCATCCTCCCCGGTCAAGCGGTAAGCCCCTGCTGCTTAACTTTTTGGCCAGCTGGTGCGAGCCTTGCAAAAACGAAATGCTCGTGCTGGAGCAGCTGTATGCGCAGTACGAGGAGCAGGTCGACGTTGTCACTATCAAATTAACCGGAAAAGACCAGCTTGCCGAGGTCAACCGCTTTATCGCCGAATACCGCCTAACCTTGCCCGTCCTGCTCGGCAATACTATCGCAGCCGCCGAAACGTACCGTATCATCCAAGTGCCGACCACCTACTTCATCGACAGAAAAGGGTTCATCGCTCATTGAGTCCTAGTTGCTCGCACCTGACTCTCAGGCCAGAAATAACGCTACCGCATCATCTTATTTCGCTCCCGGAAGGTGTGAATCGTCCAAGCCCGGGCAAATAGCGCTATGGTATCTGCCAAACGCCCGCAAAAAAACCACGCATTCGAGTGATTTTCCCCATCACCGAACGCGTGGCTCTTCGAATTACTCAGAAGATAAGCTGCTTTCCTTCAATATAACGTCGTGAGCGCCGCCTTCGACCAAGCTGGTTGCGGAGACGAGCGTAATTCTGGCTTTGTTCTGCAGCTCCGGAATCGTGAGGGAGCCGCAGTTGCATAGGGTCGATTTGATTTTGCCAAGCGTCTTGTCGAGGTTCTCGCGCAAGCTGCCGGCGTAAGGCACATACGAGTCGACGCCTTCCTCGAACAGTAGCTCGGACTTGCCTCCCGTGTCGTACCGCTCCCAGTTGCGCGCGCGGTTCGAGCCTTCGCCCCAGAACTCCTTCACGAAGTTGTTGCCGACCTTCAGCTTCTTCGTCGGACTCTCGTCGAATCGGGCGAAATAGCGGCCCATCATCAGAAAGTCCGCGCCCATCGCGAGCGCCAGCGTCATATGGTAGTCGTGCACGATACCGCCGTCCGAACAAATCGGCACGTAGATGCCTGTTTTCTTGAAGTATTCGTCGCGCGCTTCCGCCACTTCCATGACTGCCGAAGCTTGCCCGCGGCCGATCCCCTTCTGCTCGCGCGTGATGCAGATCGAGCCGCCGCCGATCCCCACCTTCACGAAATCCGCACCGGCTTCCACCAGGTACAAGAATCCTTCCCGATCCACCACATTCCCAGCGCCGATCTTGACGTCGAAATTCGACTTCACGTATCTCAGTGTATCGGCTTGCCATTCGCTGAAGCCATCCGAGGAATCAATGACGAGGATGTCCACACCGGCTTCTACTAGGGCAGGCACCCGAGTCTGGTAGTCCTTTGAATTGATCCCGCCACCAACGATATAGCTCTTGTTCATATCGAGCAGCTCGTTAGGGTTTTGCTTGTGCGCATCATAGTCCTTGCGGAAAACGAGGTAGTCCAGCTGCTGGTCCTCCCCGACGATCGGCAAGCAATTCAGCTTGTGCTCCCAGATCAGGTCGTTCGCTTCCGACAGCGAGATGCCGCTCTTTCCATAGATCAAGGAGGAGAACGGCGTCATGAACTCTTCCACCTGCTTGTCCAGCGGATCGCGGCTAAGGCGATAATCCCGGCTCGTTACGATGCCGAGCAGCTTGCCCGAAGGGCTGCCGTCGTCCGTTACCGCCACGGTGGAGTGGCCGGTCTTCTGCTTCAACGCCAAAACGTCCCGCAGCGTATGCTGAGGGGTCAGATTCGAGCGGCTTACGACGAAGCCCGCTTTATAGCTTTTCACTTTGCGGACCATGGCCGCTTGGCTTTCCACCGATTGGGAGCCGAAGATGAAGGAGATGCCGCCGCACCGCGCGAGCGCCACTGCCATCCCGTCATCGGAGACGGACTGCATGACGGCCGAGGAGAATGGAATATTGAGCGAGATCGCAGGCTTCTCATCCTTGGCGAACTTGGTGATCGGCGTGCGCAGGCTGACATTTCCCGGGTTGCATTCTTTGGTCGTCAGATTCGGCAGCAACAAAAATTCACTGAACGTGCGGGATGGTTCCATGTAATACGTAGCCACTGTGCTTTTATCCTCCTACTTGGACTCGGGGTAAATTTTTACAAGCATACCACCGATCCGCAAAGGAAGTCAATTGAAAATTTTTCATACTTGTTTTCATACAAATAAACAGCGAACCCCTTAGCGAGGTCCGCTATCTACCGTTGTGAACGGATCAACCATACTTATAAGTGATCCCGTACCCGCCCTTCGGATACACCCAATGGATGTTGTCCGAGGGGCATGCGATTCGGCATGTGCCGCATTCGATGCAGTTCTCGTAAGCGACCGTGGTAATCTTCAGCTTCTTCTCCCATTCATACACATCGGACGGGCAAAAGTAGTTGCAGTCTTTGGTCGTACATTTCAGACATGTGTCGGCTTCCTTAATAATGAGATGGGATTGATCGTCGCATTTGTACCGGATCGTGAACAGCCTGTCGGAAACGCCGCACTGGCTCTGACTCATCCGTTCATCGCCCTCCATCCTTTGTACCCGAGCTTGAGCAGGTTCATCGTGCCGCCCGCCGCATCCCGCAGCAGCTTGATTCCTTGCTTCTGCTTCTCGCCCTTCGGCACTCCGTCGACGGAGAGAAACTGGAAAGCAGCGGCATTCAAAGCGCGGGGCAGCTTGTCGAACAGCAGCTCGGGATCTTCGTCCTTCAACAGCTGATGCATGCCTTTATACTTCTTCAAATCTTTGTGCACGAACGATTCGCGTACTTTCCGATCGTAACGCTTCAGCGAGGCAGCTGTCGAAATATCCTCTCCAGCCTGCTTCGCCTCGATGATCGCTTCGGCCGCCAGCCGGCCGGACGTCATCGCGAGATTGGTCCCCTCGCGGTGGACGAAGTTGACGAGCTGGGCGGCATCGCCAGCCACGCACCATCCGGCCCCCGACAACGGCGGAATCGAGTTGTAGCCGCCCTCCGGGATAAGATGCCCGGAGTATTCCTTCGTCTCGCCGCCTTGGATGAGCTTGCGAATCATCGGGTGCTGCTTCACTGCATCGAGAATGGCATACGGCTTCACTTTTTTGTCTCGCAGATGGTTCACCATAACTCCGACGCCGAGCGAAATCGTTTCCTTGTTCGTGTACAGGAACCCCATCCCGGCCATGCCGAGCGACGTCTCTCCCATGAATTCGATCGTCACGCCTTCGTCGCCTTCGAGCCCGAATCGGTCCTCGATCTTCTCCTTGGGCAGTGCGATTACTTCCTTCACCGCAAGCGACACTTCATCCGGTTTCCACTCGCGATGGATGCCCATCGCCTTGCCGAGCAGCGAGTTGACCCCATCCGCGATGATCACGACATCGGCGTACAAGTCGCCATGCTCGCGATCGGTTCGCACGCCGACGACACGATCGCTTTCACGCAACACTTCGGTCGCCACCGTCTCGTAGATAGGCAATGCTCCCGCTTGCACCGCTTTGTCCGCGAACCACGGATCGAACTTCACCCGCAGCCCGGTAAAGCAGTTGAACGGCTCCTTGAACGCTTCATTGCGGTGGCCGAGCGTCACCATCGATTCCTTGCCCATCATCCATAGCCGCTGCTCGACAATATGGCGCTCGACCGGCGCGTTTCGCTCCTTCCAGAACTCCGGGACGAGCTCCTCGATCTGCTTGCGATATAATACGCCGCCGAACAAATTTTTGGCACCCGGAAACTCGCCTCGCTCCAGCATGACGACGGACAATCCAGCCCGAGCCATTGTCAACGCGGCAGCGGCTCCGGCCGGACCGGCGCCTACGATAATCGCATCGAATTTTTCGTTCACGTTCGGTTCGCTCCTCTCTATCCCGATTGCGTCGCCAGGAGACCGGGCAATCCTCGTCGACTTCGCACCGCTTCGGTAAGCGCCGGCACGATTTGGAACAGATCGCCTACGATCCCATAGTGCGCAAACTGGAAGATGGGAGCCTCCGGATCCCGGTTAATCGCGACAACGACGTCGGAATGGCTCATCCCTACCGTATGCTGTACCGCGCCGGAAATGCCGATGGCGAAATATAATTTCGGCCGTACCGTCGAGCCGGTTTGTCCGACTTGATGCTCGTGTTTGATCCAGCCCGCATCCACAGCCGCTCTTGAGGCGCCGACGGTGCCGCCAAGCGCATCTGCGAGCTCCTTCAGCATCGCGAACGGCTCGGGACCGCCTAGGCCGCGTCCGCCGGCCACGATCACTTCCGCTTCCTCGAGGTTCACATGATCCGTCTCGGCGATGAAATCAAGCACCTGCGCCGCGATATCCGCCTCCTGCATTTCGCAGGAAATCTCGATGATCTCCGCTTCGCGGGCGTCGTCGCGCGGGGCCGCCTCGAACACGCCGGCGCGAGCCGTCGCCATCTGCGGCCTATACTGCTTGCAGAGAATCGTCGCCATCATCTTCTCCGAGAAGGCGGGGCGGCTCGCGAGCAGCAGCCGCGACGGAGGCGGCTCCACATCGAGCTCCGTCGTATCGGCGGTCAGCCCGGTCGGCAAATGCGTGCCGATCGCTCCCGCCAAGTCCCGCCCCGTCGCCGTGGCGCCGAACAGCACGATCTCGGGCTTCGCATCCTCGATCAGCTTCAGCACGACCCGGCTGTAAGGTCGGGTCCGATACGTCTTCAACACCGCGGCATCGCATATGTACACTTTGTCCGCGCCATAGGCGACAGCCTCCTTAGCGAGTTGGCCGACTTCATGGCCCATCACGAGCGCCAGCAGCGGCACGTCCAATTTCGCGGCAAGCTTGCGGCCTTCGCCAAGCAGCTGCCAGGATACCGACTTGGCCGCACCGTCTCGCTGCTCCACTACGATCAGGACGCCGCGATATGCCGACCAGTCGGGCATTTGCTCTTCGTTTCGTTCCTTCGACATGGCGCTACACCCCTTCTCCGGAATTTTGCGCGACGGCCGACTCTATTTGATTAATGGCATTAACAGTTCCTGCTCCAGGCTTCAACCAGCCTAACCGATCTGCGATCGGGCTGCTCCACAGCTGCTCGATCAGCTTCTCGGCCATGTCGCCGGAGCTCGCGCCTTCGATTTTAACGGACTTGACTGCTTTAGCTTCCGGTACCCAAGTTTTGGCGACGATCGTCGGGGAGCCTTTGAGCCCAATTTTCGACCGATCCAAACCCGGAAAATCCGCCGTCGTCCACACCACCGGCTTGTATCTAGCCGCACGGATCATACCGGGGAGTGACGCGCGCCTTACTTTGTTCAGCTCCTTCAGAGCGGTAATCAGCACCGGCATCGCCGTCTCGACCACTTCAATGCCGTCCTCCAAGTGCCGCTGAACCGTAACGCGACGCGTTTGCTCGTCTACTCGCACCACTTTGTTCACATACGTCAATTGCTCCGTATCCAGCCTGCAGGCGACGCCTGGCCCCACTTGTCCCGTATCGCCGTCCAGCGTCTGTTTGCCGCAAAAAATAATATCGACCGGCCCCCAAAGCTCTTCCACCTTGCGAATCGTCTCCGCAACCACGTACGAGGTTGCCAGCGTATCCGCCCCCGCGAAGCCGCGGTCCGTGACGAGCACCGCTTCATCGGCGCCTAACGAGATGCATTCCTTGAGCCCCTTCTCCGCCGGCGGGGGCCCCATCGTCACGACCGTCACCCTTGCCCCCTGCTCGTCCTTGATGCGGAGCGCCTCTTCCAGACCGTGCATGTCATAGAAGTTGACGATGCTCGGAACGCCTTGACGGATGAGCGTGTTCGTTTTCGGATCGATCCGGATTTCGCGGCTGTCGGGCACTTGCTTGACACATACGACAATATGCAGCATGAACTGTTACCTCCTACCCTGTCTCCCTTGTTTCCATTGACCGTACCAGCATCATGAAGCGCTTCCTCATGACTCAAACTCCATGTCCTTGCGGGTCATCGTCGTCCCTTTCCACACCGTCTGAAAATCCAGGTCGACCGTATCTTTTTGCAGCCCCAAATAGAGCAAATAAGCCAAGCCTCCGAACACGACAAGCAGGCCTCCCGTCAACAACAGAAACGCTACCATCCCGGACCCTCTCCTTCCTTGCTCGGCTCTTTTCCCCGATACGATTGACCGTTGACACAACCCTAGCTTGCTACCATATATATGTCCGAGAACGAAAAAAAGCACCTAAAAGGCGCTCTTTTCAAAAAGATAGAGAGATTGTGAGGGTTCGTGGGCAGATGCCGCTACATAGATCGCAATTTCTGAAGTCTCTCCTCGCGGTCCGTTTCTTTCAGGCGGGGGCATGTATAGCAATATTGGCCTTCCCCCGTTTTGTAATAGAGGCAGCAGGCGTTTTTCATCCGGATTTGTTTCGTGCAATCCTTCGGATCCTCGAGCCATCGCACCTTCACATCCAACGGATTTTTTACTCGTCCGAAAACGTCGGCGCTTAGCTGCTTCACAATCGAATAGTCTTGATTCAAACGGTCGAGCTGAGCTTGATAGTACGATGCCTGCTCCGGCTCCCGTTCCCCCGATTGCTGCAGCTCTTGCTGCAGGGCGGAGATGTAATAATTGAACCGTGTAGGAAATTGGCCCCAAAGCTGTCCCAGATCGTAGCCGCTAACTTCGCTAATCGTGGCAAGCAACGGGTAGGCGGTGTCGCGGTAGTAAGTGCGCAGCGTATCCTTGCACCAATTATGGCGGGCATTCTCTTCTTCAGGACCGATCGTCTCCTTCGGAGACTGAACCACGATTACAAGCTTATAATAAGCTCCGGCGGTGCAGAGCTGTATCGTTATCGCATCCAGAGGCAGCTCCAGCCCCCGATTCCAAAGCGAAATCGAACCCTGAAGCGTAATCGCTACCATCGAGAAATAAGCGGCCAAATAAGCGGCAGGCGCCGAGATGTCCGTTGCTTTAAGCAGGTCGCCGTATGTAGTCAGAAATTCCTGCATCCGTTCGCGACGTGACAGCTCGTCTGCACGAATTGTGAAGATGGACTCCTCCATCGGTGTTGTGCGAAAGCCGAATTTTTGCTCCAGCCATTCATAGTCGATCTTCGTAGCCAACGCTTGCATGGTATCGCATCCCTTGTAAGTATCGGTTTGGCATTGAACGTGATAGTGATAATCATTTTCATTATAGTAGCTGATTGGCGATTTGTCTAGATTGAGTTGCCAAAAAGACCTCCCCGAAAGTCGGAAGGTCTTCTCTGCTCGCAGGTTCGCGTATTCAACTAAGAGGCATACTTCAAATTGAACAGCTTGATCGTGTTGCCGCTGTAGATGAGGCTGCGTTCCTCCTCAGTCAGGTCCGCTTCCTCCACTTGGCCGAAGTTCGTGATGTACGAGCAGCCCGGCATATCGGAGCCGAACAGGATGCGTTCCGCACCGAGCATCTTGACTGCGTAGTCCACTTCCTCGCGGCGGAAAATCGAGCCGGAAAAGTCCGTCACGACGTTCGGATAGTCGCGGATCGCCTTGAGCCCGTGATAGTGGTTGCCCCCAAAATGCGCCATAATGAGCTTCGCCTGCGGGTAACGCTGCGCCAGCTCGGCCACATGAGGTCCTGTCGTCTCATCCGGGAGCTGGTTGATCGCCTTGTAAAACGCGTGCAGCAAAATCGGAATATCGTACTCGATGCATTTCTCGATCAACGGGAAAACACTTTGATGAGTGCAATAGGTGGCGATCCACAGCTTGAGCCCGATCATGCCCGTCTCCTCGATGCCGCGGCGCAGTACGTCCATAGCGTCGTCATGCGTCGGATTCACATACACATATCCTTCCGCCACATCCCGGTGCTCTTTGAGGAAACGGGCTACGTCAGCATTTTGCCCCTTCACTTGTTCCTTGGTCGAATACTGCGTCTGCAAGCCGGATACGAACACTTTGTCGATTCCGTATCGCTCGCAATTCGTCACCAAGTCCCGTGCGTGCTGCTCGTAACGCCCGTGCCAAATATGCGTATGCATGTCGATAATCACAGGGGCCCCTCCTCTTCGTGCTACGATTTGTGAAATACCTGCTTGATGCTGAGCTCGTGCGCACCCTGACGAACCGCTTGAACCGCTGTATCCCAGGCTCGTTCCTCCACACGGGACACCGGAATCGAGACGCTCATCGACGCCACGATCTGACCGGAAGCATCGGTAATCGGCGCAGCGACACAGCGTATCCCTTGCACCGCTTCCCCGCTGCTGAACGACAGCCCTTCTCGGCGGATCAGAGCCAGCTGCTCGAGCAGCTCGTCCAAGCTCGACAGCGTCGAATCCGTCAGCTTGCCAAGCTCGCCATCCGGGTACAGGCATCGCACCTCGTCGTCGGACAACCCGCTAAGCAGCATTTTGCCCATCGCCGTCGCATGCAGCGGCAGCATCATCCCCAGATGGGAGACGAAACGAACCGGATGCGTGCTCTGCTTCTCCGCGATGTAGAGCACTTTGTCTCCATTGCGAATGGAAAGAAATACCGATTCATTAATGTCATTAACTATCCGCTGAGCCACATGCTGGAACTCGGTTGCATAGTCCGTGTTGCGGGACACTTTGCTGCCGATCTCGAACAGCTTGAATCCAAGCCGGAACGACTTGCCGGATTTGTCGGTCTCGAGATAGCCCCTGTTCAGCAAGTTCTGCAGCAGCTTGTAGGCGCTCGAGGTCGGCATCCCCAGCTTGCGCGAGATGTCCGTCAAGCTGAGCGTGTCCTGCTCCTCGGCGAACAGCTCGAAAATGTCCAGCACCCGGTCGGCCGACTTAACCGTGGAGGCCTGGCGTTCCGTAGCTTGCTCGTCGATCGTGTCGTTGTCGGGATCGTTCATCATGTGTCGACCTGTTCCTTTCCTCGCCTCAATAAGAAGCAGCTAAGCCAGCTTGATCAATTGACCGCCGTCGATCACGAGCGTCTGGCCGGTCATATACCGAGATTCGTCGGACGCCAGGAAAACAGCGCCGGAGGCGATCTCATCCGGTTGGCCTACACGCGCCATCGGAATCGAGCTTAGAATCGAACCGATATGCGGTCCATCAATCGCCGGTTTCGTGAGGCGGGTCTCGATAAAGCCCGGGCAAAGCGAATTGACGCGAATGCCGAGCGGCGCCAGTTCCAGAGCCATCGACATGCCCATATTTATCATAGCACTTTTTGTCGCATTATAGTGAACTTGATCCGCTTCGGCGGCAAGCCCATTAACGCTGGACATATGAATAATGGACCCTCTAACCCCACGCTCAACCATAAAGCGGGCAACGCCCTGGCTGACCAGAAACGTGCCCTTCACGTTGATATCCATATGGCGGTCCCATTGCTCTTCCGTAATGGCAAGAAACGGTGCGGGATCGCAAATGCCGGCATTGTTGACGAGGATGTCGATCGTCCCCCATTGCTCCTGGACGCCTGCGATCATCCGATCCACTTGCGCCTTGTCGCTGACGTTCGCCTCGAACGCCGAGGCTGTGCCGCCTTCGGCTGCGATCTGGCGGACCGTCTCTTCGAGCGCTTGCCGGCCACGCCCGCAAATCGCCACCTTGGCGCCTTCACGGGCGTACAGCAGGGCGACCGCTTGGCCTATGCCAAGCGAGCCTCCCGTGACGAGCGCTACTTTACCGGCGAGTCTCATCGGACGGCCTCCTTCAAGCGTGAGAGCACGTTGTCGATCGCCGCGAGCGTAGCGTCAATATGCGACTGTTCATGGACGGTGGACAAATACCATAGTCCATTCGGGCGAACGAGCACGCCTTCCTCCAGCATCTGCTCTGCGAACTTCGCGTACAGTCCGGCGTTGCGCTGCTGGAACTCATCGAAGTGGGTCACCTCGTCGCGATCGATGAACATCATATGGAACACAGGACCGATTTGGTTGACTACACCGCGGATGCCATGCTTCCGGAATGCGGCGCGGATGCCTTCGACCAGCGTAACCGCCAGCCCTTCCATTTGCCCGTACACTGCGCCGTTGTCTCGGCCCATAATATCGAGAATGGCCAATGCCGCCGCCGTCGAAACCGTATTGCCGTTCAATGTGCCGAGATGGCTCACTTGCTCGGAGTCGATCAGCGCCATCAGCTCCTTGCGGCCTGCTACTCCGCTAACCGCAATGCCGCCGCCGAGCGCCTTGCCTACTGTCACGAGGTCCGGCTTGATCCCGAATCGACCGTGAGCCCCGGACAAGCCCAGACGGAAGCCGGTAATGACTTCATCGAGAATGAGCACGACGTTGTGCTGCTCCGTCAGCTCCCGCATCCGCTCCAAGTAGCCGGCACGCGGCATAATACAGCCGGAGTTGCACATAACCGGCTCGGAGATGACCGCTGCGATTTCATGCCCGTGCTGCTCCAATGTCGCTTGCAGCACGTCGGAATCGTTCCAAGGCAACAGGATGATGTCGGAGAGGCTGCTCTCGCTTTGGCCGTTCGTGCCGGGAGGCACGGCGTTCGCGCCGCCTTCGGTCGCCTTCTGCATCATATCCGGGCTTGGGAACGAGGTGAAGATCGAGTCCGACCAGCCGTGGTAATGGCCGTGGAAGCGGATAACCTTGCGTTTACCGGTATAGGCGCGCGACAGCCTCAAAGCGAGCATGACCGCTTCGGTGCCGGAGCCGCTCAGCACGACCTTGTCCGCGCAAGGCAGGATCGAAACGAGCTTGCTTGCCAGCTCGATCTCGCCGTCATGCTGCAAGCCGTACGTGTAGCCGCGCGTCAAAGCGCCGTGAATTCGCTCCGTCAGCTCCGGATTCGCATGGCCCAAGATCGACGGACCGTAAGCGAGCAAATAGTCGATATATTCATTGCCGTCCACGTCGCGTACGATTACGCCGGACGCCGACTCGGCATATAGCGGGGTAGGCTTCATTGACCCGCGCAGCGTGCTCGCGACGCCGCCCGCCAATACTTGCTTCGCTTGCTGGAGACGTTCTTTGGATTTCGAATAAGTTCTCATCGCATGCTTCCTCCTGGATCGAGCGGATAAATAGGACGTTTCAACTGTCGGTAGGGGAACAGATGCAGGTTCGCGCCGCAACACCCCGGCGTATCAACGTCGATGGCGAGCTTCGCCACGTCGCCGAAGGCCGTTTTCCAAGCGAGCGCGGACTTGACCACGATCATGTGGAAGTCGGTCGGCTGCAAGCCGACGGACAGCACATGCCCCGGGTCCCAAGGGGCGACGCGTCCCGAGGTCAGCACGATCGTGACCGGGCCGGCCTGCACGACGGCCGTCAGCCCCATCCTGGCGCGCGCCCCCGTCATGTAGCGCCCGATATGGGTGTAGTCGCCGTCGAACAGCAGGCGAACACGCCCTTCGATCGGCACGGGTTCGCCGTGCCAGCCGTCGGACTTGCCGCCGACCGAGGCGCGCAGCACGCCGCCGATGCCGGCTTCCGCTGCGAGTCGAGCCGCCTCGGCGTCGCGCAGCACGAGCAAGCTCGGCTTGCTCGCGCGCAGCAGGTGCGGCAGCATGTGGGTGCCGTCCGCCGGGGAGCCGCCTCCGACGTTGTCGGAGCCCTCCACGAGGACGACCGGCCCCGCCGGCTGCCGCTCCGCGAGCGCGACGGCATCCGCCGGCGTCACGAGGCGCACGGCGAATTCATCGCGGATCGACCATGCGAACGAGGTCAGCTCATGCGCGCACCGCTCGGCCAGCGCAGCGTCGCCGTCCGCGGTCACGATGAAGCACATGCCGGCGTCCGGCACATCGCTGTACGGGAAACCGCCGATGACTGTGACGTTCAAGATTCCGGGCTGCCTCTCCCAGTCGAACGCCAAGTCCATAACGCGCTTGAACGGACCTGCATCGGTCAGCATGCCTTGCGGCGCCACGAGCAATCCGGTATGGCGCAGCACGCGCACCGGCTTCACTTCGCCGGCTGCCAAACGATGCAGCAGCCCTACCGCCTCAACCGCACGCTCGTACACATCGACGTGCGGGTACGTGTCATAGCCGACGATCAGGTCCGCATCGTCCACCATCGCCTGCGTCGGATTCGCATGCAGGTCGAGCGTCACGGCGATCGGCAGCTCGCGCCCGACCCTCTCGCGCACCCTGCGCACGATGGCGCCTTCCGCATCGGGCTCGGACACGCTCACCATCGCGCCGTGCAGAATAATGACAGCCCCGTCCGCCGACGGGTCGATCGAACCCGCGATGGCGTTCGCGATCGTCTCGAACGCCTCATCGGTCACCATGCCGCTCGGCACGGCTTGGGTGTAGAACCCCGGCGAGAGCGACAAGCCTCGCTCGCGGCATGCATCGATCACCCCGCCCATCGACGTGCGGGTGCCGGTATAGCGGGCGAGAAACGCCTCCTCGCCCTCAAACCAGTCATTCGCGAAGTGGGTCAAATCGGTCAATCCCGGCGCGAACGTATTCGTTTCGTGGACGCAGCCGGCGACCGCGATCCTGTAAGTCAGGCTCATTGCGCTTCGCCTCCCGCATCCTCCGCCATGCCGCACCAGTCCGCGATAATATGCGCATACCAGCGGATCAACTCGGAGTAGCTGGCCAAGTTCATGTATTCGTCAGGGGCATGCGCATTTTCCCCGGCCGGACCGAGCACAAGCGCAGGCGTAGAGCTATATACGTTGAACATAAAGCCGTCGCAGGCGAACGGAGTGCCAACCGCCGGACCTGGATCCCGCCCCAGTGCCGCATGACCGGTACGTCCGACGATATCGAGGAACTGCTTGACCGATTCGCTGTCGCCCATCTCGCTGGCCAACAAGTAGCGGATTTTTGGCGTGATGATCGGCCTGCACACTTTAAGCTCGGGGATAGCGTCCAACTGCTCTTCGTAAAACTTCCACAGCTCTTCGATGATCTGCTTGCCCGTCATGCCCGGATACCCTTCGATCCAGAAGTTCATCTCCGCCGTGGCCGGCACCTTCTCTTGGAACTCGCGCGTCGTATCGCCGGAGAGCATTGTCAGCGCAACCACCGTCAGACGGCGATCGGCGCTCCACCATATCGGCGGCGTATACAGCTCGTTCAACCGAACTTCGAATCGGCGCAACAGACCCGCGAATTGCACCATCGCCTCCAGTGCGCTCACCAGCACCTCGCCATTGAACGAAATGCCGCTCTTGCCGGCGAATTCCGCCTTCCAGATCCCCCCGCCGAGATGCGCCGGATTGATGCGCAAATTCGTCGGCTCCGGGATGATCGCCATATCGGCGTGCGGACCATACAACCGGCCGGCGAGCGTCCCGTTGGCGCCGCCATGCTCTTCGTCGATCACGCTTTCGACGAACACATCGCCCTTCAGCTTCACGCCAAGCTCCTGCAAACATTGCACGGCGCAAATCGCCGCCGCCATACCGCCCTTCATGTCATACGAGCCGCGGCCATACAGCTTGCCGTCTACAATCTCGCCGGAAAATGGACCATAAGTCCACTGCTCCGTCCCACGGTATACCGTATCGGCATGGCCGGAAAACACGAGCGAACGCCCGCCGCCCTTGCCGGCGAAACGGCCGTACACGTTGGGGCGCCCCTCATAATTCCGGCCGGCCATATACGAGACATGCGAGGTCAGCCCTTCCACTTCGCTCAGCTCATAGACATGCACCTCTGCCCCGATGCCTGCCATGTATTCGGCATAGTACGCCTGTACGGCCGCCTCATCGCCTGACGGCGGATGATTTTCGCTCGGAATGCGCACCAGCTGCTGAGCCAATCCCACAGCGGCAGCCTCGCGCCGAACCGTCCAGTCCTGTATGCGCTGCGTTAACGAACTCATTGTCGGTTGCGCCTCCGTCCGTCTATTACGCTTCGCCGCGTTTGCTCTTCACGTAAGCAATCGCTTCGATCTCGATCAAATAGCTGCCGATGCCGACTTGTACGCTCGAGCGTGTCGGGTATGGCGCAGAAAACACTTGCTCGTAAGCTTTGTTGTAGGCCGGGAAATCGCTCAAATTCGTTACAAAAGACGTTACCTTAATAACATGCTCCAGCGTCAGTCCGTCCGCCGCCAAAATCGTCTCGATGTTGCGCAAGCATTGGATCGTTTGCTCTTCAACCGTGTCGCCTACTACTTCGCGGGTAACCGGATCGACGCCGACTTGACCGGACACGTAGACGAAATCGCCGGCACGAATGCCGTGGGAGAATGGAAGCGGAAACTGTGGAGCTTTAGGCGCATGGATTGGAGTAGACATAGTTGGTCAACAACCTTTCTCATAATGGATTTTAGAAAATCGTCTTTATTGCACTTTCCCGCGGCCATCGACTTGGATCCACTTTTCCACCATACCGTCTCGCACACCGACCAGCCGATCATGCAAATTCGTAACGGTACAGCAATGGTTAGGCACGATGTAAACCGCGTCGCCGATCCGGAACTCGGCATTGTCCGGCACCAGAATGTTGCCGTGCTCTTCGCTCAATCGCTCGACGATAGCCGACTCGTGCCCGACCACCATACCGTAGCCTTTGCGATGCGCATTGACATCCGTTGTAATCGTCTTCGACCCTGCATCCACGATAATCGTGCCCGCCCGCGGCATGCTCACGACCGTCGCTTTCACCTTCATAGCGAAGTCCGACGCCTCGATCAAGCCGATCGCATATTGGCTAATATCGCCGAAAACATAAGCGCCAGGCCGCATCTCGGTAACGCCTGCTACGCCAAGCTCCCCGATAAACTTCGAGGTTGGGGTCGAGCCGACGCTCACTTCCTCGATCGGAATACCGGCATCGCCCAGCATTGCAGAGGTAAGGACCAGACTTTCCGCCTCATTCCGCGCTACCGCCAAAATATCATCACGCCCGGTTTTGCCATAGGCGTGGCCGGCATGCGTCATAATGCCTCGGATGTGAACCCCTGGCAGGTCCGCCATCCGCTTGACCAGCTCCACCGTCTCAGCCCCAGGCTCACCCCCGCAGCGACCTAAGCCCGTATTAATGTCCACGTATAACGGCACGCGAAAACCGGCACGCACGCCCATATCCGACAACCCTTTCGCCACTTCCACATTGTCGGTGCTGACCGTAATGCGGGCCAGGCTCATCAGCCGCTCCAACCGGTCGAGCTTGCTTGCGCCTACAATCGGAAAAGCGATCAGAATATCCTCGATGCCGCCCTCAGCCATCACTTCCGCTTCGCCCAGCTTCGCGACAGTAATGCCGCAAGCGCCGTAGCGAATTTGCTCCTTGGCGATCCAGACGCTCTTATGCGTCTTCGTATGCGGACGAAGCTTCACACCCGCCTTGGAAGCGAGCTCCGCCGTCTTGCGCAAGTTCCGATCCAGCACATCCAGATCGATCATTACCGATGGGGTGTCCAGCTGCTCAATCGTCGTCATGCTCTCTCCACATCCTCCTTGGCCTGTAAGAATGAAAGCGCTAGAGCTTCATTCCTCGTTCGATTCCCCTTGATGGTAACATCGAAACGATTTTCCATCAAGAAAAACATTTCACAAACAGAAAAAACACCCCGAAGGATGCTTTTCCGTTGTTTTTAAACGAAAGGAGGAGCCTGCGCCCCTCCCCGTTCCTGTTACCCTTTGATCGAACCGATCAGCATCCCTTTTACAAAGTACTTCTGCAAAAACGGATAGATGATCAGAATCGGTATGATCGCTACAACGACCGTCGCCATCTTGACTGTCTCAGGCGGCAGCTGCTGCATATCCTGGCTCGTGACGTTCAGCTCCTGGCTGACGCTCGGCGAGATGATCATATTCCGCAAGACGACCTGAATCGGCATCATATCCTTGTCCGTCAAGTACATAACCCCTGCGAAGTATGCGTTCCAGTGACCCACACCGTAGAATAGACCGAGCGTTGCGATAATCGGCATCGAGAGCGGCAATACGATCCGCAACAGCGTCTGCATGTCGCTGCAGCCGTCCACCTTCGCCGCTTCCTCAATCTCAGCCGGCAAATTCTCGAAGTACGTTTTCATAATCAGCATGTTAAACGAAGATACCAGGCCCGGAATAATGAGCGCCCAGATCGTATTCAGCATGTGAGTGGCGCGAACGACCAAGTACAGCGGGATCAGACCGCCGGAGAACAGCATCGTGAATACGATCCCCATCAGCACATAGTTGCGGCCCGGCAAAAACTTCTTGGACAGCGGATACGCCAGCAGCATCGTCACCATGATGTTCAGGAACGTACCGACCGATGTTACGATAATCGTAATCTTCAAAGCGTTCGGAACGCGATTGCTTGAGAAGATGAATTTATAAGCTTCCAGCGTGGTTTTCTCAGGAATTACCACGAATCCGCCGTTACGC
Organism: Paenibacillus koleovorans NBRC 103111; assembly: GCF_004000845.1. Lineage (GTDB taxonomy): Bacteria > Bacillota > Bacilli > Paenibacillales > NBRC-103111 > Paenibacillus_AA > Paenibacillus_AA koleovorans. The sequence goes on from NZ_BIMA01000002.1 coordinate 86,680, forward strand.
AGCACCTCGGTAATCGGTGTAATCGACATGACTACAACGTAATAGAGAGGAAACAACGTAGCCAGTCCAAACAGAACCATTGATGTGTACAGAATAACGTCGACGAAGCGATCCGATTTCGTTTTTTGCAATAAGAATGACATAGTTTCTCTCCTCCCCTACCAGATTCCCGAGCCGCCGAGTTTTTTGGCTATCTTGTTTGCCGAGATGACCAGAACGAAGCCAATGACCGACTTGAAAAATCCGACAGCCGCAGCGACGCTGAAATCCAGCTGCTCGATACCTCGTCGGAAGACCCATGTGTCGATGATATCCCCGACATCGTACACCCGCGCATTGAGGAAGATATAAATCTGCTCGAACCCGGCGTCCAGAATGTGGCCGATTCGGAGAATGAGAAGCAGGACGAATACTTCGCGGATGCCCGGCAGCGTAATGTGCCAGATCTGCCTCCAACGTCCCGCGCCATCCACGACCGCCGCCTCGTACAATTCCGTGTTGATCGTAGCGAGAGCAGCCAAGTAGATGATGGCACCGAAGCCCGTATTTTTCCAAATATCCGTCAAAATGATAAGTGGTCGGAACCAATCCTTGTCGGTCAATAGATTGAGCGTCTCTCCCGTATGGTCTCTCCACCAAGTGGAGATCAGACCGGCATCCGGAGCAAGGAACGAGAACGTCAAGCCGTAAACGATGATCCAGGAAAGGAAATACGGACCGTAAGTGACTGTTTGTACAGCTTGTTTAAACCATTTGACGCGAATTTCGTTCAGGATCAAGGCAAGCAACACGTCTGGAAGCATATTGAACAAAATCCGGTAAACACTAATAACGAGCGTATTGCGAATCAATTTCAGAAAATCGGGCGAGTCGAACATGACCTTGAAGTTGTCGAACCCGACCCATTCGCTTCCCCAGATTCCTTTAACCAGGTTGTACTTCTTGAAAGCGATCATGAGACCGCCCATCGGGACATAATGGAAAATAATGTAATATAAAACTCCAGGCACCATCATCAAATAAAGCCAGCGATAACGGATGAATTGTTTCCAAAGCGAAACTCCTTCTTTTTGGGGAGTCTTTGGGGGTGTCATCGTATCTGCCGCAGTATGTTGCATGCTCACTGTTAGCACTCCTCCGTATGAAATTTCGGCTGTCTTGCTTGCGTTCCGTAACGAGTACATTCCGGGCAGCGAAACGTGTCGGAGGAACCAGTAAATCAAAAGACAGGTAAAGCGTTTTCATGCGCAACACTAATAATTATCATAATTCAAAAACATAAAGTAATACAAGTAATAGAACTGTGCTGAAACTGTCTTTAATTAGTCTTTTTTTATAGTTTTTTTGTGCAAAGCTCTAAAATTGGTTCTTAACTTGGTCTCCTTCCCTGCTCTTGTTGAACATATCCAATTCCAATACCTGTATCGTTACATGTATTATTTCTCACCAAATCGTATCACAGGCTGCTATTTCCGCGCAATCATAAAAATCGACACAAATCGCGATGGACAACGTGGGCAGAAAGAAAAGAAAACCTGCCGGGTGGCAGGCTTCCTCAGGGTCGATCAAGCGTCTCTGCGAGAGGTTGGAAATGAACTGTACAGGCTGGAATCCTGGCAATCCGGGCATTGCGTGACATAACACTCGTTCTGCTCCTCCAAGGGATTGCCGCACTTGTCGCATTGCTTAACAGGTAAATTGTCGAAAAAATCTTTGGCGGGGATTAACATCGCGGACCTCCTCCAGGTCGGAATGAACAGCTAAACAGGCGCTTCGCAATTTGTACTAATACAGATTTTGAGATGTGTTTTTATTATATAACACACATTTCGAATTGGCTATCGCAATTTTCAGATTATTTGACAATCGCATGCCCATTCCTCACAATGGTGAAAATGGTGAAAAGAAGGGATCGATCTACCGTATGGACGGACAGCTTAGAAGCCGGATCACACCCGGGATGGAAGTCAATATCGTCTTGAAGCAAGACCAGGGCACCGGTAAATTAACCCGCGGCGTCGTTCAGCGACTGCTGACGAAATCGCCGACTCATCCGCATGGCATTAAGGTGCGATTGACGGACGGACAAGTCGGCCGGGTCAAAGAAATTATCGAAGCCCCTCGGTAACTTGCTGACCGAAGGGCTTCTTCACTATTGCACCTTATAGGAGCCGGTCCCCCACGATCCGAGCCGGCCTTCCGCATCGCGAATTTCTCCTTGCGTCGTAATGATGCTGCGGCTTTGGTGGATGATCGTGCCGGTTACGGTGACGAGACCCAGCTCGAGAGGAACGAGGTAGTGCATGTTCAGATTCGTCGTGACGATTTTAATGCCCGGTCTGGCGAACATAGCCGCCAGACCCATCGCGTTGTCGAGCAGCGACGCGTGAACGCCGCCGTGCAAAATCCCGATCGTATTCAAGTGCCTCTTCTCCGCTTCCATCGTCACTTTCACATAGCCGACTCCTGCCTCATGCAGCTCGCAGCCGAGCAGCTCCCAGAACGTCCCGCTGGCCGATTCCAGCAGCTTCTCCAGAAATCCGTCCGGCAGCTGTAAAGGCGTACTCATAGTATGACGTACCCTTCGTTCGAGATAACCCGCTTGGCGATCGTCCTGCGCAGCGCGATGCCGTTGTCCGGCGTACGGCGGGACAGCTTCTTCACGATCGACAGCTGGATGCGCTGCATATCGCCCGATTGCATCGAAGCAACGGCTGCTTCCGTCCATTCCGCCACTCGGGCGAAAGCATCTTGTACGAACGCTTGTGTCATAGTGACGGGGAGTGCCGCCTTCGTTTCCCCTCGGGTCGACATAAGCTTCCTCGTCCTCAGCACCGCGCTCTCCATCGCATAAATCTGGATCATCGTATCCGCCAGCAGCGCCAGCGTCTCCTGCTCCCGCTCCAGCTTCGTCCCGTACTTCTGCACGGCGATTCCGCCCGCCATCAGGAACAGCTTCTTCGCATTTTCAGTCAAATACGCTTCCTTGTCGAGCGGAGCTTCGAATTCCTGCTGCGGCATGAAAGAGATCAGCTCCTGCTGCAGCGCTTCAACCTGTTCCATCAGGGGCAGCTCGCCCTTGAGCGCCTTTTTCAGCAGCGTACCCGGGATGAGCAGCCGATTGATTTCGTTGGTCCCTTCGAAAATGCGGTTGATGCGCGAATCCCGGTAAATGCGTTCGATCTTATATTCCTGAATATAGCCGTAGCCGCCGTGAATCTGAACGCCTTCGTCCGCCGTGAAATCGAGCGCTTCGGTACCGAATACTTTGATGATTGAGCACTCCAGCGCATATTCCGCGATACCTCTCGCTGCCGCCTCTCCGGCATTGTCTGCCGTCGGGTCGAGCGACTGGAGCGCGGCGTCGATCAGTCCCGCCGTCCGATACACCATACTCTCCAGCACATACGTGACGATATTCATATCGGCGAGCTTCTGGCCGATGAGCGGGAACGAAGAGATCGGCTGGCCGAATTGGGTTCGCTGGTTGGCATATGCAGTTGCTAGCCCAATCGATTCTTTCGCGCCTCCCAGACAGCCCGCCCCCAGCTTGAAACGGCCGATATTCAGGATGTTGAAAGCGATAATATGGCCTTTGCCCGGCTCGCCTAGCAAGTTCCCGACCGGTACATGGACATTGTCGAGGATGACCGGGCGGGTCGAGGAGCCCTTGATGCCCATCTTCTTCTCTTCCGGCCCGAAGCTGACCCCCTTCATCGTACGCTCCACGATGAAGGCGCTGAACTGCTGCCCGTCGATCTTCGCATAGACGATGAAGATGTCGGCGAAGCCGGCGTTCGTGATGTACTGCTTGGCGCCGTTCAGCACGTAGTGCGAGCCGTCGGCCGTGAGCTTCGCCGCCGTCCTGGCGCCTAGCGCGTCGGAGCCGGAAGACGGCTCCGTCAGGCAATAGGCGGCGATTTTCTCGCCGGTGGCGAGCTCCGGCAAGTACTTCTCCTTCTGCGCGCGCGAGCCGAAGAAGACGATCGGCAGCGTGCCGATGCCGACATGCGCGCCGACGGAGAGCGCGAAGGAAGAAGCCTTCGCCAGCTTCTCGCTGATGACCGTCGAGCTGACCTTGTCGAGGCCGAGGCCGCCATAGGCTTCCGGCACATCCACGCCGAGCAGGCCAAGCTCCCCGGCTTGCCGCATCAGCTTGACGGTCAGCTCGTAGTTCAGCTTCTCCAGCTCCTCGTCGTGCGGCAGGACGGAACCGTCCACGAACTCCGCCGTCGTGTCCCCGATCATTCGCTGCTCCTCGGTCAAATCCTCCGGCGTCATGATCGCCGGCGCCGCCGGCTGCGCCAGCACGAAGCTGCCTCCTGCAATTCGAGTTGCCATCGTTCGCGTTCGCCTCCTCTGTTAGTTGCCCGGCTCGCCGCCGCCGTAAACCTCGAACACCCCCGCCGCTCCCATGCCGCCGCCGATGCACATCGTCACGACGCCATAGCCGCCGCCCCGTCGCCGCAGCTCTTGCACAAGCGAGACGCTCAGCTTCGTGCCGGTACAGCCTAGCGGATGGCCGAGGGCAATCGCTCCGCCATTCACGTTGACGCGCTCTTCCGGGATCGCCAGCTCGCGGATGATAGCAAGACATTGCGAGGCGAATGCCTCGTTGATCTCGAACAGCGAGACATCGTCTTGAGTGATGCCGGCCAGCCGCAGCGCCTTCGGGATCGCCTCAACCGGGCCGATGCCCATCACTTCGGGCGGGACGCCGGCCAAGGCGAAGGAGCGGAAGGCGGCGAGCGGCTCGAGGCCGCGCCGGTCCGCCTCCTCGCGGCTCATGAGCAGTACGGCCGCAGCGCCGTCGCTGACCGGCGAGGCGTTGCCCGCCGTGACTGTGCCGCCAGCCGCGAACGACGGCGGCAGCTTCGCCAGCGCCTCGAGCGACGTGTCCTCGCGGACGCATTCGTCGCGGGCGAATACGCGCGGCTGTGCCCTCAGCTTGCCGGCAAAGGCAGGGACCGGAAGCGCGACCGGGACGATCTCGTCGTCGAACTTCCCCGCCGCTGCGGCTGCGGCGGCCTTGCGATGCGACGACAGCGCGAACCGGTCCTGGTCCTCCCGGCTGATGCCGTATTGGCGGGCGACGTTCTCTGCGGTATGGCCCATGCCGATGTAGATTTCCGGCTGCTTCTCGAGAATGCCGGGATGCGGCGACAGCTTGAAGCCGCTCATCGGCACATGGCTCATGCTCTCTACTCCGCCGGCGATCACCGCCGCCGCCTCGCCCAGCCGGATGCGGTCGGCGGCATAAGCGATCGCCTGCAGGCCGGACGAGCAGAAGCGGTTCACCGTGATCGCGGGTACGGTGACGGGAAATCCGGCGTACAGCGCCATGATGCGGGCGAAGTTCAAGCCCTGCTCGCCCTCCGGCATCGCACAGCCGATGACGATGTCCTCGACCGCGTCGGCCGTGAAGCCGGGCGTGCGTTCGACGACCGCTTGCAGCACCGCGCGGCCGAGATCCTCGGCCCGCGTCTCCGCAAGCGAGCCCCGTTTGCCGCGGCCGACTGCGGTGCGGGCGACCGCGACGATCACCGCATCGCGCGGATTCGCCGCCGATGTTCCATGTTTAGCGCCTGGCAATGGCATTCGCCTCCTTTCGTTAGTTGCGCAGCGGCTTGCCGGTGGACAGCATATGCTGCATGCGCTGCTGGGTCTTCGGCTCGCCGCACAGGCTCAGGAACGCTTCGCGCTCGAGATCGAGCATATGCTGCTCGCTGACGAGCGTACCCGCTGGCAAGTCGCCGCCGGCTAGCACATGCGCAAGCTTGCGGGCGATCTTGTAATCGTGGTCGCTGATATAGCGACCTTGCCGCAGCGTGTAGGCGCCGAGCTCGAGCACCGCCTTGCCCGGCGCGCCCGCCACGCGGATGCGGTTCGCCGCAGGCGGCGTCTTGCGAGCGCCTTCCGCGGCCAACGCGAGCGCCGAGCGCTTCGCCTCGTACAACAGCCGCTCCGGCTGCAGGACGATCCGGTCCGTCGGCCTCAGCAGGCCGAGGCGGGCGGCTTCATGCGCGCTGCCCGATACCTTGGCCATCCCGACCGTCTCGAACGCCTTGTTCAGGAGCGGCTGCACATCAAGCTCCGGGGCGTTCCAGACGTGCCACGCCTCGCTGATCCGCAGCGCCAGCTCCTTGCAGCCGCCGCCGGCCGGAATGAGGCCAACCCCAGCCTCTACGAGGCCGTAGTACGTCTCCGCTGCGGCGACTACTCGGTCGGCAGGCATACAGGCCTCTACCCCGCCGCCCAGCGTCATTCGGTGAGGCGCGGCGACGACCGGCTTGCCGAGCCCTTTCAGCCTCATCATCGAATCCTGGAACGTCCGGATGATGCGATCGACTTCGTCCCAAGCCTCGTCCTGCGCCTCCATCAGCAGCAGCATGAGATTTGCGCCTACGCAGAAGTTGCGGCCCTCGTTCGCGATGACCAGCGCGTTATAGTTCGCCTTCACCACGTCGACGCTGCGGCTGATCATCGCGAGAATGTCCGCTCCGATCGCATTGCTCTTGGAGTGGAACTCCAGGCAGGCGATGCCGTCGCCCAGATCGATCAGACTGGCGCCCGCGTTACCTGTGATGACGCCGCCCCGCTCTTTGATCCGGTGAAGCGACAAAAACTCCGGATTGTCCTTCAGCTCCCGGTAAACGGGTCCGGCGCTTGTCGCAGCCGCCACCCACCGCCTGCCGTCGCGAGTCTCGTCATAGAACGACGTTCGCCCTACTTTCAGCCAGCTGTGCAGCCAATCGGGGAGTACGAGTCCTTCCTGCTCCATCCGGGCGACCGTCTCGAGCAACCCAGCGGCGTCCCACGCCTCGAACGGCCCCAGCTCCCAGTTGAAGCCCCTCTTCATTGCCTGATCGATATCCGGAATCGAGTCGGCGATTTCACCTAGCCGTTCCGCCGCATAAAGCCAGACGCGCTTCATGATATTCCAAGCAAGCTGTGCATAACGGTCGTCGGCGTCGCCATGGATCAACGCTCTTGTTTTCGCCGCCGCTCCCTTCGCCGCTTTGGCCTCTTCCATCGCGGGCGAGCTTATCTTCCCGGCCGGCCCAGGTCGGTATTCAAGCGTCTCCGGATTTAACGAAACAATTACGCGCCCTGACGGACCTGTCGTTTTCTTGTAAAAGCCTTGCCCCGCTTTCTCGCCGATCCAGCCTCGCTTCACCAGCGCTTCGAGCAGAGGAGGCGTCTGGAACACCGCTTTCTCCGCGATCGAATCCGATCGTTGGAACACATTATCCGCGACATGAAGGAATGTATCCAGACCGACCAGATCCAATGTGCGGAACGTGGCGCTTTTCGGGCGACCGAGCGCCGGTCCGGTCACGGCATCCACTTCCTCGACCGAATAACCGCCTTGCAGCATCTCGTCCAGCGTCACGAGCAAACCGTACGTCCCGATCCGGTTGGCGATGAAGTTCGGCGTGTCCTTGGCGACAACGACGCCTTTGCCCAGCACTTTTTCGATAAACCTCTTCATCCCGCCCACAAGTCCGGGCGACGTATCCGGCCCCGGAATCACTTCGACGAGCGGCATATAACGGGGCGGATTGAAGAAATGGGTTCCCATAAAATGCTGGCGAAGCTCCTCCCCGCAGGGGGCGGCAATCGCTTCGATGGAGATGCCCGAAGTATTCGACGACACGATGATTCCGGGCTTCCACACTTGTTCGATGAACGCCATGACGCTTCGTTTCACATCCAGCCGCTCCGTCACGACCTCTATGATCCAGTCGACATCCGCCAGCTGCGGCAGGTCATCCTCCAAATTGCCGGGACGGATCCGCTCCGCAAAGCGCTCGTCGTAGAGCGGCGCCGGATTCGTCTTCTTGAGTTTCGCAATCGCATCCGTCGCCAGCCGGTTGCGGACAGCCGGATGGCTCAGGCTGTACCCGGCGGCCGTCTCCTGCGGCGTCAGCACGCCCGGCGGCAAGTCCAGCAGCAGGCAGGTCAAGCCGGCATTGGCCAAATGCGCGGCGATGCCGGACCCCATCACGCCCGAGCCGATCACCGCCGCTTTGTTGATCGTTCTCATCGAATCGCCTCCCCTCCGAATACCGATTCCGCCAGCAGCTCGGCCACGTCGCGGGCTTTCACCCGTTCCTCGGCTTCCAGCTGCTTCGTGCCGTCTTCCATCATCGTCAAGCAATACGGACAGGCGCTCCCGATCACGTCGGGCTTTACGGCGAGCGCCTGGCTTACGCGCGCCACATTCACGCGGGTGCCGGTGTCGTCCTCCATCCACATACGGCCGCCGCCCGCCCCGCAGCATAACCCATGCTCCCGTGAAGCGGCCATCTCCACCGCTTCCACACCCGGGATTGCCCGCAGAATTTCCCTCGGCGGATCAAATGCGCCGTTGTAGCGCCCCAGGTAGCAGGAATCGTGATAGGTCACTCGCGCCTCGACCGCAAACGTCGGCTTGAGCCTTCCTTCCCGCAGCAGCGCGGCGAGCAGCTCCGTATGATGCAGCACTTCGGCCTGCAAGCCGAAATCCGGATATTCGTTTTTCAAAATATTGTACGTATGCGGACATGCAGTCACGATGCGGCGCACGCCATATTTCTCGAAGGTCGCGATATTGTCCGCCGCCAGCTGCTGGAACAGCATTTCGTTGCCGAGTCTGCGCGGCGTATCGCCGGAGTTGCGCTCTTCATTGCCCAGTGCGGCGACGTTGACCCCAGCTTCCGCCAGCAGTCGGACAAGCGCGCGCATCACCTTCTGGGTCCGGCGGTCATATGCGCCCATCGAACCCACGAACAGCAAATAGTCGAAGCTCGGATTTTGCTTCACCGTCGGCAGCCGCTCCGCCTCCAGCCATTTGGCCCGGTCGTTACGGTTCAGCCCCCATGGATTCCCTTGCCGTTCGATGTTCGTCATGGCGCGCTGGCCGTCCGTCGGCAGGCTTCCCTCCATCAAGACGAGGTGGCGGCGCATGTCCACCAGCTTATCGACGTGGCTGTTGCCGACCGGGCAATGCTCCTCACAGCTGCGGCATGTGGTGCAGGCCCATATTTCGTCCTCTGTCATTACGTCGCCTACTAAAGCAGCTTCTGCGGCGGAAGCCCCCTCAGCCTGTTGCCAGCCTAACTTCTGACGCAGCATCGTCGGAGCAATGTCTAATGCTGTACCATCACCCTTATCCATAGCCGTATCCTCTGTGTGAAACCGGTGGCTGCCGCTCACTCCATTGCCGAAGGCGAGAGCCGGCATCCAAGGTGAACGCGATGTAATTGCAGCGCCTTTCTCCGTCAGATGGTCGCGAAGCTTAACGATCAGATGCATGGGGGACAGCAGCTTGCCGGTGGAGGCGGCGGGGCACACATTCGTACAGCGGCCGCATTCGACACAGGCGTACAGATCAAGCAGCTGCTTGCGAGTAAAATCTTCGACCCGACCGACTCCGAACGTGTCAACGTCCTCCGCTTCCAGGTCGAGCGCCTCCAGCTTTCCCCGTTTGTCGTTCCTTTTCCACCATAGATTGACCGGAGCGGTGATTAGGTGAAAATGTTTGGATTGCGGGATATAAACAAGGAAACTCAACAAGATGATCAGATGCAGCCACCAAAAAGTGTAATAAGCCGATGAAACCACCCATTTCGGCCAAGCGGCCAGCCCATACGCGATTGCGGAAGCGATCGGCGCTTTCCATGTATAGCTCGATTGCTGCTCCAGCAGCCTGTCGAACGCGAGCGTGAACAGGATGGCTATCATCAAACCGCCGATGAAGAGCAGCACCAGCGATGGCTTCCAGCCACGTTTCAACCGTTTCAATTGCTCGACATACCTGCGGTACCCTGCGTAAATCACCGACAGCAGCACAATCACAACCGTCAGCTCCTGGCTGAACAGAAACCACTCGTACGCCGGAAATGGCAGCGCGTGACCTGTAAGCCCTTTCCAAATCATATCAACCGCCCCAAGCTGGAGTGCCAGAAAGCCGTAAAACAGCAGCAGATGCATCAGCCCGCTCCGCCAATCGTGAAGCAGCTTGCGATGCCCCAGCACTTGCCTCAGCCAGTCGCGGACGCCTCCACCGCTCGTTTCTCCGGATTCCGGGCTTTTTCCGTCGGGACCAAGCGGAGCCGAATTCGTCCTCCCTCCCGAGGACTCTCGCCCCAGCTTCATATACAACATGCGATGATACGCCGCCTTGACGAACAGAACGAACCCCGCTCCCGCTACCGCGCCCGCAAGCACCGCGTTCAGCCCTTTCCACAGCATGCCTGCGCTTCCCCTCCTCCCGGTTCTCTCCGACTCGAGCCTGTCTGTTTCTATTCCCCGGCTCCGGGTCATACACATATACCGAAGATCGACTGAATGAGCGTTCATTCATCGTAGTAGAAACTTATGAGGCGTAAGGGTGGTCCCATGACTGGAAAAATGAAGGATAAATCCGAGCTCATCCTGGAAGCCGCGCTGCAAGTATTCGCCGAGCTCGGCTACCACCGCGCCCCCGTCTCCCGGATCGCCAAGGCGGCGGGCGTAGCAGACGGCACGATTTACTTGTACTTCAAGAGCAAGGAAGACATCCTGATCACCCTGATCCGGGGCAAGCTGGGCGAGCTCGTGGACAAATTCCGCGAAAGCGTCAGCCAGTCGGACCATCCGCGCGACGCAATCCGGACGATGTGCCGCATCCATTATACGGAGCTGGAACGCAATCGGGCGCTGGCGATGGTGACGCAGATCGAGCTGCGGCAGAGCGACCTGGAGCTGCGACGGGCGATCGGCCATGCGGTGAAGCCGTACATTCGGCTGATCGAGCAGGTGCTGCTGAAAGGAATGGAAATGAAAGTGTTCCGGGACGATCTGGACGTAAAGCTGATCCGGCATTTGCTGTTCGGCGCGATGGATGAGGTCGTGACGACGTGGCTGATCGCGGAGCGGCCCTACTCGCTGTCGGCGCAGGTGGACGGCACTGTCGATTTTTTCTTGCTCGCGATCGAGCGTTGAAGAAGCCTCATTGGGGAAAGGAGCATGGAATTATGCAAATTGCGGTTTTATTGAAAATGACGTTTGATACGGAGGAAAAAATCAAGCTGACCGCCGGGAAAATCGAGGAGGACGGGGTCAAATTCATCATCAACCCGTACGACGAATATGCCGTCGAAGAAGCGATCCGGCTGCGCGATGCCCATGGCGGCAAGGTGACGGTCATCTCCGTCGGCCCCGAACGAGCCGCCGAGGCGCTTCGCACCGCGCTCGCGATGGGGGCGGACGAAGCCGTCCGCATCGAGCCGCCTGCCGGGCGGACGGCTGACGAGGCCGTCCTCGCCGCGTTGCTCTTCGCGCAGCTGCAAGCCGACAAACCCGACCTCGTGCTGGGCGGCTTCTTCTCGATCGACCAGGGCGGCGGACAAGTGGCGATCCGCGTAGCGGCCCGACTTGGCATTCCGCACGTGACGGCGATTACGAAGCTCGAGGTGCAGGGCGGCGGCGAGGTCGCCGTAGCGGAGCGCGATGTCGAAGGCGCGACCGAGACGCTCGAGGTGCGCATCCCCGCGCTCTTCACCGCGCAGCAAGGCTTGAACGAGCCGCGGTATCCTTCCTTGCCGGGCATTATGAAGGCGAAGAAAAAGCCGTTTCGCGTCATTGCCGCAGATGAACTCGGATTGGCGTCTACCGAGCTGGAGGCTGCGACTCGAACAGTCGCCGTCGCTCTCCCCCCTTCACGCCAAGCGGGGAAGCTGCTGCAAGGAGAGCTGGATGAGCAGGTGCGGCAGCTGGCGGAGCTGTTGAAGGTGCACGCGAAGCTCGGCGACTAATGATACGATCATAGCCGCTTCCAATCCGAATTGGTGCAAAAATGGACTAATTCGATTACAACCTGCCGCTTCGACCATTTTGGAGTCATTCGCACTAATCTCTTGATTATCGGGTGTGAGAATTAGCAAGGAGGAACGAAACATATGGGAATGAACACTAACCGATTGCTTGTCATATCCGAGCTGCGTGACGGCATGCTGCGCAAGGTTGCGTTGGAGACATTGTCGGCGGCAAGAAGCTGTGCGGCTGGCGACGCTGTAGTCGAGGCCGCCATCGTATGCGGTGCCGGCCTGGAGAGCGAGCTGCAGGCCGCTGCGGCGCAGCTTGCCGGTTATGGCGCCTCCCGCGTCTACGCAGTAGCGCACGATGATCTTGCGCAGCCGACCGCGGAGCAGTATATCGCCGCGCTGAAGCCGCTCGTCGACCGGCTCTCGCCGGGCGTCGTCCTGTTCGGACACACCCCGGTCGGCCGCGACGCCGCCCCGGCGATCGCCGAATTTCTGGGCGCCGGCACCGGGCAAATCTCCGACATCGTAGCCGTAGAGCGGCGCGGCGACGAAGTCCTGTTCACCCGACCGATCTATGCCGGCAAAGCAATGGAAACCCGGACCGCCGCGGCAGGGCCGCTCGTAGTCACCGTCCGGCCGAACAACATCGCGGCCGAACCGCTGGAGCAAACGCTCCACGCCGAGCTGGAGCTTGTCCCCTACGCGCCGCCAGCCGAGCCGCGCGTCCGCGTGCTGCACCGCTCGCAGAAGCCGGCCGGGCGCGCCGATCTGTCCGAGGCGGGCGTCATCGTCTCCGGCGGCCGCGGCGTGAAGAGCGCCGAAGGGTTCCGGCCGCTCTACGAGCTCGCTGAGGCGCTCTGTGGCGCGGTCGGTGCTTCGCGCGGCGCCTGCGATGCCGGCTACTGCGACTATGCGCTGCAGATCGGGCAGACCGGCAAAGTCGTCACGCCGGACGTCTACATCGCCTGCGGTATAAGCGGCGCCATTCAGCACTTGGCCGGGATGAGCGCCTCCAAGGTGATCGTCGCGGTCAACAAAGACCCGGAAGCGCCTATCTTCCAAGTAGCCGATTACGGCATCGTAGCCGATTTGTTCGATGTCGTCCCGAAGCTGACGGCTCTGCTTCGAGAAGCTTCTGCCGGATAGTCTACTCCTCCAGCAGCGGATCATAGCCGAGCCGGTGCGTCTCGTCGGCCAGTAGCCTGTAGCCGTCGGCATTCGGATGGAACTGATCGTCTGAGAGCAGCTCCTCCTCGCGTGTCAGAAACGCGCTATAGACGTCCACCGCTTGAACCGGCTCCTTGGCGAGCCGGTTCAAATGCTTATTGAACCGCTGCACCCAAAAAACCGCATCATCAAATTCAGGCAGCGGGTTGTAAAGTCCGATCAACCGAATCAAATAGGGCTTGGAGCTGACCGCCTTAAGCCGCTTCACCTCTCGCACCAGCTGGCGCATATGCGTGCTGTATTCGATCAGGGCCGCCTTCAGATGGCCGGTCTCTCCGTCGAGATAAAACCGCTTGGCCGCCTGGATCAAGTTGTTCCCCCCGCACGTAACCGTTATCAAATCGGCGAGCTCCAACTTTTCCCGTAATGCCTGGTCTTGTTGCACCAGCTCCAGCGTCTCCCCCGCCGTCGCTCCCGTCACACCTGCGTTGTAGAAATGAACTTTGCACCCAAGCTCCCGTTCTGCCAGCTCATGGAGCTTTGCGGCGAAGCCTTGCTCGGGCAGCACTCCGAATCCCGCGGTAAGCGAATCTCCGATAGCGGCATAATGATACTCCTGCTGCTTCATTCCATCGTTCCTCCTATCCGCCAGCATCTTGTTACAGTTTATGTAACGAAGGAGCAATTGGGCATTCTCTAGGCGAAATTTAAGAGGAGCGTTCCCGAAATTGGCCCTTGCCGACGGTTTGGTATACAATGAAAGGAGTGAACCTTAACGGCGAGGAGTGCCGAATCATGAGCATGAGAGACGAGATAATTAACCGCATTAACAATCAAGCGGACCGCTTCATCGCGATCTCGCTATTCATCGGCGAGCATCCCGAGCTTGGGCATCAAGAGTTTCTGGCCTTCGAGAAGCTGACCGGCGAGCTGCGCGCGCAAGGCTTCGAGGTCGAAGCTCCGGTGCTGGGCCTCGAGACTGCCTTCATCGGCACGTATCGGGCGGCTAAGCCGGGTCCGACCGTCGCTTTCCTGTGCGAGTATGACGCGCTTCCGGAGCTCGGGCATGCATGCGGCCATCATCTGATCTGCTCGATGAGCATGCTGGCGGCCGTAGGTCTGAAGGCGGTCATCGAACGGGTAGGCGGCGAAATCCGCGTTTATGGTACCCCGGCAGAGGAGACGAAAGGCGCCAAAGTACCGATGGCGGACGCCGGCTTATTCGACGATGTGGACATCGCGCTGATGGGTCATCCCTATTATCGTCACGAGAAGTCGGGCAGCTCGCTGGCGATGGACGCCCTACGCTTCGAATATTTCGGCAAACCGGCCCATGCCGCCGCCAGCCCGCATGAGGGCATCAATGCGCTCGACGCGATGCTGCTGCTCTTTGGCGGAATCAATGCTCTGCGGCAGCAATTGGCTTCTCATGTACGAATTCACGGCGTCATTAAAGAGGGCGGCAAGGCGCCTAACATTATACCGGACTACACATCGGCCGACTTCTACATCCGTTCCGCTAATCGGCCTCATACCGACGAAGTCGTGCAGAAGGTGCTGCGTGTAGCGGAAGGCGCTGCGCTGGCTACAGGCTGTACTCTCCGGACCTCAAACTACGAATACGCTTACGATGAGCTGATTACGAACGAGCCTCTCTCGGAGCTGTTCAGCGCGAATCTGCTGGCGCTCGGCGTCGAGGAAGGTCAAATCTACAGCGGCAAGGACAACGGCTCGCTCGATCTCGGCAACGTCTCCAGGCGATGCCCGTCGATTCACCCGTTCGTGCAGATCATCGACGAGCGTCATTTGCTGCACACGAAAGAATTCCGCGATCAGGCGATGTCGGCACGCGCGATGCAGGGGATGGTGCTGGCGGCACAAGCGCTCGCCCTTACCGCGTTCGACGCCGTTTCGGATCCGGAAGCATTGGCCCGCATCCGCGAGCGTTTCTTGCAATCTACCGCTGACTAGCGTACAACTTGAATATCCGCTGGTCCGAAGTCGAAGCCGCTTTGTTCCTGGGCGAGCGACTGTCGGCCTCGCAGCTCGGCTCCGCCGTGCTGCTGCTCATCGGCGCCGGGATCTTCCTGCGTTCGGAGCGCAAGAGCGAAGTTACGGCGTCATCGGCTCCATAATATAAGCGAGCAGCAGCACCGCTGTGTTCATGATCGCGTCGGCATGCGTCCGCTCCATGCCGTGCGAGGCGTGCACGCCCGGTCCGACCAGCGCGGCGCGAATGTTGCTGCCTCCGCGGAGCGCCGCCGAAGCGTCCGAGCCGTATTGCGGGTAAATGTCGACCGCATAAGGCAGCCCTTCCCGCTTCGCCAGCTCGATGAGCCGCGATGTCATGTTGTAGTCGTAGGGCCCGGACGAATCCTTCGCGCAGATGGAGACGTCCAGCTCCGTTCCGGACAGGTCGTCGCCCAGCGCTCCCATGTCGACGGCGATCATCTCGAAGATATCCGCTGGAATGAAGGACGACCCATGCCCCACTTCCTCGTACGTCGAGATGATTACTTTTACCGTCCTCTGCGGCTTCCGCCCTTCCCGCTTCAGCCATTCCAGCAGCCCGAACAAACCGGCCATACTGGCCTTGTCGTCCAAGTGCCTCGACTTGACCCAGCCGTTCGGCAGCAGCCTCGTCCTCGGGTCCCAGGAGATGTAGTCGCCAACCCCTATGCCGAGTGCTTCCACCCCGGCTTTATCCTTCACGAGCTCGTCGATTCGCACTTCCATGTTCGCTTCTTCCCGCTTGAAGTCTCTCGCATCGGGGTACACATGCACGGACGGCTTCGTCGAGAGGACCGTTCCCTCGTAGGTCCGCCCGCTGCGAGTATGAATCCGGCAGTATTCTCCCTCCACGGTCTGCATGGCGTAGCCTCCGATCGGCGTCATGCGCAGCATGCCGTTCGGTTTGATGGCCCTCACCATCGCGCCGAGCGTATCGACATGCGCCGTCAGCCTGATCGTTTCCCCTTCCTGTTCCCCCGGGACCGTAATGATCGCGTTGCCTTTCGGCGTCATTTCCACCGCATACCCCAGCTTCTGGGCTTCCGCGCGAATCAGCATCATGATTTCCATGCAAAATCCGCTAGGACTCGGCGTGTTCAACAGCTTCTCCAGCAGCTCCAATATGTAAGTCCGGTTCAGTTCCGGTTTCAGCGCACTTATCATCTCTTTTTTCTCCTTCGGAAATGTTATTCCCCCCGAGTATATACGAATTGCATCCGGAAATACACTTTCCACCCGAGGTATGATTCTCCAGCCAATTGGCAAACGCTATAAGGGTTCGAACGACAAGGAGGTGAGCACCACGATGAATGGGCGCAACAACAAACCGGACAACGACGGCGGCATCGCCGGGCATCCTTCCCGGATCGACCAGTACCGGAACGAATTTTCGTCGGATATGCAGCAATCGCTCGGGGAGCAAGATCGGACCCGGGACGAATTCGACGCTTATGACGAGGAGCTTCCGGAGTAAACCAAATAAAACCGTTGGAGCCATACGGAGCTCCAGCGGTTTTATTTTCCATCAAAACTATTTCCCTGCTGCCGGCAACCAGTCCAACACCCGACTTATTTTCATATCCCAATAAGCCCAATTATGCGCTCCGGCTTCTTCCTCGTAAGCAAGCGGCAATCCGAGCTCTCGAGCATGCCCCAGGAACCTCTGGTTGTCTGCGTACAAATAATCTTCCGTTCCGCACGCCTGGAACAAGCTCGGCATCGGCGCACCTGAGGCGACCGCCTGGCTGGCCAAATGGAACACGTCATGTTTGCTTCCCTCGAGCTGGTCCGCCTGCTCCCCGAAGATGTTTCTGTAGTCCTTCGTAAAATGGGCCGCTCTGGCGACGATATCGAGCGCACCGGACAAGCTGGCCGCGGCGGCGTACCGATCCGGATGCGTCAATGCCAACTTGAACGCTCCGTACCCGCCCATCGACAATCCTGCTACGAAATTATCCTCTCGTTTGTCTGACAACGGAAAATACGATCGAGCCGTCGCCGGCAGCTCCTCGCTCACAAACGTCCAATAAGCAGCTCCGTACTCCATGTCGGTATAAAAGCTGCGATTGACCGCCGGCATGAGGATGGCGATATTTCTCCCGGCGGCATACCGCTCGATTGACGTGCGTCGCACCCACGCCGAGTGATCGTCAGACAGCCCGTGCAGGAGAAGCAAAGTCGGCAGCTTGCGGTTCGGATCCGAAGCGATCTCAGGCTGCGGATCAGGCAAGATAACCTCCATCGACGCAGCGATGCCTAGTGCGGGTGAAGGGAAATGTACATGCAGTAAAGCCATTGATGTCCATCCTCTCGAGTATATAATTAATTACTTCTAAGCAATCTGTACTTCCTATTGTGCCATTCTTATTGTCGAATTTCTACTCTTATTCAAAAACTGCATATTGCCTATGCTTGTATCTAACTTGTACAATGTACCTATCAAGTACTGCAATCACTAGAGACGATGGGAGACGATTTGATGATTATCGACGCGCACAACCACCCGGATTGGTACGGATACAATGTGGAGCGGTTTCTGGAAAACATGGCGAAATACAACATCGACAAAACGTGGCTGATCAGTTGGGAATGTCCGGAGGACGAGTACGATCCTCATTACAAACGCGTCGTGCCCGATATCGGGGAACACGGTCCGATTTCCTTTGCCCGCTGCGCTGCGTACGCCCGACAGTATCCCGATAAGTTCATCCTCGGGTATGCGCCCGACCCACGGCGTCCCGATGCCATCGACAAGCTGGACTATGCGATCAGCATGTTCGGCGTACGCATCTATGGCGAGATCAAGCTCCGCATGATGTACGACAATCCCGACGCGATCCGAATGTTCCGGTTCTGCGGTCAGAAGGGACTCCCGGTTATCGTGCATATCGACTATGAATTCGATACCGGGCGGAAATATCCGCGGCCGAATTGGTGGTACGGCGGCGGAATCGGGTCGTTCGAGCGTGCAGTCGCGGCTTGCCCCGAAACGATCTTCCTCGGCCATGCTCCGGGCTTCTGGGCGCATATTTCGGGAGACGATCAGTTCGACAAGCTCTCCTATCCGAAAGGCCCTGTGCTGCCAGGAGGCAAAGTAACCGAGATGCTTCGCAATTACCCGAACTTGTACTGCGACATCTCTGCAGGCTCCGGGGCGAATGCGTTCCGTCGCGATCTCGGCTTCGCCAGGGAATTCATGCTGGAATTCCAAGACCGCATCCTGTATGCCCGCGATTACTTCGATAATGTCCATCAAGAGGTGCTTGGCGAACTTGACCTGCCGCAAGACGTCTTGAACAAAATTTACTCCGGCAACGCCTTGAAGCTCGTTCCGCTCGACGTGCCCGTACATGCCTAATATTTGGACGCACTTCCTGTTCGGCGAACAGCTGCTACAGCAAGTGGCGCCAGATGTCGCGGTCGAGCTGAGCGATCGCAAGCTGAGAAATCTGTTCCGGGTCGGCTGCCAGGGTCCCGATCTGCTGTTCTATCATCGCTTCCTTCCCTTGCAGCGAG
The DNA here is from genome assembly GCF_004000845.1 of Paenibacillus koleovorans NBRC 103111. Lineage (GTDB taxonomy): Bacteria > Bacillota > Bacilli > Paenibacillales > NBRC-103111 > Paenibacillus_AA > Paenibacillus_AA koleovorans. The sequence continues at coordinate 105,162 of NZ_BIMA01000002.1, forward strand.
GGCTGGGCATGCCGGCGCTAGGCGGTGCGATGCACAGCTCGCAATGCGGGCCGGTGCTGAGCTATATGGTCCGTTCCGTCACAGGCCGTCCGGCAACAGATCCAGCGCTGATCTATGTACTTGGCTTCCTGACGCACCATGTGCTGGATCGCAACATGCATCCATATGTCTTCTATCGCTCCGGCTTCCGGAAGTGGGATCATCAGCGATTCGAGATTCTGATGGATACGCTGATTGTGAGACAGAGGCTGGGGCTCGAAACGTGGCGGACGCCGGTCTGGCGCGAGCTGGATGCGGGTCCTCGGCTGCCGGAAAGCGTCACCTCGCTATTATTGGCGGTGACGGGTCATTATTTCCCAACCCTCGCCGAACCGCTCGGCGCTCAAGACTGGAACGACGCTTACCGCGACATGCTGCGGGGGCAAAGGCTGTTTCATGATCCTTACGGCTGGAAGCGCGCCCTTACCGGAGGTTACATCCGCAAGCTGGTGGCCGAGAAAAATCCGCCGGCGATCGATATTATGAACGAAGCTCGAGCTGTCTGGCATCATCCCGCCGTACCGGAGGAGACGTTTACGGAGAGCGTGTGGGATATGTGGGAGCTGGCGCTGGAAGACGGCAGCCGCTTGCTGGAAGCCGCTATGCGCTGTGTGAGAGCTTCTGCCCCGCAAGAGAAGGAGCAAGGCTGGCAATCTTTTATCCCCGCTCTCGGCAACATCTCTTACGAAACCGGGAAGCCTTGCGACAGCGGGCTTGAGGTTTGGTTTGTGGACCCGGTGTTCTGACTTTCAGCTGAATGCCAAAAGCCTCCCTCCCGTCAACACCGGGAAGGAGGCTTTTAAATTACGCATTACCCGTGAAAATCCATACCGTCGCGAACTTCCTTGACATAGCCTGCGCGAATGCAGAAATCGCCGAAATGCTCGCCGTCTTCCCGCTCCTTCGCAAACCGGTTCAGGATCAGCTTCAGTTCGCTCAAAATCTCGGTTTCGCCGATATTTTCACGATACAGCTTGTTAAGCCGCTGACCGGCATAGCCGCCGCCTAAATACAAGTTGTACTTGCCTGGCGCTTTCCCGATAAAGGATACTTCAGCCAGCATCGGACGGGCGCAGCCGTTCGGGCAGCCGGTCATCCGGATGACAATCTCCTCTTGGCGAAGTCCCGCTTCGTCCAGGATCAGCTCCAGCTTATCGATCAAGGTTGGGAGATAGCGCTCCGATTCCGCCATGGCCAGTCCGCAAGTAGGCAAGGCAACGCAAGCAAGCGAATTTCTGCGCATCCCGGACAATGCCGAACCGTCTGTCAAGCCGTAGGTTTCGATCAATTGCTCGATCTTTTTCTTCTTCTGCGAGCTGACGTTGCCTATGATTAGATTCTGGTTCGGCGTCAGACGGAAGTCGCCGTTATGCACCTTGGCGATTTCGCGCAGGCCGGTCAGCAGCTGAAGCTCCGCATCGTCCTTCACGCGGCCGTTCTGGATGAACATCGTGAAGTGCCATTTGTTGTTGCTGCCCTTCACCCAACCATAACGATCGCCGTTATGATCGAATGTGTACGGACGGGCTTCCTCCAGCTTCCAGCCGAGGCGCTGCTGCAGCTCTTCAATGAACCACTCGAGACCGCGGTCGTCGATCGTATATTTGAACCGCGCATGCTTCCGCACCGCCCGGTCTCCGTAGTCGCGCTGAATCATAACCGTCTTCTCGCCAAGCTCGATCATCTGCTCCGGCTTGATGAAGCCTATCGTCCGCGCCACCTGCGGATACGTCTTCGGATCGCCGTGCGACATGCCCATCCCGCCGCCAACGACGACGTTGAAGCCGAGGAGCTTGCCGTTTTCGTGAATGGCGATATAGCCCAAGTCCTGGGAGAACACGTCCACCTCGTTGGCCGGAGGAACGGCGATCCCGATCTTGAATTTACGCGGGAGGTAGACCGGTCCGTAGATCGGCTCCTGCTCCACTCCTGCGAGGCTGTCTATCACTTTCTCTTCATCGAGCCAAATCTCATGGTAGGCGCGAGTATGCGGGTCGAGGTGGTTGCTCAGCTTAACCGCCCACTCGTACACTTGCTCATGTACTTCCGACTGATAAGGGTTCGGATTGCACATGACGTTGCGGTTGACGTCGCCGCAGGCCGCCAGCGTAGTGAGCAGATCTTCGTTCACCTGCTGGATGACGGTTTTCATGCTCCACTTGATGACCCCGTGCAGCTGGAACGATTGACGCGTCGTCAATCGAATCGTGCCATTCGCATATTGCTGTGCGACCCGATCCATCATGAGCCATTGCTCCGGCGTCACGATGCCCCCGGCTGCGCGAACGCGCACCATGAATTGGAAGGCGGGCTCCAGCTTCTGCTTGTTCCGCTCGTTGCGCACGTCCCGGTCGTCCTGCATATAGCTGCCATGGAATTTCATCAAACGGTTGTCGTCTTCCGAGATCGAACCGGTAATCGGATCGACCAGCGACTCCGTCAATGTACCGCGCAAATAGTCGCTTCTCTTTTTGATCGCCTCGACATCGCTATGCGGCGCGCTATTAGGCGATAGTAAGTTGTTGTCAGACATGCCTCTGCCTCCTTGCTCCTGAGTTCCTTATTAGTAAACGTCCCGTTGGTAACGTTTGTCCTGCTGCATCTTTGTCATGTAGGCTGCCGCCTCTTCCTCGTTCAGGCCGCCTTCTTGACGCAAAATGGCGAGGAGCGCCGCATGCACGTCATGCGCCATCTTCTTCTCGTCTCCGCAGACGTAGACGACCGCGCCTTGCTGCAGCCAGTCGTACAGCTCCCGGCTTTTCTCCAGCATCCGATGCTGGACATAGATTTTCCGATCGGTATCTCGGGAGAAGGCCACATCCATACGTGTCAGGACGCCGTCCTTCAACCAGCGTTGCCATTCGATTTGATATAGGAAGTCAGAAGCGAAATGCTGATCCCCATAGAACAACCAGCTCTTGCCTTCCGCACCCGCCTCCTCGCGTTCGCCCAGGAAAGCGCGGAACGGAGCGACGCCGGTCCCCGGCCCGATCATGATGATCGGCGTGGCTGAATCGGCAGGCAGCTTGAAGTTCGGATTTTCCTGAATAAACACGGGAACCGATTGACCGGGCTTCAACCGCTCGGACACATGGGTCGAGCAGACGCCGTACCGGTAACGGCCGTTGGCTTCGTACGCCACTTTGCGGATCGTCAGATGGGCTTCGCCCGGATAAGCCTTCGGGCTGCTGGCGATTGAATAAAGCCGCGGCGGCAGTTTTCTCAGGACGGCGACGAACAATTGCGCCGACACTCCGGCGAGATCGAAGTCCTGCACCAGATCCAGCAGGTCTCTTCCTTTGAGATAGTCCCTCAGCTCCTGCTCCCGGCCCGGGGCGAAGAGCTCTTGCAGGCTGCTGTGCGGGGCGAGGGCGGCGGCTTGCTCGAGCAGCGGCTTCGTCAGCACGGTAATCTCGTAATAATTGGTAAGCGCCTCCTTGAGAGACACTTCTTGCGTGCTTTTCGGCAACGGCACCAGCTCGTCCGCGCTCCAATCCATCGCCGCGATGATTTCCTCGACGAGGCGCGGGTGGTTTTGCGGATAAATGCCCAGGCTGTCGCCGGCTTCATACTGGAGATTGGAATCCTCCAGTGAAATTTCCAAGTGACGGGTTTCGCGGTCGGAGCCGCGTCCGTTCAGGTTCAAGTTCTCGAGCACGACGGCTTGCAGCGGATTCGAACGCGAATATTCCGTGGCGGCTGCAGGTTGAACAGAGGTGCCGCCTCCGACAGGAACGCTCGCTTGCGCGCCGGCTCCCGCTTCGCTGAGCGAAGCTGCGACGTTGTCGATCCATTGATTCGCCAGCTCGTCGAAGTCTACGTCGCAATCGACGCGCGGTACGAGACGTTTGCCACCCAGCTCTTCCAGACGAGTGTCGAAGTCTTTGCCCGTTTTGCAGAAAAACTCGTAAGAGGTATCGCCCAGTGCCAGCACTGAAAATGACATGCCTTCTACCTGAGGCGCCCGCTTGCTATGCAGAAATTCGTGGAACGACAAAGCATTGTCCGGCGGATCGCCTTCGCCGTGGGTGCTGACGATCACGAATAGGTTCTGAACTTTTTTCAGCGTGTTGGCTTTGAAGTCGATCATCGAAGAAACGCTGACCTGGAATTGTTGCCCCTGCAGCTTGCCCGCCAGCTTCTTCGCCAGCTTCTGGCTGTTGCCGGTCTGCGAGCCGAAGAGCACGGTCACTTCGCGGGATACGGCCGGGGCTGCGGATACCGGAGCGGCTGCTTGAGGAGCAGGAGCCCCTGCCACAGTTGTTGCATTGTGAAGCGCGGACAAATAGCCGCTTAACCAAATTTTTTGTCCTTCCGTAAGCGTCGGCAGCAAGCGGTTAAGCAAATCTACTTGATCTTGCTGAAACGGACTGTTCGTTACTTGAAGCATGAATCCTACACACCTCGCTCGATTGTCGTGAGAAATCCGATCATTCTGATAAAATTAGAGCTATTAACCCTAATACCGTACCACGCTTAGGCTCGCGGAACAAGACAAATGATCTTATTGGATTCATAAGCAATCGTGATAAATCGACAAAAGCCGTCTCAAGTATCCAAATCAGCCTTGGAGATGTCTATGCTGAGGTCCACCTGGAAGAAGCCATTCTCATCGGGCACCGAGGTGAAGCCGAACGAAGCTCGCTGGATATCGGCGAAAGCCCAGTGGGTATAGTCCAAGTCATTGTAAAGGCTGGGGTAGCCTTGCACGTTGTACCTCGCGTCTCGTCCGATAAACCGATTCACCATTGTAATGTATTCCGCTCTTGTGATCAGTCCGTCAGGTTGGATCGTACCGTCCGGATATCCTTGCAGCAACCCGTAATTCACAATCATATTGACATAGTCGAAATAATAGTGCGACGCCGGCAAATCGGGGAACTGCACGATGCTGGCCTTGTCGGTCATTTTATGCGACATCGCTATGATCTTCGCCATCTCTCCTCTGGTCACAGGCTCAGTCGGCCTCACGGTAACTCCCTTGGGAATCGCCCCGATGCTGACCATATACTCGATCGCTGCAAACGACCATCGGTCCGTCTCCAAATCCGTGAAATCCGACACGGTCGGCTTCATATACCCATCAGTAGTACCCGCTTGCTTGAAAATGCGGTAAAGCGAGGCGGCTACTTGCTCTCGTGTCAGAGGATCGCCCACCCCTACCGCGCCAGTGTCATACCCATTAATGTAGCCGTACGGGAACTCAATTCTGGCCGGTTCGTCCCCAGGCGGAGGTGTAGGCGATGGCGAAGTTGCGGGCGTTGGCGTAGGTGAAGGAGAACCGGTTGGAGTAGACGCCGGCGTTGAAGTTGGCTTTGCCGTAGGAGTCGGTGAAACGGTTGGAGAAGGCGATGGTGTCGGGGTTGGTTTGGGAGTTGCGGTAGGGGTTGGGGAACCCGTCGGTGTTGGAGTTACAGTAGGACTCGGGAAAGGCGTAGCATTGTCGTCATTCGTTACGATAACCGTTTTGACCGAACCCGGTGATAAGGTGACCGTCCCGTTCGTGTTCAGATTCCCGCTGTAGCTGACCGTGTATCCGGGAGCCGGAGCTTCACTGACCCGATAAACGCCGGCTGCCAGCGTATATTTTTTGCCGGGAGACTCCACGCCCGAAGCAGGACTGCCTACAACATCTTTGCCGCCCGTATCCTGCACATGAAGCTTGAAGTCGCTTGCAATAGCCGTGCCTCCATTATTATTGATTACCTTCTTGATGACATAAAGCGTCGCAAGGGAACCTCCCTCGTATTCCAAATCATCGTTGATCACAACGACCGTCTTGTTGTCGCCCGCGTTCAAGGTTACGACATTTCCGCCGCTATGATCAAAATCTCCGCTGTAGCTGACCGAATACACGGTACTGAGCTCTTCGCTGACTACATAGGTGCCGGCAGGCAAAATATATGTAGTGCCGGGAGAGGCAGCGCCGGGTGCAGGACTTCCTGGTACATCGTTGCCGTTACTGTCCTTCACATGCAAGGTAAAGATGCCCGGAGTTCCCAAACTTCCGTTATCATTGATGACTTGCTTGATCACATGGAGCGTGGCCATAAGCGGCGGCGCTACAGCAAGACCGGGTGCAGGCGCGATTAACGGAGCTAGCAATAGTGCAGACAGCAGGACGAGGATGCATCGTATCTTTCGGAGTGTGAACATAGCTTCCAATCATTCCCCTTTTCGGTGATTTTAATAACATTAGGATAGCATATCGCCGCGATGAATAGTTCTACGGAACTACTTATTATACAAAAAAGTTCAATAGTCGAGTTTCACTTTCAAACCCGCGCCACAAAAGAAAAAATAAAGTTTTGTAAATCCATAATTCGACATTTTACGCTCTTGCATGCTGTAAATTAAGCGCTTACAATAATAGTACTTTGTTACTAGGAGGTGAGTGCTATGAGCCAAGAAGAAGATGTAGTCGAAGTGATCGTGGAAGAGAGCGACGCTGCCGCTGAAGAAGCGGTCGCAGAGGAAGTCGTCGCGGAAGAAGCTGTCGATGAGGTTGCCGACGCCCAAGAAGCGGAGGTCGAGGAAGCCGCAGCGGAAGCTGCCGCAACCGTGGAAGAGGAAGCAGGGGAACAACCTGCCGCCGAGGAAAGCGAATCGGAATAATCCCTGTTCAAGCAGTCGTTCGTTTGGAAGGGCTGTGGCACAGGTTCTCATAAGAAACGCCCCCTTCAGCCGGTGAAGGGGGCTTTATTTAGGCCTAAGAGACAACTACCGCTTCCCTCTCGCCTTTCTCGAGATTAACCCTGGTGAGCATGTATATCCCGAGGATGAAGAACACCACAAGCGCCAAGATGCCAAACCGGCTGGAGCCGGTGGCGAGCCCGACGACCGAGAACGCGAACGGACCGAGAATGGCGCTGAACTTGCTCGATACCGTAAGAAAGCCGAAAAACTCAGCCGACCGCCCCGCCGGAATGAGCCGCGAGAAAATCGATCGCGCAATCGCCTGGCTGCCCCCTTGCACAAATCCGACCATCACGGCCAGCACGTAGAAATGTAGCGCCGATGTCATGAAGTAGCCGAGCACGACGATGACCACATAGATGCTGAGCGATATATACAACGATTGTTTGGAGCCGAGCCGCTCGGCGATTTTGCCGAATGCCAGCGTACATGGGATGCCGACGAATTGGGTGATGACCAGAGCGGCGATCAAATCAGTCGTTCCAATACCGATCTCTTTGCCGTATACGGTAGCCATCGTAATGATCGTGCTGATCCCGTCATTGAAAAACCAGAAGGCGATCAAATATTTGACCAGCTCGGGGTAATGCAGGATTTGTTTGAACGTCGCCGCGACTCTGCGGAAGCCGACCGAAGCATAGTAGCCCAGCGGACGTCCGGACAATTTGCCCGTATCCTTGACTCGGCGGAACAACGGTATGGAGAACACGAGCCACCAAATCGCGACGGATGCGAAGGATACATAAGTGCCCGCAAGCGTACTGGGCAGGCCGAACCAAGCCGGTTTCTGTATCATCAACAAATTGATCACGAGCAGAATGCCCCCGCCGATATACCCCGTCATAAATCCTTGAGAGGACACATAGTCCCTTCGTTTGGCCTCCACCAAGTCCGGCAGCAGCGCATCATAGAAAGCGTTTCCACCCGAAAATCCGATCGTCCCGAAAATAAACAAAACGGATGCTAAAATGTAGTCGCCGTTACCCACGAACACGAAACCTGCGGAAGCAAGGACGCCAATGTAAGTAAACGTGCGGAGAAACGTCATCTTGGCTCCCGTATCGTCGGCGATCGCGCCCAGAATCGGTGCCAGCACCGCCACGATCAGCATGGCGATCGTCTGCGTGAGTCCCCAATACGAGGCGGCCAAGTGGTCCTCGGCCAATGTCGAAGCCGCGACATCGCTGTAGAAGATCGGCAGCACCGCCGCCATCATCGTCGTGGCAAACGCGGAATTCGCCCAATCGTACATGAGCCAGGCTCTAATTTTGATGCGGTCTTCCATGGGAGTCCCCCTCATGAGTATGTCGGAATAAGTGCGGCTGACATTCCCATTCTAACATCGAATCCGGATCGATAGAAGACGTCGGATGTAAAGGTTTTCTATGGACGGCAAAAAGCGAGAACCTGCACCAGGTCCCCGCCATATCGCGCTCAACTCCTATTCGCCGCTTCCTTGCCGATGCTGCTCCTGCAGCACGCGGCGCAGCACCTTGCCGACCATGCTCTTAGGCAGCTCTTCGCGAAATTCGTAATACCTCGGCACCTTGTACGCCGCCAGCTTGCTTCTGCAATACGTATTTAACTCTTCCTCCGTCACGGTCAACTCCGGCTTCAGCACCACATACGCTTTTACCGTCTCGCCGCGATAGTCGTCCGGCACTCCAATCACCGTCGCCTCGAGCACGGACGGATGGTCGAACAGCACTTCTTCCAACTCGCGGGGGAATATTTTGTAGCCGCCGGCGATGATCAAGTCCTTCTTGCGGTCCACGATGTAGAAATAGCCGTCCTCATCCATATAGCCCATGTCTCCGGTGCGCAACCAACCGTCCCTCAGCACCTCCGCCGTCTCTTCTGGCCGATTCCAGTACCCTTTCATCACCTGCGGCCCTTTGATCTCCATCTCGCCTACCTCACCTACCGGCAGGATCGCTCCAGTGTCCGGGTCGGCAATCCGACAATCGGTTCCGGGCCACGGCAACCCGATGCTGCCGATCTTGCTCCTCTCCCAGATCGGATTCGCATGGGTTACAGGCGAGCACTCCGACAAACCGTATCCTTCGACCAGCCTTCCGCCGCTTAGCGACTGAAACCGCTGCTGGACCTCGAGCGGCAATGGCGCCGATCCGCTGATGCAGCATTGAATCGAGGAGATGTCGAATTTTTTCGCTGTCTGCGGATGGTGGTTGATCGCAATGTACATCGTCGGCGCACCGGGGAAAATAGTAGGCTTCTCGGCATGAATCGTCTTGAGCAGCGTATCGATCTCGAACCGCGGGAGCAGCACAAGCTTGCCGCCGACCGCCATGGCGAAATTCAGGCAGACCGTCATTCCGTAGACGTGAAACATCGGCACCGCCGCCAGCACCGTTTCTTTGCCCAGCGCCGCCCGGTACATCCATTGCTTCGCTTGCTCGACATTCGCAACGAGATTGTAATGGGTAAGCATGACCCCTTTCGCCGTTCCGGTCGTGCCGCCGGTATATTGCAGCACCGCCACATCCTCAAGCACATTTACCTGAAAAGCGGGGATCGGCTCGGCTGACGATTGACGAAGCAGCGGCTTCAGCCGGAATATTTGCTCCTTTTGGTCGTTGATCTCAACCGGATTGACTCCTTTGCGTTTTTGGGCGATCGGATACAGGATGTTTTTCGGAAAAGGGAGATAGTCGGGAATGGCGGTCACGATAACGCGCTTCAGCTTGACTTTGTCACGAATGGAGCGAATGCGGGGAAACAGCAAATCCAGGCAGACGATCGTATCCGCCCCGGAATCATTCAGATGATAGACGAGCTCACGCTCTACATACAAAGGATTCGTCTGCACGACGACGGCGCCAAGCAGCAATGTCCCATAGTAGCAGATTACATATTGCGGCAAATTGGGCAGCATGAGCGCCACCCGGTCACCACGCCCTACGCCAAGATGGCTGAGCGCATTCGCGAATCGGTATGCCTCCTGCAGCAGCTCGCGATAGCTCATCTTGCCGCCGAAGAACGAGACCGCCGTATGCGAAGGATACAGCTTGACCGCTTCCTTCAAATAATGGGTGAGCGGTACCGGGGGCACGTCTTGCTTCGGTTGGACTTCCTTCGGATAATTCGCAAACCAAGGTCTTTGATCCAAGCTCCTCCACCTACCTCGATGAAAGCGTTTATTGCCGGTAGTAGATAGGTATGGAGGAGTGCCTGGTCAAAATGTCAAAGGAAAGCTCAATTTGGCTTGATTTTCTAGTTAGGCTGTCCGGCGATGGCGAATTTCTCCGCTTGGAACCGCCGGTAGCCTTCCAGCGAGAATGGCGATGTCGGCTCAGCCCATGGGGTGCCAAACTCCGACAGCAGCTTGCAGGATTCGAAAGCTTCCCTCAGCGTAGCTTCGATGTCCACAATCCAAGTGGACGTATCGCCGGAATCATTAACATGCTTAACTAAATGCTCGGAAGCAACGTTTCGAACCGCTCCCGCCGACTCGAAAGCTCCGTTCGCCGTCAGCATAAACCGTCGAGTTGCGCGCAGCGGGCAGATCAGCTCGCTCTCTTCGCCGCGCAGCACCCGGATCATATTCATCAGGTTGCTGCTATACGGCCAGACGTCCTCGGTCTCGACGACCACCGTCTCCCCTGCAGCGGTAGTAAGCTCCAGCTTCTTATTATACTCGCAACGAATCGAACCGGCCGTACCTTCAATGAGCATTAGCGGCGTATCCGTTCCGTCTCGAGAACATAACGTGGCGTAGAAGCTGACGGTCGGACCGCCCTCCACCATCACCCGAATGCAGGAGGTGTCATCCCCCTCGATTGTATTCCCGTGATACAGCTCCGCTTGGACTTGAGTCGGCCCGCTGTCGGTGGAATCACTTACACCACGTTGAGCCGCTCCACAGATCACAGAAGATTGCACTAACAAGTTGAGCAGATGGGAAAATGGATTCATGACGGTGCCGTCCAGCACAAGACGCCCATTCACGCTCAGCTTGCCTGCCCATGGCGTGCGGTTATAATAGGAAGCCGCCCGTTTCCATAAGCCAAGCCCCTTCACCGCCGTCACTTCACCAAGTTTGCCGGCAGCGACCCAATCCGCCATCGCCTGTCTCATCTTGTGCGTGAAGCTGCTGAAATTGACCGCGCAGCGCTTCCCGGTCCGCTCCATCGTGTCGATGAGCCGATCCAGATCTTCGATCGTCGCCGCCGGCGGCTTCTCGAGCAACAGGTCGTAGCCCGCCTCCATCACGTCAATACCCATGCCGGCATGCAGATGGATCGGAGTGGACACGATAACCAGCTGCATGCTTCGCTCTTCCGCCAGCATCGCTTTATAGTCCGAGTACAGAACGGCCCCCTCCGCTTGCAGCTCTGCCTGCTTCTCCTCGTCGATGCGCAGGTCGCTAACCGCTACCAGCTTGACTGCACCCGCTTCCGCCAATGCCCGCACTTGCTTCAGATGGACGGCGCCGAAGCCATTTACTCCAATAATGCCAATATTAATAGCTTGATGCGACACTTCTAGTATGCCTCCCCCATAGTAGATGAACCACAACAGTATTCTTCGCCGTAACGGCCACCCATTCCTGCCTCGTGGTCCTATCCGTCTATGCGGCTAGTGCGATTAGAACATGTCGATGATCAGCGAGAGACGTCTCGGCATGGCGCGCTCCAGTAACGCGATAGACGCAGCATCGCCATGGATCCTTCCGATCTCCGCCATCGCCGACGGGCGGCGGAAGCCGCAGACGATCGCAGACAGAGTGCGGATGTCAAGCTTGCAGCGTGCTGCTGTAGCGCAAGCGCTTGCTTCTTCCGCCTCCAACCGAGTGACGCTGACGCCGCCATCCGATAGCCATACCAATCGCCAGGTGCCGCTATTCCATGATGCATGTTCGTCCGTCAGGTCGAATAGGAGCTCCGTACCTGGTGTTAGCTTCTCAAATCGGAAGCGCCCGGCAAGTGCCTGCCAATCCACGATGCGGAACATGAAATACGAGAAATATTCCCGCTCGACCTTGTCCGGCTCTCCTACCAGCATCATTACCGGATCGTTTAGCGGCGAATTGAAATCTACTTTGTCCAGAATCGAATCGTGATTGGCTATAAACTGCCACAAGCTCTTACGTCCCTCGAAACTAAGCGCAAGAAACTCCGAAATCCGCATTTTCCGGTCCCGAATCGTATACAGCATATATCCGTTAGGCTCGCCAGCCTCGTCATAGGACATCGCGAGGCTTCCCAGCTTACGCCGCAGCACGGTAGACTTCCACCATTCCTCGGTCCTTACGAGCATGCCGTTATATCGCATCGCATATTGGTCGTATATGCGATTGATTGTCTCCAAATCGGCGGCGCTTCCCCGCTTGACTGTACCCGATGCATCCTTGAAACGCGGAACATGCTGGATGTCCATCGAATACGTAGTATGGTCGCAGAACCACTCCCAGCCATATTTGCGGTAGAAGCCGTAAGCGAACGGGTTGAGCATCGAGATCGTCTGTCCGTTCGCACGCATCACTTCCAGGCTGTGCGTCATCAGCTTGCCTACCATGCCGTTGCGCCGCATCTCGGGATACGTGGCGACATGCGCTATGCCGCCCATCTTGTATTTCTCGCCCTCCAGGTATGTCTCGAACGGGATTATCGCAATGCGGGCGGCAAGCCGGTCCTCCAAGTAGTAACCCCATATTTGCTCCGGCACCACTTGCTTGCTGCGCGCTTTCAAGTCGTCTTCCGAGAACGTCACGGCGAAGGCTACCTGCGTCATGTCCATGAACTGATCGACTTCATCCGGTCTCAGCTGTCGAATCATCTTGCTCCACTCCTTCGCTTCTGAAGATTTGCCTTGTACGCATTCGGCGCACGGCCGGCAAATCGATATTCGTTGTCCATCTTACTATAGGGGAATCGCTTCCCGCCTGCCTACAATCGGATTTTCCGCTTCTGGAACGATTGTTGCGAAATCGAACATATGATGAAAGAGTGAAAAATATGATGATACCCCGTCCGATGCCAGCATGATTAAATAATAAGGTAAGAATAGATCATAAGATGGGGGTTTAAAGAGACCGCTATGCCACACCAACATCAAACACACATCTGGGCTGTAGGAGATGGAGAGAAAGTACGCCGAGACGACTTGGCCAATCCGAACCGGGACGGCAACAGCGTCTGGGACGGTCATACGGTGAGATTGTTCGGCGCGCGCAACGAGACGATCGCGTTCCAGCTCATTGTGGAGTCGCAGAACTCGCCGATCCCCTCATTATCCGTCGAAATGTCCGAGCTTCGCCATCGCAACTATGAGAACGCCTTCATTCGCAACGAGCTAGCCCATCCCGACGATCCGAACGACTATGTCGGCCGACGTATCGAAGTGTTCACGCAGCACTATCTGTACGTCCCTGATGAACTGAGCACGCCGCCTCAATGGTTTTACTCCGCCAGCGCTCCTCCGCTTCAGATGTCAGGCTGGATTCCGGACGCGCTCATCCCGCATAATGCTCGTGTAGGCTTTGGCGGACAGCCCGTTGCGGTTCAGCCTCGAGCGAATCAAGGCTTCTGGATCGATATCTATGTGCCGAATGACGACGCGCTGCCGCCAGGTTTGTACACCGGCGCGATCACGGTGACTATGCATGACCACAACGAAACGACGATTCCAGTCGAGCTGCAGTTGTTCGACTTCGCCCTGCCGCAGGAAACCCATACGAAGACGATGGTGTATGCAAGCGATGTCAGCTCCTACTTCCCGAAGCTCGACGCGCCTAAAGACGCGCTGCGCAAAATGGCCCAGCGCCACCGGTTCAATCTGGTAGGCGACGATGTGCATGGCCGAGCTTTCGATGAGACGGCGCTTCAGGCCTATCGTCCGTATCTCGACGGCTCGTTCTTCAGCCGCGCCAACGGCTACGAAGGCCCGGGCGAAGGTGTAGGCGAGCAAATTTTCCCGGTCGGGATGTACGGGTCCCCGGTCCTGGGTGAAGAGCCGGCACAGATGCAAGCGGAAGCCGACAAATGGGTAAACTGGTTCCATCAGCAGAAAGAAGCTTACGGCTGGAACGGCGCGTACTTCCTCTACTTGATCGATGAGCCGCGTGTGGATAAGTTCCCCTGGATTCAAGAGCAATGCAGCGCAATCAAATCTTCCGAGGGCCCTGGCCGCGAATTGCCGATTTTGACTACTCGCGGCTTTGCGCAAGCGCTGGAGGGATCGATCGATATCTGGTGTTCCTCCCACGTAACCTCGGAAGGCAAAGCCGGCGCTGACCGCAATGGACAGCCCGTCTGGTTTTACAACGGCTACCGCCCTTCTCACGGCTCGATCATCCTGGAAGGCGATGCGGTCGATATGCGAGTGAACAGCTGGCTAAAGTGGAAGCATAACATTGAGCTGTATTTCGTCTGGCATGGTACCCACTGGCGCCACAACCATCAAGGCCCGCGCGGCCGTACGAATCAGAACGTATACGGGTATCCGGTCACCTTCATGTACATCAATACCAATCAGAATGACGAATTTTATTATGGAGGGGACGGCGTCCATTGGGGCAATGGAGACGGCATCCTGTTCTACCCAGGCCACGATCCGTTCTATCGCGAGCAAGACCGCGGCATTCAAGCGCCGATCAGCTCGATTCGGATGAAAAATTTGCGCCGGGGCATTCAGGACTACGAGTACATGTGGCTAGCCGCCCGGCAAGGTAAACGCGAGCAAGTGGACGCGATCGTGAACGAGGCCATCCCTCGTGTCTTGCATGAGACGGACCGCGATCAAGACATCGCATGGTCCCCTGTCGGCAGCGATTGGGACGGCTATCGGAAAAATTTGGCCGACCTGCTGTCACGAAATTAGGATTCGACATGACTGACAGCTATGTTATAATGGAGCCTCACTGGAATTCACACTAGGACGGGTGATTGCCGAATGGAACAGTCCAAGCTGAACGTGTTTTCCCGAATGGGCTTGAAGGACAGGACTTCCTCTTTATTTATACGGCTCTTAGTGAGTTTCCTGGTCGTAATCTCGCTGCTCGTCGCGTTCATCCTGTTCTCCGTCATGTACTATCGGGGGGATATTAAAGAAGAGCTGATCAAATACAATACGCTCAACTTGAAAAATACGACCGACAGTTATGAATCACTGTTCGAGCTTATTCACAATTCCATACTCACCTTCTCGCTGCAGCCGAATTTGAAAAGCGTGGAAGGCGACGGAATCGACTACCTGAAGGCGGTTGCGACGATGCAGGACTCGCAGTTTTTTCTCGCCAACCGCCTCCTGTACCTGGACAACATTTTTTTACTCTATAAGGACACCGGGTTCGCTTTGGAAAAAGGACGCGGCACGGACATCCAAACGATGTTCGGCCGCTACTATCAAAGTCCGGACTATAGCTCCGAATTCTGGAGCAAGCAGTTCCAGGAAATGGTCAAATTCAGGGTATTTCCTGCCTCTACCTTCGCTGAGCTGGATCGGGGCAATCGCGTTGGGCCTAAAAACCTGATCCCGATTTTGGTTAAAAACGAGCAACTGCCGAACTTCTACATGCTCGCGATGGCGGATGCAGATTCCTTGTATGGATCGCTGCACCACTCGATCAACGATAACTTCTACATTCTGAACGAACGGGGCGAAAAGTTGTACAGCTCCATCAACTCCGCCCAAATCGCCTTGCCCGAGTTTCCGAACCAGGAAGGGTTTGTGCTGCAGGACGACCATTACTATTTCTACATGAAGGATAAAAGCGGGTTCACGTATATCAACATGATCCCGGACAATACGATCTCCGCCCAGGTCAAATGGAATTTCTGGTTTTTGCTGTCGCTCATCTTGACCGTTGCGGTTAGCGTTACGCTGTCCCTTGTGCTGAGCCATCGCTTGAATGTTCCGGTGAAACGGATTATCGACGCCATTCAGAAATGGAATACGCCGTTGCCTTGGCAGAGCGGGATAAAGGAATTCAACATCATTCACGATAAAATCAACGATATTCTGCAGTCCAGCCGCGATATCCATCAGGATTTATCCGAGAAAGAATCGCTGCTTCGTTACTTTGCCTACTCGAACATGCTGAAGAAGATCCGTCACAATAGCGGGAACTCCAGTTCGCTAATTACGGCTGACCGACCTTTCGTCCTGCTCTTGTTCCAAGTATGCTACAAATCCGCGCTTCATCGCATGGAGGTTGAAGAGGAGCGGGCGACTTCGTTCATCCGCGAGTACGTGAACCGAATTGTGAGCGAGGTATACAGCGATTCGCTTACGTTCCAGATGGAGAACGACCAGATTCTCTCTATTGTGTTCACGGAATCGGATCAACAGGATCCGAAATTGCTCGCTACCCTGGATCAGATCAGACTGGTGCTCGACACGGAACGGGATTATTGCTTCTTGACGATCTGCGCATCCGGAGGTACCGATGATTGGAACGAAGCGTATCGGAACGGCTTGGAGCTGCTCAAGGGCAGGAAGTTTAACGAGGAAACGCAAGTGATGCTCCATCTCCCCGCCGAGACGGAGGAGATGGGCCTGGCGATGTCGCCTTCGCATGAAGAGGAATTCGAGGCCAACATGAGCAACGGCAACGATGCACTAGTCATCCAGCTGGTCAAACGTTTGCTAGCCCAGCTGGCCAAGAAGGATGTCAGCACGCAAGCGGTCCTGGCGTTCGCCGACGATATTATCATGCGTACACAGAAATCGTTGCAACAACGCGCCTTGGATACGCAGCCCATCCGGCAGGTGCAGGCCAGGCTGCCTTCCATCCATACGTATGAACAGCTGGAGGAGCTGTTGAACAGCATGATCGCAACCGCCTCCCAGCTGCTCCGCGAGCGTAAGGAAAAGCGCGACCATATTATCCATTTCGTATACGATTACTTGGAGGAGCATTACGAGAAGGACATTACGCTGGATGCGATCGCCGATAAGCTGAACATTTCGCGCAGCTACTTGTCCACCTACTTCAAAGAGAAAACCGGCATCTATTTCGTCGATTACGTGAATACGGTCCGGGTAGGGAAAGCGAAAAAGCTGCTGGCTCGTCCCGATATTCGCATCCAGGATGCCGCATCCATGGTCGGCTACCAGAATATCAACTCGTTCAACCGCATGTTCAAGAAATTCACCGGCATGACGCCCAGCGAGTTTCGCAAAAATGAGATCGTCTAGCCTTTCGCGAGCGGGATCTGCGCTCGCGCGAGGCTTTTTTTGTGTATTATTCGTACAAATCCGTGCTCAAGTACTTCAACCCCGAATCGTTCACCGACATGACGATCCGAGCGCCCTTCTCGCGCTCACGCAGCAGCTTGAGCGCCGCCGCAGCATTCGCCCCGGAGCTGAAGCCGGCGAAGATGCCTTCCTCCCTGGCGAGCCGGCGGGCGGCTTCCATCGCTTCTTCGTCGTCGACGGTCAGGAAGCCTGTAATCAGGCTGCGGTCCACAAGCGGCAGCTCCATGTTATACCCGCCGCCCTGCAGGCGGTGATTCGGGTTCGTGACTGAGCCGCCCGCCAGCTTAGGCGCGCCTGCCGGCTCTACAAGGTAGCAACGAATCGCCGGATTCAACTCGCGGAGCCGCTTGGCGCAGCCGGCGAACGTGCCGCCGCTGCCCGCGAAATCGAGGAACACGTCAAACTCGCCGCCGGTCTGGCTCCATATTTCTTCGGCCGTATGCTCCTCATGCGCGAGCAAACTGCCGGGATGCTGGAACTGATGCGCGCGGAAGGCGCCGCGCTCCAGCACGATCCGCTCCGTCTCCTGCTCTACGAGCGCGATGTCTTCGCCGGACACTTGCCCCGGCACGGAGCTTGGCGCCTGGTCGACGAGCACGACTTCGGCGCCGAGCGCCTTCATCATCCGAGCACGCTCAACCGAGTTGCCCCTGGACATGACGGCTACAAACTTGTAACCCTTCACCGCACAGACGATGGCGAGCCCCGTTCCCGTATTTCCGCTTGTCAGCTCCACAACCGTCTGTCCAGGCAACAGGCTGCCGTCCTGCTCCGCGATCTCGACGATCTTCAGCGCGATCCGGTCCTTCTTGCTGAAGCCTGGGTTGAAATACTCCAGCTTGGCATAGATGTCCCCTGCCAAGCCTCGTGTCAATCGGCTCAACCGCACCATCGGCGTCTGGCCGATCGTCAGATGCACGCCTTCCAAGATCGAATGATTGTAGTCCCTCACTCTACTCTCTACTCTCTTTCCATTGTTTCTTGTAATCCAAACGTCCGCTAACCGTCGCTTGACCTGGCTGGAACAGACCTAATACGTCGTCCACATCGAGCTCCCAACCGAGTCCCGGAACGTAAATCGCATGCCCCCAATGGTCCGCCGGCTCGGATTGAAACGAGCGGAATGAGTCCAACAATCCTTGAACCCGGATTCCGGACACTCCATCGAGCAGCGCAGCGGAATACAAGGCGGTTAAGGCATGCTCCTCCTGTCCGTGAAGAATGATCTCAGCCTGATGGCAGCCTGGCAACTCGCGCGCGATCGACACCGCAGCCGCCGTATCCTGCACACGCATGCCTTGCAATGTCTCGCCGAGCAATCTGGCGTGGTAGCAGGCGCCGGTTTCGACATCGAACAGGTGAAAGGAGCTATCGGGATGCATTGCACTCTCTCCAATCCCACGCGGCTCCACATACAGCCAGCCACCGTCGAATTGCCCCCGGTAAGCTTCCGCAGCAGAATCGCCTTCCTTAGGCAATGGACCGATGACTATATTCAGCTTGTCTGAGTTTGCGCCTGCAACGGCGGAATCGAGCAACAAGCCGTTCAGCGTCAGTCCAGGTACGGATTCGAAATGGACATACTTTTCAGCGCCAATCAAGCGTGCCGTTTTCCCCAGTGCCGTAGGATCGATCTTAAGGACATCGACGAGCCGTTCGCGCACCGATATGCTCGAGCTAGGTGACGTTGCCGACGTTCTATCAGACAAATACGATTGTACGTCGTATGCGTTCCGACCACAAGTCAACTCCTGCACAGTTGGCAACGCCTCGTAATCCACTTCATCGTTTCCATAGAACGGCATGTCGAACGCCTGGCTGAAAAATCGAAGGATGGCAAGACGTGTCTCTACCCACATGCCGTGCCCTCGGCTCGCGACCAGCGTGTCGATGCGGTCGCGGGCGCCTAACAGCGTATATAGCCGCTTCGCTTCGACCATCGCATCTCGCACGCCTTCGATCGGGAAAAAATCATACAGCGCCGCTCCGACGAAATACGGTCTTGGCGCCGCCGCCGTAATCAGGTCGCTCAGATCGAGTCCTTGCTCCATGAACCCTTGCGTGCACTGCTCCGCATCCTGCGCCAATATCCGCGTGAGCATCGCCTTCAGCTCGGTGATGTAGCAAGACGGCGCCACCGCCTGTAAGCGGTCGTCATAGGCGCCCATATAGGCGGACATCATGCCACCGCCGGAATTGCCGGACACCCCGACCCGCTGCGGGTCCACCTCCGGACGCGACAGCAAGTAGTCAAGCGCCCGCACGCTCTCCGCTACGAAGTAAGGCGCCAACCGCTCGCCCCACGCGCCTAGCTGGCGATCAACCAGACAATGGGCATCGACCGCGCCCATCGGTTCCGCTTCTACGCCGCTCGCAATCGTCCGGTCGCCTTGGCCGATCGGATCGTACACGAGCGCGCAGAAGCCGTTCGTAGCCGCTTCTACGCCGAAAGAAACGTACATCGGGCTTGCTTTGCCATCCGTAGCATGGCCGCATGCGAATAAAACTGCCGGTCCAGGCGACGTGATGCCTGTCGGGTAGTAGAAGTTGGCGGTGATGAACACGCCGGGCAGTCCCTCGATCCGAACGCGGTCTACAGCATAGCGACCGCGGTCCAACGTTCCGATCAGCTCGACCCTCCCTGGTACAGCCATTTCAGGCAAAGGACCTACGCAGGAACGGAACGTTTCTCTGGCCCAATCGCGATATGCCGCCGCATCTTCTGGCGTTCGAACCGCCTTCACCTTGCGTTTTCTTTCGTTCAGGTACTTATCGCTTCTCGAGTCCAAGTATCGCAGAAACGCATTTTGCCGATATTCGGCCCGTTCCGGATAATCGTCTATATAGCTGCTTTCCCGTCCTGCATGCGCTCTTCGTTCGAATTCCGAACATCTAATCGACATCTTCTGTCCACCTCGCTGAAATTTTCTGGATAAAAAAAGGGGAGAATTGCTTCTCCCCTTTAATTCGATGCTTATTTCCATTCCCCTTTAATGCCGGAGGAGTTTAGAATTTTATTAACGTCATCAATGACTTCTTTGCCGCCTTTTCTCATAAACTCTTCGATCATCTTGCTCCAGTTCGAGATCGGCTCTTGGCCTACGATCATCTTCGTTTGCCATTCTTGAGTCAGCTGCAGCAGCTCGGACTGCTTGGCGGCCAACACCTCGGAGTGAATCCGGTTTACCGGATCGACATAGAACTTCTGATTTTTGAGCAAGTCGACAGCTCCTTGAGCGAACCCTTTGGTGAACGGATCGTTCAACACTTTGCCCGGCTCGGTCGCTTCGCTGTTCGGTGCCCAGAAACGTGCCGTGATGTATGCGTTAGGACGTTTTTCCGCCGTGTCTGCCGCTGTCAGTGCAATGCCGTTCTCCACTTTGTACCCGACATTTACACCGCCGTTCAACCAATCGAAATCTTTGTTCGAGGAAATACGTTGGTCAACCGGGATGAACGTGCGGAAGTAATCTTGCATTGTCAAGATGCGGTTGATCTTGTCCGGATCGTTCTTCAGCTTCGCATTGATCATCGTCACTTCATAGTAGCCAGGCAGCGCCAGATAGCCTTGTTGGCCGTCAGCTTGCTTGAACGGAGGAATGACCGCCAGCTCGGCGCCCGGTACCGCGGTCTTCAAGCTCTTGAAGCGCGACTCGGAAATGTCATACGGCTGCTCATAGTAAATCCCGTATTTGCCGGCGAAGAAATCTTTGCGGATGTCCGCTGTTTTCGATACCGCCCAATCCTTGTGAATTGCGCCTTCCTTGTACAGATCGGCCAGCAGCTGAGTCTGCTCCTTGAAGCCTTCGGAGATCATCCCCGGGATGAGCTGGCCGGCTTCGTTCTTGGAGTACCAGCCGGAATCCCAAGCGGCTCCCATGTGGGCCCCGTAAACGATTTGCTTGGAGAGGCCGATGCCGTACGTATCGTCTTTGCCGTTTTTGTCCGGGTCGTTCTTCGTAAAAGCGATCGCGACTTTTTTCAGCTCTTCATACGTAGTCGGCATTTTCAGACCAAGCGCATCCAGCCAGTCTTTCCGAATGAGAGGTTTCTTGCCGTACTTTTCCGGGAAGTATTGCGGAATCGCGTAAATTTTGCCGTCAACCGTCACCGCATCCCATACATGCTTCGGTACGGCTTTCAGCGAAGGAAACTTGTCGATGTAATCGTTCAGCGGCAAGAATGCGCCTTGCTTCGCCCACTTCACGAAGTTCGAGTCGGCGCTCTCCATCCCGATTACATCCGGCAAGTCGCCCGCCGCCATAACGACCGGCAGCTTGTTCGTGTATTCGTCGTAAGGCACATATTGCGGCTTAAACTCTACATTGAACTTTTCATTGATGCTCTTCAAGCCGGCTCCTTCCGGGTTCGGAAGCGGGCTCGCCCAAGTGCCCTCGATCGTAGAGATTGTAATTTTTTTGGACATATCAGGCGCACTGTTCGACGCCGACGGCGCCGGGCTCGATCCATTGTCCGAAGACGGCGTCTTTCCTCCAGAGCATGCTACTACACTAGCCGCCAAAGTGACGGCTACACCTACAGTGAGTAAACGTTTCATTTCGTTACCTCCCCTTTGTGGTTAAAGCGATTGATTGTCTGCACGTATGCTCAGAGCCTGATGTCAGATGACGGCGACTGCCCACTGGGAGCCCCGTTTTTGCGGCAAGGCGATTAGCCTTTGACTGATCCGAGCATCACCCCTTTCGCAAAGTGCTTTTGCAGAAACGGGTATAGCACTAGAATCGGGACCGTCGCCAGCAGGATCGCTGCCATGCCGATCGTCTCGGCCGGCGGCTGATGCGCCGATTTGGCCGCCTCGCGGGCAGCGGAGACGAGCGTATTCGTCGCATCGTTCAAGATGACGATTTGCCTTAGAATGACTTGAACCGTCCATTTAGTCGGATCGTTTAAGTACAGGATCGCGGAGAAATACGTGTTCCAATGCGTAACGGCATAGAACAGGCCGAAGGCGGCGAAGGCGGGTTTGGACAATGGTACGACGACCCGCGAAAAAATTTGCAAATCATTGGCTCCGTCTATCGTCGCCGCTTCGGTGAGCTCGCTCGGGATGTTCTGGAAAAATTGCCGAATGACGATCAGATTGAACGAGTTGATCGCGCCGGGAATAATCAAGGCCCAGTAGGAGTTGATAAGGCCGGTCGCCTTGACGATCAGGTAAGTCGGAATCATCCCCGCGCTGAAGACGAACGTGAACAGCACCAGGAAGAGATAGACGCGTTGTCCGTATATATTTCGAGAAATAGCATAGGCCATCGTGGCGGTCAAAATCAAGTTGACGATGCTGCCCACTACTGTGATGTATACGGTTACCCAGATCGAGCGAATAAATTCCTTGGAGCCCAGAATGAAGGAGTAGGAATCCACTACCCACTCTTTCGGCCACAGAATCAGATCGCTCACCGCATACTCTTGTGCGGAAGTAAAGGACACCACGAAGATATAGTAGAACGGGAATAGCATCAGCAGCGCCAGCAACGCTAATAGGATGATGTTCGTGGTGTCTCCTAATATGGAGGCAAACGAGCGGTGTTTGTTCATAGGTCGTTCCCTTCCTTTCTGCTAGAAGACGCCATCTTCGCCGAATTTTTTGGCCAGCTTGTTCGCGATCAGAATCAGCACGAGTCCGACTATGCTCTTGAACAGACCAACCGCCGTACCGAAGCTGAAGTCCGCCTGCTGAATCCCCTTGAAGTATACGTAGGTGTCAAGCACGTTGCCCACATCCATCGTAAACGGGTTCAGCATGAGGAAAATTTGCTCGAAGCCGGAGTCCAATACGTTGCCTAACCGAAGGATAAGCAGGATGATAATCGTGCTGCGCAGCGCGGGCAGCGTGATGTGCCATATTTGTCGCCAACGGCTCGCACCGTCTACGACAGCAGCTTCATACAGGTGAGGGCTGATGCCGGATAATGCAGCCAGGAAGATGATCGTACCCCAGCCGGACTCCTTCCAGATGACCTCGAGCACGATTAATGGCATAAACCATCCGGGCTGTTGGAGAAACTGTATCGGCTCCATCCCGAACATGGCGTGCAGCCCTTTGTTGATGATGCCTTCCGTCTTGAGGAAGATCGTAACGATTCCGACGACGACAACCCAGGACAGGAAATGCGGCAAATAAAGCACTGACTGAATGACTCGCTTGTAGCTTTCGCTTTTCAGCTCATTCAGCATGATGGATAGTATTATCGGAATGGGAAAGGCGAACGCGATTTGCAGAAAGGACAGCCAGAGCGTGTTCCAGAGGACGCGGATGACCTCCTGCTCGGCGAATATTTTCTTGAAATGCGCCAAGCCGACCCATTCGCTATGGAAAAAGCCTTGAAACGGGCTGTAGTCCTGAAACGCAATGATATTGCCCAGCATCGGCACGTAACGGTAAACGATAAAGTACAATAGCCCTGGCATCAGGAGGAGGAATAAGTAGCGTTCCTTCCAGAGCCTTGCAGACAGCTTCTTCCTACTCGGAGGCGAAGCGACTTTTGTGCCGATAGGGCCATTCCCCGCTGGCTGTGGATTTGTTGCCGTTTGTTTCATGCGCTTCACACTCCCTTTCTCCAACCGGATTCATTATGCGCTTTCAATTGGATCGTTATGGATCGATCTACATGGACAGGCTGGGCGCAAGCCCAGTTCAGCGGATGACGCACGCCCGGCTTCGTCTCGAGCTCGGCGCTCAGGCGGACCGTTCGACCGTCCATACCTGGCGGCAGCACGAACGCCGCTTGCCGCAGCTTGCCGGCGTACGGATGGCCGGGATCGAGGCAGCCGCTAAGGTGCAGCTTATGGCCGTCGTCCGGACCTGTGAGCGTCAGCCATACGGTGCCCGGCACGGAGGAGACGCCGTCGTTCGCGAGGGCGATAACCAGCTCGTCGGTGCCGTAGCGCTTGCGCTGCCACACCCATGCCGGCCGCAGCCGGTAGCCCATACGCTTCTGCAGCTCCCGGATCCCCGCCGGATATTGCTCGTTGTAGGCGGCCAGGTTGTCGGACTCGGTCCACATCGACCAGTAATTCGCTCCGACATTCAGCGCATGCAGCATATTGCTCTCCATCGCATTGATTCCTGCCGCGTCGATGGGAATTCGCTTTGTATCGTAGTGCCGATAATAGCCGTCTTCGAGAATAGCGGCGGCCGTCGGCGGCCGATCGTTCAGCATTTGCACTTGGCAAGGCTCTTCAATCAGGATGCTGTCCGTTCGGAGCCAACAGTCTTGGTCGATCGCGAGACGCTGGACGGCTCTATTGCCGACCCGGCTGATGTCCGGCTGGGTGTTGACTGCGAGCGGTACCTTGTCCCAAGTGTCGATTTGCAGCTGTGCCAGCTTCATGAAAGTAAGTTCCGCCTCATAGTCGCTTGATAGCGGATGCGGATACTGGCTCGTATGCCCTTCTCCCCAGAAGCCGTACATCATCAGGTCCATGAACTCGGTCCGCGTATGATTGAACTGTTCGGCGAGCAGCTCGTTCAGCTCTTGAAACGCTTTCATAAACGCTGGATGATTGTAAATCGGTTCCCTCATGATGTGGCCGTCTTTCGTTCTTCCGATCGGCGCGACCGGCACTTGATCCAGAAGGAAATCCGGCATCGCGAGCCGCTCCGGCTGGAACGAATAGTTGGACAGCTGCACGCGGAAGGCGACACGCAGTCCGTACTGTTTGGCCGCTTGTTCGGTCAGCTTCCATACCGGGTGCAAATCGAGCTTGCCCGGCCGGCTCTGCACATCCCGCCAGTCGCATCGGATGTAGAGCACGTCTGCGAATGGGAGCGTCGCCATTTTCTCAATATGTTGTTCCAGCGATTCCTCGCCGTTTCTCGCTTTGACGGAAGGACCGTTCTCCTCCCACGTGTACCCGACCATGCCCAAGCCTACATTTCGTATGTGCTTGTCGCTTGGCGTCGTCGTGGCGATCGTAGCCCAGCCTTCATCCTGGTCGATCTCGAATGGCCCTTGGTCTAGGCGAAACTTCGTTTGTTTGTTCACGGGCTCTCTCTCCCCTCATACCCCTATCGTAGCGAAATCCAGAGCCGGCGGGTATCGGCGGTATTCTAGCTGTTTCACCGTTTGTTTGGAAATGTGAAAAAAAATGAAGGAGTCAACAAATTGTGTAGAATAAAATACTCCGATTCCATCAACGCTACTTATGTAGATTTGCGAACTGCTGATTTGTTAATAACTACGAACGATTTGTTAATAGTGACCTTTAGTTTGTTATTGAGGTGTTTTGGCTTCCGATGGGACAATTAGCAAACTTTTGTTTGTTAATTGCAGACTTTGAGGTTGATCAAGGTGACGGGCTATGTAGTTATTAACCGAACGGAAGTTTGTTATTCGCTTCAGTTTGCGCGATGGCCGATCAACGGAAGGGCAGGAAGAGGGGTTCCGACCGGCTGTTGTAAGCATGGCCCTTGATGGAATTCCGCCGCATTCCCGCAACCTGCTATTTCATCGAGGCGAAGAGTATTCTCGAGCAGCGGGCGCCTGTATCCTTGTTCCCTAGTCCGAATAAATCGGACTAGGGCACGCTTCACCGCCCGAAAAAGCTCGGTAGTCCGAATTGACCCAATTAGAGCGGCGTTTCCCAAACGGAGCGTGCAGGAACGGCTCTGCAAATGGGAAAATTCGGACTAGAGACCACTTCCCCCTCTGATCCTGACACGCAGACCGGAAAAGTCGGACTAGAACAAATACTGCCTTTTCATAGATGGCGCTTGGGATGGCGGACTGAGAGGGCACCTGCTCCTCTCCTCAAACAATAACGCTCCCGCATAGTTACTACTTTGGAGTTGTGGCGAGTGGAACGATCGACTGGACGCGATGTAGGGTAAAATTGGTCTTCTTGGCGGCTAAAACGATCGGCTGGACACGATGAAGGGTAAAATTGGTCTACTTGGCGAAGCGTTATCGTTCTGACTCAAAAAAGACCATACAGGTTAAGCAACCTGATGGTCCATATGAGAATCTGGAGTTCTGTTGTCTCGCTCAACTCAATTCTAGCTCTCCGTCGTCACGAAGCAAATATTCGGTACGGCTCATTGCCTCGAGCGCCTTTTCATCCGGCAGCCAAACCCATGGATCGATCTCGGTCTGGCAGCGATGCGCGCGATAGGCATACAGCTTCTCTCGGCGCGAATCGGAAACATCTACAGCCACGCGCTTCTCGCGTGGAATGCCATACAGTGTCGGGTCCTTCATCGACTCACCGTAGGTGATGAAAAAAAGGCCGTTCAACCCCGGCGGCGTGTTCGAACGTTTGGCTTCATAATATGCGGCCGTGGCGGCTAATCCGATCGCGCAATGGTCCGGATGACCGCCGAGCCGTTCGTGAAAGGTGAGCACCGCTTCGGGCTGGATTTCGCTCAAGTACTGAAGGATCGTCATCTTTAACCGCTCGACCGGTTCATACTCCACTGTCTTGTCCATAAGCCCGAGATAGATCGGCTGTCGAATGCCGAGCCGCTCGCAAGCTTCTGCCAGTTCCCGTTCCCGGAGCCGAGGCATCGACTCGCGAGTCACATAGGGGGGATTGCCTACCCGTCGACCCATCTCGCCTTTGGTCGCGCATACGAGATGGATGTCGACGCCGAGCTTTGCATATTTCGCCAGGATGCCGCCACAGATGAACGATTCATCGTCCGGATGCGCCAGCACGAGCAGCCATTTTTTTTGGGTCACGCTGGTTCACCCCCCTTTTCGAAGTCAAACGGCTTTAGCCCGATCTGCAACGCAGCGGTGATTCGTCCGGATGCATCATGGCCGGCGATCAACAACCGTCCCGGCACTTCTGTGTCCATATCCGTCAGTCCTTCGGCACGAATCCAGCCGCCTTCGCTAGTTCGGATCGCTGCACGGTACGGGCCGAAGCCGGTGACGAACGTTTGCTCGACGACCAAACTCACGTTCCGCAGAAATATCCCCGGATTCGCCTCCAGATGAACATATACCTGTTTTCCATTATAGAATGCCATTGCTTGAACAAGCGCATTCTTCTCAATCGGTTGCATCGGGTTACCCCCTTCGGATGATTTGAAAAGTATATGTTGACCCTGACATCAATGGTATAGTTTACACTAAAGGAAGCCGAGAGGAAAGGAGGCGAGCGATCCGGTGCGAATCGGGGAATTGGCCAAGCGGACGGGCGTCAGCATAAGGTCGCTGCGGTATTATGAGCTGCAGGGCTTGCTAAGCTCCGACCGGGAAGAAAACGGGTATCGCGTGTACTCCGAGCTAGCTGTCGAGCAAGTGAATACGATTCAATTTTACATTCGACTGGGCCTCTCGACGGAAGAGATTGCCGGTTTTCTGCATTGCGTCCTGATCAAAAAAGAAGCGTTCTGCGAGCAAGTGCTTCCGGTGTACCGAAACAAGCTGGAGCAGCTCGACCGCCAAATCGCCCAGCTCGAGATGATCCGCGCGAATTTGAAGGAACGGATCGCTCACCTGCAAGCCGAGGCTACGGAAGCAACAACTCAATGAAGGAGGCCGATTCCAATGGCCATCGAATGGATTACGGAGCAGCACTATCACCAGGAGGTTGGCGCCGCCAAAGTGACGCTCATCGATTTCACGAGCGCCTGGTGCCCGCCATGCAAGCTTCTGCTTCCGCTGCTGGAGGAGCTCCAGCGGGAGCTCGGCGAAGAGCCGGTACGCATCATGAAAGTAAATGCCGACGAAGCGCCGAGCGTCGTCACCGAGCTTGGCATTATGGGGTTGCCTACCGTCATGCTGTACAGGGACGGTCAACCCGTGGAGAAGCTGGTCGGGCTGAGACCGAAGTCGGTCTACCGATCCGCGATTACTCGCGGTCTTCAGATGGCTTGACCACCCAATCGTCATACAGGCGGGAGTCGAAGCTGTCGGCTGGCATCAGACCCGGAATGCGATGAACCGCGCTGACTACCAATGGCGAAGCATTCGACTCGTCGAATCTCGCCAGCTCCACCCACTCCGCACCGGCTGCATCGTCGCTTTCGCGATAAGTGGCCGGTTTTTCGTCGGGAGGCAACTGAACATGAAAGAACAAGGCGATATGCTGAATGTGAGTGTGAGTGTGCTCTATCAGCAAAAGCCGGACTACTTCCTGTGGAGTTTCCAATACAAAGCCTCCCTCGAATCCCTTGCGATAGGCAGGAGGAACAAACCATCCCGCTTGCCACACCTTAGCGTTCCCGGCTCTTTGCGCACCCGCCAATTCATCAAACCCGCCATCACCCACGAACGCACATTCCACCGGACGCACACCCAATCTTTCGGTAGCTAGCTCGTATATTCGGGTGATCGTATTCCAGCTTCTCTCGGCTTACTTTGCGAACGCCATCCGCATATTCGCTCACCAGCGTTTCGAACAAATCGAACAATACGGCTTTTACTTTCACTTAGGCACCTCGCTGGAAAAGGTTGGCTTTCCCATCCATTATAGAGCAGCCCGCCACCGATTACACCAATTCTTTCAATACCGTCTCAATCACTTCCAGCGTATAGTCGATATCCGCGTCCGTATGGCTGTAGCTGACGTGGTTGCGCTTGATATTCATAGGCATTTTGAAAATACCGCGTTCGATCAGCTTCTTCCGGTAGTTGACGTACAGGCCGGCGTCGTTTTTCTCCAGGTCGGAATAGTTAAGCGGCTCGAAATCCATAAAATAAGTCGTCCAAACCGAACCGAAGCCGGCTACATATGCACGGATTCCCAGACGGCTGTGGATGTCGCGGATGCCGCTGCGTATTTTCTCTCCCAGACGGTAAATATGCTCATGCACCGGCTCGTTCTCCATCATCTCGATCGTGGCGATCGAAGCGGCCGTCCCGACGGCATGGCCATTGTAAGTGCCCGCGAACCAGACGTCGCCGCCAGGCTGCGTATTGAAGCGCTGCATGTACTCGCGTTTGCCGGCGATCGCCGCGATCGGGTAGCCGTTCGCCATCGCCTTGCCCATCGTCGTCAAGTCCGGCGTCACGCCTGCCACTTGCTGGAAGCCTCCGATGCTGTGACGGAAGCCGGTGATCACTTCGTCGAAGATCAAGATTACGCCATGGGCGCTGCACAGCTCGCGCAATCCTTGCAGGAAGCCGGGCAGCGGCATGATACAACCGATATTATGCGGGACGGGCTCAACGATCAGCGCGGCGACTTCACCCTTGTTCGCCTGCAGCGTCGATTCGACGCTGTCGAGATCGTTGTAGGTGCAGACTAGCGTGTTGTCGATCGCCTCGTCCATCATACCGGCCGATCCCGGGTCGCGTTTGCCTATCATGTCCCAGGCGCTGAGCATATTGCGAGCTACATAATCATGCCAGCCATGGTAACAGCCTTGGAACTTGATCAGCTTCTTCCTGCCGGTGATCGCGCGAGACAACCGAATGGCGTGATACGTCGCCTCGGAGCCGGAGTTGCAGAACAACACTTGATCGGCGGACGGAACATGCTTGCATATTTTGCGCGCCAGCTCGACCTCGAGATCGGTACAGCCTACGCCGTACAAGTCGGTACGTCCGATCGCCTCGATAACTTTTCCATTCACATACGAATGGTTGTGACCAAGAATGAACGGACCGAAGGCGGCTTGGTAATCGATATATTTTTTGCCGTCCGCATCATAAATATAGGCGCCCTCCCCTTTCGTAAAAACGAGGAACGGATCGACATTCCGGATAGACGTATGGACGCCGCCCGGCGTGTATTTTTTGGACTCTTCGTGAAGCTGTGTATTTTTGGACATGGGACTCCTCCTAGAAAGGTATTGTAAATCATTCAATATGTTGAATATCATTCAAGAGTACTGATAGTGTCATTATAGGAGTGCTTGGATCATCAGTCAATATGCACTGTGCAGCTTAAAATTCGTTTGACAGCCGTTCGCTCAAGAAGTAAATTGAGGATATCAGTTGTTCAACCTATTGATAACCATTTAATGTGCGAACAAATCTGAAGGAGAGTCGATCATGAGATTACAAGGAAAGCGCGTGTTGGTTACCGGCGGGGCTCGCGGGATCGGACTCGGGATCGCAGAGCGGTTCGTTCGAGAAGGGGCGTCCGTATTTTTACTGGATGTTCGCGAGGAAGCTTTGGCCGCAGCCGTTAACCAATTGAACGCTCATCAGACGGAGGGCAGAAGCTCGACCCAAGCTTACGGCGAACTATGCGATCTGGGGAATCCGGAACAAATAACGCGAGTTGCACAAAAAGCGTGGCAAACCTTAGGCGGGATCGATGTTCTGATCAACAATGCGGGCATCGCGACGCGAGAGCCATTTACTTCGATCCCCTACGAACGATGGCAGCAAATCTTAAACGTCAACTTAACAGCGATGTTCCAGCTCAGCCAATGGGTGGCGAATCGGATAATCGCGGACAAGCTGTCGGGCTCCATCGTTAATATGGCATCCAAAAACGGTCTCGCCGGCAGCACGAAGCTGGCCCATTACAACGCTTCGAAAGGCGGTGTTGTACTCTTGACCCAGTCCATGGCCGTCGAGCTGGCTCCTCATGGAATTCGCGTCAACGCCGTAGCGCCGGGCTTCATCGATACCCCGCTCGATCGCGAGCTGAAGCAGAAAGAAAAATTGAATTTGACTGCACGTACGCCGATGGGACGCCTGGGCACGATCGAGGAGACGGCGAACGCCTTTCTTTTCC
This sequence comes from Paenibacillus koleovorans NBRC 103111, assembly GCF_004000845.1. GTDB lineage: Bacteria > Bacillota > Bacilli > Paenibacillales > NBRC-103111 > Paenibacillus_AA > Paenibacillus_AA koleovorans. The sequence continues at coordinate 135,780 of NZ_BIMA01000002.1, forward strand.
TCGCTTCCGACGAATCCTCATACATTACCGGCACCACATTAGTCGTAGACGGCGGGCACTTGGCGAATGCCGGAGAGCTGTAAGCCGACCTACAGAAGGAGTTGGTCCCATGGCCCAAGGTACAAAAGATTATTCCGTTCCTGCACTGGATAAAGCGATTGCGATTCTGAATGCCCTGACGGAAGAAGAATTGACAATCGGCGATTTGCACGGCCGGCTGAATTTGCCCAAAACAACGACCTTCGTCATTCTAAATACGCTGGAGCAGTATCAGATTATCGGCAAAACCGCGGATGGCAAATATAGGCTCGGACCCGGCGTAATGCGGTGGTCGAACCGTTATCTCAATTCGATGGATCTAGTTCAACTCGCTCGTCCGCATCTTCAGAGGCTGGTCGAGACCACACCCTATACGGCGCACTTGGCCGTCCTTGTGAATCAGCAGCCGGTTTATTGCGATAAAGTAGAAGGCTCCGGCTTCGTTCGTTTCGCCACCTCGGTCGGCCAATCGCAGCCACTGTACCGATCGAGCGTCGGTAAAGCGCTGGCTTCGGGCATGAGCGACGAAGACATCGTCCGAGCGTTGCCAGAGCAGCTGACCGGATATACAACCAAAAGCATCCGAAGCGTCGAGCAGTTTATGGAAGAAGTCCGTTTTGTGCGGGAGCATGGTTTTTCGTTAGAGGACGAGGAGTTCGAAGAAGGCATCCGCTGTATCGGGGCACCGATTCGCGACGTTTCTGGCTCTATTGTCGCCTCCATGAGCATCACCGCTCTCAGCAAGGACTTGCCGGCTGTGAAGTTTATGACGATCGGCGAGAAAGTAAAAGCGACTGCGCAACGGATTTCGGTCGATCTCGGCTATCACACTGCTCTGAACCAATAATTCCCTTATTTTTGAAGAAAGAAGGAATGTATCATGTCGGATCCATACCAACCTGGCGGCCCTTACAGAGGGCAAAAGTTTTTTGCGGAACCGGACATCTGGGGGTTCGTTCGCCGTTCGTTTACGAAATCGATGGGCTACACTGACGAGGACTTGAAGAAGCCGGTCATCGGCATCTGCAATACGTTCAGCGAGCTGAACAAGTGCCATTCGCACTTCCGCGAGCTGACCGAATGGGTGAAACGCGGTGTCTGGCAAGCCGGCGGAACTCCGATGGAATTCCCCACCATCTCGCTCGGCGAGCCGTATGTCAGACCGACGACGATGCTCTTGCGCAACTTGGCCGCGATGGATACCGAGGAGATGATTAGAGCACATCCGCTCGCAGGTGTGGTCCTGATCGGGGGATGCGACAAAATGGTGCCGGCGCAGCTGATGGCCGCCGTGAGCGCGAACGTCCCGGCAATTGTGCTGACCGGTGGGCCTATGCTGAGCGGCCGTGTCGAAGGGCAATCGGTCGGCGCTTGCACGGACTGCTACCGCTTCAATCTGGAGCACTTAGCAGGCAACATTACCGACGCCCAGCTGTCGGAAGCCGAGAACGGCATCGTGCGCAGCGACGGCCATTGCCAAGTGATGGGCACCGCCAGCACGATGGCTTCGATCGCCGAAGCGCTTGGCATGACGCTGCCCGGCTGCGCGGCGATTCCAGCACCGGATTCCCGCCGCCGCCATATGGCCGAGCGGACCGGCAAACAAATCGTCGAGCTCGTCCGGCAAGGCATCAAACCGACCGACATCATCACGCCGAAGTCGCTCGATAACGCGATCCGTGTCACGATGGCGAGCGGCGGCTCGACGAATGCGATCATCCATCTGATCGCCATCGCCGGCCGGCTCGGTTATCGGATCAAGCTGGAGCAGTTCGATGAGCTTGCGTCTGCGACGCCGTTCCTGCTCAATGTAAGGCCTTCCGGCAAATATTTGATGGAAGAGTATTTCGAAGCCGGCGGTGTCCCCGCCCTCATGAAAGTGCTGGAGCCTCTCTTGCACACCGATTGTTTGACCGTAACCGGTCGGACGGTGGCGGAGAATTTGGCGGACGTGGCAATACCGAGCGGCGACGTAATCTTCCCGCTCGACCGGCCGCTGCAGCCGCAGGGCGGCGTCGCCGTGCTGCGCGGCAACCTCGCCCCGAACGGCGCGCTGATCAAGCAGACGGCGGTGTCGCCGCATCTGCGCCGGCATCGCGGCCGCGCCGTAGTGTTCAACTCGCCGGCCGATCTGGATGCGCGCATCCATGATCCGGCGCTCGAGGTCGACGAGCACAGCGTGCTTGTACTCATGAACGCCGGGCTGAAGGGCGCGCCGGGCATGCCCGAGATCGGGCAAATCCCGATCCCGCAAAAGCTGCTCGTGCGCGGCATCCGCGACATGGTGCGCATCTCCGACGCGCGGATCAGCGGCACCTCCTACGGAGCGCTGATCGTGCATGTCGCGCCGGAGGCCGCTGTCGGCGGCCCCCTCGCCCTCGTCGAGGACGGTGACGAGATTGAGCTCGACATCGACACGCGCAAGCTGGAGCTGCATGTGAACTCGGTTGAGCTCGAAGGGCGGCGCAGCCGCTGGGTCGCCCCGCCTCCCGCCTATACGCGAGGTTATGGGCTGCTCTTCCTCGAGAGCGTCCTGCAGGCGGACGAAGGCTGCGACTTCGATTTCCTGCTGCCACAAGAGCTGCGCGGTGAGACGCCAATCGGCATCCGGAAAGGAGCGACGACCGGATGATCTTCGATTGCCATACGCATCTGTTCCTCCCCGGCCAAGTCGGTGGGCCGACCTTGGCCGCCAGTCGCCGCAACTGGGGGCCGAAGGGCGACATGCTCGCCACCCCGGAGCAGCACGAAGCGGCGGTCGCCGGCCTGGACGGCGCCATCGTGCTTGCCTTCGATGCGCCGGCGGTCGGCATCGACGTGCCTAACAGCGTGGTTGCCGAGTACGTCGCCGGCAAGCCCGGGCTGTTCGGGTTCGCAAGCGTCGATCCGAACCGCCCCGAGGCGCCGCGCCTGCTGGAGGAGGCGATTCGCGAATACGGCTTGAGCGGACTGAAGCTCGGCCCGATCTACCAGAACTTTTATCCGGACGATCGCCGGCATTTCGACTTTTACGCCAAGGCGGATGAGCTGAAGCTCCCGATCATGTGGCATCAAGGCACTTCTTTCGTGCCTGAAGGCTATCTGGACGCTTCCCGTCCGGCTGCGCTCGACCCGATCGCTCGAGCGTTCCCGAGCTTGAAAATGATCATCGCCCACATGGGGCATCCGTGGGTGGACGAATGCATCGCCGTCGTGCGCAAAAACACGAACATGTACATGGATTTATCGGCGCTCGCCGGTCGTCCGTGGCAGTTCTACAATGCGCTCGTCAGTGCAATGGAGTACGGTGTCACGCACAAAATTTTGCTCGGCTCCGACTTCCCTTTCTTCACCGCCGAGCAGACGATCGCCAAGCTGTGGGACATCAACCACCTTGTGGAGGGCACCAAGATGCCGCGAATTACGGATGCCATCATCGAGGACATCATTCACCGCAATACCCCTGAGCTGCTTGGCCTCCAAGCTTAACACACGAAGAGCCGGATCGATCGCCTCCTCTGCGAACGAACCCGGCTCTTTCCTTTTTTCTATTGCCGCGTAGCCAGCTCCTGAGAACTCCTCCCTAACCGGCTTGCCCTCACGGAACCGACCTCCACGCTCTTTTGGGGCGGCATCTGTCGATTCCTCCTTGCTACTTCTTCACCCATGCATTAGCCAGCTCGAACGAATCGCCGGGCTTCAAGTCGATCCACACCTCAACGCCGTCGATCATCCGTCTTGCCTTCTGCCCCAGCTCCCGCTTCTTCGTCTCGAACGGACTGTCCGCATTCAAGCAGACGAGTGAGATATCGGTCTCCAAATGCAAAAGCTGCCCTTCCAGCCTAGGCTGCCGAAGCTGATAAGCGGACGGCTTCGCGTAATCCGGGGAATCGAACAGAGCCACCCGCCCTTCGATCGCACTCAAGTCCGCCAGCTCCTCGAAAGAGTCCGTCGCTGAACGATCCCCGTCCGCTTCCAGCCGCACGGTCACGGTACCGGTTCCACCCTGCTCTTCCGCATTCACGACCGTTCCCCTCAACCAGGCCTCACGACGTGATTCCTGGACGCCCGGCGCCTCCAGAATCGTAAACCTCGTCGCCTCGGCCGCCAACAGCTGATCGCCGTTATAGCGTAGCAGCGTAGTTTTCGCATCGGTCACAATCCGGTTCCCCAAGCTGTCTTCCCACTCGGCCCTCTCCCCGTCCCCATACGCGCTGATCAGGAGGTCGCGAACCCCGTTGCTATGACTCACTTCCACCCCGACCGGCCCGAAGCCGTTTGCCGCCGCAGATGACGAAATCCTTTTCAAAGGTGCTACTGAACTCAAAAAGGGCTGCTGATCGTATGGCTCGAGCACGGAACAAAACACCGCCGAATGTCCTTCAATATCCATCATGCCGGCCTCGCCTTGTTGACGCCACATGACGAATGGATGCCACTCCGCCCGACCCATCGCTTGGAACCCTTTCTCCCCCACACTAACGACCACTTCCCGATCTGGATCACCGGCGCCAGGAACCGTATGCACCTTCAGAGCCGCCCCTTCATACCGATACGTCCAGCCGACACCTCCAGCTAACGAAGGCTTGACCTTCCGGATCGCTTTCATCCACCCGTAGCCCGGCTTCTCGTACAACGCGGCAGTCTCCTGCTCGTCCAATGTCTGGAGCAACGTCCCGTCAAGCGACACCCATTCCTCCTCGTCGATCCCATGAAACTCCACTTGATCGAGGCGCAGCATCCCTCCCGTGCTATAGTCGAACGTCCGTCCCCCGTTTACATAGTTCAAATCGAGCACATACGCATCCGGCGAATCCGGTGCAGGTACGAGCCACACCCAACGCTCCGCGTGAGAGCCCGGCAGCATCAGCTCATTGCGCAGACCTGACGCTTGCATCCAGGCCCCTTCATAGTGAGCCAGCTGCTTCGAATACGACCATTTCTGATTGCGGCCATCTACGTGAGTCACCATACAGGCGGCGGAATGCGTCTCCCAGCCGTGATACTTCGGACTGATCCAGGTGTAAGGATAAGCTCCTATGCCAGCCATCAGATGATAGCCGTAAGCGCCGATCCACAGTCCGAGCTTGTCCCCATGTGCATGACCCGCCGTAGGCTGCCCATACAGAACGACATGTTTGCAATCCGCTGCAGTATGTCCGTGACGGAGCACGCTTGTTTCCGAATTTTGCAGCAAAAAGGGACCTTGCACCGCGCTCGCGCCAGCAGAACCGATGGAGCCTTCGAAACCGACAGCAGACTGCCAATCCATGCGAAGCGTTTCCACATCCGATGCCGTAGCCAGCAGCAGCAAACCGTGACAAAGATGCGTATCCCGAACCGCCATGACCCGTCCCGACTCCAGCTCTTCCTCGCTATACATTGCCAGCAGCGGACCTATGAGCGAGCGAAACGACGGCATACGCGCATACGTGATGTCGAACAGAGGCTTATACTCCGGCAGACCGGTTCTTCGCTCGCCGCTAATCGGTTCGTCGTTGTCCAGCGCCCAGTCGCCGAATGCCGGAATGATCGCCCCCATCTGCGTTCGGAACATGTAGTGGATGATACCCTGAACGCCATACTGCTTCTGCTCGAACATCGAGATCGGCTCGGGATAATGGTGGCCTTCCGGATCGGTGAACAAATAATTCGTATTCGCCATCATGACCAAATGGGCGCAAATGTGCTCGAGGTAGCCATAGGAATCATAGGCGAAGCGGCCGTCCCGATAAAACAGGTTGCGCAGCTTTCCCTGCAGGCTATGCGGCCCTTCCGTCAGCACATGGCGCATCAGCTCGCCGCTCTGCATGAAGCTCGCCAGCACGAGCTGCTTGTAGATGTAGCGAAGCGACCAATCGGCCGACCGGCGCACCTCGAGCTCGCAGCTGTACAGCAAGTACGGCATCAGCTCATGGACGGTTTCCTTCACGCAAAACGGTGTTGCGCGCGGTCGACCTTCGGCATCCGGTTTATGCGCCATAAACGATGCCAGCTCAGGAGCTAACACGTCAATGTCGTCATACAACAAATCAAGCGCCTCGAAAAAGTTGTCATACCATTGCGACTCCGTCGTGGACGGCTCGGCGATATGCACAGTGTCGCTGAACGTCCCGTCGGCGAAATTGCCGTTCATGTACGGAATCAGCTCGGCGATCCGCCCGATGAGAAGCAGCGCCTTATGCGCATAGCGGCGATCTCCCGTCAAGACGTAGGCGTACGCCAAATTGTTGATCGCCCCGGCGTATTGACGTCCGCTCGACTCCGGGCAAACCGCCGGATCTTCGATCGTCTGGCAATACGGCGCTCCCATCAGCATCCCGAGCACGAACAGTCTGTAAGCGCCTACAAACATATACCGAACGTTCGGATAGGGGAACCCTTCCGGAGCGATAAACCCGTCGCCGGCATCCTCCAGCGTCAGTTCTTCGCCGGTGCCTGGGTTCGTCAGCTTCATGCCGAGCCTCCACCACATCCCCGTCAAAGGGTTGTAGAAGGCGTACGGCTCCTCGAGGCAAGTCTGCAGCATCCGGAAATTGCCGAACGTATAAGGATCGCCGTAATATTGCGCCACCGTCAGCGCCCTCGGGTTGCCTGTCGGAACAAGCTCATACAGCTCTTCGTCGCTCTTCGCCGCCCAATAGTCGGCTACCTCGAGAATCGCCGCCTTCATCGCGCCGCCCCATGCCGTCGTCTCCGCATGACGCCGCGCCTGCTCCGCATCCTCGCGTCCGATGCGGCCGCTCATGCCGTTCCGCTTGCGCGTCACGAAGCGATGCAGCTCGGCCGGCACTTGCCGGCGCTCCCAGCGCGTCGGCAACCCGCGGCTGTCCTGATCCGCCGCCCTCACCGCAGCTTCGACGCCCTCGCGATCAAGCCCGCGGGCAATCAGCAGGTCGCCCATGCCGTGACCGTGGACGATCGAGTCGCACGGAAGCCCGGACCACTTGATAATACCGCTGTCACCGGAGCCCGGCGTTTCTCGGAACACATTGAAGCCGACCCATCGCCTGTTGGATGAGTCCCCGTCTGCATCCTCGGCTCCTGCATGTTCCATCCCGATTAAAGCAAGCGGCAGCTCGATCGTTACAAGTATGGTTCCATTATTTCCGCTTACCGCCGATCCCGCGAACCCATCCGGCAAAGGCTCATTTTCATATTCATAGAGGAACCGCTCAAACTGAAAAGCATCCAAGCTCCCATAGACGGCCGGGTCCCCTCCGCTCCAAGACCAGCGAATCCTCATCATATTGTGCGGTCGCCTCCCATGATGCGCCGGATCCAACAGCAAGACGACATTCTCGTTGCCGAGCTTCCCTATGCCTTCGAGCTCCAGTACGAACCCGACCCGAGTGCCGTCCGTATAGGCGGAAATGGCGGTTTGCCGCTCCGTCGGCTTCAGCGTATGACCAATTGTGAATGCCGAATGTCGATCTGGCGCGACACCGCTCCCTTTTTCGTATGCACACAGCACCGGATATAGCGTTTTCTCGTTGGTTTGAAGCTTCACAATCATTCCTCCTCGCTATAATAGCCACTTCAGCCATACATACAAACCCGTCAACGTCAGGAGCAAGGTCGGTACCGTCAACAGCACCCCGATTTTGAAGTAGTAGCCCCACGTAATCCGCACCCCTTTTCGCGCCAAAACATGCAGCCAGATCAGGGTGGCCAGCGAACCGATCGGGGTCATTTTCGGACCTAGATTAGACCCGATCACATTGGCGTAAATAAGCATTTCCCGCATCAACCCATCCGTCTGTGTCTCGTCAATCGCCAGCGTCCCGACCAATAAAGTCGGCAAATTGTTCATCCCGCTAGACAAAATCGCCGACAAGTAGCCCATTCCTAGCGCTGCCACATATAGGCCTTGCCCCGCGAACCATTCGATCAGCAGGCTCAATTGCTCCGTCAGGCCCGCATTACGAAGACCGTAGACGACCACGTACATGCCAATGGAAAAAATGACGATCGTCCAAGGAGCTTCTCGCAGCACTTTACCGGCATGAACCGCGCTGCTCCCGCTTGCGGCAGCCAAGAACACAGCCGCTGCCGCGCCAACGAGCAGACAAACGGGAACAGGCAGCCACTCGCTGGAAAGATAGGCACCGAACAGGACGGCAATGATCCACCAGGACAAACGGAACAGCTTGACATCGCGGATCGCCTCGGACGGTTTTTTCAAATCGGCGGGCCGATAAGCTTCGGGAATGCTGCGCCGGTATACGAGCACGATCATGAGCAGGCTGGCCACAAACGAGACGAGATTCGGTACGACCATACGGCTCGCATATTCGACGAACCCGATGCCGAAATAATCGGCCGTCACGATGTTGGTCAAATTGCTCACGATCAGCGGGAGCGACGTCGTATCGGCAATAAACCCTCCGGCCATGACAAAAGCCAGCACGCGCCGCTCGTCCATCTGCAACGCTCTTACTTGCGCGAGCATGATCGGCGTCAAGATAAGCGCCGCTCCGTCATTCGCGAAAAACGCCGAAACCGCCGCCCCCAGAGCGAGCATGTAGAGGAACATGCGCTTGCCGTCGCCACGGGCCAGACGAGCCATATGCAGCGCCGACCATTCGAAGAAGCCGACCTCATCCAGAATGACCGAGATGACGATCAAAGCTACGAAGGTCAAGGTGGCGTTCCATACGATTCCTCCGACCGTCCAGACGTCGACCCAATTCACGATTCCGAACATCAGCGCCAACAAGGCGCCAACCGCCGCCGGCCAGCCGATGCTGAGCCCCCTGGGCTGCCAAATCACAAAAACCATGGTTGCTGCAAAAATTAGGATCGCAATGGAAGCAAACAAAAAAATGACTTCCCCTCTCTTGTGCCTGTCCCTTAGTTGTATTTCTTTTCTGTGAATATCTGACTCTACTATATCGAGAATCTTATCGCTTGAAAAGCATAGAAAATAAAAATCCGCCCCCTGTCCTGGTTGGACAGACGGAGCGGATTTGCCAGCCCGCTATACGATTAGGAAGTCAAGGTCATGCTTTTCATCTGACGCTGCTTTCTCGACTTACGGAAGAAGAACAGCTCATACACGCAAGGGACGATAACCAGGGTCAGCAGCGTGGCGACGGCCAGACCGCCAATAACAACGATGGCCAAGCTTTGCGAGACGATGCTTCCTGTCTCCGCGGTGCCGAATACGAGCGGCAGCATTGCACAGATAGTGGCGATCGCCGTCATCAGAATCGGGCGCATCCGGGAGCTCGCCGCTTCGAGCAACGCTTCGCGAATCGGCATCGTTTCTTCGTTCTGCTTCACGCGGTCGATCAGGACGATGGCATTCGTGACGACGATGCCGATCAGCATCAGAGCGCCGAACATTACTGTGAAGTCCGGAGTGACGCCCGATACGAGCAAGCCGAGCACCGCGCCGATAGCGGCCAGCGGCAACGAGAACAGGATGGCAAGCGGCGCACGCAATGTTTTGAAGGAAATGACCATGACCAGATACACAATACAGATCGAGATGAGGGCGGTCGTGCCCAGATCGGCGAAATCTTCGGATTGGTCGGCGGATGCACCGCCAACATGCAGCTCCATACCGCTAGGCAGCTTTATTGCGCCGGTCCGCTTTGTGATCTCGTCGCCTGCCAGCGACAGCTGTCTCGGCTCCACAGTAGCGGAAACGCGGACAAACGGTTTGCCTTCCTTATGATACAGCATGCTGGCTTCATCGGTTTTGGTCAACTTAGCTACGGAGGATAGCGGTGCCGGACCTTTATCCGTCATGATGGACAGCGAGGACAGATCGCTCATCGATTTCGGATTGATGACCGGGTTCAAGTAAACCGTAGCATGCTGCTTGTCGATCTGCATCATGCCGATTGGAACCGGGTTCAGCATGCCTTGCAGCTGTATCGACAGCTCTTGGGCGTTCGCTTGGGCCGAATCGACTTCGAACGTGTACACCGGCTTCTTCGAATCCTGATTGCTTTTCACTTTCAGGACACCTTCGACGGTGCGTATTTGCTCCATTACTTTGCTGGCCGTTTCATTCAGCTTAGTGGGATCGTCACCCGTGATGTCGACGAAAATTTCCGTTGCGCTTGCGTTTGTTGCGAAGTCCAGCGCTCCTGCATTCAGCTCGGCGCCCGGGAAATTCGGACGTTGTCCTTTTACAGCTTCAATCAGCTTCTCGGCATCCGCCCCTTTGTTCATCTCGATCATGTACGAGACGAGTGTAGGCGATTGCACGGTACCTTCTTTGGCCGAGTCGGCGCTGTTGCCGAATTGCATCATGCTCCACTTCGGTCCTTCTTGTTTGTTCAGAAATTGTTCCAGCTTTTTGCCTTCTGCAAGCACTTTGTCTGTCGGCATGTCGCTAGGATACTCGAGCGTGACCATCAGGTTTGCGGCGTTGGACGAATCGATTGCGCCTTTCGGCATCGAGACGTACATTCCGATCGAACCGGCGAACAGAACACCTGCGGTCAGCAGCGGCACCCATTTGTGAGCCAAATTCCAACGGAGGAAGCCGCTGAACTTCTCGGAAGGCTGATGCTCCTTCGGTTTGGCATTTCTCAGCATGGCGGCGCTAAGCAGCGGTACTACGGTCAACGCTACGAGCAACGAGGCCAGCAGCGAGTATGTGACGGTTAGCGCGAACGGCAGCAGGAACGCTTGGAGCGATCCGCGCAGCAGCCCCATCGGCAGGAAGACGGCAACCGTCGTAATCGTCGATGTCGTGATGGCGGAAGCGACTTCCTTCGTGGCGTCGATGACGAGCGACACCGAGAAGGTTTCCTTTTGCAGACGGCGGTAAATGTTCTCGATGACGACGATGCTATCGTCCACGAGTCGTCCTACGGCCACAGCCACACCGCCTAAAGTAATGACATTCAGCGATACACCAGACAAGTCGAGCAAGTACAGCGTAATAGCCAACGAAAGCGGAATCGAGACGATTGTGATGAACGTCGTTCTCAGATTGCGCAGGAACAACAGAATGACGGCAGTAGCGAACAGCGCGCCCAAGAGCACTTCACGCATCATGCTGTTCACGGAATCGACTACCATTTCGGATGTGCTGGAGAGCACGCGAACCTCGGCGTTCGGCATTTCGCCCGCGAGCCGATCGACGGTCTCCTGCACCGTGTGGCCTACATCCACGGCATTGGCGCCGGAAGCTTTCGAGATCGTCAGTACCAGAATATCTTTGCCATCGATGCGGCTCACGCTTTCCTGGTTCGAGTTCAGCTTCACTTCCGCCACATCGCCGAGCGTAACGCCTGGCGCAACAGGCAATTTCTTCAGCGTCTCCAGGCTGTCCACTTGACCGGACACTTTGATATTGCCCATCGTGCCGTCGATCGTTTTCTCGCCAATCGAGGAGGTAGCGTCACGACCTTGCAGAACGCCCATCAGCGACTGGAACGGGACGTTTATCTGGCTTAGCTTTTGCGGATCGGCAGTTACGCCTACGGACGGAGACGATTTACCGTAAAACGATACGTTGCCCGCCCCTTTGATTTTCTGGAATTCCGGTAAAATTTGATCTTCAGCTATCTTCATGTTTGTCGGAGTCAACCCGTCCTTGAAGGACAGAGATACCCAGGACACCGGAATCATATCGGTGTTTAATTGCAGCACATACGGCGGCGATACGCGCTCCGGCAGTTGAACGGCATTCACCGCTTCTTGCACAGCAGCTTTCGCTTCTTTCATATTCGTCTTCGAGTCGAACGTCAGGTCGATCTTGCTAAATCCATCCCCCGTCGAAGACAACATTCCCGTCTTGCCTTTCACTAGCGACACGGCCTTCTCCAGCGGCTCGGTCACGCTCGTTTCCATGGACTTGGCGTCATAGCCTTGCCCGATCGCCGTCACCGTTACAGCCGGATTGTCGGCGGACGGCAGAAATTCCATCGGCAGCATCCAGTAGCTGAATACTCCTACCAACAAAGCCATGACGACCCCGATTTTCATCGCCGCTTTGTTGCGGAACGCCCAATTTGTAATACCTTTCATCTTACGAATCCCCTCTCCTAACAGTTGATTTTCACAGTTATTAGATTAACGTGATTCCGATTCCATCAGAAGCGCCCCGAGAATGGTTTTGTGCTGGACCTAGGTCGGGGGGCCGAATCGGTATGCAGCCTGAGAAAGGAGAGAGAGAAACCAAGCAATTTGTTCGCCAAAAAGAGAACTTATGTTTGTGCGAACTCGAGTTCTATGGTATAATTTTCACATAATCCGTAGATGGAGTGAGCCTTTATGAGCAAAGTATCGAACCGACAGCAAGCGATATTGGATTTCATCAAGAGCGAGGTGCGGGAGAAGGGCTATCCGCCTTCCGTTCGCGAGATCGGCGAGGCCGTACAGCTCGCTTCCAGCTCCACGGTCCACGGACATCTGGATCGGCTGGAGAAGAAAGGCTTTATTCGTCGCGATCCTACGAAACCCAGAGCGATTGAGATTCTCGACGGCGAGACTTCGTCTCCGTTCGCGCTTAGCGTCTCCCGAGTGCCGTTGATCGGTCGCGTTACCGCGGGTTCTCCTATCATGGCGACCGAGAATATCGAAGATTACTTCCCGTTGCCTGCGCACTATGTGAAGGACGACAACGTCTTCATGCTTCGCATTGTCGGTGACAGTATGGTTGAGGTCGGCATCCACAATGACGACTGCGTGATCGTGAAGCAACAGCAGTCCGCGAACAACGGCGACGTCGTCGTCGCGATGACCGAGGAAGACGAAGCGACCGTGAAGACGTTCTACAAGGAACGGGACCACATCCGGCTGCAGCCGGAGAATGCGTCCATGGAGCCGATCCGGCTCAAGAACGTGACGATTCTCGGCAAGGTCATCGGGCTGTTCCGCGACATCCGCTAAGGTTAGTATGCAAAAGCCATCCCCGCTCGATTGTTCGAGGCAGAGGATGGCTTTTTTCATGTGAAGAGGTGTCGATACATTCTCGGTCGCTCAGAGTTCCTGTTTACACAGGAGGAGTAGCATTAACCATGCGTAGAGGCGCAATCTCGCTAACAAACTCGCTCGTTCTGTGTACCAAATTACTCAGAGGGAATACCTTTCTCATGGAACAGGTGCAATCACGCTACAAGCTCTCTCACTCTGAGTACCAAATTACTCAGTGGGAGTACCTTTTTCATTGATGAGGTGCAATCACGCTACAAGTTCGCTCACTCTGAGTACCATATTACTCGGCGGGAGTACCTTTCTCATGGAACAGGTGCAATCACGCTACAAGTTCGCTCTCTCTGAGTACCATATTACTCGGCGGGAGTACCTTTTTTCGCTAATCTGCGCCTATCTCCCCCATCTGAGTACCCAAGTATCCAGAACGCGAAGCTAGGTTCCGATTTTGTTTACTTTGGTACTCAGCCCACCACCCAGCACACAAAATTGCGAAATTCAGTACTCAGACTGGATACTAACCTTCCTCCACCCCCAACAGTCCGCCAATCCCGCCAAGTAG
>NZ_BIMA01000003.1 GCF_004000845.1 Paenibacillus koleovorans NBRC 103111
GCTCCGGGTCCCTGCCTCGCTGACCCCGTCCCCTCCTGGGCGCCCGAAGTCCCCTGTGCACCCGATCTCCCCACCCCGCCTCCCGCGCCTTCCATGGCTCGGCCATCCACGACACCGCCGGCATCACCCCCCTGCCGTTCGAATCCGACTCGGGCGTGCACCGCCATTTTCACCTTGGCCGCCACCTCCGCCTGGAACTGCTCAAGCTGCCGCTGCCGCCCGGGAGCCGGCTTCACGACGTACTCCACCGCCCCCGCGTTCAGCGCATCCAGCACCGCCCGGTTCACCGCGCTCACGACGATGACCGGAATCGGATATTGCGGCAGCAGCCGGCGTATGAATTCGATCCCGTTCATGCGGGGCATCTCGATGTCACAGGTCATCACATCCGGCGCGAGCTCCAGCAGCTTGTCTCGGGCATCGAACGGATCCACCGCCGTCCCTACCACCTCAATCGCCGGGTCCGCTTCCAGCCCTCTCGCCAGAAACTCCCGGTACAGCGCCGAATCGTCCACGACCAGCACTCTGATTTTCCCCCGTCTTCCCATCGCTCCCTCACCCCTTCCTGTAGATGGCCGGCTGCACGTACTTGAACGGCGATTCTTCCCGGTGAATGGACTCCGAATGGCCGATGAATAGGTAGCCCCCCTCCTCCAGCGCATCATAAAACTTGAGAATCAACTCCCTTTTCGTAACCGAATCGAAGTAGATCATGACATTGCGGCAAAAAACAAGATGGAATTTGCGTTTGAACGGAAATACGGGATCCACCAGATTCAGCATGCGGAAAATGCAGTCCCGTCGAATTTTGTCCACGACCACCGAATGCTCCTCGTCCCACGACTGGAAGTAGCGCATTCGCCACGGCGTCGGCAGCGCCTTCAGGCTCTCGTTCGGGTACACTCCACGCTCCGCCGTCTCCAGCACCTTCCGCGAAATGTCCGTCGCCAGCACCTGCGAATCCCAGCCCCCTTTCTCCAGCGCAAAAAAATCGTGCAATATCATCGCGATCGTATACGGCTCCTCGCCTGTCGAACAGCCCGCGCTCCAGATGCGCAAATCGCGGTCCCGGATCTGCGACTTCCAGTAGGGCAGCGCCGTCTCCCGCATGAAATGAAAATGAGGCTGCTCCCGCATAAAAAACGTGTGATTGGTCGTGATTTTCTCAAGCAGCGTATAGGCGGGCTCTCCTGTCCGGTCCTGCTGGAGGTATTGCAAGTACGCCTTGAAGGAGGGCAGACCGAGCTCATGCAGCACAGGAGACAGCCGTCCGGCTACCAGCCCTTGTTTGTCTCCCTTCAGCAGAATGCCATAATGTTTGTGTATATGAGCCGCCAGTTGGGTAAATTCGCTGTCCGTAATCGGAATCAAAACCGCTGCTCCTTCCCGCCGTTTGCATGCGAAGAGGGACCCCACCTGATCGCAGACTCCCTCCGCATAACCGCTTAGTATTTGCCAAAATCACGCTCGCCGAGCGAAATGCGCTTCTTGTTGCCCAGCGTGCCCGACGGTCCTGCCGAGCCTGATCCCGATGAACCCGGGTACTTCGACTCCGCTCTCCCTGACGGTTCAGCAGCCCCAGGCCTGCCGAGCCCGCCCGGCGCGCCTGACATCCCCGACATCCCTGACATGCCATGCATGCCCGATATCACGGACCCGCCGCCGGTCGGAGCACCGCCCGTATGCTTGAGCCGGAAGCGGCCGACCATCTCCTTCAGCATCTCCGCCTGGCCGGACAGCTCCTCGCTCGCCGCCGCGCTCTCCTCCGACGTCGCCGAGTTCGTCTGCGTCACGTCGGAGATAATGCCGATGCCCTGGTTGATCTGCACGATGCCGGTCGCCTGCTCGCTGGACGCGGTGGCGATCTCGCCGACAAGGTCGGCGGCCTTCGCCACGTCCTCGACGATCTTGTTCAGCGCGCCGGCCGTCTCGTTGGCGATGCGCGTGCCGCCTTCGACTTTGCGGATCGAGCCTTCGATCAGCGCCGCCGTCTCCTTGGCCGCATTCGCCGACCGGGCGGCGAGATTGCGCACTTCTTCGGCCACGACGGCAAAGCCTTTGCCGTGCTGGCCGGCTCGAGCCGCTTCCACAGCCGCGTTCAGCGCAAGAATATTCGTCTGGAACGCGATTTCATCAATGACCTTAATAATCTTGGAAATATTGCCGGACGACTCGTTGATGTCGTCCATGGCCTTCAGCATTTGCTGCATCTGCTCGTTGCCCTGCACGGCGTTCATCTTCGCTTTTCCCGCCAGCCCGCTCGCTTCAACAGCGCTCTGTGCATTCTGCTTCGTCTGCGCGCCGATCTGCTCGAGCGAGGCGGTCAGCTGCTGGACCGAGCTTGCCTGCTCGGTCGCGCCCTGCGAGAGCAGCTGCGCCGAGCTCGACACTTGCATCGCGCCGGCAGCAACCTGATGCGCCGCATTGTTAATGTCGTTAAGCAGCTCGTTGAACGACTGGAGCACATGGCTGAGCGAGCTCTTGATCGGGGCAAAATCGCCCTGATAGCTGCTGCGGAGTTCGACGTCCATATTGCCGCGCGCCATTTCGCCCATAACCTCGGTTATCTCTTGCACATAAGTGGACAAGGTGCCGATCGTGTTGTTCAAAGCATGTTTGATTTTCGCATGATCGCCCTTGTAATCGCCCTTCACCGTCATCTGCAGGCTGCCGCTCGCCATTTCCTCCAGCACGCCGGCCGCTTCCTGGATCGGCTCGAGAATCGCGTCGACCAGGCCGTTCAGCCCGCCGATCAAACTCGCCCAATCGCCCGTAAACCGGTGCACATCGCCGCGCTCCTGCAGCCTGCCTTCCTGCGACGCTCGAATCAGCTTGTTGATCTCCAGGTTGATCTCCTTCAGGTTGGAGCGCAACTGCTCGACGTTGTCGTTAATGAATGCCTTCTTGCCCGGAAACTTTTCCAGCGGCGCCTCGAAGTTGCCCCGCGCGAATTCGGCTACAGCCGCCATCGCTTTCTTTTTCACCGCAATATGGCCCTTCACCATGTCGTTCACACCTTGCGCCACAACGCGGTAAGCCCCCTCGAACTTGTCGGTCCGGAGGAAGACGTCGATGTCGCCGGCATCATGCTCGTCGGACATCCGATTCATCTCGGCTAGCAGCTCGCGGATCGTATCGAGGATCTGCTTCAGCCCGAGCGCCAGCTCGTCTTTCTCCGACTTCACGGTCACTTGAACGGTCATGTCCCCCTTAGCGATGCGGGACGCCTCCGCCGCCTGCTGCCGCATGCTCCCCGCAATCTCCTCGATCGCAGCCGCCAGTTGGACCACTTCCCCGCCGCCCCGTCTGTCATGGCCATTGGCTCCCAGCCCCAGCTCGACGTCCAGGTTACCGGTCGCCAGCGCCCCAGCCAGCGCCTGAATGCGTCTAAGCGGCGTCGTTATCGTGCGGGTCACCCCCCAACCGAGCAAAACTGCCAGCACCAGCCCCCCGGCCAGCACCTCCGCCGCCCCCAGCAACCCTTCGCCCGACTTCCCGCTCCAGTACCCCATCGCAAACCCAAGCGCCACCAGGAGGAAAAATCCGCCCAGCAGCTTCACGCCCACTTTCATCCCATACAGCCGCTTCCACATCCCGCCAAACCTCCCGCCTTAATTAGTCGTCCAATCCTCCAGCTCGTTCTCGTTCACGATTTGCTCGCAGTCGAGCAGCAGCTTCACTTCCCCCGCCACCTTGCCTACGCCTTTGAAAAACTTGTTCTTCCCTTTGTTTACCGCCGGCGGAGGAACGATCTCGAGGTCCGAAATCGAGAGCACCTCCGAGACGCTGTCCACGATCAACCCGATGGACAAGTCGGACACGTCGATGACGATGATGCAGGTACGGTCGTTGTAGGCCTTGTACGCCTTGGCGAACCGCAGACGCACGTCCATCACGGGGATGATTTGGCCCCGCAAATTGATAATGCCTTTGATATAGTCCGGCAGCTCCGGCACTTCCGTAATCGGCTGCAAGCCTATAATTTCGGTGACGAAACGGATCTCGATACCGTACGCCTCCTTGCCCAGAGCGAATGTCAAATATTTGCCTTTCTGGGTATCCTCCTCTAGCTCTGCGACCAATCGATCCCGGTCTCGCTCGCGGTTGCGATCGCGATCGCGATCTCGCTCACGCTCGCTGCTGTTGCTCATTCGTCCGTCCCCTCCTTTAGCGTTCATCAGCCGCTGCACCGATGGCTTGAATTAACCCGGCCACATCGAGAATGAGGCTGATAGGACCGTCTCCGATCAGCGTGCAGCCCGCCAGTCCGCGGATTTTCCTGCGCCGTTTGATGTAGTCGGGCAGCGCCTTCACGACCACCTGACGCTCCCCAAGCAGCTCGTCGGCGAACAGGCACAGCAGCTGCTCCTTGTCCTCCACCATGACGACGATCCCTTCGTCCAGCGTCTTGGCGGCCTTCTTCCCTTGGAAATACGCGTCGAGCCTCAAGATCGGGCAGCACTGTCCGCGCACCATGACCATCTCGTTGCCGTCCGGGTCGTGGATCCGGTCCTTCTCCGACGGGCGAAAAGACTGCTTGATGACCGCTGTCGGGATCGTATACCACGCCTCCCCGACTCGGATGATCATTCCGTCGATGATCGCCAGCGTCAGCGGGATTCTGATCGTAACCGCCGTCCCTTCGCCTTCCCGGCTGTCCACAGCTACCGAGCCGCCGATCATCTCGATGTTCTTCGTGACGACGTCCATGCCGACGCCTCTTCCCGAAAATTCGGAGACGTTATCCTTCGTCGAGAACCCGGGGTGGAAAATCAAATGGTGAATTTCCCTCTCCGTCATTTCCTCCGCGGGTTTGCGAAGGATGCGGTTTTCCTCCGCCTTGCGGAGCAGCTTCGCCTTATTCAACCCCCGACCGTCGTCGCGGACGATAATCAGCACGTCGCTGCCGGCATGGTTGGCTTCCAGCGTGACGGTGCCTGCTGCGGGTTTGCCGGCGGCCAGTCGTTCGGCGGGCGGCTCGATGCCATGATCGATCGAGTTGCGCACGAGATGCATGATCGGATCGGAGATACGCTCCATGATCGTTTTGTCGACCTCGGTTGCTTCACCGAACATCTCGAGGCGGATGTCTTTGTCCAGCTTCTTGCCCATGTCCCGTACGATGCGCTGCATCTTGTGAAACGTCGCCGTAAGCGGCACCATCCGTACAGACATGACAATGTCCTGCACTTCCTTCGTAATTTTGCGCAGGTGGCGCGCCGCCTTGTGAAACTGTTCCAGCTCAAGCCCGTCCAGCTCGTTGTTCTGCGTCACCATCGCCTCTGCGATGACCATCTCGCCGACGAGGTCCATCAGCTTGTCGAGTTTGCCGACGTTTACGCTGATGATGCTGGGGGAGGCGGTTGCGGTTGGTTGTGTCGTTTGCTGTAGCGCCATGGGTTCGGGTGTAGATGGTGTAGGTGTGGATGGTGTAGGTGTAGAAGATGTAGGTGTAGATGCGTCGGGCGTAGGGGATGTTTGGCGAGTATTTGAAGCTTCCAGTGAATCGATTGGGTCTGTTGAGGTGTCATGGAGAACTGCGATTGCGGTGGTCTGCATAGCGGCGACGGGGCTTGGCTGCGACTGTTGCGGCTGCAACGGCTGCTCGGGAAGCTCCGTCAGCACCAGGCGGCTCAGGAACAGCGTCTCCATGAAATGCGTCTGTACTTCCTCATAGCTTTTGTCCGTCTGCAGCTCGACCTGGAACCCCTGCTCCTGAATCTCCATTGCGGCATTTTCATTTTCTAATATATCGTCCGGGGTATACGTAAAATCTTGCGTCAAGCTCTGCAGCCGATGCACGACGTTGTAGGCGCGGATGTTCTCCATCTGGCAATCCTCTTCGAAAAATACGACGGCTTTGTACTGCTTGTTCTTCTGTATCTGCATCGGTTGCTGCTTCTGCTGCTCAGGCTGGTGCTGGTGCCCGGTTCCCGGCGGATCGGCGGTCAAATCAACCTCATTTTTCAGCGCCGCCAGAAATTTCCTTAGCCTCTGCAGCGCCAGCGTCGTGTCGCCGTCCGCCTTCTGCCCGTCTCTGAGCTTATCCAGCTCCGCTTTCATATAGTCGACACAGTCCAGCACCAGATCCGATAGCTTCGAAGCATCGAGTCGTCCGGGCTGCTCCGCGCGCAAATAGCCGAAAATGTCCTCCATCGAATGCGCCAGCCCCGCGATCGCCGAGAAGCCCATCATCGCCGACGACCCTTTGATCGTATGCATGATGCGGAAAATCTCATGGACCGCTGCAGCCGTGAACCGCTTCGATTTCTCGCCGGCCATGACCAACTGCTCGAGCTGCTCGGTCAGCTGCCCCATCTCGAAAACGTACATCTCCATATACGAATCTTGCATCGATTGGCCCGACATGTCACTTTCACCTTCTCCCATTCTACGAACCTATCGTCCTAGCTGTTACTTCCTATCATATGAGAAAAGTCTCCCTTCACTTGTATCTTTTGCCTGCATCGTTCGCCTATTTCCGGCCCTCAGGCAATCTGCAGCGAAAATACCGCCCATCGTATAGCCGTACAATGGATCGACGAGCGCGGGGAGGTGCTATGGGTCAACCGGCTATCCGGCATGGCTCTGGTCGGCTTCCCCTGTATGGGGCTGGCGCACTTTGGTTTTGAGGGGGCGCTGCAGGATGGCGAATGGTAAGTTGGGCGAGCTAAAAATAAATGAAGTCCGTTTTACCGACTAACTCGACTCTTCCCCCTCGCGCCAAAGGCTATACGAGTTCTCTTCGCCCATGTAAAATGGAAACAGAACCCAATCCATCGGAGGAGTGTGGACAAACAGATGCACCGATTCCAGATTGTTATCGTAGGCTGCGGCCAAATGGCGAACGCTTGGGTGAACTATGCAATTGCGCGGCCTGATGCAGCCATTGTGGCGCTGGTCGATATACGCAGAGAGAGCGCGCAAGCGATGGCGGACAAACACGGCTTGAGTTGCGGGATCTATACCGACCTCGCCAGCGCCTTGCAAGAAACCACGGCGAACCTCGTCTTCGACATCACGATCCCCGCCGTTCATCGTGAGGTCGTGCTGACCGCGCTGTCGCATAGCTGCGATGTGCTCGGCGAGAAGCCAATGGCCCCCTCCATGGAAGAAGCGAAGCTCATGGTAGACGCGGCGGTCCGTTCGGGACGGATGTACGCGGTCATGCAAAACCGCCGATTCCTCCAGCCGATTCGCGCCTACAAGCATATTCTCGAATCGGGAACGATCGGGAAGCTCGGTTTTCTTACCGCGCAGTTCTTCGTCGGTCCCCGGTTTGGCGGATTCCGCGACGCTATGGACAGCCCGCTCCTGCTCGACATGGCGATCCACACCTTCGACCAAGCCCGCTTCCTGATCGGAGCGGATCCGGTGTCAGTCTACTGCCACGAGTTCAATCCGGCAGGCTCCTGGTATCAAGGCCGGGCAGCGGCCGCTTGCATTTTCGAGTTCGGCGACGGAATCGTATTCACGTTCAACGGAAGCTGGGCCGCGCAAGGTGTGCCCACTTCATGGGATGCCGAATGGCGGGCGATCGGAAGTCACGGCACCGCGATCTGGGATGGGAACCACGCGCCTTATGCCGAAGTCGTCGTCCCCGAGACCGATGCGGCGAAAAGCTTTATCGCTCCGACCAAACGTACCGAAGCGGAATTCCAGTGGGGCGACCGGCAAGAACGACATGACGGCTGTCTGGACGAGATGTTCGCCGCTCTAATCGAAGGCCGAGACGCGGAGACGGTATGCACCGACAACATCAAGAGCATGGCGATGGTCTATGGAGCACTGGAAAGCGCCCGCATCGGGCAAAAAGTGCAGCTCTGATGCATACGACAGCAGCCCTGATTTTGAACGAGCTGAAATCCCGAATCCCCTCCCTCTCCGACACCGATCATATCGAACAAGTAACCAAAGGCTTCTCGTTCGACGCGAAATATTTTCTCAGCAAACCCGGCTCCAGCATTCCAACCTATGTGCTAAGGACGGCCCCGATCGAGCAAGCGGAAAAGAAGCGACATGAATTCGAGCTCGTAGGCCGTGTCTACGAGCTCGGCGTCGCCACATCCAAGCCCGTCTCATGCGGTAAGATCGACACTCTGCAAATTTGCTATATGCTGCTCGGCTATGTGCAAGGAGAGGATGCTTCCGATGTACTGCCCGACCTCACAGAGGACGAGCAGTACCAAGTAGGCTGGCAAGCAGGGTGCGAGCTGAAGCGCATGCATGAATTGCCGGCACCTCCCAGGCTCGACAATTGGCACGACCGCAGGCTGGCCAAACATCGCCGCCAATTCGAAGCCTACCGCCAGTGCGGGGTCAAGCTGCCCGAGGAGGAGGCCATCGTCGCCTTCATTGAGGCCAACAGCGAGGCGATGCAAGGCCGACCGGACCGGTTCCAGCACGACGATTTCCATCCCGCCAACTTGCTCGTTCAACATCGAGCCTACTCGGGGGTGATTGATTTTAACCGCTATGATTGGGGCGATCCATATCACGATTTTCTTAAAATCGCTTATTTCAGCCGGGAAGCCAGTATTCCGTTCTGCATAGGCCAAATCCAAGGCTACTTTGACGGAGAACCGTCGGAGGAGTTTTGGCGGCTCTACACGCTATATTCCGCTCTCATCATGTTCGGCACCGTCACTTGGACCCTCCAGGTCATCCCTGACCACTTAGACTCCATGCTCGAACGGATCCGGACCGTACTGAGCGATCATCGCGGATTGGAATCCCTCATTCCTACATGGTACAAGCCTAGATAAACCTAAAGAAACCAGCCGTCTCCCGCGGGATTCGGTTGGTTTTTCGTTTGTCAAGCTGAAGCCGCTGGATAATTCTCATGATTTTCTCATAAAAGCAGCTCATCCCAAGCGGGCAAACGAATCCGGCGATCCCAGGTACATGCTGGAAATATTATTTGTGCTATGGTAGTTATGGGCACAGCGCCCACCATCATACACAACCGGGAGGACATCATGAATCTTACAACTACCAAGAAGAGCCGCCTCGGCAAAGTGCTAGTGGGACTGACACTCAGTCTATCCATCGCCTTTTCCGGAGCTACCTTGATTGCTCCGCGAGCCGCACAAGCCGAGACGATCTCCACTTCGTCGGTCGCAAGCAACGTCATTGCAACCGGCAAACGATATATGGGCGTCCGCTACCAATTCGGAGCCAAGTCCGGCATCACCAGTGCCTTCGACTGCTCCTCGTTTACGCAGTACGTATTCAAGCGCAACGGCATCAGCCTGCCCCGCTCCTCGCGCGACCAGGCCAAGGTGGGCCGTTATGTACCGAAGAGCCAGCTGCAGCCGGGCGACCTCGTTTTCTCCGACACGAACCGTGACGGCAAAATCAACCACGTGTCGATCTACATCGGCAACGGGAAGCTCCTGCACACGTATCGCAAAGGCATCGGCGTCACGATCTCCAACTTCAAAGGCAGCACATGGGACAAAACTTATGTTACCGCACGCCGCGTGATCTAATACGACAGCATAAACAACAGGCTGCCGGGACCCTTCGGTCCTGGCAGCCTGTTGTCGAATTACTTTACCGTTTTGATATTGCGGATGGTCGCCCAACCAACTCCCATCCCTTGCTATATCTCCATTATAGACGAAAAACGATACGATATCTATCACTCCAGCCCGACTATCCGCGATTGCCCCCAGGAAGCGACTTTCACCTGCACGATCAGATCGCCGGCGCGCTGTTCGAGCTCCTTGCCCGTGCCTTCCGGAATGTAGTACCGCTCCAGCCCGTACTTCACGACGATCGCCTCGTTCCAGCTGTAATCGACGCGGCCCTTCAGCACCGCTTCGCCTTCGCCGACACTCGGCTTATCTCCATAAATCCCTGCGGCGCTATGCACACCATTCCCGCCTGGCTTCACAACCACATAGACGACGTCGCCCTGCTCCGGCTGCTCGCCGCCGCCCTTCCACAGCTCCGGCTTCAACCGGCTGATCTCATACTGCAACGTCACGTAGTCGCCGTACAACAAATCCCGAGGGTCTACCGGCACGGTCTGCAGCCGAATTTCTTTGCCCCACCAGCCGACCGCATAGTAGGAGCCGGCCAGACCGAGCAGGAACAGCATCTGCGCAAGAACCAGCGCCAACAGCAATCCGGGCCGCCGATTCCGCTTCTTGCCGGTTGGAATTTCTTTGTCCGCCATCGCCATCGCTTATCCCTCCTCCGTTTCATCGAGAAAGCGCCGTCTCCGCCGGTTGAGCAGCCAACTGAGCATGAGCAGCAGCACCCCGCCGAGGATGAAAAAGAGCGATTTGTCCATAAACGCCCAAGTCAGCTTGCCGTAGGCAATCATCGTAGAGAACAGGAACAGCACCGTGCCGAAATTGATCTTGAACCGCCATTCTTCGGCATACCCGCGCCACAAGACATACAGCGAGAACAGGAACAGCAGCACCAGGGCGACGACATCCGCCCCGCTCGAGAAGTAGGCCACCGGCAAAAACAGCAGCCACTCCAAAGCGCTGATCTCCCGTCTATCCTTCCATTTGCCGTACACAGAGATGGCGAACAACACGAGCACTACCGGAATGTAGTACATCGCATTCGCGCGCACATGCTCCTCCAGATAGCTGCTTTCCCGCTCGTTCACGAAAAGCACCAGGAACACGCCGATCAAATAGGCAGCGACCAGCGCAGGCGTCTGCAGCGAGGCTAGCCGTTCCCGGCGCTGCAGCCAGTCGCCCGCGGCGTACAACGCCATGGCGGGGACGAGCACCCACATCAGAGCCCATTCCTTCAACGCGACCAGTAGAACCGTCTGGAACAAAATACTCAACCCGAGCAGCCCGGTCAGGAGCGAATCGGACCGCTTATACAAGTAAGCGCCGAGCCCGACCGTCATCAGCACCGCCCCCGTATAGCTGAACGCCTGGAAGTTCGAGACGCTGTATACCTGAGCGGTATGGAAAATAGCCAGCGTCAGCAGGAACAAGTATCGGCTCGGGTACAGGAACGTCAACAGCAACCCCGCTATCGCCCACACCAGGAAGGAAGCGGAATTGCCAGCTACAAAATGGAACGTTTGCCCGATCAGCACGATCCCTCCGCCGAAAGCGAGCAAGCCGATCCCCATCACGGCGATCCCCAGCTTGTCGTGACCGCGGCGCAGCAGCCGCTCCCCGGCCAAATACAACCCCGCCATGACCGCCAGGATGAGCAGCAGCCGCCATAACGGCGAAATCGTTTGCCAGTTCGCGGCGATAAAGCTGAGCAACCCGAGCCCGACAAGCACACTGCCTAAAACCGGCAGAACGCCGATCGCGTGCTGCTTGTCCGGATACAGACTCAATAGCTTCGTATACTGCTCCCGCGTGACGATATTTTGCTCCACCCAGCGCGAGCCTTCGCGCTCCAACCATTTTCTCGACATGGGGAACCCTCCCTCATGAATTCAAATTGCAATGCCTGCAGCCTCTTCACGGCAAATCATATCATTATAGACGCAGTTCCACAAAAGGATGTTGCGATCCGGTGTATGATTTGGGCGTGAAAAGCTCACATTTAGGATAAGCATGAACAGGTAAATTAACCAAAAACGCTCCAAACTTCACTCGGAGGACAACACCTATGTTCCAGCACCTGCTCCGGTTGATCACCGCCGTGGTCCATAAGCGTAAAGCCCCCTCCGATACGAAAGCCGTGCTCAATGGGCCGCCGACGCTGGATGTCGTTCAGCAGCAATTCCAGGACTGCGCCGATCTGTGCCATCGGGCCTTTCCCGAGCTGAAGGTGGATTTGCTGTTTTTCAACCATCTCATCTCCAAGGAAGATTTGACGCGGGATGTGATCGTTCCGCTCACGCATGTGGAGCCCCACGAGCTGCCGCAAATGTTCGCCCGGACTCAATACGTCCAGGTCGATACTTGCGAGGCGGCCGTCAAAAAAATATTGGAAGGCCAAGTGGCCCTCTTTCATAAGGGGACCGCCTACTTAGCCAACATCTACAACCCGGAAACCCGTTCGGTCCAACAGTCTGAAACCGAGACGGTCATCGTCGGCCCTCATGATGCCTTCGTAGAATCGGCGGAATCCAACCTTTCCTTAATCCGGAGAAAGCTCAGAAGCCCCCAACTGAAGGTTATCAAGCTGGAGGTCGGCGAAGTGGCGAAAACGGTCGTCTGCCTCTGTTACATAGAGGGGCTCGTCAATCAAGAAAATGTGACCGAGCTCGTGTCCCGCATCCAAAATATCGAAGTCGATTGCATCATCGACGGCAACATGCTCGTTCAGCATATCGATGACTCCCCCAATGCCATCTTTCCCCTGTTCGCTACGACCGAACGGGTCGATACGATCGTGTCCCGGCTAGTCGCAGGGCGCATCGCCGGCATCGTGGACGGCAGCCCGTCCGCGTTCGCGGCACCGTCCGCCTTTTTCGATTTTTTCACATCGCCGGACGATTACTACCAGCGTTGGCCGCTCGCGACCGCTACTCGACTGCTGCGATTCGTCGCGTTTGTCGTGACGCTCACGTTCACTTCCCTCTATGTAGCGGTCACGACGTTCCACTACGAGATGATCCCGGAGTCCTTGTTAATCACATTAACCGAATCCAGAAGCCGGGTTCCGTTTCCTCCTCTCTATGAAGCGTTGATGATGGAGACGACGATCGAGCTGCTGCGGGAAGCCGGGGCGCGCCTGCCGACCAAGATCGGCCAAACGATCGGCATCGTAGGCGGTATCGTAATCGGCCAAGCGGCCGTCCAAGCGGGGATCACCAGCAATATTCTGATCATTGCCGTAGCTTCGTCCGCCATCGCCTCCTTCGTGATTCCCAGCTACGTGATGAGCGCGTCCATCCGCTTGATCCGGTTCGGCATCATCATTCTGGCCGGCATCCTGGGCAATTTCGGTCTGATGCTTGGCGTCGCTTGGGTCATTATCCATCTGTCAGGGCTCACTAGCTTGAACACTTCGTATTTGACGCCCGTAGCGCCCGTCCGCTTCAATGACTGGAGGGATGTATTTATTCGCGGCCCGTTCTGGGCGTTCAAGAACCGCCCGCTTATTTCCCGGTCACCGAACCAGGTACGGAACAAAATGAAAAAATAGGGCAGAGAGGAGATCCGCTTTGAGAGAGCAGCTCAGACCTTTCCATACCGCCATACTCATCCATATGGTCCAGACCGGTGTCCTTATTATGAGCTTGCCGCATACGCTGGCGGTCAACTTCGGCTACAACGGCTGGATCGTCGTCCCGATCATCTCCGTTATCGTATGTGTCGATATCGCGTTGATCGCCGTCGTGTACCGGCTCGCCAAGGGACGGAGCGTCTTTGAGATTTTGGAGCAAAGCATCCCCAGACTGATCCTGATCCCCTTCTATGTGTTCCTGGCGTCATTGTGGGCGATGATAGGCTCGTTAGTGGCCAAGCAGTACGTGCTGATCATCCAGATGATCGCTTTCCCTTCGACCTCTCCCATGCAGCTGCTGTTCGCCGTGGAGGTGCTCTGCTTATTGCTGCTGGTGCATGGCGTATTCGCCATCTCGCGAGGAGCCACCGCCTTTTTCTGGCTGTTTTTTTCCATGCTGCTGTTACTGCCCCTGTTTTTCAAAGAGTTCAACTGGAGCCGTGCCACGACGTTCATCCTTCAAGGAGGGCATGATCCGCTCAAAGGCTCCTTCGAGGTTTTTTCCGCTTTTCTTGGCGTAGAGCTGGCGCTTTTGCTGTTTCCGTTCGTCAGTCCTCGCGGGTTTGGCAGAGCGGTCTTGGCCGGGCATCTGCTGACCACCGTTTCCTATACGAGCATTAGCCTTGTCTCCTTCGGCTTTTACAGCTTCGGCCAGCTGCAACTGATCGTCTATCCGATGATGGATCTGCTCGCTTTTATCAAGTTTCCTTTCATTGAGCGGCTTGAGACGCTGCTGTTCGGCATTTTCCTGTTCACCGTTATCATTACTGAAACCATGTACAGCTGGGCGGCGGTGGAAACCTTGAAGCGGCTAAGAAAGCCGGTGACGAATCCGATTCAACGCTCCGCGAAAGAGGTGTATAAGCCGAGCTTAGGCTCCAAGCTGCTGTCTGTCGGTGTGATTGCGGCTTCGTTCTGCGCTTCCTGGATTCCTACCGTCCTGATGGAAGTAGAGCAGTGGCTGTCGCTGCTCGGCCGGATTGAGCTGGGCGTTGCTTTCGGCCTGCCTCTGCTGCTGTTGCTGCTGCTGCCGTTCCAGAACAAGAAGAAGGAGGGGCAGCCCAATGCTTCGTAGCAAACGCCGATTGGTCGCTCTTCTGTGCCTCCTGCTTGTACTGACGACCGGCTGCAGCGACCGGCGCATTCTCGAAGAGATCGCCTTCACGCACACGATCAGTTACGATTTGAATCCGAACAGCGATTCGCCCGGGAAACGGCTGTTGATCGGGGCCGCTTTCCCCAAAGCCAACAATCAAGGGAAAATTCAAAGAGAGATGCTGACGACCGAAGCGCTTACGAGCAAGGAGGCGCGTATGAAGCTGTCGCGGTTAACGGAGCTGGGGCTGGTCAGCGGGCAGCTGCGGCTCGTCATGTTCGGTAAGGAGCTCGCCCGCGAAGGAATATGGGATACGTTAAGCTCGCTTGTGCGGGATCCTTCCACCTCCCCTCGCGTGAAGGTCGCCATCGTGGACGGATTGGCTCATGATTTGCTCGTGCAGGATTTCCCGCAGCATCCCCGAACCGGACAATACATCGACCGCATGCTGGAGAAGGAAGCGAATAAACAGACGATTCCCACGGTGACGCTTCATCATTTCACCCGCGAGCTGCTCGACGACCCCGCCGATCCCGTCGCCCCGATCGTCAGGCAGCGGGGGAACAACGTGGAGCTGAGCGGCATCGCCCTGTTCAGGAAGGATAGATACGTTGCTTCCGTTCAAGAGGAAGACGCGACCGTGTTCAGCATGATCCAGGGCAGCTTCCGCAAAGGGGAATTGAGCATGAGGCTGGACCGGCTCGCTTCCGGGGAAGTGCAAGGCAGACGGAAGGCAGACGGAGACGAGGAAGTCCCCAAACTGATCACGATCGACTCGATGGTGAATAAGCGGGATATGAAGGTGGAACGGCTGCAGGGCAACCGGTTCAAGGCGGCATTCAAGCTGGAGGTTACCGCCACGCTGCTGGAGTACAGCGGGGACGACATTGACTTCACCTCGCAGGAGGACCGCAGAAAAGTGGAAGGGCTCATGTCCAAGTATTTGAACAACCGGGCGACCTCCATCGGGACCCTTCTGAAAAAAACCGGAGCCGACTGCGTCGGCATCGGCGAACGAGTGCGCAATCTGATGAGCTACAAGGAGTGGGAATCGATCGATTGGGAATCCATGTATCCGCAGACGGAGCTGGACTTCGATATTCAAGTGCGGATCAGCAATTTCGGGAAATTCAGTTGACGGGGAAAAACAATCACTTCGCTGGGCAATGGGTAATACACTAGAATAAACCCGTTGCACGAAGGAGTGAGGCAGGATGGCCAAGTCGGCGACGATCCAGACGATTAGCGTGCCCTTCGATCTCGGCGCCGGGAGGCGCGGGGCAAGGTTGGGGCCGGAAGCGATACGCGAGGCGGGTTTGGAAAAGCTGCTCGGGCAGCTGGGCTTCATATGCGCGCCTGTTATCGAAGTGGCGCCGCCGGTTGCCGCGGCTGGCGGCTCGGTCGCTACTCCGGCGACGACGCAGCAGCTCCGCTACTTGCAAGAGGTTCTCGACGTAAACCGTCGGCTGGCTGATTCGGTAGCCGATACGGTGGCGGCGGATCGGTTCCCGCTCGTGCTTGGCGGCGATCATTCGCTCGCAATTGGCTCGATCGCTGGTTTGGGGAAGCGCTATAAACGGTTAGGCCTGCTCTGGATCGATGCGCACTCCGATCTGAATACGGAGCATACGACGCCCTCCGGCAACATACACGGCATGTCGCTCGCCGTCGGCCTTGGGCTCGGACACCCGGCGCTCACAGGCATCCGCGGCAGCCGTGCGAAGCTCAAGCCCGAGCATGTCGCGCTGATTGGCGCGCGTTCGCTCGATCCGGAGGAGCGTGCTTTCATCCGCGCTGAGGGCATCGCCTGCTACACGATGCACGACATCGACCGGCTCGGGATGGCGCGTGTGATGGAGGAAGCGATCGCCCGGGTCAGCCGCGGGACGGACGGCGTACACTTGAGCTTCGACGTCGACAGCCTCGACCCGCGAGAAGCGCCGGGCACCGGGACGCCCGTGAACGGCGGGCTCAGCTACCGCGAGGCGCATCTCGCGCTGGAGCTGCTGCACGAGGCGGGCCTCGTCACGTCCGCGGAGTTCGTCGAGGTGAATCCGACGCTCGATGCGCACGGCAAAACCGCCCAGCTGGCGGTCGAGCTGATCGGCTCGCTGCTGGGCGATCGGATATTGTAAGCTACGCGGCGATAAACCAGAGTTCGATGCCGGATGGATCGTGCACGATCAGCGGCGCTCCGCTGGTTGCCGCGTCGCGGGTTGGCTTGAAGCCTGCAGCCTCTAGGCGGCTCTGCAGCGTGCTTAGGGTGTCGGCGTCGGCGCCGGCGTTCGGCACGACGATCGTGTAGTAATCTAACCCCGGTGCGTAGGCCGGGGTTAGCGGTGCGCCTACGCCGGCCCATACGTTCAGGCCGATATGGTGGTGGTAGCCGCCGGCGGAGATGAACAGCGCCGAGCGCTGCATATGCGCGACGATCTCGAAGCCGAGCACGCCGTTGTAGAAGCGTTCCGTCGCCGCCAGGTCGGACACGTGCAGGTGAATGTGGCCGATCGTCGTACCGACGGGAAGGCCGTTCCCCGGCAGATCGCCGGCGTCGGCCAGCAAGCCGTCCCAATCGATCGGGTCGACCGCCATTACATACTCGCCGTTCGCATCGCGCCGCCACGTCTCGCGCGGGCGGTCGGCGTAGATCTCGATCCCGTTCTGATCGGGATCGGAGATGTACAGCGCCTCGCTGACGAGGTGATCGGCCTGGCCGATCGAGACGCCATGGCGGATCAGGTTGCGCAGCGCGAGGCCAAGCGAGCGGCGATCCGGCACGAGGATCGCGAAGTGGTACAAGCCGGCGCCGGGCCGGCGTCCGGGCGGCGTTGCGCTGGCGGCGTTGCCGGCTGCGTCGGTATGCAGCTCGCGCAGCCGCAGCAGCACTCTGTCGCTGCCGTCCTGGGCGGCCGCCAGCTCCGCCGCGCCGCCTTCCCGGCGGACCAGCCGGAGCCCGACCGCCTCTTCGTAGAAGCGGATGGAGCGGTCCAGCTGGCTGACCCTTAGCTGGACAACACCGATGGCAGTAGCCGGGGGAATCACGTAAGTCATGTGGGAGATCTCCTTTCAACCCAACTGAGCACCGTAAATTAGGATTAGGCGGTAGTCGTCAAATGTTCCTTCACGGCAGCCTCCAGGTGCGCCAGCGGACGCAAGCCGACCAGTGTCTCTACCGGTTCGCCGTCCTTGAACAGCATCAAGGTCGGGATGCTCATGATACCGAATTTGCCGGCAGTATACGGATTGTCGTCCACATTGACCTTGGCAATCGTGACCGCTCCTTCGAGCTTCTCATCGAGCTGCTCCAGAATAGGCGCGATCATTTTGCAAGGTCCGCACCAAGGAGCCCAGAAATCGACCAGCACGACTCCATCTTGTATGGCCGCGTTGAAGCCTTCGTCATTCGTATTTAGGATTGCCATTGCGATCCACTCCTTATTTATGTGTAATGAGGTTAATCTGCGATTCGGTGAAGCCGGTTGCGTGGTTTACCGCTTAGGTTCGGACTTGACGGTTGACGACCGTTCGCGCTCGTTTGCTCCGTTGCTGTCAGCAGACGTTCGCTCAGCTCTTCGAACCAAGCTCGGTCATGCGTCATCAAGGCAAGCTCGATCAAGCCTTGCAGCTCATCGGCGGCGCTAAGCGTATGATCCTCCAGCTTGCGCACCTTGCTGCGGCTGATCTCGATCGTCGCCCCGACGATCTGTTCCCGATCGCTTTGCGTTACCCGCACCTTGACCGGTCCTCCGATCGGAGCCGATTCCACATAGCCGATCACGCGTTCATCCTCTTGTGTCGTGCCGCTTACCCAATCGCTTTCCACTAAATGAATGGTGCGAGTCATAGTCGTTCCCTCCTTGAATTGGTTTCTAACTGTCGTTAATTTCATAACAGATTAGCTGAGAAAAACCATCATTTCGTCGCTACCGGGAGTGCTGTTCGATTCCCGATTCCCTCACGCGCTGCAGCACATCGGCGATCGTGGTCTGCTCCAGATAGAGTACCAATTGCCGTTCCGCGTCGGAGAAAATTCGGTCCATAACCTTGGCCATATTGCAAGCTACAATACAGGCTGGGTCGGTGCTGCCCGAGCTCCACGACGGGATGATCGAACCCACGGAGGTCGCTTCGTATAGTTCCGCCAACGTCACGCGTTCCGGCTGAAAATTAAGCAAATACCCGCCGCCGATCCCTTCCTTTGTCGCCAAATACCCCGATTTCTTCAAACAGCTCAGTACTTTGCGCACCCGGGAAGGATGCGTGTTCACATTGTGAGCGATCATGTCGCTATTCGCCATACGATCCGGTATATAGGCTAAGTAGACGAGGCTGTGCACCGCAATCGTAAATTCGCTATTCAATGCGCAACCTCCTCTCTCTTCGGTATACTGTTATTATATTTGTTACAGTTGAGTTTGTCAACGGCTGTTCCTCGCACTTGTGCAATTGGGCAACAATATGGTTATTATGGAGGTAGGAGATGATAACAATGACGATGATGAACGAGCAAGCGCAGACGCAGGAGCTCGCTACATTTGCCGGCGGCTGCTTCTGGTGTATGGTGAAGCCCTTCGACGAGCTGCCTGGCATTCTGCAGGTCGTGTCCGGTTATACCGGCGGCCATGTGGAGAACCCGACCTACGAGCAAGTGTGCTCGGACACTACCGGCCACTTCGAGGCGGTGCAAATTACGTTCGATCCGCAGCAGTTCCCGTACGAGCGCCTGCTGGAGCTGTTCTGGCGGTCGATCGATCCTACCGACCCGGGGGGCCAGTTCGCCGACCGCGGCCAATCTTACCAGACGGCCATCTTCTACCACAGCGAAGCGCAGCGAGAGCTGGCCGAGCGCTCCAAGCAGGAGCTTGCCGCTAGCGGCATGTTCGAGAAGCCGATCGTCACTCCGATATTGGCGGCCCGTCCCTTCTACCCGGCCGAGTCCTATCATCAGGATTACTACAAGACAAATCCGGTCCGCTACAAAGCTTACTACGTCGGCTCGGGACGGGAGAAGTTTCTCAAGGATCGCTGGCGCGACCGTGAGAAGGAGGCGGAGCTGCGCAAACGGCTGACGCCGATGCAGTTCGAGGTGACGCAGAACAGCGGGACGGAGCCGGCTTTCCGCAACGAGTTCTGGGATCAGAAGATACCCGGCCTGTACGTCGACATCGTATCCGGCGATCCGCTGTTCAGCTCCCTCGACAAGTTCGACTCGGGCTGCGGTTGGCCGTCGTTCACGAAGCCGATCGAGGAGAGCCGCGTCTCGAACCATATCGATGTGAGCCATAACATGCTCCGCACGGAAGTTCGCAGCTCCGAAGCCGACTCCCACCTGGGGCATGTGTTCCACGACGGTCCCGGCCCGGACGGGCTGCGATACTGCATCAACTCCGCCTCCCTTCGCTTCATCCCGGCCGAGCGGCTGGAGGAGGAAGGCTACGGGCAATACCGGAGCCTGTTCCCGAAAGGTTAAAGGGTTGTGAGCGTTAGGTGCCCCCGTGCAGCCTGCTATTTGGCTGGCGGGGGTTATTTTGTTGCGGTCGCGAACCTATGTATCCAAAGGAAGCTAGCTTCACGATTTGTTGAAAAATAATTTAAAATCAATATTATTATAATTATTGTATTATTGTGTGTCACACAGTATAATAAGCATCAAGGCGGTGATGAAATGGGCAACGAACCGGACATTCTGAACAACATGCTGCAAGAGCTGCGGCGCGGGACGCTAGTCTTAAGCGTGCTCAGCCAGCTGGCGAAGGCGCAATACGGCTATTCCCTCATCCAATCGTTGGAGGAGAAGGGCATCTCAATCGAAGCCAACACGTTGTATCCGCTGCTGAGGCGCCTGGAAGCCCAGGGTCTGCTGGAGAGCAAGTGGGACACGGAAGAAACGCGGCCGCGCAAATATTATTTGCTCAGTCCGCTGGGCGAGGACATTTACCGGAGGCTGTGCGCGGAATGGAAGTCGATGGCGCAGAGCGTGGATCGGCTGATCGAGGGCTGACAACAAGGGACGGAAAACAAGGGACGGAAACAACTCCGTCACCGAACCAATGAGGAGTGTTGAATCGTGGAACTGGTGAACCGCTATGTATACGCCGTCACGAAACGGCTGCCGGTGAAGCAAAGGAGCGATATCGCCGCCGAGCTGAACGGGTTGATCGAGGATATGCTGCTGGAGCGTACGGGCGGCAGCGAGCCGTCGAAGAAGCAAGTCGAAGAAGTGCTGCTCGAGCTGGGCGAGCCGTCGGAGCTGGCCGACAAGTACCGCAGCACGAAGTCTTACCTGATCGGACCGGCGCTGTTCGGCCACTATGTGGACCTGCTGAAGCTGCTGCTCTCGATCGTCCTGCCGGTGATCGCCGTCATCAAGCTGATCGGCTTTCTCGGCAACCCGCCGGCCGGACAGATCATGACAGGCATAATCGACGTAATCGGCGGTGTAGTCTCGGTAGGGATCCACATGACGTTCTGGCTCACGCTGGCGTTCGTCTTCATGGACCGGTACGGCTTGCGCCGCGAGGACCTGTCCGGAGGAGCCGCCTGGACGCCGGCGAGCTTGCAGCCCGTGCCGAAGCAAAGACTGATTCCGCTCGCCGATACGATCGTCTATGTCCTGTTCTACTTGTTCTTGATCGGGTTTTTCGGTTTGGCACGCCGCTTTCTTGGGGCTTGGGTAGACAACGGAGCCACGGATGGCGAGAAGACGCTAATTCCCTTTTTCAACCAAGAAGTGCTGTCTGACCTGTTCCCTTATCTGGTGATCCTCTGTGTGCTGGGCATCGCGCTAGAAGCGGTCAAATGGGCGGCAGGCCGCTGGACGAAAGCGCTCGTCGCCGGCAACATCGTCATGAATGTCCTGACGTTCGGCTTCATCCTCTTCCTGGTGACCCGTACCGGCCTCATCAACCCTGCGTTCATCGACGAGACCGTCAGCCGGGGCTGGCGAACGACCGAGCAATTCGAGACTATCCGCATCGCCGGAGCGATCGGCATTCTGCTGGTGATGGCCTACTACTGCGTCAAGGATATGATCGTCAGCATCCGCGGGCTGGGCTCGCGCCTTTCACCCTGAACGATTCCTTACTGCTCCGGCTCCCGATGCTTCGCAATCAAATCCATCTTGAGCTGCCATGCCTCCTGACTCAGATTGACCCGATACGTCTCCGGATGCAGCTTGCGCAAGTATTGCGGCCAGAACTGCTGCAGCTGCTCCGCATGATAAGCCCGAATGCGCTCCAGAGTCGGCAGCTCATACACCGCAACTCCATCCACGATAATCGGCTTCAATAACGGTATCGCGTCATACTCCTCCACATGCTTGTGGATGTACGGATGAACCGGATCGAACAGCTTGAGCCGCTCGCCCCGGCGAATATCGTCCTCATGGCGCAGCGCCATGTAGTCCGCTTCGGCTTTGCCGGTCGCCCGGCTGACGATCCGGTACACGTCCTTGATCCCCGGATTCGTCACCTTCTCCGGATTGCCCGACACCTTGATGACCGGCTCATACCGGCCGTCCTTCTCCCGGGCGACGAGCTTGTAGACGCCGCCGAGCGCCGGCTGGTCCGCCGCCGTGATCAACTGCGTCCCGACGCCCCATACATCGATCCGGGCGCCTTGCGCCTTCAAGTTCATGATAATGTTCTCGTCCAGGTCGTTGGAAGCGACGATGCGCACATCCGGCAAACCCGCCTCGTCGAGCATCTCGCGGGCGCGCTGCGACAAGTACGCCAAGTCGCCGCTATCGAGCCGGATCGCCTGCAGCCGCTTGCCCATCGACTCGAGCAGACGTGCGGTCTTGATCGCGTTCGGCACGCCGCTCCGCAGCGTATCGTACGTGTCCACGAGGAGCGTCACATGGTCGGGCAGCGCCTCGGCGAACCGACGGAACGCCTCCTCCTCCGTGTCATGCCCCTGCACCCACGAGTGGGCGTGCGTGCCCTTCGCCGGAATGCCGAACAGCATGCCCGCCCGCATGTTCGACGTCGCGTGGAACCCGGCGATATAGGCCGCCCTCGCGCCCCAGATGGCGGCATCCGCCTCCTGCGCGCGGCGCGTGCCGAACTCGAGCAGCACGTCGGTCCCCGCGACTTGCTTGATCCGCGCCGCCTTGGTGGCGATCAGCGTCTGGTAATTCATAAAATTCAACAAAGCCGTCTCGATCAGCTGCGCTTCGAACACGCTCGCCTCGACGCGCACAAGCGGCACGCCCGCGAATACCGGGGTACCCTCCTCCACCGCATGCAAGCTGCCACTGAACCTAAACGCCCGCAGCTCCTCCAGAAACGCCGGCTCATAGCGCTCCTCCTGCTCCGCGAGATAAGCAAGCTCCGCCTCCCCGAAGCGCAAGCTCTCCATATAGCGGACGATCCGCTCCAGCCCGGCGAAGACGGCGAACCCGTTGCCGAACGGCAGCTTGCGGAAATACGCCTCGAACACCGCCTTGTCGCGCATCGTTCCTTGTTTCCAATGGGCATACATCATGTTGATCTGATATTTGTCGGTGTGCAGCGTCAGCGACTGGCCATCCATGCTCCCCTTCACCCCTTCACCACGGACGCCCCGAGCGAACCCGTGAAATGCGTTAGCGCCCAGCTATGGCCGGCCGAATTGAAGCTCGCGACCGCATCCTCGTGCACTACTAGCGCAAACCCTTTGTTGTACGCGTCTACGGCCGTATGCAGTACGCAAATATCGGTGCATACCCCAATCAAGTGCAGCTCCGTCACGCCCCGCTCCCTCAGGCGCAGCTCCAGCTCCGTCCCGCAGAAGGCGCTGTAGCGCGTCTTGTCCATCCAATGGATGCGGCCGGCTTTCGCCTCGTACACTTCCTTGAGCCGCCCATACAGCTCGCGGCCGGACGTCCCCCGAATGTTATGCGGCGGGAACAAGCGGCTCTCCGGATGGTTCACATCCGCCTCCTCATGCAGATCGACCGCCATCACCACGTAGTCGCCGTCTTCCACAAACCGATGCGTCAGCGCCGCCACCCGCTCCTCGATCGCGATCGCCGGATCGCCTACAGGCAGCCGACCCACAACGAAATCATACGTATAATCGATTACTATCAACGCTTTTCCACTCATGCGAATCCTCCTCCTGCTTCCATCCTATCCAACGCCTTATCCAACATCTTATACAACATCTTAACCAACATCATTCCCGAATACGACAACAGCGGGAATTGGAAGAAGAGCAAGGTGAGGATGACGTACAGCAGTACATGGCGTATAATCGCATTTGCCGCGAAACGATCCCGGTAGACCGACTGGCAGAAAATAAAACCGCAAAGAAGGGGCGCGCCTCCTGCGCAGCCCCTGTCGACTTACTGCTTCCATGCGATGAACGCCGCGACCAGCCCCGGGTCGAATTGCTTCCCGGCTTGCTGCTCCAGCTCTTGCAACGCTTCGTACGGGGTTCGGGCCTTTTTGTACACCTGCTCGTGCACCATAATGTCATAGGCGTCGACGATGGCGAACAGCCGGGACAAATAAGGAATTTGTTCCCCTGCGAGGCCATACAGATAACCCTTGCCGTCCCACCGCTCATGGATGCCGAGAATCGCCTCCGCCAGCTCCCATTCTCCGATCGACTGGGCCATCCGGTAGCCGATGTCGCTATGGCTCTTCACGATTTCCCATTCGACCTCGTCCAAGTCGCCGGTCTTGCTCAGAATATGCCCCGGCAGCGTCAAGTTGCCGGCGTCATGCAGCTTGATCAGGTCGCGCAGCAGCTGCATGCGATGCGAGTCCTGCGGTATGCCGATACAGACGGCGAAGGCAATCGTCTCGTTCGTCAGACGCTCGCTGTGCGACTCGTCCTCCAGCCCTCGCTCGAACAGCGCCTCCGAGATGCCGTTCAGCATCGCCTTGCGCACCTGCTTGCTCTCGAGCAGCTTATGCTTATACATCATCTTCTCAGCGCGGATGTATACGCTGTCGAACGGCTCGTTCCTGGTCAGCAGCGTAGCGCCGCCGATCGCCATGCTGAGCCGGATCGGATCGGCCTCCGACTCGCGGCACAGCTTCTTAAGCAGCTGCTCCAGCTCTTCGCGGACGAGCTCGCCGGCGTGAGGCAGCAGCACGACGAATTCGTCGCCGCCCCAGCGCGCGATCAGCGCCGGCGCGCGGAACACTTGGCGCAGCAGCGCCGCCGTACGGACGAGCAGCCGGTCGCCGGCGAGATGGCCGAACATGTCGTTGGCCAGCTTCATGCCGTTCATGTCGATCACGACGAGGCTGTACTCCAGTTGGCCGGCCTGCTCGAGCATGAACCGCTCCATGTAAGCCCGGTTATACAGCGAAGTGAGCGAGTCGTGCGAGCTCAGATGCCGCAGCTTCTCCTCGGACTCCAGTTGATGCGTCACATCCGTCAGGATGACCATGACGAGCCGCTCCTGATCGATGCTGAAGCCGTCCGACTGGTCCATCAGCTTGTATTCGGCGGCGATGCGCTTGCTCTTCAGACGGATGAGTGAAGGGAGCTCGCCCAGCAGCCGCTCTGGCTCCACTTGCGCGGGATCCAGCGCCAGCTGAAGCTGCGCCTTCACCCAGCGGCCGGTCTCCGGCTCCTGCTCCCACAGCAGCTCCGTGAAATCGGCGCCGCCGATGCGTTTGCCGAAGATGCGGATGCATTCCTTGCTGTAGCCTTTGTTGACGACCGAATCTTGCCCGACCGACAGAAACCCTTGATTCGCGTGATCGAGCAGGCTCTGGATGTCGTTCTCCCGCTGCTTGAGCATCTTGCCCTGCGCGTCGCTGATCGTATAGATTTTCTTGGCCGTCCGGGACAGCCGCTCATAGTCGAGCAATAGCGATCGGTACGCCTGCAGCAGCTCGCACTCCGAATGCAAATGGTTGCTCAGCATCAGCCGATTGCGCGTGATAACGCTCATTTCCCGTTCGAAGCGCTCGTGGTATTCGGGGTTGCGGCTCATGGTGATCTCCCTCCCTTCCTCTTGTCGAAGTAAACTCACGGCTGTGTCCGGAAGGCCAAAACCGTAATATCGTCCCGCTGCCGTTCCCCGCCCATATAGGCTTCCAGCTCTCGGAGAAACGCCGCCTTCTGTTCGCCAAGCGCAAGCTCGCCGTACCGCGTCAGCATCTCGGCGAACCGCTTCTTGCCGAACGAGAAGTCGCGCTCCCCGCCGTTCTGATCCGCAAAGCCGTCTGTTGTCATATAATACGTCGGGGCCGCGCCGTTTGCGCCGGTTGTCTGCTGCGGGTCGAACAAAAGATGGTTCGTGTACGCATAATCCGCCGGCGTGCGCCGATAGCCGATACTGAGGCGGTCGCCCTTCCACGTCTCCAGCTCGACGCCGTGCAGCCGGTAGATCGAGCAGCCCGCTCCCGCATAGGTCAAGCGGCCGCCCTCCATCGCGCACAACCCGATGTCGAGCCCGTCGTCCGTCGTGCCGCTCGTGGCGGGGTCGTCCTGATGCAGCGTGCTCTTCAGCAGCCGATTCAGCTCACCAAGCATGGCGGCGGGGTCGCCCGACCGACCGCTGTCGGCAATCCGGTTCAGCGCGGACACGACTAGCGACGTCATGAAGGCGCCCGGTACGCCGTGCCCGGTGCAATCGCCGACAGCGACCAGCGTTGTGCCGCCGATCCGCTTCGTCCAGTAGAAGTCGCCGCCTACAACATCTCGCGGCCGCCAGATGATGAAGTGCTCGGCGAGCAGCGATTCCAGCTGCTTCGGCTTCGGCAGAACCGACT
Organism: Paenibacillus koleovorans NBRC 103111; assembly: GCF_004000845.1. Classification (GTDB taxonomy): domain Bacteria; phylum Bacillota; class Bacilli; order Paenibacillales; family NBRC-103111; genus Paenibacillus_AA; species Paenibacillus_AA koleovorans. Next base: position 25,987 of record NZ_BIMA01000003.1, read on the forward strand.
CCTGCAGCACCTTGGCGTAGCTGATGCTGTCCAGCATCTCCTGGTTGCGCTCCGACAGCTGCCGGGTGCGCGCCGCCACCTGCTCCTCTAGCTGCTGGTTGATCGCCAGCGTCCGCTTGTACGGGTTCGCCAGGTTGCGGGAGATGTAGTAGAACAGGAAGACGATCGCGACGATAGAGATCGCTACGGCGAGCACCGTGTTCCACTTGATCGTCTGCAAGTAGGCGACCGCCTCCCGGCGTTCGAACGCGACGAGCAGTTGAAGATCGGTAGAACGGAGCGGGTAGCTGATCATGTCCATCCGCTCGCCGGAGTCGTTCTCATAGTCGATTACCCGCGATTCCTCGACGCTCCCTTGCGAAGCCAGAATCGCCTTTTGCGCTTCTACCGGGACGAACTCGCGTATATTCGAGCCGTTGCGCTCATACAGATCGGACAAGTAGACGACGCCTTCTCCGTCTATAAGCCACAAGGAGATGCCCGCGCTGTCCTTATATGTCGCGAAGTCCCGCGACAGCTCCTGGAGGTTCATCCCGACGCCGACGATGCCGACCGGCGAGCCCGTCGGCCCGGCCAGCGTATTGACGAAGGCGAACGTGTCCTTCAGCTCCTTGTTGTAGTCGAAGTTGACGGACACTTCCTTGCCGGTCTTCAGCGCGGCGAAGAACCAATCGTCGTCCGGGTCGCTCTCGGTGACCGTATCGATCATCTTCCCCGCGTCCGACCAATAGTGGCGCGTCAAGGTGCTGACGATGAAGGTCGTGCTGTAATCGAGCTGCCCGTGCAAATAGGCGGTCTTGCGATGCACCATTTCCCCGAGCCGAGTGTCCCGCTCTTCGCCAGCCAACCACTCGAGCATGGCCGGGTCGTGCGCCAGCTGCAGCGACGTCTCGATCGCCTTGTCGATGCGCGCGTCGACCTTGGCCGAGATCGATTCCGCAAGCGTCACCAGATCGCGGGTCTTGAGCTTCTTAAGCGCTTCCCGTTCGGTGAAGAAGTAGCCGAAGGCGCCGATCAGCACGATCGAGAAGACGATGAGGGCGCTGGCGAGCACCATGACCTTCGTGACGCCGGTGTCGAAGACCACTCGGTCGGGGATCGTCGGTCGGCTCTTGCCGCCCGGCTCGGTTACCGCTTTCATTCGACCTCTTCTCTCGGGATCAGCTCAAACGGCAGACTCAAATCTTCGCGGAACTGCTCCGCGCATTCAAGCTCGCTCTCGTTGTCGGCGTCATAGTACCACAGCAATTGGATGCCGCGCCCCGTCCTGTACGACTCGTCCAGCTTTTCCAGCAAAATCATAAAGCACTTGGTGCTGCTCGTATTCATATAGGGAAGATGGAGCTGAATGGACATTTGCACATGCTGTTCAGCCTGATCCAGGAATTCATCCAACCAACTCAGCAGCGGCTCGAAAAACTGGTACGCATTTTCCGGGTAGCATTGCCCCTTGATCAACAGCAATCCCGTCCCCGGGTCGAAATGGACATGCGGTGTACTCTTCGTAGCGGCAACCTGCAACTCTTTCATTATGAACACCCCTATACGATAGCCTTAAGTGTGAAGAAGGAGAGTGTGTCGTCCTGTTTGACAATCGAATATTCCAGCGCCTGCTTGGACTTGCGGGCCATATCGATCAAGCCGAGTCCCGCCCCGCTCGATTCGGTGATAACCCCTTCTTTCAGCTTTGTTTTGTACAGCGCCTTCAGATCCGATTTGTCCATCCCGCAAAGGGGTTCTATATAAGCCCGCAGCTTCTCCGCGTCCCTATTGTCGATCAGGTTGCCGGAGCAAACGTAGCTACCCTCGTCCATTTTACCGATAATGACAATGCTTGAATGCGCAATCGATTCAATGTGCGAATGCTCTTGATTCGCCGCGCAGTAATTGTTGATGTTCTGCGTCTGCTCGATGAACAAGGAGAAAATGTTGAACACTTCGTTCTGCGGCCGATTTTCCGTCTCCAGATACGATTTGACCGCTTCCCCATATTCGACGATCAGCCGTTGATTCAGCCTGCCTGAGAAACTGATTAAGATTCCTCTCGACTGGAGCATCTGCTGCAGCTCTAACAAACCCGTGGCCATCACGATCGTTTCACCCCCGCTTTCCGTAACGAATACTCGTCAGTCTGGCCTCAAAAAGCATGCACGCCGCATTGCTGCCCGGTGCACGATTCGTTATTTCATTAAAATAATCTTTTCGACAAATAGCGGGGATTTTCCTGCCAGCCTATGCGCAACGGGCAAAAATGGGACTTTCTCCTTTGTTGAAACTACGCTTGGCAGTGGATAGAATCCGTTTTATACTTTAACTATATACTTTCTGCTAGGACCCTAGAAGGGGTTCCATGGTCCTACCCCCGAGTTTCGTGTTCAGGATGGAGTGATCTTATGAGAAAACGTTGGCTTCTCCCTCTTGCCTTCGGCCTTATTTGGGCCGTCGCGGCATGCGGCAATGTGGAGACGGGCAGTACAAGCACCATGACGGAGCACAGGCATATGCCCCAGATCGATGTGCAAGTGCAAGTGAACGGCACTTCGGCCACGGTGAAGGTGTCTACAGACATGCACATTTCACCAGAGCAGTACGGTAAAGCGAGAAAGGAAGGCGAAGGCCATATCCATATGTACTTGGACAATGGCGAGAAAATCGGCGTCACCCAGGAAGCCAAGGTGTTCGAGAACTTGACGCCCGGCGTCCACACGATTCGAGTTTCCTTACATAACAACGATCATACGCCTTACGATGTTACAAAATCGGTAGAATTCACGATTGCGCCGCCGAAGTAAGGGCCGGTCGCGATCGGCCGTTTTTTACTATGCCATTCTTTAGGAGAATCGCCGTGCCGCGTACACTTAGCCTGAAGCGACGGATGCTCATTCTGGTCACCGCCGTCACCGTCCTCATGATGTCGGTCATCGTCGCCTTCGATTCCTACAGCCTGCAGCAATCCGTCGAGGAGACGTATGTCAGCCAGCTGAACGGCATGACGATCGCCATCAACGGGCGTTACGAGGAGTCCCGCTCGATTGAGGACGTGCAGCAAATTTTCGATTATATCCAATACAAAAGCCCGAATGTGCTGCAGCTCACGCTTTACGGGAAGGCGTCTGTGCAAGCTTCAACCGACCGTTCGCGCATCAGCGAGCCGACGCCTCCGGGTTTGATCCAGGAGATGACCGCGAGCGAAACGCAGGTCATGCATCTGGCGAAGGACCGCGAAGGACGACAAACCGGCAAGCTGGTCGCTCCGCTCAAGGAAGACGGCGCCACGATCGGCGCGATCGAGCTTGTGCTCGATACGTCCTCCCACGCCGCGCTCATCAAACAACGCATCCAGTTTATCGTCATGGTGGCGCTGATCAGCACTTGCGTCCTCTTGACCGCCTTGTCGCTCATTATCCGCAAGCTGCTCCTCGGGCCGCTGCTCCGCATCCGCGAAGCGGCCCTCTCCGTTCGCCAAGGGTCGATGTACAAGGAGGTCGAGATCGCGGCGAGCCAGGAAATCCAGGAGGTGGCCGACGCGTTCAACGACATGGTCCATGATCTCGAGGGCCGCTACAGCGAGCTGCAGCAAGCGATGCAGACGATTCAGCTGGCGCAGAAGCAGCTCGTGGAGTCGGAGAAGATGGTCGCACTCGGCAATCTCGTCGCCGGCGTCTCGCATGAGATCAACACGCCGATCGGCATCGGGGTTACCGCCGCCTCCTATCTCGACGAGAAGTCGAAGGAGTTCCTGGCGGTGTATGAAGCCGGCAAGATGAAGCGTTCGGAGCTCGAGGAGTATTTGAATACCGTGAAGGATACGACCGGCATGATCCAGACGAATCTGATGCGCGCCTCCGAGCTGGTGAAGAGCTTCAAGCAGGTCGCCGTCGACCGCTCCGTGGAGACGAAGCGTTCCTTCGCCGTGAAGGAATACATCCAGGACGTGCTCGTCAGCCTTCAGCCTAATCTCAAGAAGACGAAGCTCCGCGTTCTCGTGGAAGGCCCGGACAACGTGCAGCTGTTCAGCAATCCGGGGGCGGTTTCCCAGATCATTACGAACTTGATTATGAATTCGATTATTCACGCCTATAGTCCGCAGGAGGAGGGGCAGATTACGCTGTCTCTCTCGAGGTCCAATAATCATTCCGAGCTGGTGTTGCTCTACCGGGACAATGGGAAAGGCATGTCTCCTGAAGTCGCCGAACAGATCTTCAACCCCTTCTTCACGACGAATCGGAGCGGCGGCGGCACCGGTCTCGGCATGCACATCGTCTATAATCTAGTCACGCAATCGCTAGGCGGCACGATCCAGTGCGAGAGCACCTTAGAGGTCGGCACCACGTTCCGGATTACGATACCAATGAGGGGGTAGACAACTATGGCCACCGGTCAGCAAGACGAACTGCTGCTATTCGCCGACGAGGACGTACGGATGGAACACGAGGTCCATGGACTGCCCGAGGAGAAATGGAAGCTCATCATTGTCGACGACTCCCAAGAAGTGCATCAACTGACTCGTCTCGTGCTGAGCGACTTCGAATTCGACGGCAAACGCCTGGAATTTATTAGCGCCTGTACGGAGCCGGAGGCGCGTGACGTTATCCGGAATCATCCCGATGCGGCGATGATTCTGCTCGACGTCGTCATGGATCAGGACGATTCCGGCTTGCGGCTTGTGAAATACATCCGCGACGAGCTCAAGATGCAGGCGGTCCGCATCGTGCTGCGCACCGGTCAGCCCGGACAAGCGCCGGAGCGCATCGTGATCGCGGAATACGATATCAACGATTACAAGGAGAAGACCGAGCTCACGACCCAGAAGCTGTTCACGACCGTAATGGCCGCGCTCCGCTCCTACCGGGACATCATGGTCATCGAGAACAACAAGGTCGGGCTGGAGAAGATCATCAAGTCGTCCGCCGCGCTGTTCGAGCCGCAATCGCTGCGTACGCTGGCGTCCGGCATTTTGACGCAGCTCACCGCGATCCTGAACCTGCATAAGAACGCGCTGCACTGCAACAGCTTCGCCGTCACCAAGGGGCCGGAGCACATGATTCACGTGCTGGCGGCGACGGGCGACTACATCGTCGAGGACTCGGAGGAGCTGCAGGACATCGTGCCCGCCCACGTGCTGATGTGCATCCAGGAGACGTTCCGGCTCAAGCGCAGCGAGTTCTACGACAACCACTTCTGCTGCTACTTCGTCAGCAAAACCGGCATCGAGAACGTCATCTACTTCGAGGGCGGCCGGAAGCTGAACGATTGGAACCGCTACTTGATCGAGATTTATTGCTCGAACGTGTCCGTAGCCTTCGAGAACATTTACTTGAGCGACGAGGTCGAGCATACGCAGAAGGAAATCATCTTCACGCTAGGCGAGATCGCCGAGACGCGGTCCAAGGAGACCGGCCACCACGTCAAGCGCGTCGCCGAATACAGCAAGCTGATCGCGCGCGGCTGCGGTCTGCCGGAAGAGGAGGCGGAGCTGATCCGGCTCGCCTCGACGATGCACGACGTCGGCAAGGTCGCCGTCCCCGACGCGATTCTGAACAAGCCGGGCCGGCTGACACCCGAGGAGTTCGACCTCATCAAGCTGCATACGGATTACGGCTATGCGATGCTGAACCACTCGAACCGCCAGATCATCAAGGCGGCCGCCATCATCGCGCACCAGCATCACGAGAAGTACGACGGGACCGGGTACCCGTCCGGGCTGGCGGGCGACGCTATCCACCTGTACGGCCGCATCACGGCGATCGCCGACGTCTTCGACGCCCTCGGCAGCGATCGCGTGTACAAGAAGGCTTGGTCGCTCGAGGACATCCTGCACTTCTTCCGCGAGGCGCGCGGCCAGCACTTTGATCCGCAGCTGCTGGACGTATTCTTCGACAGCCTGCCGGAGATCCTGAAGATTCGCGAGCAGTATTCGGATCCTAGCTAGTTGGGTTGGGTTAGACCCGCTGGGCCGGGCTCGGCTGAGTTGGTGCAAAAATGGACTAACTCTCGCACCAACAGCCGCACTCGAGCCGAGTTGGTGCCTCCCCTAAACAGAGAGAGCCCCGCTCTACCGAAGTGAATTCTCACTTTCGGCAGAGCAGGGCTTTTTTCATAAATTATTAGCAGCCGTTATCCGGTTCGCCAATTGAACGAGATCCTGGCCCTTCAGCGCTCCTTCTATCAGCTCCGGCAGCCGGTCCGGGGAGCAGCCGAAGCACGGAATGCCGAAGCTCGCCAGCTTCTTGGCCACATTCTCGTCGTACGAAGGCTTCCCGTCGTCCGACAGGGCCAACAAACAGAGCACCTTAACTCCAGCCTGATGCATCGCTTCCAGTCGGAGCAGCATCTCGGAGCGATTGCCCCCCTCGAACAGATCGGAGACGAGAATGAACAACGTTTTCTTAGGCTCGGAGATGAACGGCTCGCAATAAGCGATCGATTTGTTAATGTCGGTGCCCCCGCCCAACTGAATGCCGAAGAGCATATCGACCGGGTCGGTCGCGCATTGCTCGCTTAAGTCCACGACCTCGGTGTCGAAGGCGACGACCCGGGTGTCCAGCGCCGGCATGCTGGCGAAGATGGAGCCGATGATCGAGGCATAGATGACGGAGTTGGCCATCGACCCACTCTGATCAATGTCGAGGATAACCGTCCATTCCTTGCTGCGCCTCGCACGGTCGAAGAAATATACTTTTTCGGGCAGCAGCAGCTTTCGCTCTTGATCGTAATGCTTCAGGTTTCTCCGAATCGTACGATCCCAATCAAGCCCCGATATCGACGGCAGCGGCGAATGCCTCCGCCGATTCAAGGCGCCGGTAACCGCCCGCTGCAGCTCTTGCGAGAGGCGTTTCGTGATTTCCTCCACGACCGCCTGCACCAGCTGCCGGGCCGTCTCCTTCGTCTGCTCCGGCACCATACCCTTCAGCGCCATCAAAGTGGCGACCATCTGGATATCCGGCTTCACCTGCGACAGCAGCTCCGGCTCCAGCAGCAGCTGCTTCAGCCCCCGGCGCTCGATCGCATCCGTCTGGATCACGGAGACGATATCCGTGGGGAAGAAGGTGCGGATATCGCCGAGCCACTTGGCCAGCTTCGGGGCGGATGGCCCCAGACCGGCTTTCCTCGAGCCCACGCCCACGCCGCCTGTCCCAGCCCCGCCAGCCTGTCGACTGCCTGGGCCTCCCGGGCTCCCTGGGCTGCCTGCGGTTCCGTCATAGATGGCTGCCAGCGCCTCGTCCATGATCCTCGACTCTTCGTCGAGCGTAGCGCCGGCCCCGAGCGGCTGCAGCTTCTCCTCCGCCGCTTCGCCTAGAATGAGCCGCCAGCGTTTCACTTTTTCTTGATCCAACGTGTGGTCCGTCATCGTCAGATGTCGCCGAAATCGAACTCGTTGAGCTCGTCCAGCTTCTCCTTTTCTTCATCGCTAAGCGGCTGCTGCAGGGCGGCTCCGGTCAGCGTGCTGCCCGCGCCCCACAGCTCCCCCATCATCTCCGCCACGGCCGCTTTCTCCTGCGGCTCGAAGCTGCCGAAGGCGCGTCGCAGGAACACGAGCGAGCGCTTGAACGCTTCCGGCTCCAGCGTCTGGATGTACGCATCCAGCTCCTTCCAGAGCTGCGTACGCGACAGCAGCGCATACCGGTTGCGCATCGACATCCCTTCGAACCAGCCCGCTCCGATATCCGCCGGAATGCCGGACGACAGCCGCCGAGACACCTCCTGCGTAACGATCTCTTCGGATAAGCGATTGCTCTCCAGCAGGATGGCGAAGGCAAACCCGGACAGCAACGCATTGCGATCATCCCGGGAAGCAAGCTCTTGCAGGGCGAGCAGCCAGCCTCGTTCCTCCAGCACCTCGTAATGGTCCTGAGCGACGGCGTGGAACGACCGGATCGCCGCCACCATCTCGCGCGCCGCGTCGTCGTTGCAGGCGGCAGCCCCGACCAGCAGCATCGTTCCTCGCAGGAACAGCTGCTGCAGCAGGGGGACAAGCTCGTCGGTGTTCAACCGGCGGAGCGAGCCATAGCGTATGAGCACGCCGAGCTCATAAGCGGCGGCCGCCACCTGCTCGAAGCTGCCGGCGTCCACGGCCAGCTGCTGCAGCTTCCCTAGCGCCTGCGCCATCATCGTCTCCAAGGCGCAGTCGCAAGCTTGCCGGATAATCCGCGACGCCTCCGCGATGTCCTCGCATCGCTCGAGCCGCTCATACAGCACGAAAGCGGAAGCGAGCTCGACCGTCTCGCCCTTGAGCACGGATTCCACCGTCTCGATCTCCGCTTCCGGCGTCCACCGCAGCACCCAATTCTCCGCCCATGACGCGGAATCCTGATGCAGCCGCTGCTTGCGCACGAAGCTGATGCCGAGCAGCTCCAGGCGATGAAACAGCGTCGAACGGCTTAGATCCAGAAACGCGGCCTCCTCCGACTTCACGCTGCGGTTTTCTCTCAAATCGAGCTCCAACACAGTCGCAACGGTGGTCCGATATTTCTCCAGCTTCAGCCGCTTGAGCTCCCGGTTGAGATCGTCCTGAATCGGCGTTTGGCTGACTCCTTCGGGCAGGCTGCCGATCGCCGTCCCGATATCGGTACGGGCCAGCGCTTCCGCAACAACGGTGAGCTCTCCGTTACCAAGGCAGACCGTAGCAGCATCCCTCAGATCGCGCCACGTCGGCTGGCTGCCGTCATGAAGAGCGGCCAGCGCATCCGCCAAGCGGACCGCCTCGATGACCGAAGCCGTCGAACGGTGGCTCCCCTGCTCGCGAAGCCGGGCCGCCACGGAGGACATGTACAGATGCGGCAATCTGGCGAGATCGCCCCGCTTCAAGCATTGCCAGAACAGCTCGAAGTAAGCGGGCGCTTGATTGCCGGCGCCATAGCCGGACTGCGTAGTGAGCTTGTAGTAGGAGTAAGGCATCAATGTCAGCTTCGTTGCTACACGGGGCAGCGCAGCCAGCTGCTCGTCGGTCATCGCCGGCAACCGCAGGTCGATCGCCGATGCATGATGAGCCCCGGTCACGACAACGATCCGCTGCTGCTCATGGCCGGCTCGAATGGCGTCCACCACGCTTCTTCGCATATAAGCTTCCCGGACTTCGTTGAATGCCGCCTCGTGAGGAGCCTGGGACCATTCCGCCTGCTCCGTGAGCGATCTGAATTGCGAGGAGTACTCGCGGATCGCCCGATTGTACGTGCCAGACCCGGTATTATGTTCAAAGTGCCGTTCCCAGTAAGACTCGTAGTCGGCTTCGCCCGCCAGCTCCACGAGGCGCTCCATCTGCTCCGCCTGCATCAGGTAAAAAGCTTTCCTCTGCTCTATCCGGTCTATCCGCTCCTGCTGCTCTGCCTGCAATGCTGCCTCCGAAGTCTCCTCGGAACCGACCGCAGGGGCGCTAGAGGAACCTTTCCTACGCTCCGCCGCCGCCAGCGACACGCCGGAAGGCAAGTCGATGAACGCGGCATAAGCCCCATTTTGCGCCGCCCATACAAATGCTTGGTACTCCGGGGAGTATTCAGCGAACGGGTATAGCAGCGTCCTCACCGGCAGCTGCTCCGTATAAGCCATCAAGGCCACCGGAGGAACGACTCCTCGCATCGTCAAAGAAACGATGAAGGAGGTTGCGTCGCTTGGACCTTCTACCAGAACGGCGGTCGGCTGCACTTGCTCGAGAAGCTGCAGCAGATGAAACGAGCCCGTGGGCGACAAGTGGCGGATGCCGAACACATGGAACCCGTCTCCCCCTTCTAGGCGTTCATTTCGGAGCATGCTTGGTACAGATTTCGCCATGCCGATCCCCGCTTTTTCATCACATTTTCGAGATATTCCTTCCAAGCGATCCGGTCCTTCTCTTCATCCTTCACGATCGCGCCTTGCAAGCCTGCGGCCAAATCCTCTTCCCGGATCTCGCCGTCGCCGAAGCTGGCGGCCAGCGCCATACTGCCGGTCAGCAGAGAGATCGCTTCTGCGGTAGAGATCACCCCGCTCGGCGCCTTGACCTTCTCCTTGCCGTCCAATGTCGCGCCGCTGCGAAGCTCCCGGAAAATCGTCACCACCTGGCGCACGAACTCTTCCTCCGGAGGCGCCGCCTTAAGCTCGTAGCTGGCTGCGATTTCGCCCACCCGCTTGCGGACGATCTCCACCTCCGTCTCGACATTCGAGGGCGAAGGCAGCACGATCATGTTGAAGCGCCGCTTGAGCGCCGCCGACATCTCATTCACGCCCCGGTCCCGCGTATTCGCCGTGGCGATGATGGAGAAACCTCGCACGGCCGACAGCTCGCGGCCCAGCTCCGGGATGGAGATCGTTTTCTCCGACAAGATGGAGATCAAGGCGTCCTGGACTTCCGAGGCACAGCGGGAAATTTCTTCGAAACGCGCCAAGCCTCCTGTTTCCATAGCCCGATAAATGGGACTTTTGATGATCGCTTGGTCGGAGGGGCCTTGCGCCAGCAGCATCGCATAGTTCCAGGAATAGCGGATATGCTCCTCGCTCGTGCCGGCCGTCCCCTGGATGACCTTGGAGGAGTCTCCGTGTATCGCCGCCGTCAGGTTTTCCGACAGCCAAGACTTCGCCGTACCCGGCTCTCCGATCAACATCAGCGCCCGGTCCGTCAATAACGTCGCAATCGCCATCTCCACCAGACGCTTATTGCCGATATATTTGGGGGTAATAGCCACGCCTCCCGCCTTGCCTCCGGTAAGAAACGTCAACACCGCCTTCGGCGACAACCGCCACCCCGCCGGACGCGAGTCCCGGTCGGCCGCGCCAAGCGCTTCCAATTCACGCGCATACAATTGCTCCGCCGGCAATCTTAAGACAGCTTGCTTCTGATCCACGCCCATATTCCCAATCCTTTCTCTTCATCCCTATAATCGTTTTCCTCTTCCGGCTTAGCCGCTATTTGCTCGGCCAGCTCCGTGAGCTGCCGCTTCATGTGATTATGCGCCATCGCATCCGCCGCCTTCTGCAGCCGCTCCGCATACCGCCTAGGCAGGAGGGCGAGCAGATCCCGCTGCTCCCCGCTCATATAATAAATCTGCTTTGTGTCCGTCTGCTCCACAATGTCCATCAGCAGCTCCGGCGCATCCGGATGCCTTAGGCGGAATAGCGCAAGCAAGGAGTGGACCGTGCCGGCCGTCTTGAGATCCGGAGCGGCTTTGCATTTGTTAAGCAGATAAGCCTCTATCTCGCGATCCGGACTTTGCACGAGCCGCCAAACCAGCTCTTCCTGATCCAGCTTTACGAACAAGCGAACCCATCTCGGGTCCCATTCTACCTGCAGAGGCTGCCCATCGTCCGACACGACAAAATCAAGCTGCTCATACCGTCCGCGCCGCAAGTAGTTCGTCTCTTCCCGGAACGCCCGCAGCAACTCCACTTCGCGATACTTGCCGCCCACCTTAGGCCCGGAGCTGAAATGATCGAATACCTCGGCAGGAGAAAGACGTCGAAGCGCGGCGTGGAAGCTGTGTCCAAAAAATTTCCCTTTGTACGCATCCCTCAGCTCCATGACGAACCGATCCGCTTCCGGACTGTTCATCGCGAGCAGGGTCTCGATCGCTCTCTCCTGGGCGGCTTCCGTCTCCGCTCGGATGAAGGCCGGCTCGGCTAGCAGCTCCTCCAACAGCCGTCTGACTTCCTCCTGAGGCTTGTTTGCCTCCAGGCACCGGATCGCCGCAAGCAGCTCCAGGCCTACGGTCTCCGGTTTCGCATCCTGCCCAGCCTGCTCAACGAGGGAGCGCACAAATGCCATCACTTCGCGTGCCAAAGCGACGGAGCTGCACAGTACAATCGGCTCTATCGCCAGATCGCGGTCCTTGGCGCTCTTGAGCGCGCGGAACAATCGTTCCACGGACAGAGGCGTGTCCAGCTTGGCTAAAGCGAACAACGCCGCTTGCCGGACCTCCTTCCGTTTGTCGTCGGCCAATTCCAGCAAATAAGGTTCTTGATTCGGATATTGCCCGAGCAGCTCAACCGCGGCGGCCCGCACTTCAGTCGAACCCTCTCGGACCGCGTTCAGCAGCAGCTCCAGCCCTTCCTCCGTCTGTCTCCACTGCTCATGCAGCAGCTCCAGCCGCCTCGCATCCCCCTTGCCGCCATCCAGCCGCAGCCGCCGCTTCAACGCCGGAACGGCATCCGAACCGTAGCCCGGCAGCACCTTCCGTTGCAGCAGCTCCACGATTTCCGCATACGACTCGTCAAGCGCTTCGACAGCCGCGTCCAGCAGTCGGAAATCCGCGAACACGCCGTTGTCGTACGCGCTCCGCAGCACCTCGAGCCTGCCTTGTCCCTTCGAGGCAAGCGCTTCCTTGACCGGCTGCAGCTTCCGGTAAGAATACGCAGTTGTCAGGCCGATGGAGGTCCCTTGCAGCGGCACACGTTCGCCTGCCGTCTCCGTCTTGCCCTGCGTATACAGCACCGACTCTAGCAGCGTCCCGAGCTCCAGCAGCTTGGCCGCGGAATTGTTCACGTCCGCCTCCAGCAGCTCGCCGACCGCCTGGGCCATGCGCTTGAAGATCGGAGCGCTTTCCCCTAGCTTCTGCAGCTGCGGAAGCACCCGCTGCAGCCTTACGTCGCCGACGGCCATCCCGCTTCCGGCAATGAACAAACGCCTGACTTCGCTTCGCAGGCCGAATAACACGTCTATGCTCATCGATTCGTCTCCTCTCTCTCCGGGTCAATACAGCAGGCGCAGCAGGCCGTTCGCCGTCACGATGCTGAGCGGCTGCGCGACCAACCGGTTCTCCTCGATCCGATGCTCGAATAGGACCAGCATCGCCTGCCGCTTCATGTAGGCATCGTGAAGCAAGGGAAGCAGCTCGGTTGTGGATTGGCCCAGCGGAGAACTATCAGCCAGCTGCAGCTGCTTGCCTTGCTCGTCCACGAGAATGATCGTTTCTCCCACCCGCTCGATCGCTTCATAGCGGAGCAACACGACCGGATGTTTGTCGGACAGCGGATTTTTGATTTGATTTTTCACCTGCTTGATAACATCCGGGTACGAGCGTTCCGCGAAGGCCAACACCGCCTCATAATCCGTCTGCTCCGTCGGCCTAGTGGTCGATTCCTCCCAACGCACACGCGTATTGCGTTCGCCGGGATACCGGAACAGCTCTTTCGCCGCCACGATCTCGAAGCAGGAGTCATCCTCGCGAATATACTTGGCTGCGCGAAACGGGCGATACGTGCGCGTGTGGTGCATCTCTCCCGTTTGCAAATTCGCCCAGACGCCTTCGTCTATGTATTCCCCTCGAGGCTGATCGGTGTAGGAATGGAACGCCAGCTGCATCAGCTCCGTGCGACCGCTGGCGCGGCCATGCTCGCGAAGCTCGGCGATTTGCCACGCATGCCCGATCCATTCCTCCATCGCCGTCTCCGTCTCCATCGGCCTTTCCGGTTGCAGCGCTCTAGCCTGCAAATAGTCCTTCGCTTTCTTCAAACCCGTGTGCAGCCGCTGCAAGCTCTCCATATTGCTCGTGTAGACGGCCTCGGCGTCGAGATTCGCGTAATGCGCCATCAGCACTTCCCGGAGGGCATACTGGATGCCGGGAATGTAATAATTGCCGACCTCCTTCGTCTGGTCCTCCATCGTCTTCAGCATTTTCTTGTCGATGCTGCCGAGTCCGGCTTGTACGAGCTGAAGCACCAGCTTTTCCGCCAATCCAATGCCATCCAGCTGCACGGCGATTTTCTTGACCAACGCGGAAGTATTCGTTTTCCGTCTGACAGGCGCCTCGGTGCCTTCCGCTTCGGCCGTTTCGGCTGCGGCTGCCACTTCGCGCTTCCGCTCCTCCCGTTTCTCCACCTTCTCCCGCTTGTCGGTAATATCTTGGGGAATCGGCGCCTCGACGAATGATTTCCCTCCCGTGTAGGCGTACAGCAGTCCCAGGTTGTGCTTGCAAGGGAACTGACGGCTTGGACACGTGCATCGGAATACCGGCTGGCTTTCGTTGCTGAAATCGACCGAGCACTGGTACGGGTCTTTCCCGCTCCCTTTGCACGCTCCGAAAAGCAACGTTTTGTCGCCGGATATGTGGAGTGCCGGGAAGCTGTTTTTCTTCACCAAATCACGGCCATTTTTCATCGCGGCGGCATTGAGCGCAAGTCCGTCTACGAAATTTTCGGTTATGTTCATCTCGGCATTTCCTCTCCCCATAAATGGTTGTCCATTCTATTTCCACAAGAGCGTAATTTTTCCTTTTTTGACGGATAACAAAAAACCTCTGAAGCATCTGCTTCAAAGGTCCTCATTTCCATATTCCGATTAGCTCCTACGCCCCGAACCGCTGACGGTACCCGCACTTGCGGCACAGCTCCTCCACCGCCTCCCGCCGGGAAAAGCCGTACACGAGATGGTTGGCCCGCTCCCCTTCCACGATCTGCGAGAACGGGGTCTGATGCACATTGCCCAGGTTGATGACGCCTTCGCCGTCGAGGCAGCACGGCACGACGGTGCCGTCCACCAGAATGGCCGCATGGCTGCGCAGCGCATGGCAGAACCCTTTGCCGTCGTCTTCCGGCGCTTGCAGGCTCGGCCACTGGAACTCGTGGTCCTGGTTCAAGTAGACGTTCGAGGCAATTTTCACCCCGCTGCCAGGCATGACCTTTTCCTCGATGCGATAATCCAGGTTGAACGCTTCCTCCAAAATCGCGAGGGTTTCACGGTTGCGCTGCCGCTCCAGATTCGTCGCATTGTCGCGGGTCAAGTTCCACAGCCGGAACGAGAACAGCACATGTGCGAACGCCTCGTCCTGCACGAACGAGAGGATGTCCGCCAGATAGCCCTCGCGATTTTCCGAACCGATGTGGCCGTCGAAGCTGTGCAGTGAGAAATTCATTTGCCGGATGGCCGACTTGCCGAGCAGCTTGTCCCGATTTTTGCGGATCAGCGTGCCGTTCGTCGTGATGTTGACCTTGAAGCCTTTCTCATGGCTCGCGTCCAGCAGCTCGTCGATCCTCGGATGCAGCAGCGGCTCGCCTTTCACATGGAGGTAAATATGCTTCGTATGCGGACGAATCTCGTCCAGAATATGGTTGAACGTGTCCAGCTTGATAAAGTTGGACTTGCGCTCCGTCGGCGGACAGAACGTGCAAGCCAAGTTGCAGACGCTCGTAATTTCGACATACACCTTTTTGAACGTTTTCAATGCGGAGTCTCCATCCATTCCTTGATTCCTGGTCCTAGTTTGCTGACTAACTCGAATGTTTCCAGTATATCATACTCGCTGGTCCTCAAGCGTTTGGTAAAAAGCAGGCGCTTTTGGCTATAACCAGACTTTCCCATGCCGGCCGCCGATTCGCGTGAGATAATGAGCTTGGCAGAACGATTTGTCAAGAAAGGATGGGTTTGCTATGAAATTCCAGATTAGAACGCTGCGTGCCCCTGATGATTACGAAGCCGTCGCTTCGCTGCTCAATACGATACATTCCGAGCCTACAACGGGAAAACAGCTGGAGGAGGACGAGGCCAAAATTCCTCCAGGCAAGCTTCATTACGATGAGGAAGGCCGGTTGAAGGGCTGGGATCGGCCGAAGTGGGTCGCCGAGGACGATGGGGGCAAGGTGATCGGCTATGCGATTATTTGGCGGGCGCCGTGGACGGAGGCCGGACAGCTGTTCCACACCGTTGTGGTGGATTCGGATTCCCGCAGGCAAGGCGTAGGCACCGCATTGTACGATACGCTGGTTCGCTGGGCGGCGGAGGTGCGAGCTTCCAAGCTGCGGCAGGCGGTACAGGAAACCGATGCGAACTCGCTGGCCTTCGCCGAGCGGCGCGGCTACCGGATGGAGCGGCATACGTTCGAGTCTGTGCTTGATGTGGCGGCTTTCGACCGGCATGAGCTGTTCGATTCGATCGTCTCGGTCGAGCAGTCCGGCATCCGGTTCGTCACGTACGCGGACGAGTCGGGCGAGGAGAATGAGCTCAAGCTGTACGAGCTGTACAAAAGCACCGAACTGGACATTCCCGGACGTTCGGGCGGGTATCCGCCGATTGACGAGTGGAGGAAATGGGAAATCGGCATTCTCGGCTCCCGTCCGCAGTGGTGTCATATCGCCAAGGACGGCGACCGCTATGTTGGCGTCGTCAATCTGATCCAGAACGAGCAGACGAAGGCGATGTACCACGAATTCACTGGCGTTCTGCGGGAGTATCGCAACCGCCGGATCGCGCTCGCTCTGAAGCTGCTAGGCTTACGCACGGCGATGGAGGTTGGCGCGCCTTATCTGCGCACGCACAACGATTCGCTGAACGGGCCGATGCTTCGCATCAACCGCGAGTTGCTCGGGTTCACGGCGGAGCCGGGGCAGTACAAGATGGTGCGGCTGCTAGGGGAGTAAGACAGAAGGATCGGGAATTTTCCGAATAGCTCATCTGGCGAAGGTGTTCAATTGAAGGGTGGGAGGGCAGGTCCACATGTGTCATCATACAAGATTTGTAAGATAGCATCCCTAGGGCGACTGTTCTACCTCGCTATCATACAAATCTTGTTGGATGGCACACTTGGAGTGACGATTCAGCCTCGCTATCGTACAAACCTTGTTGGATAGCACATATGGAGTGACGATTCAGCCTGGCTATCACACAAACCTTGTTGGATAGCGCCCATGGAGCGATTGTTCTACCTCGATATCATACAAATCTTGTTGGATAATCTGCCGCCCTACCTTTAAAAGGGCTGTCACTCGGGTTCAGCGAATGCGGATAACCCCTGTGACAGCCCCTTTTGTGTTCGCTTAGTCGCGGATCTCGACGATGATCTCGATCTCGACCGGCGTATGGAACGGCAGCTCGCTCGTGCCGATCGCGGAGCGGGCATGTTTGCCGTTCTCGCCGAATACTTCGACGAGCAAGTTCGAGCCGCCGTTCAGCACGTACGGCTGGTCGGCGAAGCCGGGGGCGCTGTTGACGAAGCCGAGCACCTTGACGATACGCACGACGCGGTCGAGGTCGCCCAGGTAACCCTTCATGACCGAGATGCAGTTGATCATCGTCTGGCGCGCCGCCTCTTGCCCTTGCTCGATCGTCACTTCGCTGCCGAGCTTGCCTTCATAGATCAGCTTTCCGTTCTCGTCCCGGCAATCTTGGCCGGATAAGTAGATCAGGTTGCCGGTACGGTTGCAAGGAACGTACGTGAAGCGGGGTTGTGGGGATGGCGGCAGTACGATGCCGAGCTCTTCTAGTCTTTTTTCAATTTGTGCCATGTGGTTGGGCACCTCCGTATATTAGTTTGAATGCGAATGCGAGTGACAGCTGCAGCTGCTGTGCTGCGCGCGGATCAGCATGCCTTCCCGCGCCTGCGTGTGCCGCTTCTCGGTCAGCGTCAGCTTGCCGTTCACGAGCACATGCGAGATGCCCTCCGGGTATTGCCGCGGCTCCTCGAACGTAGCGAGATCCTGAATCGTGTGCGGATCGAACACCGTGATATCGGCGATGTATCCCGGGACGAGCAGGCCGCGTTTGCCTAGCTTGAACCGCTGCACCGGGAACGACGTCACCTTGCGTACCGCCTGCTCGAGCGACAGCACCTTCAGCTCGCGCACGTACTTCGCGAACACGCGCGGGAACGTGCCGTACAGGCGCGGATGCGGCTTGCCTGTGTCGCAGGTGAGGCTGTCGGAGGCGATGAGCGCCTTCTCGTAGCCGATCACCTGCTTCACGTCGTCGTCCGCCATATGGAAGAAGACGATCGAGATGCGCCCGTTCTCCTCGAGCAGCAGATCGAGCATGCAGTCGACCGGATGCTGCCCGCGAAGCTCGCTGATCTCGGCCAGGTGCATGCCTTCCAACCCGCGATTCGCTTCGGTCTGCACCGCTGAGATGATGACGCTCTCCCAGCCGGTCGAGCAGACGAGATTGTCCCAGCTCATCTGCTCCTGCCCGAGCTCCTCACGGATTCGCTCGCGCGCGGCCGTGTCGCGGAACAGCTCCAGCGCGCCGTCGATGCCGCCCTCCAGCGCCCACGGCGGGAGCACGGTGGTGAGCGTCGTCGAGCCGGCGTTGTACGGGTACACGTCGCAGGTGATGTCCATGCCCCGCGCACGGCCGTCCTCGATCAGCTCGATCGCGTCGAGCACTTGGCCCCAGTTGCGCTTGCCCGCCGCCTTCAGATGGCTAACGTGGAGCGACACGCCGGCTCGCTCGGCGATCCAGATCACTTCGCGGACGGACGGCAGCAGGTTGTTGCCCTCGCCGCGGATATGCGTGGACAGCAAGCCGCCGTACTTCGGCAGCACCGAGCATAGCTCGGCCAGCTCCTCGCGCGTCGTGTAGCTGCCCGGCGCATACAGCAGGCCGATCGAGAGGCCGATCGCTCCGGCGCGCAGCCCTTCCTCCAGCAGCTCCTTCATACGGGCGACCTCAGCCGTTGTAGCCGGCCGGTTGGCAAAGCCCATCACAGAGATGCGCAGCGCCCCATGCGCCACATAGGTGGCGATGTTCTCGGACGGGCTTGAGCGGGCGACGGTGTCCATGTACTGCTCCACCGACTCCCACGGCCATTCCCACTTTGTCTGGCCGATGACCGGTTGCACATAACTCTGCAGCAGCTCGCGCGTCATTCGCGTGTACGGTGCCGGCGCCAATCCGCAGTTGCCGACCACCTCGGTCGTCACGCCTTGTTGCATCTTGATCTCGCTCAGCGGGTGGTCGAGGATCATCAGGTCGGAGTGGCAATGCCCGTCGATGAATCCCGGCGCGATCACTTGCCCGCTCACGTCGAGCACCTGCTGCGCTTCTCCTTCCACCCGGCCCACCGCCGCGATTCGACCGTCCTTGACCGCCACGTCGCCGAACAGCCAAGGATTGCCCGTCCCATCTACAATTCTGCCGTTCCTCAGCAGCAGATCGAACATCGTTTGTTCGCCTCCTTAATCTTTAAGGCCGTCAACTTTGTCGAGTGTATCCCGCTGTCCCGCACTCTTGATCTCTTCCAAGTAGCTGTACAGCGTATACTTCGAAATGTTCAAATATTGGCAAATGCGCTCGCCGCCCTTCTTCACGAGCAGCGCCCCCTTGCGGTCGAGCAGCTCGACCATCCGCATCTTGTCTTCCTTGTGCATCACGGCTACCGGCTTGCCGACTTGCCCTTGCGCTTCCTGGATCAGAGCGTCCAGCAGATCGCTGACATTGCTCACGAACGTCTCTTTTACCTCCGGCGCCGGTCCCGCCATCGTCATAGAGCGGAGAGTCTGCTCAGCCACGAGCAGGTCGGTGATGTCGGAGTTGATGCAGAGCGAACCGATCGTCCGACCGCTGCGGTCCTTCATGAAGATCGAGCTGGAGCGCAGCATCCGCCCTTCCTTCGTCTGCGTGATGTAGCCGTACCGGTTGCCGTTGTCCGCATTGCCGCGCAAAATCTCCAGCCCCAGGTTCGTCCCGGGACCCCCCACCTTGCGGCCGGTAATATGCCCGTTCTCGATCGCTACGATCGTGCTGTCATATGGGCGAGTCAGGTCGTGCAGCACGACCTCGCAGCTACTGCCGAACTGGATGGCCAAGCCTTTGACCAGATCCTGCAGAAACGGGAGCTCCTCGCTTATCGTTTCCATGCTGCTAATCCCTGCCTTCCTCCTGTATGATTGCGCCTATTCCTATGAGCAGTCTACCACTGGTTGCCCCAGGGTTGTCAAACTTTTTGTTTGCTTACCAGAAAAAAAGTTTGCTATCTATATGTGTCTGTTTCCAAAAAATAATGGCTACCCCAACTCCATCAATCGGTTAGGGATAGCCATCCTTCGTTTATCTTCTTCTGAGCAACTTCTCCCCGTTTTGCGGGAAGCCAATTCGGTCTAGCTCCTTATACTA
Source organism: Paenibacillus koleovorans NBRC 103111 (assembly GCF_004000845.1). Taxonomy (GTDB): domain Bacteria; phylum Bacillota; class Bacilli; order Paenibacillales; family NBRC-103111; genus Paenibacillus_AA; species Paenibacillus_AA koleovorans. The sequence continues at coordinate 45,773 of NZ_BIMA01000003.1, forward strand.
CGCCTGCACCGTTTTCTTGTTTCTCGACGCAACCTGGATCACGACCGAGCCGAGCAGCTGCATCAGCGTCTTCACGATAATTTGACCGGCGATCGCATAGCCTACCATCTCCCACGGTAAGAAACCCGCTCCGATCGGGGATAAGCCGATGATGACGAACACGACACTGTCGAGCGCGCCACCTACCAGTCCGCTATATAGCACCTTCAGGGACATCGGCAGCTTGAGTCTCGTGTAAATCTCGGTATCCGTCGTCTCGGACAACAGGAAGGTCAGCGCGGAAGCGGCCGTAATCCACAGCGTGTCTCCCAGCAAGTAGGAAGTGATCCCCGAGATCAGCATAGCGGCGCCGATGGCCATGTACGTGTTGCGGCGTCCGATGACGTTTTGCACCAAGTCGCGCAGGATGAAGGTTGCCCCGATCAGGAACGAGCCGGCCGGTACGATAAATTTGCCCCACATGAGGGGAGCGGTGTTCGCGGTGATCACATTGGCCAGGACGATGCCCAGCAAGTAAAGTACGATAATGGTTTGTTTCATATTCTAACGTCCTCCTCGAGTAAAAAAGATTACCGGTTGTCGACTTTCTCCGGGTACAGGTCGTGATTCATCAGCCGGTGCTCGGCCATCTGCTCGTATTTCGTGCCGGGACGGCCCCAGTTGCAATAGGGATCGATCGAGATGCCTCCGCGCGGCGTGAACTTGCCCCACACCTCGATATAACGCGGCTCCATGAGCCCGATCAGGTCGTTCATGATAATGTTCATGCAATCCTCATGGAAATCGCCGTGATTGCGGAAGCTAAACAAGTACAGCTTGAGCGACTTGCTCTCCACCATCCGGACATCCGGAATGTAAGAGATGTAGATCGTGGCGAAATCGGGCTGCCCGGTCATCGGACAAAGGCTGGTAAACTCCGGACAGTTGAACTTGACGAAATAGTCGCGCCCCGGATGTTTGTTGTCGAACGCCTCGAGCACCTCCGGCGCATAGTGAAACGGGTACTTCGTCCCCTGATTGCCTAGCAGCGTAATGTCTTTCAGCTCGTCCGAGCTGCGGCCGGCTTTTGCTTGTGGGGATTCTGCGTTGTGCGTGGACATCAAAAAATCTCCTCCTTATTTCTGCGTCAACCTGACCTCGCGGCGGCTGCATGCGCAAAAAGAAGAACGAGATTCTGGAACTGCTCTACCTAAAAACTTAGCGGACATGCGAAAAAAGGGCATCTGTTCAGCCGAATGGCTGGACCGTGCTTGTCGTTAGTTTTTTATAGAGGGAGTTTCCGAACCTCTCCCGGAGCGGACTCCGGATTTTCTTCTTCAATTGTGTCTCCGCCAGCATAGCACACCTCGGCCGATGTGACAATGAAAATGAATTCCATATTGTGTCGGCTACTCCAGTCTTTTTATTGCTAAAGAGCTTGATAGAACCGTCAACCGACCTCGACACTAACTACAGCATTGCCCGGCACCGAACCAATTTCGCCATTCTCACCGGCACCCGGCGCCTCGAGAGAATTAACGTTATGAAATCACCTTATTTCCCCGAAACCAACATTCCACGCCAAAATAACGCTACGCCATCATCTTATTTCGCTCCCACGAAGACAAAAGCAGCCGTTTCAAACTAGATAACGATGTGCCATCACTTTATTTTCGTCCAACATCGTGTTCGGAGCCAAATAGCGCTGTGAAGTCACCTTATTTCTCACCGACGGCCAAAGGGCCTCCCAATGGGAAGCCCTGAAGTAGCGCGCAGCCAAACTAAACCATTACTTTGCAAATATCGTTCGTGAATTCAACCGGATCCTGGATCGGCAAACCCTCGATCAGCAAAGCCTGGTGGTACAGCAAGCTCGTGTACAGCTTCACCTTCTCGTGATCGCTCGCGAAAGCGTCCTTCAGCGACTGGAACACGGCGTGGTTCACGTTGATCTCGAGCACCTTGTCCGCCTGAACGTTGCCTGCGTTCGGCATCGCGCGGAGAATTTTCTCCATCTCAATGGACAGCTCGCCCTCGGCGGTGAGGCACACCGGATGCGACTTCAGCCGCTTCGAAGCTTTGACGCTTTTGACTTTGCCTTCCAGTTGCGACTTCATGAACTCGAACAGGTCGTTGTTGCTGGAAGCATCGGCATTCTCCGCCTCTTTTTCCTTCTCGTCCGCCTCGATGCCCAAGTCGCCGCTCGACACGTTCTTGAACTCTTTGTCCTTGTAAGACATCAGCATCCGAATGGCAAACTCGTCGATCTCATCGGTGAAGTACAGCAGCTCATAGCCTTTGTCGGTTACGAGCTCGGTTTGCGGCAGCTTGTCGATCCGCTCGATCGAACCGCCGGTCGCGTAGTAGATGTACTTTTGCTCCTCCGGCATTCTCGATACATACTCGTCCAGCGTGACCAGCGCTTTCTCCTTGGAGGAGTTGAACATGAGCAGGTCTTGCAGGTCGTCCTTGTGGCTGCCGTACTCGCTATACACACCGAACTTCAGCTGGCGCCCGAAAGCCTTGTAGAACGTCTCGTAGTTCTCCCGCTCGTCCTTCAGCATGCTGAGCAGCGCGCCTTTGATCTTGTTCTTGATGTTCTTCGCGATCAGGTTCAGTTGGCGGTCATGCTGCAGCATCTCGCGCGAGATGTTGAGCGACAGGTTCTCGGAGTCGACCATCCCTTTGACGAAGCTGAAATAGTCGGGCAGCAGGCTGGCGCATTTGTTCATGATCAGCACGCCGTTGGAGTACAGCTCGAGCCCTTTCTCATACTCCTGGGTGTAGTAATCGAAAGGCGTTTTCTCCGGAATAAACAGGATCGCCTGGTACACGACCGCTCCGTCGGCGCTCACATGAAGATGCTTGAGCGGCTTGTCGAAGCCATAGTGCTTCTCCGCGTAGAACTGCTCGTACGATTCGGGCGTCAGCTCACTCTTGTTCTTGCGCCAGATCGGCACCATGCTGTTGACGGTCTGCTCTTCCTGCACGCTCTCGAATTCGTTCTCGGTCCCTTCCTTCGGCCGGCTGGTCGAGACCATCATCTTGATGGGATAGCGGATAAAGTCCGAATATTTCTTCACAATCGCCTTCAACCGGTACTCGTCGAGGAATTCGTCGTAGTTGTCGTCTTCTGTGTTCGGCTTGATGGTCAAATAGATGTCCGTGCCTACTTCGGCTTTCTCGGCGGTATCGATCGTATACCCTTCGGCTCCCGTAGACTCCCACTTGTAGGCTTCGTCGCTGCCCAACGCTCGGCTGACCACCGTAATCTGATCCGCCACCATAAACGCCGAGTAGAACCCGACGCCGAATTGGCCGATAATGTTGTGCCCTTCTTGCGCTTCGTTCTCCTTCTTGAAGGCGAGCGAGCCGCTTTTGGCGATAACCCCCAGGTTGTTCTCCAGCTCCTCCTTCGTCATTCCGATGCCGGTATCCGACAAGGTCAATATGCGCGAACCTTTGTCAGCCGTAATCTTGACGAAGTAGCTGTCCTTATCGAAAGTCAGGTTCTTGTCGGTCAGAGCCCGATAATAAATTTTGTCGATGGCGTCGCTGGCGTTGGAGATGAGCTCCCGCAGAAAAATTTCCCGCTGGGTGTAGATGGAGTTGATCATCATTTCCAATAGACGCTTGGATTCCGCTTTGAACTGTTTCTTAGCCACGAATGCAAACTCCTTTCCGAATGGGGATAAGCGCGGCCGTGTGCGCGTTAGCACTCTCTCCAGCCGACTGCTAATCTACCAAATTTATATCACTCCTCCCTGTCCATGTCAAGTGATGTCCTTGGGCGAATAGCGCCTGTCCACAAGAAAAAGGTAACGGGGATGGCTAGCAGATTAGGGTAACGATTTTGCCAGGTGTGCGGCTGTTCTCAGCGGGGTACCCGAGTGAGTTGTTGATGAACCGGCAGCCGTGCCTCACGTAGGAATGGCGTTGGTGTACATGACCGGAGCACCAGAGCTTCCCATGGGTAGCAGCGAAAAAATCGGAGCCGTCGAAATAAAAGCAGCCGCTCAGCGGATCGCGGGCGAACATCGCGGAAACGGAGGACCAGTCCGGGCTTACATGCGTGACGAGCACATCCGAGCTCGCAATGACGCGCTGCAGCCTGGCTTTCTCCTCGCGGAACATCTCAAGCGTGCGCAAGGGCAGTCCAGTCAGGTATGTGCGGTCATTCATGCGGGTCGACCACGCTTCCAGCACCGACGCCCAGCTCAGACCTAGCACTTGTAGGCTGTATTCGAAGTCATACCACATGCCGGTGCCGCCAAAACGGATCCCGTCGAGGCTGATTGTGCGGCCTTCGAGGATGTGGACGCCAGACAGAGCGGTCGCCAGCGTCTTCATCTGCGTCCATCGGTCGATGGAGGCGGTTTGCGGAGCGCGCTGCATGGCTGCGGCGTCGAGGACGTAGTAGTCGTGGTTGCCCGCCACCACGAGAATATTCGTATAATAGCGCTTGAACGCTTGCAGCACCTCGTAATTTAATTCATTGTAGTGGCCCAAGTCTCCGGCGATCACAAGCGTGTTCGAGACATCGCCCGGGAGCAGGCTTCTGACGAAGGCTTCGGCATCGTGCTGCTGTTCTCTGGCGAATCGGCCGGCCGGCTTCAGCCAAAATTCAATATGCAAATCGGAGATCAAATCGAACCGCTTCATCGTGCATCACCGGGCTTCCCTTCTGTGTTATACAGTGCACTAGGATCAGGTTAGGAGTATGTATTGCTTGCCTAGCCATGTTTTTAAACTAGTATACAACAGAGCGGTCATCGTGTGCAGAAATTTCCAGATTGAAACAAAACCAACTTCCGCCTGAATGAAGTAAAGCTGCGCACGGCGGGAAGTTGGTTTTTGTTTGGGTGCGGTGTTCCGCTAAGTTTAGGCCTTGCCCGCCTTCAGCTGCTCGATGAACTTCGCGATTCGTTTCAAACGCGTCTCGGCTGTTTTGGCATCGTCGAGCTGCAAGACGAGCCTCCGCTTGTTGCTGTAGGACAGGCCCTCGAAGAACTTCAGCGCCTCCGGCTCCGCCGACAAGGCGGTCGCGAAGTCGTCCGGCGCGACGATCTCGCGCGGCTCGTTGTCGAGCTCGATGCCGACCTCGAGCTCGTCCCCCGCGGCCACGCCCGCCGCCGTCCGGTTCGCCGCGCTCAGCGGCACCCAGTACTGCCCGCCCATGGGCGCCACGGTCGTCCGGTAGCTGTAGCTCCCGATCGTGACCGTCACGGCCGGCCGTTTGCCCGAGTCGAGCGCCGCCACGACCTCGTCCGGCACCTGAATGCCGGTTGCGGTCTTGCCTTCCAACGTTACAACGCTGCGAAATTTCATACGCCTGCGCCTCCTTTCTTTATAGCTCTATGCTATCTGTTCTGGCGGGAGTTGTACAGTAGGGGGTCGGGGAGGGGAAGCTGTAGAGGAGCTGACCGTGTTCATGGACCGCTACGTGATGGTGGCCGCGGAGATGATGCGTACGAAGCGTCGCTGGTGCCGCTTTGGCCCGCAGAGTGATCGTTCGCGGCGAACGACCCTTTCGCGGGCTGGCGATCGTGCGCTAACAAACCTTTTTCCGCTATTCCCGTACCTTTTCCGCTAAGATTCCGGACTTATTTGAGCGGAGAAGCTCGGAGAAGCGGCGGTTGGGTGGAGTTAGTACGGATTCCGGACTAAGAAGACCCGCCACAGATGACGGGTCTTCGGTCTTGCGCAAGTAATTTAGCCGGCTGGTACGGTGACTGGCACGGAGGCGGGAGGCTGCACATCGGCAGGCAGCGCGCACACGTATGTCTTCCCGTTGCGCAGCCGGGTGAATTCGTCCTTCGCATTTTCTATAATGCCGTCTTGGTTGTGCAGCAGGTCGTAGCCGGAGAGCGCCATGATTTTGGCGGCGTGCAGCATGCCCTTCATGCCGAGCGGTGAGCCGTAGGAGGCCGTGGCCTGCCAGGTATGGTTCGCCACGCCGACCGGGGCGCAGGCGATGCCGACTTGGCCGACCGGCACGATCCAGGAAATGTCGGCGAGGTCGGTGGAGCCGCCGTTGCGGTTGCCGAACGGGCCGCGGAAAAACCCTTCCGCCAGCACGTCGTCCGGGTTCGCCCCGAGGTCGGCAAGCCGCCGCCGCGCGCCATTCCGGCTGCCGGCGTCGAGCGTAGCGACCAGCTCCTGCGCGAGGTGATAATCCTCCTCGCTGTACAGTAGCGGCCCCGCCACCTCCGCTTGCGCGAGCATGAGATCGCCCATCGCCGCGTTCGGCAGCGTGTCGTAGCACCCGGCCCGCAGCTGCCACGAGACCTGCGTCTCGGTCATCAGTGCCGCGCCTTGTGCGATCTTGAGCAGCCACGCATACAAGCCGTCCACATGATCGCGGTCAAAGCCGCGCAAGAAATACCAGACGCTCGCTTCATCCGGCACGATGTTCGGCGCCATGCCACCGTTCGTGATCACGTACTGGATGCGCGAGCCGTCCACCACATGCTCCCGCATGTAGTTGGCGCCGACGTTCATCAGCTCCACTGCGTCGAGCGCGCTGCGCCCTAGATGAGGCGAACCGCCGGCATGCGCCGTTTTGCCGCGAAAGTGGAACTCGACCGAAGTCAGCGCCGCGTTGCGATCGTTGATCGTCGAGTTCATGTAGCCGGGATGCCAGGACACGGCGCAGTCCAAGTCGTGGAACACGCCTTCGCGCGCCATAAACGTTTTGCCGGCCAGCACTTCCTCGGCGGGACAGCCGTAGTAGCGGATCGTGCCCGGCAGCCCTTCGGCGGCCATCCGCTCCTTGAGCGCCATCACCGCCGCCACCCCGGCGGTGCCGAGCAGGTTGTGCCCGCAGCCGTGGCCCGGTCCGCCCGGCACAACGGCGCAACGTTCGGCGTTGCCCGCCTGCTGCGAAAGGCCGGGCAGCGCGTCGAACTCGCCTAACACGCCGATTTTCGGTCCGCCGCCACTACCGCCGCTACCTCCATCGCCGACCGAGTACTCCGCGACGAAAGCAGTCGCCACGCCGCCAACCTGCGGCCGCACAGCGAAGCCCGCCTCCTGCAGCACCTTCATCTGTAGGGAAGCAGCAAAGCTCTCCGTATAGGCGAGCTCGGGCCGCTCCCAGATTTGACGGGCTACACCGTAGAAAAGAGGCGCCTGCTCATCCAACCATTGCACGATAGCCGATTTGCTCATCCCGCTCAGCTCCCCGCCTGAACGGCGGAATTCCAGTAGTCGCTGCGCAGTATCACCTCGGCCGCTTCCTTCTCCAGGAGCGTGGGCAGCAGCTCGTGCGCCTCCTCGGGATTCAGGAAGACGATACCGTTGTCGTCCGCCACAACAAGATCGCCCGGATACACGATGACGCCGCCGATCTCGACCGGGACGCGCACGGCGCCGCTGTTCCCTTCCTTGCGGCCGATCTTGGCCGAGATGTGGCGCGCAAAGCAAGGGAACCCGATCGCCTCCATCTCGATGACATCCGTCACCGCGCCGTCGACGATCAGCCCCGCCAGGCCCATCCGCATCGACGTGAACGTGCTGATCTCACCCGCGCAAGCGTATGCCGGGCCGTCGCCGCCGTTCACGACGAGCACATCGCCCGGCTGGGCGAGCTCGTACGCCTTGCTGATCGCGGCCAAATCCCGGCCGGCGATCTGTACGGTGAAGGCGGAGCCGACAAGCTTCAGCTTGCGGTACACCGGCCGAATCGCCGTATCGGCGAAGCCGTCCTCGCGGACGTGGCCGACCGTCGCCGGATTCGTCTTCCGGTACCCTGCTATAAGATCGGGATCCACCCGTTTGAAGTCCGGTCCAACATGAATCATATCCAATTCCTCCTCGCCGAAGCCGGCCGAATGTGTTAGCTTACTTCTTCTGAGCCGCGGAAGCCGCAGCGATCATCGGGCCGAACCCGATCAGATCGGCGATATGGGCGCCATCCTTCACTTTGCGTGCAATGTCCGCCTCCAGCTCCTCAATATGCGCCGCAGCTTGCAGCATCTCCTCGATTTGCTCCTTCGGCACCACGACAACCCCGTCATCGTCGCCAATGATCAAGTCGCCTGTATGAACAACCACGCCGCCGCAAACGACAGCCTCGCCAGTGGTGCCGATTGTTTTGTTCGTCCCGACTCTCGGGGTAACATGCCGCGTGAATGCCGGGAAATCGAAGCTGCGGATCAACGCCACATCGCGGACCGCGCCGTCGACCACGATTCCTTTCACCCCGCGCTCCATCGCCTCCATGCTAGTCAGCTCGCCGAACAGCGCTCCTTCCGGGCTGCCGCCGCCGTCAATCACGAGCACCGAACCGCTCGGCACCTCGCCTAATGCTTTATGGCATGTAATGATCGAGCCCGGGTAGCATTTGACCGTATAGGCGATCCCGATCATCTTATAGCCTTCCTTGAGCGGCTTAATCCCCGCATCCATCGTAAACATCTTGTTCATGGCGTCGCTTAGCGCAGCGCTTGGGTAAAAATTCATCAGCTCATACAGCTCCTTTTGGGCAAATTGGAAAAGAATTGCTAGTGTGGATTGTATAGATTGCGCCTCTGTTTGCCTACTGTCTGTTTTCCAGCTTTGTCTCACATCTTCGTATTTCCCGTAGAACAGACACAAAAAAGGCTATTCCGTCCGATCTGTGGGGGACCTCGGAATAGCCTAGCCTGACAGATTTAGTTGTCGGTGAAAATAGCGCTATGAAATCACCTTATCTAGTCGAAAGTGCCGATTTGCAGAAAAATAACGATACGGCATCACCTTATTCCCGTCAATTGTGGGAAAAGTCGAGCCTGATGGGGCAAATAACGTTATGCCATCATCTTATCCTGGAGAAAAACTCGGTTGGCGGGCAAATAGCGGTACGCCATCATCTTATTTCGGCGAGAACCAGCGGCGCCTGCGATTGGACTTCGAAGCCGTCGCATCGGCGGCGCTGGAAGTGCTGGTGACGGCGGTTGCCGGCTGCTTGATCTGCGGCCGCGATTGTGGCTGCGACTGAGGCCTCGGCTGCCGCTCGGCTTGCACTTGCGGCTTCGGCTGCTGCAGCTTGGCTGCATGCGATTGCCTGGATGGCTGAGGCTGTCGTTGCTCTTGCTCACGGCCCTGCCCCTGCTCTCGCCCTTGCAGTTGCACACGCCCTTGCTCCTGCCCTTGCCCTTGTGCCTGCTCTCGCCCTTGCCGCTGTTCCTGCCCCTGCTCTCGCCCTTGCCGTTGCCCTTGCACACGCCCCTGCTCTTGCTCTCGTCCTTGCCCTCGCCCTTGTGCCTGCACACGCCCCGGCTCCTGCATGCGTCCTTGCTCCAGCCCGCGCCCTTGCCCTTGCACGCGTCCCTGCCCCCGCTGCTGTCGTTGTACCTGCGTTTGCTGTTGCCCTTGCTGCTGTCGCTGTCCTTGCCGCTGCCCCTGCCCTTGCGCATTCCCTGTCTGGCTCGCCTGCTCGTGCAGCATAGGGAACGGATGATCCTTCACCTCGGGAATCGACTTCTTGATCAGCTTCTCGATGTCCTTCAAGTACGGCAACTCCTCGGCTTCGCAGAACGAGATGGCCGTCCCGCTCATCCCCGCGCGTCCCGTCCGGCCGATCCGATGCACGTACGTTTCCGGAATGTTCGGCAGGTTATAATTAATGACGTAAGGCAATTCTTCGATGTCGATGCCTCGCGCCGCAATATCGGTAGCCACGAGTACGCGGGTGGCGCCGTTCTTGAAATTGTTCAGCGCCGCCTGCCGGGCGTTCTGCGACTTGTCGCCGTGGATCGCCTGAGCGGAGATGTTCGCCCGGGTCAACGCCTTCGCGACCCGATCGGCGCCATGTTTGGTCCGGGTAAACACCAGCGTCGACGTGATCGATCGGTCTTGCAGCAAGTGGTTAAGCAGTCCGAGCTTGTTATCTTTATCGACCTTGTACACCGACTGCTCGATCCGATCCACCGTGGACGATACCGGAGTGATCTCCACTTTCACGGGATTCACTAGAATGGATTGCACCAGGCTCGCGATCTCAGGCGGCATCGTAGCTGAGAAAAACAGCGTTTGACGCTTAGCCGGCATTTTGGCGATAATTTTCTTCACGTCGTTAATAAAGCCCATATCGAGCATACGGTCGGCTTCGTCCAGCACTAAAATCTGAATATGCTGCAGATCGACCAGCCTCTGATTCATCAAATCCATCAGCCGGCCCGGCGTCGCGATCAGGATGTCCGTGCCCTGCTCCAGCTCCCGCTCCTGCGATCTCTGCGACACGCCGCCCACGACGACGGCACAGCGGATCGACGTGAACCGGCTGTACGCGGTGATATTATCGGCGATCTGGATGGCCAGCTCCCGAGTAGGCGTGAGGATGAGGGTCCGAATCCAGCGGTGCCGCTGCTGCTGTTGGGACGGCCTGCCCGCCATATCGCCGCTCAGCAGTTGAATGATAGGCAATGCAAAAGCGGCCGTCTTGCCCGTCCCCGTCTGGGCGCAGCCAAGCAAATCCCGCCCGGCCAGCACGGCTGGAATCGACTGCTCCTGGATCGGCGTCGGCTCCTCGTAGTTTTCTTGTCTGAGCGCCTTCAGAATCGGCGGAATCAGCTTCAATTGTTCGAATGTCATAGGTTCTCCTTTTGTATAACGCAGAGAGGAGCCTGAAATCGACAGGCCCCTCCGAGTAGTACAAGTCTAATTTGATACTAACTAGTATAACACAATTTGGGATCAGACCAAACTAACGGAATTAGCGAACATGATCAAAACTGGATGGAAGCCCTTCCTTACGATTCAAATGAAAAAACACGCGAAGTCTTTTGATGGCGGGATCCTCGATTTGCAGCTTTTTGATCATTTTCCGTGAGCGGCTTAACAAGTAGTCCTTATGGTTCGGAGAAAAAATAAAGCCTAAACCAGTAGTCATATTAAATGGTTCAAGACGGATAATCCGTGTGAATACCAAGGGTCGGTTTGGTGCTTTAAGGGATTGGCTTAAACCCAAATCCACAATCTCGAAAGGTTCGGTATCGGCCAATAGATCGAATAGCCGGAGGGTGCTATTTTCCGCGTTGATTTCCTGGACTTCGAATAACGAGCTTTGCGCCTGCAGCATACCCGCAAGCAGCTCCTTTTCAACGGGATTGTCGGTCTCAAAAGTTTCCGAGAACCTATCTACCAAGCTCTTATCTCCGATCATCTTCTCGTAAACTGTAAAATCAGCAAGCGTATCGACATCCGAGTCGTTTTCAATGACGATTTGTCCCCGATGATTCAAAATGTCCAGCCCACGTGCAGCAAGCTCGAATCCTACCTTCTCTTGCCCGGAGGCTCGGATTATTTTGTCGTGGAGCTGTACAAGGGATTGTCGATATGTTTGTACTGTTCAATTGGGTTCATAAGTCGGCTCCTTCTAGGATATTCTCTCCAACATTGTAGCAGATTGCAAAGCGCTCTATAATGAAAAGACTACTACCGCTACAAGCTTTTTTCAAGGAGATGCAACGCCGTATGAATTCGAATCCCGTCCTGAACGATGAGCAATGGGGACAGCTGCTGTCGCAGATCCCCCGTCTATACAACGATGTGACGCTCAGCCGAGGGTTTCAATATTACAAGCAGCAGGTCGTCACCAGCCTCGTGCAAAAAGAAGATCGTATCATTCAAGCCAAAGTCGCAGGCTCGGAAACGTACCATGTGACGCTACGGCTAGACAGGCTGCACGCCAGCACTTGCTCTTGTCCCGTACATGTGCACTGCAAACATCTCGCGGCGGTCATGATGGAGCTGGCGGATCGGATCGGGTATCCGGCGGCGCAAATTCTGAACGCCAACAGCGCGATCAAGCTGGACGAAGTCCGGAAACAGAAGCAGCAGATGCCTGCGGTTTCCCAGGAAGAGCTAAACGCGCTCCCCGGTACGGATGTGTTCGGGTGGCATGCTTTTCTCACGAAACGGGAAGCTCACATTAAGCTAGGCTACGATCTGCTCGTGTTCACGGACGCGCTGCGCGCCGACATTCGCGGCATTCCGCATAATCGGATTCCGTTTACGGTCAACGACTCTCATTTTTTCAGCTTGCATGAGGAGCTGTTTATTTTCGCGCAAGCGGTCCGGAGCACTCAGAACGGCTCGAGCTACTACACGCCTATGGCTTTGAACGCCGTGTTCGAGGAGCTGTTGAACTGGATCTCGGTACGTTCCGCGCAGTTCCATCTTCCCGATACGGAGACGCGGATGCTGCAAACATTCGGCTACATGCGCAGCCAGATGGCGGTGGAACCCGGACAGAGCTTCTTTTTTTATCGTCTTTACACGATGTTATGGAAGCTATGGCTGGAGCCGCATCCGGAGCGGGACCGTATAGTGAGGCTTGAGGCGGAGGCAGCGGACAAACAGCTGTCGCACGCGGAGACTCCTGCATCCCCGTCCCTTGCGCTGGCCAGAGGGTATGTCTTGTTCCATGCGGGCAACTATGAGGAAGCCTGGCAAGCGCTGTCGTCGCTCGGAACGGGTATCCGCTCGGTCGCCAGGCTGTACCTTCCTTTCCTGGAGAGGTTGGCCGCGGAGGAAGCTTGGGAGCCGCTGCTGGACTGGCTGATGAAGTCGACTTCGGCTTTTCAGCGCGGGCTGCAAGTGGAGATGGACGCCTATTTGAGCTGCTGGAAAACGTTGATCGCGCATCGGCCGGAAGCCGAACAGCGGCTGTGGGACGCCTTGGAGGAGCTGCTTCCTTACTCAAGAAGAATTCTGGAGGATCTGCTGTACGAGCAAGGCAAGTGGAAAGCGTGGATTGAGCTGCAGCTGGTGCAGGATACGGATCCGTTCTACCATCGCGCCACGGTCTTCGCCCCGATCGAGAAGGAAGCGCCGGAAGCGCTGCTCCCCTACTACCATCAAGCGATTGACCGGCATGTCTCGCTCAAAAATCGGGATTCCTACAAAGCTGCGGTCAAGCTGCTGAAACGGTTGAAAAAGGTGTACAAGCGGCTTAAGCAGGAGGAGCGCTGGGCGCGGTTTTTGGCGCGGTTCACGGAGCGGTACAGCCGTCTCAGGGCGCTGCAGGAGGAAATGGCGAAAGGAAAGCTGGCGGAATGAGCGCGAAATGGATGACTTTGGAATTGCATGTGATGCTGACGGAAAGCGGCGATGCGCTCTTGTGGGCGACCCGCGAAGGCGAAGTCGATGTGCAGGGAGTGCTGCTCCGCAGGCTGCTGTTCGCGTGGCATGAGCCCTCCTGCTACGGAACGGAGCTGGAGCTGCAGCAAGCCGGGGACTTGACGGTCATTGTGCTGCCGGCCGAGATGGTGCTGCCTTTCTTCGCCGAACCTCCCTTCGTGAAGGCGGTGCGCTGGGAGGCGGGGAACGACGCGGCTCGGGTTTTGCTCGCCGCCGCGCCGGCGCTGTGCCGGGAAGCGCGGGAAGGCCGGTATGCGCCGAACCACGACGCGTTCCGGCAGGGCAAGCTGCAGTGGACGTGGGAGGCTGACTCGGAACGGTTGGCGGATCGGGACGGGCTGCTAGGGCGGGACGGACTGCTAGGGCGGGACGCGCTGCTGGGGCGGGATGGGCTGCAAGGGCGAGACGGACTACAAGGGCGGGACGCGCGGGACGGACTGCTAGGGCGGGACGGGCTGCTAGGGCGGGACGCGCTGCTAGGGCTGGACGCCCTGCTGGGGCGGGACGGGCTGCAAGGGCTGGGGGCGGCGTTCTCCGCTGTTGTTTCCGCAGAGCACTACGCGGACGAAGCGTCGGCTGCTGAGCTGCGGCGTAACTATCCCGCGCTGTTCGAGCGTTCGCCGTCGGCGGCCGCGAGCCGGGGCAGCGCAGAGGAATGGCTTGCCGCCATCGGCTGGAAGCCGGACACGGCCCCGTTCCGCCCGGCGCTGCAGCTGCTTGAGCCGGACGAGGCGGAGGAGCGGGCCGATTGGCGGCTGCGCCTCGTGCTGCAGGACAAGCGGGACGCGCAGACGCTCGTGCCGCTTCGCTTGTTCACAGATGGGCACGCAAGTGGGGTATGGCCCGACGAGTGGAGCCTCTACATCCGCGAGCGGGCGGCCGGCTGGGCGGCGGGGCTGGCGGCGGCGTTGCCGGGTGTGGCGGGCGGTGATCTCAGCGCTGTGGCGGGTGTTGGCGGTGAAGACGGCGGGGCTGCACCTGGCGGCGGTGAAGACGGCACGGCTGCGCTTGGCGGTGGCGGCACCGCCGTCGCTCAGCAGCTGCTCGCCGAGCCGCTGAGCGATGAAGCCGCCTGGCGGTTCCTGACGACGGACAGCCGGCAGTTGCTGAGCGACGGCTGGAACGTCATGCTGCCCGCCTGGTGGGAAGCCGCTTCCCGGCGCAAGCCTCGCTTGCGAGCTCGGGTGAAGGCTGACGCCGGAGGCGAGGCAAGCGGAGGCGCCGATGGCGGCAAGCGCCGCTCGCTGTTCGGGTTGAACTCGATCGTCGAGTTCGATTGGCGCATCGCGATCGGGGAGTCCGACTTGGATGCCGCCGAGTTTGCCCAACTGCTGGAAAGCCACGAGCGACTCATCAAGTTCCGAGGCGAATGGGTGTATCTCGATCCTGTCCTGCTGGACCGCATCCGTCAGTTCATGGCCGGCCTGAAGCCGGAGGAAGGCTTGTCCTTGCAGGACGTGCTGCAGCTGCATCTTCTGAACGAAGCGGATCGCGAGTCACGCTGGGCGGGCGGCAAGCGGCGAGCTGGCGAAGCAGCGGAGGACGATGAGGAAGAAGAGCGCGTCCGACTCGATGTCGAGCTGAACACGCATCTGCTCGGGCTGCTTCGTCAGCTAAGCCAGCCCGCGGAGCTGCTCGCCGAGGTGACCGTGCCGAGCGGCTTGCAAGCCGAGCTGCGCGGCTATCAGCGCGAAGGCTTCGCCTGGCTCAGCCTGCTCCGCAGGTTCGGGCTTGGCGCTTGCCTCGCCGACGATATGGGGCTTGGCAAAACGGTCCAGTTCATCGCCTATTTGCTGCAGCACCAGCCGGAGTCGGACACCCCCGCCCTGCTCGTCTGCCCTACCTCGGTGCTCGGCAATTGGCAGCGGGAGCTCGCTCGGTTCGCACCTGGCTTGAAGGTGCATCTGCATTATGGTAAAGGCCGATCGACCAGCGGGGACTCATCGGATGCCACAACATGGTCGGACGGATCCATCGATATCGTCCTCACCAGCTACACGACGGCACAGCTCGATCAGGAGCTGCTGCAAGCGACGAATTGGAGCTCGCTCTGTCTCGACGAGGCGCAGAACATCAAGAATGCGCAGACGAAGCAGTCCGCCGCCGTCCGTTCTCTCCAGGCACGGCATCGCATCGCGCTGACCGGGACGCCGATCGAGAACCGGCTGTCCGAGCTGTGGTCGATCTACGATTTTCTAAACCCCGGCTACCTTGGAACTCAGCGCGGGTTCCAGCAGCGATTCGCGAATCCGATCGAGAAGGATCGCGACGAGGAGCGCACGGCTCAGCTGCAGAAGCTGGTCAAGCCGTTCCTGCTGCGCCGCAAGAAGAAGGATCCCGCGATCCAGCTCGATCTGCCGGACAAGCTGGAAATGAAGGTTTACATCAACCTTACCGCCGAGCAAGGCGCCATGTACGAGCAGTCGGTCAAGACGCTGATGGAGCGTATGACCCAGCTCGAAGGCATCGAGCGCAAAGGCGCGATTCTCGTCGCCCTCACCCAGCTCAAGCAAATCTGCGATCATCCCGTGCTGCACACCAAAGAGACCGGTGCCGCCGGCAGCAACGACCTGCAAGACGAGGGCTTGCGCGAAACGTTCGTCGTGCGCTCCGCCAAGCTCGAGCGGCTCGTCGCGATGGTCGACGAGCTGCGGGACGAAGGCGACCGCTGCCTCATCTTCACGCAGTACATCGGCATGGGGCAGATGATCGCCGATGTACTGCGAGCGCAGCGCGACGAGCCCGTGCTGTGGCTGAACGGCAGCACGTCCAAGGTCGACCGCGACAAGATGATCGACACCTTCCAAGCGTCGGACGGGAGCGGTCCCGGCATCTTCGTCCTGTCGCTCAAAGCCGGCGGCGTCGGCCTCAACCTGACGGCGGCGAATCATGTGTTCCACTTCGACCGTTGGTGGAACCCCGCCGTCGAGAACCAGGCGACCGACCGCGCCTTTCGCATGGGCCAGAAACGCAACGTGCAGGTGCACAAGTTCATCTCGCTCGGCACGCTCGAGGAGAAAATCGACGAGATGCTCGAGAGCAAGATGAGCCTGAGCGAGAACGTCATCTCCACCTCGGAGAACTGGATCACCGAGCTGTCGAACGACGAGCTGCGCGATCTGTTCGCGCTGCGGCAAGCTTGGTGATGGAGCCGTGCAGCCCCATCTCTACGAGTCTGCAATGTGGAGCAATTGACAGATGGACAATTCACAGCCGAAGTAGAAGGAAGGGGCGATCTGCAAGCATATTGCAGCGGCAGCTATCGTGATTAAAGAAACTTATTTCGACCTTGAATCGTTGGAGGAGCCTTCGCAGCCTGCCTCCCTACCTGAGAGTCTGGAGAAGCAATTGGCCGACATACCAAAGGAGCGCTTGGTCTCCCTTCTGCTAGAGTTGACCAAACACTCCGAATCGGTCCGGCAGCGAATCCGACTGTTCGTCTCCCAATCAGGCGACAAAGAGGAGCTCGTAGAGAGCCGCAAGCTGATCCGATCCTATATCAAACAGGCAAGCGACCGCCACGGGTTCGTCGATTACAATCATGTACATGAAGCGGTGGAAGGCGCGGAATTCGTCCTTAGAGCTTGTGAGCAGGCTGCTGAGGACGAGGAGTGGATGCGGGCCTTCGGTTTGTACTTGTGCGTGGCCAAGGAAATGATCCTCCTCCTGCAGTCCGTCGACGATTCGGACGGAACGGTTGGCGGGCTCGTAGAGGATGGGTTGCAGGGGATGCTGGAAGTCGCGGCTCAACGAGAACACATTCCACCCGGTCAGCAGGAGCAGATTTTTCGACAGCTTATAGAGGAAAGCTCTCAGCCCTATATGGCAGAATGGGCGGATTGGAGTCTCCACATGCTCGAGATCGCCTCCAAGCTTGCCATTTCGCCCGAACGGCGTCAGGAATGGGAGAATCGCTTGAGCGCGGCAGAGAATCGATTGTCTGACCGGAGCTACTATACCGCGAGAATAGCTCAACTGCGCTATGCCATGATCGTTAATCAGGACGGTGAAGAACAAGCGGAGCATTTCATAGACCGTCATCTGCATCTGGAGCACTTCCGAACGATAGCATTCCAGAAGGCAATGGATGGCTCCCAGTACGAGAGAGCCGTCCAACTGGCAGAAGAAGCGATACGGTTGGAATCCGGCAGCATGCGCGGCTACGGCTCCAAATGGAAACGGATGTTGTTTGATGCTTATGAGCGGTCGGGTGACGTAGCAAAAGTCAGGCAGTTAAGCGAGTTGCTGCTGCTCGCCGGCGCTGTTGAATACTACACGAAATTGAAAGAAAGCTGTCCGGCTGATGAATGACCAACCGTGTATGCCCGTATTGTAGAGAAGTTAGAGCGAACCGGTTATTTCCAAGCCTATACTTCAATCCTAGTTGCAGAGAAAGAGTGGTCACTGCTTCTAGTCTATGTCAGGAAGTACCCTGATCAGATCATCAGCTACTACAAGTATCTGAAAGCGCCCTATCCGGCGGAAGTTATTGAGTTATTCAGACAGCATATTTCCACACAGGCAGCTATTGCGGCTAAACGCCCTCACTATCAAGCTGTGTGCAGGCTGATCGGTACGATGCGCGAAGCTTGCGGGTCTGAGCCTGCTGGGGTGATGGTTCACTCACTATTGTCGAGGTACTTGAACAAACCTGCCTTCCAGGATGAACTGCTGCAGGTCCGAGTAAAATAGCGATACGAAATCTAGTTCAACTTTGGTTCTCAAATTGGCCGAAATTGGAGCACTAATGCGAAATTTGGTTCTCCGATAGCGAAATTTGGTATCCAGCACACCCCTCAATTTGGTTTGGCGGACACAGATGCGCTTATTTGCCCTTTCGCCCCCTCAAAACCTCACTTTTGGCCCCAATAACGCATCGTATGTCCGCTTACCCCGTAAAATAGCCATTTTGTTCACAAATAAGGGCCGTATGGTCCGCATACTCGCCGTTGTTGGAGTCCCTACCCTGACAGCATTGAGCACACCCCGCCACCCTCCCTCCTCCAACATCACTATCACCGGACGATCACCTGAGCGTAAAATAGTCCCCTATCTGCTGACCAGATGGGGACTATTAAAGGCTTACAACCATAACTCTACGTTGGCCGCAGCCGACTATTTCACTCACTAATCAGACCAGTTTTTTTATGCATTTTGTTTAGGTTGCTGCTGATTGGGGGAACAGCGCTATGCTTATTTCGCCGAAGCCTCGCCCACGAGTAGCTCGCCGCCCACAATTTCGACGGCGTCGATCGTGACGAAGGTGCCGACGGACTCGGCGCGGCGTTTGCCGCTGACGACGAGGCGCAGCTCGTGCTGCTGCGCCGGGTCGAGCCCGTGCACCGCGATCAGCGCTTTGCGGTAGCCAGCGATCCGGCTGTAGGCGTCGACGGTGCCGCGATACTGGCCGTCCACGAAGACGTCGGCCAGTCCACCGTCTTCGCCGGTCGTGCCGACGAGCCGGACCGAGCGGCCTGTGAAGGCGAAGCTCAGCGCGGCACCTGCGGCGTCGGAGCGGTGGACGGTACGGGTGTACACGTTGTAGTTGCCCTCGACCGGCGTCCAGCCCAGGTCGTTCGCGGCTGCGGCTTCGCTGCCGGCGTTGGCTGCAACGCCAGCAGCGGGTACACCAAGCGCTCCTTGTTCAGCCGACGCAAAGCGCAGCACCGGGTGCCGGTCATCGTATCGCCGGCAGCTCACGGGCAACATCCCTGCACCGACGTCGCTGCACTCGCCACCAACTACACCAGTACCAGCTCCTGCACCAGCTCCTGCACCAGCCCCTGCACCAGCCCCTGCACTAGCCCCTGCACTAGCCCCTGCACTAGCTCCTACACCAGCCTCTGCACCGGCTCCTGCACCAGCTCCTGCACCAGCTCCTGCACCAGCCCCTGCACCAGCCCCTGCACCAGCCCCTGCACTAGCCCCTGCACTAGCCCCTACACTAGCTCCTACACCAGCCTCTGCACCGGCTCCTGCACCATCACCTGCACCGACATCAGTGCCTGCACCTTGACCGGCACTGGCACTAGCAACGGCACCTCCACCAATACCAACACCCGCAACAACACAGGCACCATCACCATCACCTGCACTATCACCTGCACCATCACCTGCACCATCACAGGCACCATCACCTGCACCATCACCTGGACCGGCACCAACACCTCCAGCCGCACCAACTACACCCACGCCCACGCCAGTGCCGACACCTGCACCTGCACCTGCACCAGCACCCGCATCGGCATCGGCATCGGCACTAGCACTAGCGGCTGCCCCGGCGCCGGCCTCGACCGGCTCGATGCGCAGCCGACGGAACGCCGCCGCGTGGTAGCCGCTCATGAGCGCCACGTGGCCGGCCGGCAGCCGGCTGTCTCGGATGCGCACAAGCGGTTCCGCTGCCGCAGCACGGCCCCAGCGTACTTCGATGTTGTCGTCTGCGAGGCGCAGCTCGACCCGCTGCCAAGCATCCGCGTCGAACGGCTCCGTGCGCCCGTGGACGAGCAGCTCCAACGCCCGCCACAGCTCATACCTGCCGTCCGGCCGAATGAGAAACCGGTAACCCTCCGGCGGGTCGCTGCTTTTGGACGTATAGCTGACCCGCCCGGCTAGCCCGACATATCCTTCCGACGAGCCGACCTTTACGTCGACCGACACCTTGTAATTCGTCCACTCCAGGCTCCCGAGCAGCGTGTAAGGCTCCGGCGTCTTGCGGTACGTCCAGTCGATCGGCACTTGCCCTGCGCCGATCTGCTGCCGCAGACAAACTCCATCGCCGGACCCGTCGTCAACAAGCTCGAAAGCCCCGCCTTGATCCGATGCATACAGCGGATAATACCCGGCCACCTCCCGCGTCGTATCGAAGTCGTCCGCATAAGGAAGCGGGAACATCGTAAATGCATCGGCCGCATCCTCTGCATGTACACCGCCACCCGCTGCCACACGCGCCGCCACCCCAGCATCCGCGATCGCACCCGCACCGGCAATTGCGCTTGCTCCGGTACGCGCCGCAACGCCCGTCTTCACCTCCGCTGCTCCCGCACGCGAGCAATCCGAGGTGCCTTTGCGCTGCCCCGTCGTCGTGCTGACCGTGTACATCGCATACGGCTCCGCCGTAAACGCGAGCACCCGGTCATCTCCGCACGACACCGTCGCCACGCGAACGAACTGCTCGCGCTCGTCGGTTCGCCAGATATGGACCGGCTTGCCCGCGACGAGTCCCGGCGCGAGCTCGAACCGGTACTCGCGCCGCTCCGCGCTCCGGTTGACGAGCATAATACTGTAGTCGCCGGAGCCGCTGTCCGGCGGCGCGAGCAGCGTGACGAAGCCGCCCGCTTCGTCCATGGCGCAGCCGCTGTCCACGTACGTCCAGCCCGGCTCGGCGAACTGGGTGAAATGCGCGACGACCCACAAGCCCGGGTCGACTACATAATGGCCGGACCACGGCCAAGTGGCGACGAGGATGCCTTTGTAGCTGAACGGCGTGTTCTCGTACTCAGCCTCTATTAGCGGATGCAGCACATACTTGACCATTCGGCCGGATACATACATCTCGATCATCCGCCGTCCGATATCGAGCGCCCCCGCCGTGAACCGGTGGCGGAACGGGGCCAGGTCCTCGCTCAACCACAAAGGCTTGCCGCTTGCCTTGGCCGTGTCCGTGCTGTCCTGGCGATAGTGGACGGCGTAGCTGTGCACCGCCGCGAACAGCGCCGGGTCGGCCGCCGCATGGTCGGCTATGTCCCAGCCGTGGTCGCTATCGTCGGCCACGAGCCGCACATGCGCGAAGCCGTCGCGATCGAGCCCCGGCCTCAGCACTTCGACCGTCCAATCGCGGCTGAACGCACCTTCGTTAATATCCGGTCCGAGGAAGTCGAACTCGAGCCCGAACTCCTCGCGAGCTCCGCGCAGGAAGCTCAAGTAATATTCCAGCTTGTCGTCGAAGCTCTCGATCCATCGCGGCGTACCCCAGCGCAGCGCGTCGAGGATCAGGTCCGGCCGAATTGCCTTGGCCTGCCTCGCAAGCTGCAGCCCGATGCCGCGACGGATGTCGAAGTCGTCCCGGCTGCGCATATGCGAAGGCTCGGTGCCGCTCGACGTGTTGACGTCGGAGCCGAGCTCGACCTTCAGATGCTGCAGGCTTGCGCCGAACCCCGGCTTGAACAGCAGCTCCATGATTTCCTGCCGCACCGCCTCCGGATAGTCCATCAGCAGCTTGGACATCCCGTTGCTCGTAATGCCGCCAATCCCCTCGAACATGCGCCCCCCGCTTGCCGGGTCGATTCGAATTCGTTTTTCAGCCGCATTAGCCGTCCCTGCCGCACCGCCTGCCATCGCTCCGCCAACTCCATTGCCTATCGTCATACTCCTTCTCCCTCTCCTTTTCCCCGAAAAGCGATTCGCCCAGCCAAACCGCCGAAGCGCCAGCCGGGCGAACCCTCCTTACAGTTATTTTTTCAGGTAAGCCTGATACGCGTCGTTATACACTTTCTCCAAGTCGGCCAGCCCGCGGGACTGCAGCTCCTTCACGAACGCATCCCACTCCCCGATCGGGCGCGCGCCCATGATGAACTTGTCGATGTTTTGCTTGAAGTAGTCGGTAACCGCCGTGCCTTTGCTGCGCAGCACCTTGTTCTGCTCCTCGTCGAAGCTAAGCGTAGGATCCCATTGCACGATGCCCTTGGCGTCTTCCATTACCTTGCGCGAGTACAGGTAGAGGTTCTCGTCCTTGTTGTCGTTCGGGTTCAGCGGCTTCTCATGCTCGAGCGGGAACTCATATTTGTTAAGGTAGTACACCCAACCGAAATCTTTCACAAGGTCTTTGCCCGTCGGATTGTTCTTGCCCTGCATCTGAGCGGAAATGGAGATCGTACCGTCGCTGTTCTTCGCAAATGTCTCGCCCTCGATGCCATAACGCACGATATCGCGGCCGGCTCCATACACCCAGTTGACGAACTTGAACGCCGCATCCGGATTCTTGGCATTCTTGGTCACGACGATCCCCGCATTGGCCAGAACCGGAGAGCGCCCTTCAATGCCGCTATTGCCTGTCGGGCCCTTAGGAGGCGCTACTGCCGCCACGCGAGCATTGCTCTTTTTGCCCAAATACTGATCGTTCAACGTCTGAATCCGCGCTATGAAGTCGATCGTGAACAAGGCTCCCTCATTCGCATAAGCCTGCTCCCACTGCGGCGTCGTGCGCAAAGCGTATTCTTTGTCCAGCAAGCCCTGATCGAACATTTTCTTGAGCCATACCACCAACTGCTTGAACCCGTCCTCGGTCGGCCCATACACATATTTCTTGCTGGTCGTGTTCAAGTAAAATCCGCCCGTTGCCGGCTCATACCCCGTGTTCCAACTGTGCGCCAGACGATTGATGATATGCTCCGAGCCGTTGCGGTTGATCCATGGCACTTTGTCCGGGTATTTCGCCTTCAACGCCAGCAGCACTTGCTCCAGCTCGTCGAACGTTTTCGGCGCACCTAGCTTCTCTGCATCGAGCAAATCCTTGCGGAAAATGAACAGCTCCGTCATCGTGTCGAACAAAATGCGCGGCATAATGTACAGCTTGCCGTTGCTGGCGGCGATCGTCTTGCGGATGTCCGGGTACTTGTCGATTGTGCTCTTGATGTCCGGCGTTTTGCTCAGGTAATCGTCGTACGCGAGGAAAGCGCCCTTTTCGCCCAAAGCGTTGATGTTCGCATCGTTGCTGCTGTTCCAGATGATATCGGGCATGTCGGTGCTGTTCAGGACGAGGCTCAGCTTCTGCTTGTAGGCGTCTCCGTCCGGCACGGACATGATGTTCAGCTTAATGCCCGTTTTGTCCAAAATATACTTGAGGAACGCGCTGTCATTGAAAGCCTTCACGGGGAACGACGGATGCTCCTGCATAAGCACGGTCAGCTCCGTTTCTTTGTCGACGATCCAGCCTTCTTTGCCATTGCCCGTTGGTTTGACGCTAGCGCCGGCACTCGGACTGCTGCTCGATGTCCCTTTGTCCCCGCTGCCCCCTCCGCCCGAGCAAGCTGTCAATGCCACTACGAACGCGAGAAAGATAGCCAGCAATGCGGTCGGTTTTTTGTATTTTCGTGTAAGCATGTCTATAGAACCCTCCCTATTTCGATTCAGAATCGGTTAACCCCATTAACCTTTAATCGAGCCCATCATAGCCCCTTTGACAAAATACTTCTGAATAAACGGATACACCATCACAATCGGCGCTATCGCCACCACGATTGTCGCGTACTTGACCGAGTCGGAAATAATTAGCTTGCTCGGATCGATACCCGCCGTCGCTTCCGCGAACGAAGTGTCGTCCGAGATGAGGATCTGCTGCAGAAGGATCTGGAGCGGATACTTCACTTTCTCATTCAGATAGACGAGCGGCAGGAAATACGAGTTCCAATGCCAGACCGCGTAGAACAGCATGATCGTCAGCAGGATCGGCTTCGACAGCGGCACTACGATGCGGATGAGCACCTGCAGCGGGTTGCAGCCATCCACAATCGCAGCCTCCTCCAGCTCCGACGGGAACGCTTGGAAGAAGGTGCGCATGATCATCAAGTTCCACGTGCTCACCGCAATCGGCAGGATGACCGCCCACATCGTATTGATCAGCCCCAGCTCGCGGACGATCAAGTAATTCGGGATGATCCCCCCGTGAAAAAACATCGTGAACACGACCAGCACAGTGAAAAAGCTTCTGCCGTACAGCGTCCGCTTCGAGAGCGCGTATGCCATCAGCGTTGTGAGCACCAGGTTGACCGCCGTGCCGATGATCGTGTACTGGAGCGTGTTGCCATAGGCCGTCCATAAGAACGAGTTTTCCAGCACCGCCTGGTACGCGGTCATGTCGAAGCCGATCGGGAAAAACGTCACTCTTTTTTCGATGACCGCATTTGCCTCGCTGATCGACACGGACGCCACGTGCAGGAACGGGTAAATCGTCGCGACGAGCACGAGCAGTAGCCAAGCGTGCGTAATCGCATCGAACAGTCGGGAGCCGAGTTTGCCGGCACGAGGAGCTTGCTTGTTGGGCAGCATGGGCTTGTGCGTAGACGCGGGCGTGAGCACGGGCAAAGGTTTGTTTTTGTTAGGCATAGGTGTCAATGTCCTCCTCTACCATAAGCTGCTCGACGCGAACCGCCGCGCCGCATAGTTGGCCAGAATGACCAGCATGAAGCCGATCACCGACTGAAATAGGCCGGCCGCCGCCGTGAAGCTCCACTCCGTGCCCACGATCCCCCGCCTGTACACGTAGGTGCCGATGACGTCGGCCGTCTCGTACACGTTCGGGTTGTAGAGCAGCAGCACTTTCTCATAGCTCGCGTTCATGATGCCGCCGATCTGGAAAATGAGCAGCACGACCGCCGTCGGGATAAGCGCCGGGATGTTGATGTACACGATGCGGTGCCAACGGTTCGCTCCGTCGATTTTGGCCGACTCGTACAGCTGCGGGTCTACGGCGGCGAGCGCCGCCAAGTAGAGGATCGAGCCCCAGCCGATCGACTGCCAAATGTCCGAGACGACGAAGATCGTCCGGAAGTATCCGGGCAGCAGCAGGAACTGCTTCGGCTCGAAGCCGAACCACCCGCCGATCTGGTTCACCATCCCGTGCAGCGACACGAAGTTGAACACCATCCCGCTGATGACGACCGTCGAGATGAAATGCGGCAAGTAGCTGACGCTTTGCACCGTTCTTTTCCACCACCGGCTGGTGACTTCATTGAGCGCAAGCGCCAGCAGGATCGGCATCGGGAACGAGAAGACGATCGTATAGACGCTCAGAAGCACCGTGTTGCGGAAGATGATGTAGAAATCGGGCGACTGGAACAAGTCGATGAAGTGCTGCATGCCCTTGCTGTCCGCCCACGGGCTGCCCCATATGCCGTCGAAGATGTTGAAGTCTTTGAAGGCAATCAGAATCCCGTAGATCGGCGCGTAGTGAAACACCAAATAATAGATGAGCCCGGGCAGCAGCATCCACAAGTAGTATCGGCTGCGATAGACGGAACGCAGATGGTTCCGTATCGGCTGACCCAAGTTCATGACCGTGAGCCCCTCCTTCTCTTGCTGGGATGATGCCGATTATGCGGGATGGAGGAGGGGGTGAAAATAGCAAAGTTGTTAGGTTGCGATTGAGCTACGGGTTGATGGGGCGGGAATGGGGTTGCAGTTCCGATAGGTTGCGTTTGTTGTATAGTTGGCGCCGGTGCGGGCAGAATTGACTCGTTTCGAGTAACACTTCTCCGCGCCACCGCCGGTTTCAGCGAAATTAGTCCGTTTCGAGCAACAACTCCACTCCCCAACGCCTGTTGCGCCAACGCGCCCAGCTAAGTCCCGGTGCCCGCTCCTGCGCGATCCGCCGCCAGCTGTTCGATGAATTTGCCCGGCGTGACGTTCATCTGCTTCTTGAACACCTTGATGAAGTAATGCGTATTGTTGAAGCCGACTGCCTCGGCGATTTCCATAACCTTCATGTTCGTCCCGGTCATGAGCTCGACCGACTTGTCGATCCTCACCTGATTGATGTAATCGGCCATGTTCTGGTTGACCGCTTGCTTGAACAGCCGGCCGACGTACACCCGGTTCAGACCGATCTGCTCGGCGATTCCGTCCACGGAGATCGGCTCGCGATAGTGCTTGTGGATATAGTCGAGCATCTGGCGGACATGCTCATTGGAGTGATGCTCCCGTCGTTCGACGATGTAGCCGCAGAACCAATCCGTCCAGCGCTGTAGGAGAGCAAGCTTCATCTGATCGGATTTCGCCTGCAGCACCGCCTGGCAGAGCGTTGAGAAAGACAGGCCGTCGAACAGCTCGTCGGTCTCGGGAATTTGCAGCTCCATCAGCCTGCGAGCCAAAGTGTGCAGCAATTGGAACGACAGCCATTGCTGCTCACCGGGATTAGCCGAACGCCGTTCGCGCATGACGTCAAACATCTCGCGCAGCCTCGCCGCCGCACCCTCCCTGTCGCCCTTCATCAGCTGCTGAAGCAGCTTCTCCTCGAGCTGGGTCGGGTACTCCGGCTGAGCTGCCGCCCCATGCAGCTCGCGGTACGTGACGACCTCGAACGGTCCTACCGTCTCGGCGTACGCGAGCGCAGCCAGCCCTTCCTGGTACGACTTGTTCAGTTGAGCCGCCGATTCTCTCGCCAGTCCGACTCCCGCGCTGAGCGAGATTTTGATGTAGCTGCGGACCGCTTCCTTGATTGCGTAGGCGAGGTCGGCGGCCCGATTCTCGGTTTCCGCGGCACCCGGGCGTATGTCCGATCCACCACCGGCCCCCGTGCCCGCACTCCCCATCCCCGTCGCCGTGTCCTCAAAGCTGACGGCGACGGCGAACTTCGCCGTCTCCAGGCTGAGGAAGAACCCGCTCCCCGTCCGGCGCACGATCTCCATGACGATGTTCTCCATCGCGAACTCCCACAGCATCCGGTCACGCAGCGAGAACCGGTTCACATACTGCTCCATTTCGTCCACGCCAATGACGATAATCGTATAGTTCGCCTGCGGCGCCAGGCCGAAATAGTCGAGCTTCTCGCGAATTTCCTGCTCGCCGTAGACGTTGCGCACAAGCAAATCGTATAGAAATTGCCGCTTCAGCGAAGAGCGATTGAGATCGACCGCTTCCTTCAGCTTCTGGTTCTCATTGATGAACTGGTGGATATGCCCGGTAATCAGCTCGTATTCGTCGCGGTTGTCCGCTTCGTTCAGCCCCAGCAGGCGGACGATGTCCTTGACCGGCCGATATAGCCTGCGCGACAGGCTCGTGACCGCCAGTACACTGACGACCAGCGACAACGCCACGATGACGGCGATAATTTGCAAAGGCACTAGCATACTGCGAGACAACGGATCGTAATCGGATTCGCTGACATATTTCCAACCGTACAAGGGGGATGAATAGGAGGAAACGATTCGTTTTTTCCCATCCCGCGTGGTGATGTAATTATCCTCCAGGCTGCCAAGCACCCGCTCCGGACGCAAGTAAGCATAGTCCTGGATTTGACGGAACAGCTCGTCTTCCGGGTCGGAGGACACGAATATCATCCCGGACGGGTCGATAATCCGGAACTGAAAGCCTTCATAGACGTCCTGATTGCGGATCAGAAAGCGGAACAGTTGGTTGGCGTCGATATGAAGCACATAGGTGTACGTATGGTTTAGCGCATGCAATGGGAAATTCATAACGATCGGAATGACTTCCTTGTCGCCGTTCGGGAGCGTCGGCAGCTTGCGCGCCGGGAGCACGGTCAAGTCCTTCGACGTGTCGAGAGACTCCGTCCAGTCTTTATCGTAGAAATCGGACAATTCGAAGCTGAAGCCCATCGAGACATACACATGATTGCGTGTGTAGTAGTAGGCCGAGTGGATGAAGTCGGAAATGCGGGTCAGCCGGTTCAACTGCTCGTATATTTGTCGGTTCTCGAATTCGACGCGGTTGCGGTTGTCCAGCGGGGGTTGGGGGAAAGCGGTACCTGCCGATACCCCGGTGACCGCGCCGTCGGCGGACTCGTCGGAGGGACCGGCTGTCGAGGCGGGGCCGCCGGGAACGCCGGATGCGCCGGAGCCTGCTCCGACGGCCGTTCCTGCTCCCGCGCCTGCTCCTCCTTGCTCCTCGCCGATCGACACCATCGCCGCCTTAATCGTCGTATCGAGGAACAGCTCGTACGTGGAGGCGATCTGCTTGTCCATGCGAGCATTGCTCGTCATCAGCTCGTTCAGGATATGGCTGCGGATGCTCGTGTAATACACGGCGCAGCCGAGCAGCACGACGGCGGACACGATGGTGATCATATAGATGACGGAACGGAGATAGACGCTTTTTCCACTCATGCTGATTCCTCCGTTACTTCTGCATATTCAACAGCTGCGCATAGCGGGTGCGAACCGCCTTCCGCAGGTCGCTGCGCATGCCCGCGCCATCGCGCTTGATCGTCTCCTGCAGCTGCGCGAGCGGCAGACTGCCCACGACGACCTGGAGCTCGGCGTTCCTGGCCTGCTCCGCATAGGCCGGATGCGTCATCGAGAAGCGGACCGCCTCCGGCACGAAGCCCATGCTGTACGAGACCGGATTCGTGATCAGCAGCTGCCCCTTCTTGCGGTAGTATTGGAGCCGCTCGTTCTCCGTCGCATTGTCGCCCACCCGGGCGAGGCTCTCCCCGCGGAACGTGTCAGAGATGCCGAACAAATCGCGTTTGACCGCGGCGTTCTGCGCTTCCGTCCGGACGATCAGGCTGCGGTTCGAATCGTAGCTTTCATAATGTACGCCCTTCACGCCCAGATTGCTGAGCTGGATCATCTCGCGCGTGTTCATCTTGTCCAGGAAAGCGAGCGCCGTCTCATAGGGGGCGTTCTTCGTAATCGCGAACAAGGCGTTCGCCCCCATCATGCTGCCTGCGCCGTTGTAGCCGTATGACTCTGGCGCGAAGTTCCAGATGCGGCCTTCCTCATCGCTCGGCCCGAGCAGCCACTCGAGCCTGGCGCCCGGCACGAATGCCTGGAGCTCCTTCTCGAGCTGGACCGTCTCGTTGGAGTAGGCGCCGATGAGTCCGATTTTGCCGAGAATGAACTTCTGCTCCGGACGGCTCAGGCTGAGGAAGTCCGGGTCGAGCCATTGCTTCTCATAGGCTTGCCGTGCAAATTGGAGCAGGGCGGGGTAGCCGGCCTGCTGCTCGCGCAGCTGTACCGCCTCGGCGGATCCGGCGTCCGGGTGCAGCGTGTTCCAGAGGTAATCCGTCTGGAACGCCCCGCCGAACACGCCGCCGAATTCATTCAGCCGCCACGACGTGATGCCGAACGTGTCGTTCCTGCCGTTGCCGTCCGGGTCTCGGGCGACGAAAGCGGCCATTGCCAGCTCGAAGTCCGCCAACGTCCTCGGCTCGGTCAGGCCGAGCTTGTCGAGCCAGTCCTTGCGGACGATGACGCCGTACGGATACGAGGTGGTGACGCCGGGGACGCCATATACTTGATCGTCGCTCCCCACCTTCATGAGGGAGAGGAGCGTATTCGTCACGTTCAATTGGATGTTCGGCGCTTGATCCAGTTGGATCGGGGCAAGCCGCCCCGTACGCGCCCAGCCGGGGAAGTTCTCCTCGCCCGACCAGCCCAGCTGTATTATATCCGGCTCGCGCCCAGACGCCATCAGCACGTCCAGCCGCTCGTTATAGCTGCTCGCCGGCACCGTCATAATTTCGAGCTCGATGCCGAGCTCTTCGGACAGTTTGGCGATGTAAGGGTTGTTTTGGGATTTGAAAGCATCTCCCATCTTCAGCAGCACAGTCAAGCGCGGCTTGGACGGAGGCGGGGAGGCCGGCACCCAGCGGGTGTAGAGAAGCCAGGCCACGGGTATGGCCGCCGCCAGAACCAGCAGCAGCATCCACTTCATTCGCAGCAAAGGGGGACACTCCTTCTCGCGCGTGCGCGGGCATTCTGTAGGGAAGCCAAGATGTAGCTCTAATTTTGATTCATACTCGGGGGGATGTAAATAGCAAACATTTGATGTATGGGGATTGCTATCGGCTCCATACGCTCCATTTCACGAAAAATAACGCTACGGCTGCTTATTTCCCCGGAATTGACTCGGTTCGAGTCCATGAGGGTGAAATTGCGCTACGCCGTAGCGTTATTTTGGTGCATGAGCCGCATTTGGGGGAAATAGCGTTATGGCTGCACCACCTTATCGGTTGACGGCGGTACGTGCAGCAGGTGCTAGATCCCGAAAAACGCTTTAGCTGTGCTGGTAGTAGCCTCGGCTACCTCTTCAGGCGACTTGCCCACACACCGAGCCACTTCCTGCAAAATATGCGGCAAAAAGGCAGGTTCGTTGCGACCTTCTGCCGGCTTCACCTTGAGGTCGCGCGGCGTCAAGAACGGAGCGTCCGTCTCAATCATGAGACGATCCAACGGGATCAAGCGCACAAGCTCCTTCAAGTGCCGGCCCCGCCGCTCGTCGCAGATCCAGCCGGTAATGCCGATGAGCAGCCCCATGTTCAGGTAAGCCTGCAGCTCCGCTCGGTTGCCGGTGAAGCAGTGAACGACCGCTCTTTTCACCTGGTGCTCCTTCAGCATCGACACAAACTCGGCGGACGCATCCCTTGCGGATGAATCCCGGCGGTGGCGTAAAGTTGCCGGGGGTAGCGTGCGGCATATCGAGCGGCGTCCTGACTATTTCTTAAGCTGGTGCCGGTGATGACAAGTGGGGAAACCTGCTGCTCCAACGCATGCTGCACCACTTGGTCACGGTCCCCATGGAACGAACGGTGCATCAAATTGACGCCAATATCGATAAGTGGGGTATGGGTTTTCATAAGTGGTTAGACTCCTCCATTGGCGATATGTAGACTCTACAGCAAGCCGCAGGGACGAAATCCGCTAACCGATAAAGAACAGCAGGCGGCTGGCCTGGCGTATAAGCAACTCGGTCATGACTATGACCATAGCGGGCTCGAATGCGATCCCGATTGATTTCGTAGCGCTGCTTGTCGGAACGGGCAACCACCAGTTCGATGTTTGTCTGGGTATGGGTACTCCCCTGATTGAATTATATCGCCCCTACCGGTTATTTGCTGGTACTATTTTCCTAAAGCGATTCTCTCCCGACCCTTAACCGATACAGCCGCTCCGACACGTCCCGCAATCTATCGCGGATCAAAAGGGTGTCGACGTATCGCCGCGGCAACTGCTCATAGCCCCAATACAATCCGGCCGGTCCGCCGGCTATCGCCGCATTCGTGTCCGAATCGCCGCCTTGGTTCGCCGCTCGCTGCACAATGTCCCCGTAACTCGTCCCTGTCCACAAGTGATGCAGCACCCAGTGCAGCGTATGCACGACATAGCCGTCAGGCTCGCAAGCAGGTGGTGCATCCGAGAGTGAGGTAGCATATTCGGTCCCCGTGACGGATTGCTCGATCGCCTGTCTTAGGGTCACCCCTCCCTGGAGCAGCAGATAAGCAGTCCGATTGTATAGGACGCAAGCTTCGCTGCAGCTTTCGTCATAGTGGGTCATCTTGGACTGCATTCGCGTGACCCGCTCCACCGTTGGCCAGTCTGGAAAAGCAAGCGCGACCGGCAAACAGCGCATCAGCGACCCGTTGCCCCCGCTTCGGCCCAGATCCAGATCGGCCAGAAAGGCGGCCTCGAACCAGTTCCCTTCGTACAGCTCGAATACGTGGCGGATGATGTTGCCGATGTCCTTGGGGCGCGTCATGTACCAGTCCATAAACCGCGTCCCGATCGATACCATCGGTTCAGCCGGATCGTCCAAAACGCCCTCCGCCACGCACAAGGTCATCATCGTATCGTCCGTCACCTCGCCCGGCTTCAGCCCCCACACACCACCGCCGATGATTTCAGTCAAGTAACCATGCTTCGCTCGAATTTCAGCCCGGCTCCTAAACTCCGTCGTCCCTCCCAACGCATCGCCGATCGCTACGCCGAACAAACCGCCTCGAATTTGGTCCAATAGCTTATCATTACGCTTCACTCTGTCTCCTCCTCCTCTCTCATAGCACCAACCGACTACTGTACCACGCATGCCGTAGAGGGAGTTGCTCCAGGCAAAATCCATTCGCCCACGCTGCGATACTTGCGAAACCGCCTCAGCGCCTCGCGCACCCGCGCCGCCCGCTCCTCCACCGTGCCGCGAAGCAGCATGTAAGGGATTTTGCGCCGCTGGAGATCCGCCACGATCTGCTTCTGGAACACTTGCCGATCGGCGTCGCCGGAACGGTCCCACGTGTCCGCATACGGAATGTCCACGTCGCACACGAACACCAAGTCGTACCGCGACGCCGCCTCCAGCGCCAGCCGTTCCAGCCGGGCCGTCGCCCGGCCGTGGTACGCGCAGCTGAACATGTACGTCGTGATCGCGTTCGTGTCGACGAACAGCGTCCCGCGCGCCTCCCGCGCCAGCAGGTCCTCCCGCTCGAGATGCCCCACGGCGATCTCCTCCAGCTGCTCCAGCGTGAGCCGCCGATCGACCTGATGCCGCTCCCAATACTCGCGCCCGTACTCCGGCATCCAGACGGTCCGCTCCAGCTCGGCCATCGCGGCGGCCAAAGTCGTCTTCCCCGTCGAAGGCGCACCCAGAAACGCCACCCGCACGATCAAGTCCCGATACACCTCTGGCGCCACATAAGCCCGCTGTCCATAAGGATCCTGCCTCACCAACGTCCCCGAAACCGGCACCTGCAGCCGATTCGGATCCACCTGCCGGTTCACCGCCCCCAAAGCCGCGCTCATATGCTCCCCATAAAACTCGCTGGAATAAAAATGCGTCACCTTCACGCCCCCCAGCAGCTCCAGCATATACGCCTCATGCCGCGCCATAATCTCCGGCGTATCCCCGATCTCGGTTGGACCGTCCCACGCCTCCAGCACCTGCACCCGCTCCGGATACAGCTCGCGAATCCATCCGGCACGCACCTGCAGCGGTATGTCTATAGTCTCCGGACAGTCGTACACAACGACGATCACTTCATCCATTTCCGCCAGCGCCGTCTCGATTATCAGTTGATGACCGCGATGCAGCGGTGCGAATTTACCCAACGTCAAGCCTCTTCGTGTTTCCGCCGCCATAGCCGCCACACGACCTCCCCCTTCCGTCCGGCTCCCGCCATTTCCCGCCGCCACGAGATGTATCCGCTAGTCGCGATCAGCAAATATACGACGTACAGCATCGCCACCGTGTTCAACTCTTTGTAAGCATACATCCCGATGGACAGCACATCGACGGAGATCCACACGAGCCAGTTTTGTAGCACCTTCGACGACAGCAAATATTGAGCGATTAAGCTAAGGGTAGCGATAAAAGCATCGATATAAGGAATGGAAGCGTCGGTGAACCGAGCCAGCACATGGCCCCAGCCCAGCGTCACCACGACAAGCAGCACCCCGAGCACCACAGCCAATCCAGGTGTGATCGATCGTGTCGGCCGCACTTTGGCGCCTTCCCGTTGAGTTAGCCAATGAATCCACCCATAGATGCTGAGCACGAAAAATACAACCTGCAGCGACATATCCGCATATAGCTTCGCCTCCTCGAACAGGAAGAAGAAGCATCCCACATTGATCAGGCTGATCGGCCATGCCCAGATGTTTTGTCGAGCGGTCAGCCAGACACATAACAACCCGGTAGTCGTAGCCCATAGCTCCAAGGTGGTGGTGGATGTCCAGTAGGCGATTGCGAACAGGACGACGAATACGGCGGCCATTCCCCATTTTCTCAACATAACAAGCAGCCTCCCGCAACGAATAATAATGTCAAAATGACAATATAGATCCCGAAAAAAATTTTCCTCTCCGTCAGCCGTAAATCGACAAAGCCGGCACCGCATCGCTAAACCGGTACAGCTGCGCCGCCCGTTGCGAATAGCGATTCGACTGCTTCGGTCGCCCTTGCGCGTCCAACGCTTCCTCCAGAATCCCTTTGCGGCTCTGGGTGGACGTCACCTTGCGGATAAAATTGCGCTCCTCGAAGTCCGGCACGACCGTTCGGATCACCTGATACAGCTCGCTCAGCGTAAACTCCTCCGGCAGAAACGACCGGGCGATTGTCGTCGTCAGCATCTTCTCGCGGATTTTCGCATAGGCGTCGGTCAAAATGTCCCGGTGATCAAAAGCTAGCTCCATCCCCAGCGCCTCCTGCAACGGAAATAACCGTACATCCGCCGCATCATCGTCCGCACGCCGGTCCGCCAGCAAATTCTCCTGCACTAACGCATAGAACGCATGCGACAAAATCCAGCCCCGCGGATCGCGCCCCGGCTCGCTGTACACGTTGAAATATTCCATCGGCACATCGGTCACGCCGGCCTCCTCTTGCAGCTCCCGTCTGGCGCAGTCGTACATGCTCTCCGTCTCCCGGCAAAACCCGCCCGGCAACGCCCATCGGCCTTTATACGGCCATTTTTTCCGCTGAATCAGCAGCACTTGCAGCTCGCGGTGAGGGAGTGCTTTCTGCGTCGTTTTGCGCTCGGTGGAGGTAATGGTGAAAATAACGATGTCGCTTGGCGCCCCATCCGGCGTACGGTAGCGCGATGGCGTATAGTTGGATTCGTTCTCGATCGGGGAGTCCATAGGGGGTCACCAGCTTCCGTCAATGTAATTGTCGATTTGATAATATCAATATGACATATTAAATTGCTTATTGTCAATGGGCATACGTAAAAAAGAACAACCCCTCATCTCCGCCACTACTCCGAGACAAAGGGTTGATCTTCACCGCCAACCTACTCTACTTCAAAAACCGCTCTTGCCGACACCCCGGTGGCCACGTCCTTCGCGACAATCGTCCACTCGCCCGCCTGCGCGTTGAAAGGCATGCTCCACGACCACTCGCCGCCGCTCGCATCGACGCTCCTGTTTTCCGAATAGATCCCCTCGTACTCGCCGGCAGGATTATACACATTCACATTAAGCACATGCCCGTACGATCCATTCGGCCGCTCGCTGTCGACGCGAATAACCGCCTGCACCGTTTCGCCTCGCTGCACCCGCTGTGCCGCCAGCTCAACATGCACCCCGTTCACCGCAACAGGTAAAATCGAGAACAAACAAGCCTCGCCATGCGGCAGATCGACTTCTACGCGGTCCGTGAACCCGAGATAAGCTTTGTCGCGAATGCTGTACACATGCCCCACCCGATCGAACTCCACCGCAACCCGGTTCGAAGAGCTCGAGCCCGTCTGTCCGCCGCCGACCGCCAGCCCGTCATGGCCGAGCGCTCGCGCTTCCAGCTTGCTTTGCACCGCCACGTACCGGGCTTCCCCGTCCGCATAATACACCGTCTCATAGCCGAACTCGATCAGATTCCCGTGGCCATCGCGCAGAACGGCGGGACGGCTCACATCGGCCATCGCCAGGATATGCTTCATCAGCGCCCTCAGCCCAAAGCCGCTGCCATCCCGACGCAGCTTCGGATAGCCGTCCAAGGACAGATTCAGGTACACTCCTTTTCCGCCGCCATTCCCATATTCATTGACCACCACCGAAGCTACCGTTCCCATAAAATCATCGACATAAGCCGCCTGCCCGTCCTTCACCCGCGTACCGATCTCGGCCATCGTCAGGCCCGACTCCCCATCCTCACGTCCCGGGATATGGGCGAGATTGAAGTCGAAGTAACGGAAGCTGCTGTTTGTTCGGAACCCTTTGTTGATGTAGAAAGGCCGCGCCTGCACGCTTAGCCGCTCGATCCCGAACACTTCATCCAGTTGGCCGGCTTGCGCCACGACATTGTGCACGTCCATGATGCCCGTCTGGAAATCGCCTACCACCGTGCCGCCGCCTGCGACAAATCGTTTGATCTGCGCCGCTTCCTCCTCCGTAAGTGCGATGGAGTATGGCAGGATGAGCAGCTTGCAGCCGGAGTCGAGCAGGAAGCCCGCTTCGATTTGCTGCGTGGCGACGAAATTGTATTGACAGCCCAAATCCTCCAGCAGATCGATCCACCCTTGCCGGTTGCTCTCGAACCGCGGGGTGTCGCCTTGCAGATGAGCGCCATGAATCGAAGGAATCGAATAATGAACCGCTATGCCGAGCGAGTCGCGCTTCGCTCCGTACAGCAGCAGCTTGCCGATCCCTTCCCGGCGAATTTCCAAGAAAGCCTTGCTCATATCCTGCGCGCTGCGGCTGTATGTGAAGTCCGGATTCAAGCAGCTGTACTCCCAGAACAGGCTGATCAGCGTCAAGTTGTGGAACAAGGCGTTCCAGATGCTGTTCTGCACGCCGATGCCGTCCGCCCCATAGCCGTACCAGCCGCCGATGATCGTATTCGGTCTCGCAAATGAGCGGTGGTATTCGAACTGGTTGCCGACTCCGTAAGCTTCGAAATAGCCGACATGCTGATGAAGCTGATAATAGTCGTAGCCGGAGTAAGCGGTCGACGCTTGGCAGCCGGACATGCGGATCACGCCGCCCGGGTCCGCCGCCCGAACGAGCTCGGCAATTTTCTTGTACGAGGCGGTAAACGTCCGCTCCATAAAAATCCGGTGATCGGCCCACGGTGCGAATTTGCCTTGGCT
The DNA here is from genome assembly GCF_004000845.1 of Paenibacillus koleovorans NBRC 103111. GTDB lineage: Bacteria > Bacillota > Bacilli > Paenibacillales > NBRC-103111 > Paenibacillus_AA > Paenibacillus_AA koleovorans. The sequence continues at coordinate 81,903 of NZ_BIMA01000003.1, forward strand.
TTGAGCTTCCTCCAGGGTGAATGGCACCACGTCCTCCCAAGCGCGGAAATCCGTCCTCCACACTCGGTTCAGCTCCTCCAGGCCGCCGTAGGAGGCTTGCAGCCACTGCCGCATCCCGCTCAGGCAGTGCGGACAGAAGCACAGATCAAGCTCATCCACATAGCAGGTGATCGAGCCTTCGTCGTTGGCGAAATAGGAAACCGGTCCGTATTTGCGGAACTGGCCGATCGTCGATGTAACTCGCTCTTGCAGCTCGTTCCACAGCGCGGGATCGTTCAGGCAGGGAACACGTTGCAAGTAGGCTTTGTCCTTCGTGCGGAAGTATTGCTCCTTGCGCTCGACGTAAGGGCCGCGGTGGTACCAGTAGACGCCGAGCCCTTTGGCGCCGGACATCGTCAGCGTCTTCGGACTTCCCGGGTATAAGCCGGTCACGCCCATCTCGCGGGACAGCCGGCCGACTAGCGGCAGATGATCGCCGTGTCCGCGGTTCTGCGGGCACATGAATACTTCGAAATCGCGGAGTGCGCGATCGGCCGGGGTCAGCACCTTGCGCGGCGAGTCCAGCCGCTGGAGCAGCAGGCCGCCCAGCCACAGCTCCGCGCGGACGCGCAGGTTCATGGACGGCACCGGCTGCACCAGGTGCTCATAACGGATCGGCGCCTCTCCCGTGGCGGCTGCCGCATGCTGGGCGATGACGCGATCAAAGTCATCGAGCACTTGGATCCGGCACTCGCATGGCGTGCCGGTCGTGTAGAGGCAGACGGCGAGCCGATCGCCCGCCTGCAGCTCCGTGGCGCCGAAGTCGGCCGACACGAACGATGAGGCCGGCGGCACGGACAGCGACGCCGTGCCCCAGTCGAGCAGGCGACCGTCGGCCAGCAGGCTGACTTCGACCCGATAGTCGCCGCCGAGGCGAAGCTGCTCCGGCAGGCGGATGGCCGATGCGGACGGCGTCTCTCCTTCGGCGACGAGGAGGTCGTAGGCGTTTCTGACCGCGTAGCGGAGGGTGTATCCGTCTGGCGCCTCTGCTGCCACGCCCACGCTTACTCGAAACTCCTCGCCCACAGCCGCCGCGACCTCGATCGACTCGATCCGGCTCGGAGATTCCTGGCCCGCCGCCCACACGACGCTGCGGTAGATCAGCTCATAGAAGTATTCCAGGAACGGGAACGTCACGCTCGTTCTGGAGCCGCCCCAGTTTTCGATGATGGCGTCGAACGTCGATTCCTTGCCGGTAAAGGCGCTATGCTGCGGCAAAATATCGCGCGGGTAGTAGCCAAAAGCGACTACCCGGCCTTTGCCGAACGGCTGAACCGCCGCGATCGGCTGCCCGGACTCGCCGCGCAGAATCGTTTCGCCGACGGCCTCGTACGGGTAATAAGCCAGCTCGCCGTAAGGAAATTGGTCGAACGGAATGCCGCTTGTGATATAGTGCCCGCCGTTCGACTCGGCTGACACGGGGAGCCAAGCCTCCTGGATATGCCGATCGTACGCGGTCTGCGGGAACCCCCCGCCTGCATTCGGATCGTCGCCCAAGCCTTCCTCGACCAGGTTGCGCAATGGCGACAACCGGTTCAGTTCCTCGGACGGCTCCATCCCTTGACCGTGGAACGGTCGGATCAGCACGAGCCCGGCACCGGCTTCCACCCTGCGCAGGATCGCTTGCCGCGCGGCGGCCGGGAAGTGCGCCCAGCCGTTGACGCCCGGGATGACCAGCACGTCGAAGTGCTCGTCCGACGTCAACACGTCCTCCAGATTTTGATGGATCGCCCGAAAGTCATCAATCGCCGCACGCACATCGTAGAAATCGCCGATTCCCCATTTATTCAGATCCCATGCCTTGTCGTAGGTCACGGTCTCATAGTCGATGTCGGTCCGCTGGATGAACTCCACGATTTCGCGGCCATAGCGTACGCTCGGCACGAAGAACACTTTCAATTTGCCATTCACGAACGAACGAAGCTTCTCTGGATACTCGGTTGCAATGGCAGTGGAATAACGAATGTCAAACCGTTTTTGAGTCACAAGTGGTCCTCCCCATCCTCTTTTTGTATAGAGCTCTTCACCTTCTACTCTACCTGATTGTCTCTCCGAGTCCCATTGTCGCGTTTATGGAAATGTTCATGGAATTAACGATATCGAAATATCCGTTAATAATCGAAAAAAGTGAGTAGTCGGCGGAGGATGGTCGGTAGGCGGGGATTGCAAGTTGAGGCGCCTCGCAAAAAGCCGCCCTCGGCGAGGGCGGCTCGACAAACCAAGTTGCGCCATCACCTGACTTGCAACAGATGATGGCAGACCAACGCATAGAATTGGCGGGTGGAGCGGGTGCCAAGCTTCTTCATCATGTTCGCGAGATGATTCTGCACCGTTTTCTCGCTAATGAAGCACTGCTCGGCAATGTCGCGATTCGACAACCCGTTCACCACCAGCAACAGCAGCATTTCATACTCCCGCCCAGTAAACTGGTACCTCTCTGCAAACTCCTTCATCACGAAGGAGGGATCCAGTCGATCCACTACAACCAACTCTCTCATGGCCCTCATACCGGAGCCCTGGTATTCGGATAAATTTGCAACAACAGCAGCAGCACGTCCTGCCGGTCAAATTGGCCGTCTCCGGTCACATCCGCGCCTGACAACCGAATGTAGTCGACTACATGCTGGATCCGGACGGCTTCCCCGCTGCCGTAAGTCAGCAGCTGATTGCGCAGTGCAACGGACTCCGACTGCGACTTGACCGGAAGACCGCTCCAGCGCAGCATCGCCTTGCCGTTCTTCGCTTGGACCGCGCCGGCATCGACGTTCAGCTGCACCGGCATCGTCGATGTGCTTTCGTAGACCGGCTCGTTCAGCATCAGCACTACAACCTGATCCGAGCTGTAACGAGCGTAGCTGACGGTGAGCGAAGTTCCCTTCAGATGGAAGCTCGACGCATTCAGCAGAACAGAAGTATCGAGCGGATAATTGAACTGCAGCGTCATCTCCGTGCCGCTCGCACGGATGGCCGCCACCGACACGCGGAGCGGGTCAGGATCGGTGATAATATTGTCCACCTGGAATCGGCCGACACCGGATTCATTGCCCGCGGCGTCTTTCCCTCTTGCTTCCAGCGTACCATTCTCCGCCATCGTTACGAGCTCCGACTCGGTAGCAGCGAGCCAGGAGCCTCCGTTGACCCGGTACTCGCGCACCGAAGCGTCCCCCCAGCCCGACAACGTCACCAACACCGGGCCGGTCGTCGGATTCACCGTATTCGGCGTCAAGGTTGGCGTCGGTGGGGCGGTCATATCGATGTTGCTTACGACTATACTTCCAGGTGCACTGACATTGCCGGCCGAATCAGTCGCATAACCGTGCACAATATCATTCACGGTTAAAATAACCGGACCGGTATAACTCAGCAATGCTCCTTCTCCGATCCGATATTGATTCAACACCGAGTCGACCGGATAAGAAATTGCAACCGTGACCGGGCTGTTGGTCGGTGTCGCAGGATTAACCGTCAAAGTAGGCGAAGCAGGAGCCGTTCGATCGATCTGAGTTACTTCATGAAAGCCAATAAGCGAAACGTTCCCTGCAGTATCCTTCCATCGCGCCCAAATCGTTCCATTCTCCGTCATGGTGACCGGGGAGCTGTAATTGAGCCAGGTAGACATGTTTACGCTGTATTGCTTGACCACTGCATCGATCGGGTAATAGACAGCGACACTGACTGTGCCGGTCGTCGGCGTCGACGGAGTGCTGCTAAGCGTGGGGGCAGAAAGGATAGGACCCGTAACTACAGTTGGCGCAGTAGAAGCCTCCACACGAATGATGAGCTTGTAGTTGAAACCGACCATGCCACCACTGTCGGTCAATTCCATGTACAGTTCATTCATCCCGGGCCTCAATTTATTATTAAATCTTGAATCGTTATCAAGACTCCCCTCGCTACCACCACTAATAATATTGTTACTAGCCACATCTTGATTGTTCAGATCGACCTTGAGTCCGTTATCCGCCTTGAACTCGAAAAAGGAATACGGATTGGAAAACGAATCCGGCATAATAAATCTGACCCGGTAGAGAACCGTTTGATATTCACAGGCTGACCAGCTGACAGCGCAATTCAACCAGTTGTTTGTTCCATCGACCAGACCCCAAGGATGCTCACCAGGATTTAGGCCAGGCAAATAAGCTGGCTTCCATGTTTGACCGCCGTCAAGTGTGAACTCCGTATGGGAGCTGATCTCGCCCGTTTCGCCATTGTCGCCCAAAATCGTCAACGTCTGCGTTGCAGGCGGAACAACGGCCTGAACCGGAGGCACCGGCACGACCAGCCCGACCAGCCCGCATAGCACCAACCCGACTACGATCCAACGAATCCATTGTTTGCCCATCTCCACCATCCTCTCGCATCGTTCAACCGGATTCACCGCTCGATCGATTAAAGCCTGTCTAGTACGCCATGTGAATCTCTCTCCTTTCATCATAGATATATCCAAGGACCTATTCAAGGGAGGTATTTCACTAGAATCGGGTATGAAGAGGTCATTTTCGCAGCTGAATTCACTAAACGCATATGACTAAGGTCATGTTTGTGTGTTACACTTAGCATGGTAAATATTTCTTCCGGCTTGCGAGGCTATAGTATGGACCCCCAACTTAACAAAAAAATCCTCTTTCTCCTGCACGTGATCGTCGTATTGACCGCCATCCTTACTTTGGTCAATACCCCCTACTTCTCCTGGGGGCTTGTCGCGTTGTCCGGTTTGTATGCAGCGGTCGCACTAACCCGGAATTGGCTGTTCCATGTCCCCTTAAGCCGATTATCCGGCAACCTCTATCTGTACATGCAGCTAGCGATAGCCGCCACGCTGTTCGTCTGGTCCCAGAGCTTCTTCGCGCAAGTGTTCGTGCTCGTTCTCATTGCCGAATATACGTTTCATAACAAGCGGCTGCCTTCCTTCCTATTCACATTGGTCAGCTATGGAAGCTGGTACGCGAGCCTCATGCTCTACCTGAATTTTCCGGACTTCCGGGAAGTGTATCACTTGCTTCCTCGTCTCATTGAATACTTGGGAATATTCGGGATGAGCTACATGGCCAAGATCGCCTATCAGCAAAAAAATCAACTGGCCCTCGACAACGAGCAGCTGCGCATCGCTTCCTTAGAATTAGAGCGGAAAACCCAACTCCAGGAACGAACCCGCATTTCCCGCGAAATTCACGACTCCGTCGGCCACACCCTCACATCGGCGCTTACTGGACTGCAAACGGCCGCTTATGCCATGGAGAAAAACCAACTCGCCTTGGCACAAGAAATGATCGATCGAACGAAAGAAAATATTAAGCGCGGGCTGGATGACGTGCGGAGCTCCGTCCATTTGCTTAGAGAGAGCCTCCCCGAGCAACAGCCGTTCATCCCCGAGCTCATCCGGCTCATCGAAGACACGAAGAAACAGACGCAAGTGGACATTGCTTATGAAATTTACAGCTCCTTGCCCGACTTGTCGCCGCGGGTCGAGCTCACGCTGTACCGGGCGTTGCAGGAAGGGCTCACGAACGGCATCCGGCACGGGGCCAGCACGAAGTTCCAGCTGCGCTTGACCCAGCACGCCGATCATATTCGGTTCGCCCTAAGCGATAACGGGTCGGCCGTGACCGAGATTGTACCGGGCTTCGGTCTGACCGCCATGCGGGAACGGGTCGAGGATGTCGGCGGGAAGCTGAACATTGTCCCGAATACCGCCCGTGGCGTCGGTGGAGGCGTGCTCTTGGAAATTCTCATTCCATTACAGTCGAATACGATCCAGAGGAGGGAGCAAATTGGCTAAAACGAAAGTGCTGATCGCCGACGATCAGCCGTTGATCCGCGACGGCCTGGCCGCCATTCTGAGCATGGAGGAGGCGTTTGAGGTCGTGGCGCGGAGCGGGGACGGTCTGGCTACGATCGAGGCTGTGGCCCTGCATCGTCCCCATCTCGTGATGATGGACATCCATATGCCCAAGCTGAACGGCCTCGAAGCGACGAAGCGGATTAAGGCGGAGTGGCCGGACACCAAGGTGCTGATCCTGACAACGTTCGAGGATGAGGATTATGTGTGGGATGCGATGCTTCACGGAGCAAGCGGCTTTCTCGTCAAAGGGGTGGAGACGGGGGCGATGCTGACCGCGATCCAGGATTGCCTGGGCGGACGGATCAACTACCCGGCAAGCCTGCAGCGGCGTCTGCTGCAAGCGATGCAGATGAGCGGCGGTTCCGCCGCATCACCGCTGCCGGGGACGGCGGCAGAACCGGAGGCGGCGGCAACCGCTGCCGGCGAATGGCAGGGCGACAAGCTGAACGGCTTGTCCGCGCAAGAGAGGAACATCGTCCGCCAGCTCATGCTCGGCAAATCGAACCAAGCGATCGCGGCGGAGCTGTTCCTCTCCATCGGGACAGTCAAAAATTATTTGAGCACTATATATAGGAAGCTTGATGTAGCGAGCCGCTCAGAAGCGCTCGCGCATCTGAATCAATCGGGTAAGAATCATAAATTATTATAAATTCAATTCAATATATTGAATTATTGTTGGGTGGATAGTATAGTGAATGCTGTACTATCTTTTTCATGTTTGATTACCATTCAACCTATTGAATATCATACAAAGGAGTGAAACTATGTCCACTCAGCAAGATCCTGTCCGTCTCGCCGTCGTTGGCGGACGCCGCGGCGCCTCCTTCAAGCATGCGCTTGGCATTCTCGCCGACCGGGTGCAGCTTGTGGCGGTTTGCGAGTTGAACGAAGGCATGCTGCGCGACTGGCAGGCCGCTTATCCCGGGATCGCCGCTTACTCCGATTACGATCGGCTGCTGGAGAATCCGAACGTCGACGCCGTCCTGCTGGCGACTCCGCTGACGCTGCACGCCGGGCAGGCCGTCCGAGCGCTGCGCGCCGGCAAACATGTACTGAGCGAGGTTATCGCCGCCCATACGCTCGAGGACGCTTGGGAGCTTGTGGAGACCGTCGAGCAGACCGGTCTGACCTACATGATGGCCGAGAATTACTGCTACATGCGCCCGAACATGATGATCGGCCATATGGTGGAGCAAGGCGTGTTCGGCGACATCACCTTCGTCGAAGGCGCCTATCTGCACGACTGCCGGCGGCTGACGCATGATGCTGGCGGGGCGCTTACTTGGCGGGGCAACCTGCAGCGAAGTCATGACACGATGAACTATCCGACGCATTCGCTCGGCCCGCTGGCCCAGTGGCTCGGCATCAATCGGACCGACGAGCTTGATTATATGAGCACCTACACGTCCAGGAACGGATCGATGGCCAAGTACTTCCGCGAGCAGTTCGGCGAGCAGCACCCGGGCAGCCGCGACGACTACTGGCTGCAAGGCGATTCAGCTGTTACGACGATTCGCACCAAGAAGGGCGTCGTCATCTCGCTGCGGCTCGACTGGGTGTCCGGCCGCCCGCACCAGATGACCCACTACGGCCTGCAAGGCACCGGCGGGGCCTATATCTCGTCCCGGCACCACGACGAGGACCCGCTCGTCTGGATCGAGGGTCGCTCGCCCGGCTCCTCGATCGACTTGCCGGGGCAGCCGCGGGCGACATGGGAGTCGCTCTGGGGCTACCGCGACGAGTACGAGCATCCGCTCTGGCGAAGCTGGCTGAAGGAGGCCGAGCAGGCAGGCCACGGCGGCGGCGACTTCTTCGTCATCGACGAGTTCGTCGGCGCCATCCTCGAGCGACGTCCGCCGGCGATCGACGTCTACGACGCGGTCACCTGGAGCTCGGTGTTCCCGCTGTCCGCGCAATCCGTCGCCGCCCGCGGCAAGCCGGTCGATTTCCCGGCATTTGCGCGGAATCGGCGAACTCCGGCGCGGTAGGCGGAGCGCTCGCGGCGCCCGCGTGGCGGCTGCGTGGCGCGTGGCGGCGACACTTGCACTCGCACCGTGCCTGTATTTGCCCTCGCGCGCTTGGACACGCCGGCCGGCGCAACCCAAATAGCGTTATGGCATCCCCTTATTTTCCCGGAATCCCCCTTTTCGCGGAAAATAAGAATCTCCCATAACGCTATTCCACCCAAATCCCTTGCGCAGAGCGGCTAACCGAAGCCAATAACACTGTGCCGTATCGCTATTTGAGCGCCGAGCCTGCCATCCCGCCGAATAACGATACGGCATCCCCTTATTTTCCCGCGTCATGTCACTTCCGGAATCCTGCCTGATTTCTTAGCGGACTCAGATGACACTATTTTCTCCAAAACAGCCCCCACCGCCTTCTTGGCGGACACAGATAACCTTATTCTTGTCATTTTGTCTCCCTGTCCTTCCTTTTGCGCGAAATAAGAGCATCTGTGTCCGCCAACCTGCCGAAAAGCCCGGTTTGTTCACAAATAGCGGCTCTATTGTCCGGCAAATGTTCTTCGTTGCTCAACCCTTTCGTAAAACTCTAGTATGACATAACCACCAAAGCTACTCAGACAAGATCAGACGGTAGCGTGGGTGGGGAATGTTAAGATACCAAGGTTACTTGGCCGAGGCCAGAGTTGCTGCAGAATACGATGGTGTTCAATCTGCACGGACCCAGTACCAGTTCTCCTTCATTCTCTCTATTTCTCGCAACGTGCCGCCGAAATCATCAGCTTGGGGCTCTTGTCCGCTTGGGGAGTAAACAAACCCCGAGAAATTGTCAACCACACCGCGAAACGTAAAGAATAAAACCTTCCCGCTTCGACTGTCCAGCAAAACATCTCCGCCGCCCCTGGATACATGTTTGTACTCAAGCGGCAATGGAATGACGGCTTGAACTCCGCTCGTGTCAGGCTGGATCAGGATCGGCTTCGTCTCCAATTGTTGAATGACTTGCTCCCGATCGGCAAGGTTCCTATGGAAATCGACATAAAGTATTACCGTGGTGAAGGGAAATAGCGCATACATAAGCAGAGCAGCCACACAAACGATCAATGGAGTCCTTATTCTTGTAAAAAGAAATAAGAGCAACCCGGCTAGCAGTACGATTATAAACAAGAGAAACACTACGCCATGAACAAATGGCCAAAGGAACGGTGTGAACAGCTCGATCAAACTCCACTGGAAGGCAACCGTTGCTAGTAAGAGCAGGCTGCTGAACAAAGAGAATGCCAATCCAGCCGCGTATAAAATCCGTTTCAATTCCACATTTCCCTTCGTCACCCCCACCCCCTCCACTTCACGCTAGAACCGCATCCGCATCCGTTTTACTCCGGTCTACATCCACTCGCTTGAACCATGCCGAGCAGCAGCTCCAGAAGCTTTTCCTTCGAACAGCCTTTCAACTCCCGCTTAATCTGAGCCTGTGATATCATTCCTCTTCCCCTACTTGTCTTCTTGTTTCATTCCCTCATTTCCTCGTACCGAGCTGCGATTTTCCTCACATAAGCCCCAAATGCTTCCCGTACCTCCGTCGGCTCCAGCACCTCGCATTTGTCCCCGAACCGCAGCAGCACATCGTACCCGGAGGCATCGTTCACGATCTCATAGAGCGCCAGGCAATGATCTTCCTCCACGCGCAAAATGTGGTCCTCTCCGAACCGCTCGATCACTTGATCCTTGACCGACAGTGCCAGCCGCAGGGTCACCGTCACCCGATTCCCGCTCATCCAGTCCGTCCCATCCATGGCCATCGGGGTAAACGGACGCGCCGCGAACGTCTCCGCCATCACGCAAAGTCCGCTCATCCGAGACAGCTTGAAAATCCGGTACGCCTCCCGATCGACGCAATAGGCTTGGACATACCACTTGCTTTCCTTAAACACGACACGATAAGGCTCCACTCTCCTGGAGGTTGCCTTCCCGTCCTTGTCCATGTAGCCAAACTCCAAGTAACGACGCTCATTCATAGCCGTCTCCAGTAAGCTGAGCAGCGCGCGCAGCTTTCGGTTGCCCCGGTTCAAAGCCAAATCTGCCACAAAACCGCCGGCCCCCACTCTCGACTCAATCCCCACTCCAGCTCCAGATTCCGATCGGAGGCTATTCAGCTTCTCCAGCGCATGCAGAATGTCCTTGTGTCCGAATAGCTGCTTGTAGCTTTCCAGGCTTGTGGCAAGAGCTTGCACATCCTTCGGCGTGAACAGCTTCTTGTCCATCTTGAAGGCGCTCATCAGCCCTACTCCGCCCGTTGCCCCCTGCGTCGTGAACACCGGCAGCCCGGCCATCGTCAACGCCTCGATATCCCGGTACACCGTCCGCCGGCTAACCTCCAGCTTCCGGGCGAGCGCTCCGGCACTAATGACTTCATGCTCCAGCAGAATAAAAACAATAGCAAGCAAACGATCGATTTTCATGCTCTCCCCCCGCCTCAAGTATGCCACACTGCTGTCATAGTTGTCATGCTAAGCTGGATGCGTAAGGCAGCCAACATAACGTATGGGAGGAACTACAATGAGCGAGTACCGGGTTGAGCAAAAAGAAAGCTTCCGTCTAGTAGGCTTCAAAACCATGTTAACGGGATCAACCGAGATTCATTCGCCAGCCTTCACGGGGCAAAAAACAGCCTTTTTCAAAACCGTGATCCAAGACGGGCAAATGGCGCTCCTTCGGCCGCTGGCGGAAAGTCCTTATGGGTATGGCGCGATCGCTGTGGAGGGAAACACCGTTTCCTACTATGCAGGCGTTGTCACCAACCGGCAGGCGGAGGAAGGTCTCGGAGCGGACGAGCTGCTGTTTCCGGGCGGAGATTACTTGGTGCTGGAGGGAGCCGGCGGATTGTCGCGATTGGCGTTCGATAAGCTGGAGGATCAAGCGTTCGGCGAGATGCTGCGCGAGTCGGATGAATGGGCCTATGCCGGCGGGCCGGTGGCCGAGGTGCTGCTGAACGGCAATCCGACCGACGCGCAGGTGGAGGTTTGGGTGCCGGTTAGGAAGCGCGGGTAGAGGCGAAATGATGTCGACTAGAAAAAGACTGCCGACAACCGGCAGTCTTCTCGCTTTATCCGTTATTCTTCCACGCCCCAAGCTTCCTTCAAGTCCGCCACATATTGCACCAAAGCAGCCTTAGCCGCCGCAGACACATGCTGTTGCATATTCGACTTGTTCAGATGCTTCAGCAAATCGTTCAAATGCTTGGCCGCCTTATCCGGCGAGCCTTTGTCGTACTGATGCTGCGCCTGCGCCAGACCGTTGGTCACCTGGGGCACCAACGGGCCGGACAGCTCGCCGGAAGCGATATACCCTTGCACAAGCCCGCCCAAGCCCAACAGGGTGACAGGCACCGCCTCCGTCTCAAACGTGACCCCCACCGGCACGGTGTTCACGTACGAATAAGGAACGGATGTCGGATTCGGCCTCACATGCCGCAGCACATTCGGCTGAACCTCCACGTAGTAGTCGGTGCCAGGCTCCAGTCCGCCTGGGAAGCTCACTACCATCCGCTTCTCCTTGTACGTGTAGCCTACACCGGTCTTGAACTGGACCACAAAGTCCGTACCTTCCGCCAACTGCACGCCTGTAGCATCCGTGCCTTCGTACACCTTCACGATCCCCGCGAAATTCGAACCGCTCAGCAGCTGCGGCGTGCTCGTCGGGTCGATCTTGTTGATGTCGCCGATGCCCTCGCGGTTCAGGAACTCGACGTTGAAGCCGATCTCCACTTGAGCATCTACCGGCACTGCAGTCGCATTGCTCCCCGGCGCGATGAACACATCCGGCGTTGCATCATATGTCCATACGTCCGACCATCTGGCCGGGTCCAGCTGGCGAGTCGTCAAGACGGCCCATGAATTCCCCGGAATTCCCGTAACCCTGTACACGCCTCCAGCCGTATTGGACGATTGCGTTGACGCAGCCCCGCTTGAGGATAGAACGCCTTTCGCCGTAATCTTACCGTCGCCGTTCTCGTTCCACATGTACACATAATAGGTTTTGGACGTATCCAGCCCTTCGACGCTAATGCTCGTAGCCGCCGTCAGCGACTGATTGAGCAGGAACAAGCTTTGCTCCGTCCCGTCCGCACTTTCCAGTGCCGCAACGATTTTACCCGACACCCCGCCGTCTCCCATACCGCCGCGAACTTTCGCCGTACTCCAGCCGGTTTCCGTCGTCAGCGATTGCAGCAAGAAAGACCAGTACTCCGGACGAAGCTCATACCCGTCTCGCGCGTCTCGAATCATGCTGTGGTCCTGAATGTCCCCGTCATACTTGGCATGATACACGTCCCACTTGCTGGTGCCGTCGAACCCAAGCGCAGCCGACATAATGTTGAAGCCCGACGTTTCGTACGCGTATTTGATCAAATTGGCCTGGTTTCCGCTGTAATTCGGATTCATGTAGCCTTTGTTCGGGCCGAATTCGGTAATCTGAACCGGCTTGCGCTGATTTTCCGGCAAAGCGTTGATAATCGCCTGCACCGTAAGCAGCATATTGTAGCGCGTCGAGCCGTCGAACCAGTAGCGATGGATCGAGTACACGTCGACCACGTCGTTCAGATTTTCGCCCATCAGCTTGAACCATGCCATCTGGCTGCCGGTCAGCAAGTCGCCGCCCACGATATCCACCAGATTGCGAATGCCCTCGTTCTTCAAAGCCGTATCAAGCGCGCGATACACCTGCACGTACTTGTTCATATCGATCGGCGTATCGTCGTTCGGCTCGTTGTAGATCGTCAGCGATTTGATATTGCTGTACCCTTTGGTCACGATCAGCGTCTTCAGATGCTGCGCCCAACGCGCCATCCCGGTGCTGATGTCCCAATTGAGATCGCCGCTCGCCACGACCTGCCCACCTATCTCCACCGCCGGGTGCCAGTATGTGAGGTTCACAGCGGAACCGGTGTCCATCGCGAGCTGCAGCGTTTGCTCCAGCGACTCATAGTTCAAATCCCCGTAGATCCCCGTGTAGCCCGTGTTGCCGCCGGCCGCCGTGTTGATGTACGGAATCGCCCGCTGCGGATCCGGGTCATAGAAAATGCGCGTATATTTCGGATTCAAATTGATCAGCTTGTCCTTCAAGTTCTCAAGGTTGGCGTCGGTGGCGTTGTAGACGGCCCGGTTCAGGTCGGAGAACAGCTGATGATTGTACTGGCCGCCCCAGCCGTAGAAGTCTTCCACCAAAATATTGCCGTTCACCTCTTGCGATATAGCCGGTTTGTACACAAAGTTGGCGTTCGTCCCCTCGAGCGGTGTATCCGGTGCAGCCGGAGGATCCCCATCCGGAGCAGCGGCTTGCAAGCCCGGGATATTCACCAAATACGGCTTCGTAATCGGCAGCGGCGACAAGTTGTAGTCCGCTATGTTTGTCCCGTTGGCCAGCGTGTTATAGGGATTGGAGCCCCATGTGTACAGCACGTCGCTTTTCCAGGCGATCACCGTATCGTTGAACCCGAAGAAGCCTTCCACCCCGTTCAGGGCCGTATTCTCTGTGGCAAAAGGAACGACGGAGCTGTTGCTGATGTCCCCGATGCCGAGACCCAGCTTGGCGCTCTGGTTGCTGCCCCATACGTACACCTTGCCGTCCGAGGCTTGGACCATATAAGTAACGTTAGTGCCGGCCCCAAAGGCTAGAATGCCGTCGAAAATGATAGTCTCCGCATTCGGAATGCCGTTCGTCGCATCATAGATCGCCGCTGTTTTCTGCGGAGCCAGGTTCGCCTTGTTGTTAGAGAAGGTGCCTGCGAACAGTGAGTACACTTGGCCGATATCGTCCAGCATGATCGCTGTGCCGGCCACGGATGCGCTGATCTCGACGAATTTCCGCCCCGTCACCGGGTGAACGACCTTCGCGAAGCGATTGCCCGAATCGGAGGAGAATTGCCCTGCCCCCGTGCCGCCGAAAGCGTACAAATTCCCGAGGTCGGTCAAAATGATTGCGGAAGTCGTGCCGGCCCCGACGATTTCGATTGCTTTCTCAGCCGGATCGGTGCTGAACAGGATCTGCTCCGGCTTCGCCGAATACCAGGCTTTGCCCGCTTCGCTGTACTTGATGCCGTTCGCAACCTGCGCTTCCCACACGGGGCGCAATATGCCAGCCGAGGTCGGGATTCCAGACAGAATGCGGCCTAGCCGGAAGTCATTGTTCCAGCCGTTCGACTCGCTGCCCGTGTTGGCCGCCGATGCTTGCCCCCAGGACCATACTGCTCCGTTCTCGTCGATCACATACGTGCTGCCGACACTGCCCGTAAGCGAACGCTTCTCGCCGGCGAATGCAATCGGGGTCCCGTGGAACGTAGAGGCGGTCGCCCATTGCACCGATGCGCTGGAGTTCGGAATGCCGGAACGCTCGAAGCCGTTTTTGCCCCAGGCATACAGCTGATCGGTGTCCTCGTCCCAAGCGTACAGCAGGTTGCCCTGCGATGTGTAGATGCGGTCGATTCCGCTCAGCTCGACGCCTGCGCTTGTTTGAGCCGCACGGAAAATCCCGGTCAACCCGCCGCTAGGCATAGCTGGAGAGCCGCTGGCGTATATGCCGTTCACGTTGTTGCCGTTCACATACACTTTGCCGTCGGTGGTCAGCAGAGCGGTAGCATTGCCGTCCGCATCCGAGCCGCTGAACGTCACGGCTTGCCGGATGACCGTGGACGGGGATGCTGGAGCGGAGCCGGTCGCGAACTTGTAAGCCGTATCCGACGGCGGGTACTGGCCATGATCTTGATCTTCGAAGGCGCCCGCCTTCACGATGAGGTAGTAGTCCGTGCTGTAGCTAAGCTCGGACGCCGGTGTGAGACGCACTACGGTGTTCTGGTTCTCGAACATTGCCGTAGTGGAGACCAGCGTACCCGAGACGCTGCCTTGTCGCAGCTCGACCGCTGCGTTCAGGCTGCTTAAGTTCGTGACCGCTTTTGAGAACGTGATCGTCGGTTTGATCTTCGTCGAAACCCCGGTTGCGTTGTTAGCCGGTTGAGGGTCGGCTGAGATTTGCCCGACCGTCCGGAACGTTGCACCTTGTGTGGAGATGGCGGCTCCTTGGAAATCCTGAAGCGTACCGCCCTGCAGCTCCACGTAGTAGTCGGCCGTTTCATCCAGCGGACCCGCGAATGTGACGATGAGCGTCTTCCCGACATTCGAGACCGTGTAGGCGCTCGACGCGAGAGCAGTGCCGGCAGCAGATGTGCCGCTGTATACCTTGACGGTATCGGCTATGGAGCTGCCTCCGGTCAGGGTTAAGATCTTGTTGAACGCGATGCTGGGGCTGGCGGTGAGAGATACGCCAGTCGCCTGATGCGCTGGCGAGAACGTTACGGCAAGCGCCGTATCGTCGTTCGCATGCGCAGCCAGCGCCGGCACATTCACGAGCGCCGCTTCGTTGATCGGCTTCGGTGTGCCTTGGGAAACGGTTTGCCCAAGCCCCGAGCCGTTGGCCAGCAGATCGACGCCGGCATTATACCCCCACGTATAGACGACATTGCCCTTCACTGCGGCCCCCGTCGTCCGGAACATGCTCATCGACTCGGCGTCCTTGAGGTACTCGTTGCGGACCGCCGTGGACACGGTTTTGCTGGCCGCCGTCCCATCGCCGAAGCGTACGCCGTGAACCGCACCGCCTGTGGACGCCCCCCACTCATACACATTGCCGTCGGTGGCAACGCCGAACAGCACATGGTTCATCGTCGGACCGAGCGCATACACGTCGCGGAACGTAATCCCCGCAGCCGCGTTGCCGCCAATGCCGCCGGTCGTCCCGTTGCCGTACACAGCCGTTGGCCGTGCTGCGGTGCGCGCGTTGGCGTCGTACACGTTGTTGGCGGCGCCGGAGTTGAACACCGTATAGATCGCGCCTTGATCGTCAAGCAGGATCACAATCCCGCCGGAGGAGACGCTCATTTGCACGAAGGCTCGTCCCGCCGCTTTGTCCGGATGCTCGACTTTGACGAAGATGGCCGAGGCCGAGGTGGAGATCCCTTTGCCGAACGCATACAGGTCCCCTGCCTCGGAGAGGATATAGTTCACACTCGGCACATCGTCCGTCCCGGCAACCGCTATGGCGCGTTCGTCCGGATCGCTCGGGTTGAACACCACTTGACCCGGCAGTACGCTGCTGAGCGTTCCGTTCATCGTGTAAACCGAGTCGCCAACCGTGATCGTGCGACCAAGACGGTAGTCATACGTCGCCAGATTATTCGTGCCGCTGGAGCCCCACGAATACACCTTGCCGTCGGTGGCAACGGCCAGAATCGTGCTCGGCTTGGCGCCGTCGGCGCCGGCTATGCCGCCGAGCGTCCGCTCCTGCGAGCCGTCGAAGGCGATGCCGAGATCGGCCAGCGTCTGGTTGCCGGCAAACTTCAGCTCGGTTGCATAGGGCTGGTCTGCCGGGGTTGTCCCCGTTCCGCCGAGCACCCCCAATTTGCCGCCGTAAGCGCGCCCCCAGCCGTACAGCTTGCCTTCGGCTTGGCTCCAGGCGTACATCGTGCCGCTGTTCTGGTAAATACGCGTGATGCCGGTGAGCGGCGTTCCCGCGCTTTTCAACACCGGGGTGAAGACCGTCGCCGTACCGCCGATCGTCCCGTCTCCCAGCTGACCGTTGCCATTGCCGCCCAGCATGTAGACGCGTCCGTCTACCAGCAGAGCCGTGCTGCCGAATGTTGCAGAAGAATTCGACGTGTTCATCACCACTTGCTGAATGTGCCGGGTCGCCCCATCTTCGCCCGTAATGTCGGAATGCGCCGACACCGGGATGACGAACGACAGGACTAGCGCCAGGGCAAGAATCACGCTGAGCGCCTTACGCATGTAACCAGTTCTCACTATACGGCCTCCTCTTTTCATCCACTTGGAATCGCTTACATTTCTATATAGTACATCACCTCTTCCTAGTTGAAGTATGGTTGAGATTGCAGAAGCATGTCATTTTATGAATCAATTGGGCTCCACTTGTTGGGGGGGCTTGGTGTAGGTGCGGGGCGGGGGGAGGAGTGCGAGGCGTTGCGTGTGGGACGGGCGCGGGGGAAGACGTTAGGCGCAGGGTAGGAGCAGGGTAGGCGTAGGGTAGGCGCAGGGGCGGGGTGCTGGATACCAAACTTCGCTATTGGAGTACCAAATTTCGCATACAAGCTCCATTTCGGCCAATCTGAGTACCAAAGTATCCAATTCGCGAACCTAGCTTCCCGATTAGAGTACTTAGGTACTCAGATTAACCTCCCTCACGCAAAAGAAGGAAATTTAGTTCTCAGTCTGAGTACATAGGTTCTCAGTCCGAAGCAAATACAATCGCATCACTACAAATGGAATCTGCACATCCGATACGCTGCTATAGAAACCCTCACCCGGGACGAACCCAGCCTTGCCATATGCTTTGATTGCTCTTTCGTTAGACGCTGCAACGACTAACCGGAAATTCGACTTACCAAAATAGCTGCCTAAAAAAGAAACGGCTTGCATTAGAAAACCACCTCCGAGTCCTTGGCCGGTTAGATCGGGTCGCAATCCCAGTCCTATGTCGAGCAAGTCCTCGTTGTCATAAACTCCAATTTCATAGCCTCCCGGTACTCGAGCAGAACAGCCGCTGCAAACAAAGCCTACTAGTTGGAACCCTTCATCTTCGACATAAAAATATTCACCATTCATGAATTCTTGGATGCATTCCTCGCTTCCATCCATCGTATACAAGTCATATGGCGGCGGATAGGTCCATGAGGATATTGTTTTTGCGACCGATTCGGTCATAGGCACAAAATGATACATGTCATTCACTCCCGCCATAACGGTTCTCGGAAAAAAGCCAATATACTCTTTTAGTCTAACACTACATTCCTACATTCTCCCAGTCGAAATCTATGTTATCAGTGATGGCACAAGCCGTGTACAGATGAAGTAAGCCAACCATCCGGCAATCAGCCTGATGGTCCTCTGGCGTTGGTGTTCCGTATCCCGCAACCAGCTATCCCACGAGGCGAAGAGCATTCTCGAGAGGCGTGGCGCCTGTACCCTTGCTCCCCAGTCCGAATAAATCGGACTACCGCTCGACTCTCCGCCCGGCAACGCTTTTCTCTGAACATTCGCCTCATTTCAGCATCCATGGTGCCGCCTTCCTGCATCGGTATCCGTAGTCCGACTTTTTCGGACTGCATAGCGTGAGCGGGTCCTGATAGACGCCGTAGTCCGATTACATCCACTTGCAGAGCCATTTGCGCACACCCCCTCCGAAAACGCCGCTCCAATTCGGCAAGTTCGGACTGCAGAGCTTTTCTGGACGGGGAAACGATCTGTAGACCGATTTTTTCGGACTACGGAGCATACGGAGCAAGGTTACTTGGAGCTCGGCGACTATTTTCTGCGTTTCATTGGAAGGCGCAAGCCCTCCTTTACTATTCCAGCTTCCCCTTCATCGAACCGTACGTGAGGTTTTCCCTCATACGGCATTCCGATGTTCTTCTTCCCTCGGCGTTACGGTCCTTTCCTTAACCGCGAATTTCTTGAGCCCCGCAAGTTGAGCCGCTACGGCTGCCTGTTGAGGCTTGCTTGGGGCCTTCCCAGAAAGTCGAAGCCCTGCTCATCTCCCCTCAGGTTGACAAGCTTGGACTTCGACTTGTTCATTTCCGGACGACGAGCGCCCCCAGGGCTTGTTCTTTGGGTTTGCACAGGCCGACGATGGCGTCGGTATAGCGCGCCAGTGTTCCGGTTTCCGCAACCATCATATCCAGATCGTATCCAAGTATTTAGTGGTAATTTTTTCCCATAAACGCAGGTTTGGTTGTCCCCGCTTCTCAGTAATACGACCGCCTCCGCGCCTTTCCCGCACCAGTTTCCTGCTCGCTACGAGGCGACTTGACTCTTGCCTCAATCGCGCTATTGCCTCAACCGGACTTGCACCGGCTATTTGTGCCTAGCTTGGCTAGGTCCGCTATGTCAAAAGGGACGACCTCCCGGCCGTCCCCTGCTTGAGATACAGACTGACTACTTCACGATCACAATGTACTGGCCGTACGAAGTGTGGCCGTTGTTGCCGAGCGACACCGTCGAGCCCGAGGTGAACGATTTGCGGTACAGGCTGTAGGTTACGCCGTTGCCCGCGATGTCCGTGCCCGTATCCGTCCAGGTCGACAGCCAGGAAGGCTTCGTGGTGATGGCGTCGTTATGCGCCACATACACATCGGCATTGCTCGTCACTTGGAACGAGACTAGTGTTGTGCCCGTGTACGCCTTGGAGTCCATCGCCGGGCGAATCCATTCGCTGCCCGCTACGCCGGACGCCACTGCGGAGAACGTCACGGCCCGGTCGCCGTAGGACAAGCTGCCCACTTGCAGATTGTATTGCGATGACCAGTCGGCGGCGTTGGCCGAGTCGTTCACAGTCAGCCCGCTGACCTTCGAGACCGGAGCGACGATGACGATATATTGCGCGTAAGAGGTGTGCCCGTTGTTGCCGAGCGATACCGTCGAGCCGGCGGTGAACGTTTTCTTGTACAAGCTGTACGTCACGCCGTTGCCGGCAATGTCCGCCCCCGTATCCGTCCATGTCGACAACCAGGAAGGCTTCGTGGTGATGGCGTCGTTATGGGCGACATAAACATCCGAAGCACTGCTCACCGTGAAGGAGACGAGCGTGGTACCCGTGTAAGCCTTGGAATCCTGCGCAGGACGGATCCAGTATTTGCCGGCTACACTGGGAGCGATGGACGAAAATACCGTTGTTCGGTCGCCGTAGGAGACATTACCGTTCTGCAGGTTAGCTTGGATGGACCAGTCCGCGCTGTTGGCCGAATCGTTGATCGTCAGCCCTGCAATCGGACCTGCCCCCGGAGGCGCTACGATAGTACGGCCTTCCACTTCTGCGGCCATCAAGTCGAGCCACTCTTCCAGGTTCGTATAGCCGTCGCCGTCATCATCCGCCGTGCTGCTCGGCACGGTCAGCGTGCGGGTGTTGTTGGCTACAACCGGCCAGCCGCCGGCTTCAGCGATGGAATCGATAATCGTCCCTGTTCCGTTCAGCATCTGGTTGATGATTCGAGTCTCATAAGGCAGGCGGTCAGCCGGTCTGGCTCCCGCATTAGCCGCTACGTAGGCCTTCACTTGGCTGGATGGCATCGCCGTCAACCCGGTCGGCCAGACGGTTGCGGAGGAAGCTTGCAGCTGGGACTGGGTGAATGAGGTGCTGTTGCTGACCAAGTCCCATTGCGAGCTGACGGGGAACGAGTGGTTCTCGACGATATTGTCCGAGAGGTACAGCTTGCCGCCGGATGCGAACGTATTGATGATGTCGATCGGCTTCTTGCCTACCGCCCAAGTCGCAAGCGACGGGCCGTTCGAGAAGACGTTGCCCACAATGGCGTTCTGCGTCGGCACTCCCCGATGCGCATTGAATCGGTTGAACGTGTTGACACGATCGTAGAAAACATTGTTCACTTGGACGTAGCCGTCCGACTCCGAATAAGGCATCCGGCCTTCGGCATGGCTGACAAGACTGCCATAGAACAGCAAGTTGGAATTTTGCTGGTTGTCATAGAGCGGACCAAAGCCGTGCGGCGTCGGCGCCGTATCCCCTTCGTCGACATGAATCGAATCATGCAGCGGCTCTGAAGCAATGACATTGCGGAACGTGATGTTGCCGTAAGCGTTGTAGGTCTCGAAGATTTCATCCACCGACCAAGTGAATGTGCAGTGGTCGATGACGACATTCTCGACGCGCCCATTCAAGCCGTTGATGGAGACAGCATCGCGATTCTGCGGCAGCACGCCGGTTGTCGAATCCCCCGGAGCCGAGCGGATATGCTGGATAAGCACGTCGTGCGTGAGGATGCGGATGACCGCGCCGCGCAGGAAAATGCCCGGAGACGGAGCGGTTTGGCCGGCAATCGTGACGTACGGATCTCGAATATCGAGGTAGCCGTCCACGACAATCGTGCCCGATACCTCGAACACAATCGTTCTTGGCCCGGTTTGTGCGAGCGCGTGTCGGAGCGTGCCCGGCGTATTCGTGTTCGCCAAGCTGTTGACTTTGTATACCGTGCCGCCGCGGCCGGCCGGGGTGTCCATGCCGAAGCCCGTGGCGCCGGGAATGACCGGGATGGCGAATGCGGATTGTGCGGCAATGAGCATCAGGAGCAGAGCGAAAGCGCTTACGAAAGTCATCCGGAAAAACTTTGCTGACAGGTTTCCTTTTCCTTGATCCATCAGTGTCACCTCATTCATTAGATTGGAAATGCACCTGGAGGCCTGACCAAGATGAATTCGCCTACAGAATCAGATCATGTTCCTATGTCCGATCCGCTCCTTCCTTGCCAAAATCTGCTTACACCGTCTACTATAGCAACCCTTATGGGGCCTGTAAGACCC
The DNA here is from genome assembly GCF_004000845.1 of Paenibacillus koleovorans NBRC 103111. Classification (GTDB taxonomy): domain Bacteria; phylum Bacillota; class Bacilli; order Paenibacillales; family NBRC-103111; genus Paenibacillus_AA; species Paenibacillus_AA koleovorans. Next base: position 103,127 of record NZ_BIMA01000003.1, read on the forward strand.
GCTATGCCGCCATTTCGTTCATTAATTCGAGATGTCTACCTGCCGGAAGTACACTTTCGAGGCAATTCGTCCAATAATCCGTCAAATCGAGGCGCTGGCTAACTCTGAAAATGCGAAAAACCGCCCAATCGGACGGTCCTTCGCTTATCTTTGCTTTGCTCGCCTCACTCCCTCTTACTCGTCAAGCAGCTCACACACTACCGCCTCCGGCAAAGGAAACCGCCCAGCACAGCCCAAGCTCACCACCACATTTTAAGTATACACACCTGTCATCCAGTAGTAGCGCTACAGCAGGCAGGGATGCTTATTAAGTACGCCAGCCTAAGAATCCGGCAGTTTATATCGTGCTTCGAACCGATCGAGCGTCTGCCTCAGCCCGAAGTCCAGCTTGAATCGGACCATGTCCGCCACATTATGCGGGATGTCCTTATAGTAAGCGTGGGCGATGGCCCCGGTCATACAAGCAATCGTATCGCTATCCCCGCCAAGGGAAATCGCTTTTCGCACAGCATCCATGAAGTTGTCCGCCTCCAGAAAAGCGATGATCGCCTCCGGCACGGAGCCCTGGCAACTGGAATCAAACTTATACGTCTCGCGTAATACCTCTAGCCTGCGATCCAACCGGTATCGGAACTTCGCTGCAATAAAGGATTGGACTTCCTGCTTGCTCTTCCCCGTCCTTGCGAGAAAAACCGCGCTGGCAATAGCCTGGGCCCCTCTGATGCCTTCTCTGTGATTGTGAGTCACTTCGGCGCTTTGCTTGGCTTCGGCAAGCACCTCATTCAGCGTATCAAAAGCGAGCCCAATCGGACTTGCCCGCATAGCGGCTCCATTCCCGAAACTATTATAAGGACGCATCGATTCGCTCTTCATCCACTCCTCGAAACGTCCCCCATATCCGGCATCCGGGTACCTTCTGGCATACTGTTTGATCATTTGAGCGTATAACCGCCTGTTTCGCCTTGCCCTCCAGAACGTTTGATCCGTTTCCTCTTGATGAAGGATCGCATGGGCCACTGCAAGAGTCAACACACTATCGTCCGTAAACCGGGTGAACCGACTGAACAGAGGGAACTCCTCGGTTTTGACATTGTTGATCTCATAAACCGAACCGATCACGTCCCCAACAATAGCACCCAGCACGCCGATCCTCCTTGTCTCACTCCACCAGCACGGTCCCCTAACACCTCACATGCTTGCGCTTGAACCCGATTTTTCCTTTAGCCATAAACTTCTCAATATTCACCATAGCCTCGATATGTTTGCTCTTGCCTTTCTCCTTCTTCACTTCTACCGGACCAACGGCTTTGGCCGTCTCGATGGCTTTCTCATGCAGCGGCATATAAGAGGTCGCCACCGTGTAGAGGAAGTTGTTCATCGAATATTGCGCACGCTCAGGCGCGCCGTGAATCGTCTCCTTCACCAGGTCCAGCAGGCCGGACAGCTTGTCCGCGGAAAATTCCCGGTCCGGCCGGTTCCCGATCAGCCAGCAGTAGCAGCTCCACCCTGCCGACATCCGCAGCTCATCGCCGCTGGCGATCCATTGGTCAGCCACTTCTTGGGCAATATCCGCCTCCGACAACGTCACCGCCACCACGAAATCCGAGATCATATAGAAATAAGCCGCATCGATCCAACGATCATAATCGGCAACCGTCATCCCATTGGGATCGGCAATGATGCCGGCAAAGTACATCGCATCGTAGTTTCCAGTCGCATATAGCTGCTCGGCCAGCTCTTGATTGATTCTGATCTGCTTCACCATCGGCTTCATCTCGCCGGTAGCGACTCCGAACAGCGGCTCCTGCGCTCCGTTGGACACGTACATTTTCTTCAGGCGATCTTTGCCGAGCGTTTCGAGTCCTTGCATGACCATTTCCGCATTCATCGGTTCTACACATCCTTTTCTTTTTCAATCGCCACTCTCAACAACAACAAAGCCGACAAGCCGGTCAAAGGAGTCATCAGCCACATTTCCAAGCCGGAGCTGGAGGCCAAATTCCCAAGCGTATTCAACACCATGAGGGCAAACAGCACCCAGATGGCGATTCTAACGGTTCTACTAAACCGATCCTTCAAAATATATCCCGCTCTCGCAGCAACCACCGTCATGAACACGGCTAGGACCAGGATGGATAAGGCTTCGAACACGATAAACTCGCTGTCCCCCTCCAGTCTGCCTCCCCAAACAAAATCATGCGGCAAAATGCGCAGCAAAATCAATAGATGCATCAACACCGCGGCACCGTTAATCACCAGAATAATCTGGCACGCACGTCTAACACTAATGAAGCTTCTCATTGTTCAACTTGCCCCCCCATTATATCATGGACTCTTGGCTCGGATTAAACACCGGCACGTGACTCTCCCAAAGATCCTCTCGCTGAAATAGCTCCGTAGGCGTCATGTTGGCGTATTTGCGAAAATCGCGGTACAGGTGGGATTGGTCATAATAGCCGCATGCTAACGCCAGCTCCAAGCTCGAGCTTACCCGCTCTTCCCGGATCATCCGGAAGGCTTGCTGGAATCGGACCAGATTGCCGTAGCTCTTGGGGGTGAGCCCCACCTCGTCCTTGAAAACCCGAATGAACCGCTCCGTGCTCAAATTGGCCTGGTCTGCGATTACAGCAACTTGCGGCTGGATAGCGATAGGCGAATGCTCCAACTGTTGAAGCGCGAAAGCTACGGCCGGATGCCCCTTCGGGACCAGCATCTGCTTCTCCAACAAACGCAACAGAAACTGCTCAACCCTCTGGAATCGCGGCTCCGCTCCTGAAGCTTCCAACAGCCTATCCCTCAACTCATCAACCCGCGCTTGTCGACCCAGCCCCTCCGCGAGCGGCATGTCCACATCCTTCAGCTCCCCCATCAAGTCCCCTAGAAAAGGCAGCGCTCCTCCCGGCTTAAACTCGATGCCCAAACAAGCTTCCTGGCATACCGTGTCCAAGTAATAGTAGGAAGACCGCGGACCCGCGATCAAGCTGCCGGGCAAAGTCGCATAACGCTCCATCCGATTGCCCTCGTACACGCGAATCCGATCCTCCTTTAGATTGATAATCCAGGCCAAGGAAACATCGGGCAGCTTCGATTCGAATGGATGATCGGGACGATAGCCTTCACAGCTCCACAGCTTGTCGATCCATTTCGTTAAGGGGTGTATAGGTTGGCGAGCATGGAAAATCACCGGAACGCCCTCCTTGCTTCATCCGATTCTGTTAGTCAAATTATACCACCCTCGCGAGGAAAAGAAGATCACCAGATCAATTTTTTACAATACGAGCCTGGTTGCTGTAGCTATACTAAAGAGGAAACGTCCACTATGAAAAAGGAGGATTCATCATGACAAAGTCCTACAAACCGGAAGGCTTTACCGCGGTTACCCCGTACTTTATCGTTGCCGGTGCCGACAAATTTATTGATTTCCTGAAAGAGGCCTTCGACGCGGAAGAGCTGGAACGAGGCACTCGGCCGGACGGTAGCATACAACACGCCACATGTCGAATCGGCGATGCCGTCGTGGAGCTCGGGGGAGGCACCAACCCGGACTTCCCTCCGATGAAGCTGGCGATTCATCTCTTCGTGCCGGATGCGGACGAGGTGTACAAGCGAGCGCTGCAAGCAGGGGCGCGTTCCCTGTACGAGCCGCAAACCCATGACTACGGGGAGCGCTCGGGCGGCGTGGAGGACCCGTTCGGGAACCAATGGTACATCGCAACGAATATAAGCCGGTAAGGGAAAAGAAGGCTGTCGCCACCAGGAGTCGATCGGACTTCAGGTGGACGGCAGCCTTTTTTATTTTCGCCAAAACGTAGTACAGTTCGCTTTATCCCAAATATTGAAATCGATCATTTTCTGAAGCATGTCGTAATGGACCGCACTTCCCCACGGAATCCGCACCAACAGCTCAGTGTGATCGTAACCAGCCAGCTCGATCGCCTCCGCGCAATGGATCATGCCCGCCCGCTCCGGGGCTACCGCCATATGCTTTTTGGATACGCTGAAGCCGATGATGTAGGTGTCGTGATCGGTGTACATCGGCTGGTTCCACCCGACCTTCCGCTCCAGCTGGGGAAAGGTTTGCTCGATCCATTCGAACACTTCTTCCATTCGGGCGCGGTGCTGCGGGTTCTCAATCTTATTCAGGAAATCTGCGAAAATGTCCATTGGGGTTCCTCCTCCAAACACTCCTATTAAAACTTCATCCCGTGGTAGCCCATGGCTTGATAACCCTTGACTCTCTTCCTATACATGGCCATGAGCAACGGGACTTGCAAATCCACATAGTCATAAATCTGAACAACCTGTTTACATTTTTGGCAAAATGCTTCAGCCGTTGCTCGAAGTACTCCACATGCGCCGTTCGTTCAGCCAACAGGATCGGCGACCTTCCTTGATCCAAAGCCTTAAGCATGTCATCAAAAATCATACTATTCCGTTCTTCGTCTTGGACCAGCAACTGATAAACGTCTTGAATCCCAAGGGCAGGTGTATCCGCCGGCAACCGGAAGTTGGTATAACGCGGAAGGACCTGTTGCTCCAGATCGTGATTCATACAGCCTCCGGAGTTAAGGATGATGGGTTTATTTTAGCATAGGTGGGAGCAAACATCATTTCCAGTTGGTTTGATAAATTAGAAATCGTTTGAATATATTGCTTATCGATTGACCATATATATTAACAGCTTAAAGTTTTCTTTTAGTTACATTTTAGTTTAGTTGTAGTTTGAATAAAAATCTGTTAAAATATGGGGTGAGGTGATGTTTATGATAACTTCCGAGGACCGTAGATTGGTCGAGGAAGAGGTCGTCCGAGATGTGCAGGATAATCCTCAATTTGGAATTGCTGCCTTTAAGCTACTTTATAATTTGTTAAGCCGGATTAGTCCGGCACAACTTCACGAGTCCCCTTTTGCTCAATCCATTCCGTTTCACGACAAGGATACGATTCTTCAAGAAGATCTGTCCAAGGAGATTGTTAAACTTCTCGACCTTGCCTTTCAATTCGCATCTGAACAAGACAAACCGCTTTATTATTCGACTGGTCAAATTAGTACCTATTTCGGCGTTTCCATCACGACTATTAATAACTGGCTTCGAGAAAAGCGATTATCATATCCCAGCATGGACAATAAGCCCTCGTTCAAACAAGCTCGAATCCCTGACACTGCCATCTATAAAGCCCCTAATGGAAACGAAACCATCCTTCGCGAAATCATTGCAGAATATAATTGCCGCAAAGCTTCCGAACCCGTTTACCAAGACGTTGAACGAGTTAAGGAACTGGTCAAGACCATGATGGTTTTTGAGGGGAACTACGGTGGTACTTACGAGGAAGTGGTTGTTCGACTAGGAGATCCCGCTTTATCCACGGATTGGAAATGGTCTCGGGATGCAGAAGAATGGCGTTACCTTATGAGGGAGATCTCAGGTGAACGGTAATCCCAAAAGTGATCTACGGCGTATACATCGCGAGCTGAACCACGGTATACATGGCGAGATTCGAGATACCGATCGCTCCGGAGCATCCTCTACTATGTATATCCAGAGGGCGACCATTACTTTCAATGATTTCTCCAAGCTTTACGTCACAGAGTATCTCAATAAGTCTGGTACGATTGACAAGTATTATTATGACTGGGAAGATGCAAGCAGCAGGCTAAAAGCCCAATATCATAGCGAATCTCACGAACAAGATAGACGCTATCAAACTATAACCGAGCCTTATCATATACACCCGCCTAAGGATTCGATACTCTCCAATATGGATCGATTCCCCAATTACTCTCATCAGGATTTATACTCTATCGTGGAGGGCATTGTTATCTTCGCTGTAATTCCTACCCGACCTACTTTAAATGCAAGCTTTGATGGGCAGGACTAGCCGATCACTCTAACGCTCGCCTTTAATCTCTAGATAAAAAAAAGCACAAGCGTCGGCTAGGGCAGCCGGCATTTGTGCTTTTAGCTTGACTGCTTCCCTCTGCCGAAACGGGACGGGTTTTCCCGCAGACTGAACAGAAGTGTTTCCTTGTCGCCTACAAGGCCCTCCGGCCGATCGTAGTATCGCAAGGACCGCAGCTCGCGAATTTCGTCGACCTGCCGGTTCGTCTCCAAGCGGAACTCGACCGGTTGACCGCTTTCGTTGGCGATGTAGACCAAGTCGTCGTTCTTTCTACGAACGAGCCTGGCCTCCAGCCCTTGCACCCGTTGCCCGGTCTGGTCCGTTACTTTCAGCTCTCGCTCGATTCCGGCATCGTCTATCAGCCTGTCTAGCAAAGCATAGAGCGAGTCGGTCCGAAGCGTCCCCATCGCCGCCCACACGGCCCCCAAGCCGACTTGCCGCTTCAGCAAAAGTGCCCGCCCCTGCTCATCGGATGCCATGACGTCGGCTTCATCAGAATCGACATGCTGGAACAAGCCGGTGATCCCCAGCTTCAATCCGGCCACAGCGGCAGCGGTTCGAACGGACATCGTGTCGACACCGTCGCTATACGTAACCGTCTGCTCCAGATTCTGGTCGTACCGCTGCTCCAGCTCGCCATAGACGACTACACGAGGAACGACCGTGCTCACGATCCGAATGCCCCAACGCTGCAAATAATCGCGCGGCCGGACATATTCATCGTGGGTGAGCGACTCCGCCAGCACCAGCAGCTTGCCTCCTTGCCTGACATACTGATCCAAGGCGGAGAAGACAGATTCAGGCAAATACTTGGCCGCCGGGATCATGATCAGCCTGAATCGTTGCGCTTTCCCCTCCAGCAGTTGCCGCTCGCTTACGAAAGTGATGCCGGTGTCCAAGCATCTCGCCGCTTCGTAGCTTTCCCTAAGCGATTTCAGATAGGGGGTAGTCGAAGCGGTCATGAGCTCAGGCGGCACTTGCAGCACATTCGTTTTGGAATACAGCAGCGCTACTTCCTTGGGAAGCTCCCAGAAGGACACGATTTCCTTGCTCAAGCGACGGACATCGAGCGCGGTGTACAGATTGTCCGCCACCTTATCGATCGTGTGCATGCCGTGCGCCGGCGATCGGAGCGTGCTCAGCGGGAATTGGCGAGAAGGCTGCTTCGGCCACCAAAACTTCGAGATCGCGGTTTTGCCGTGCAAGTAGTTGAGCAGCCATCGTGAGCAATCGCCTCCCTGCTCCGGATCCACCATAGGCTTCGGCCGGTCGGAGAGCGCATTAAACAAATCAATGCCCAGCAGGTCATCCCCCTCATGCAGGATGACGTCGTCCACTTCATTGATGATCTGCTCCTCGTCAATGCCGCTAGTCCCATTATGCGGGCTCAGCATAATCGAGGTCCCTCCTGCGCTAATCGGCATCGTAGCGTGCAACCGGCGAACCGATTGCTTCGACCACTTGAGATGATCAGTGAAGCGTCGCGTGTTCCAATCGGACCAGTCGAACCATGCGGCACGATTCGCATCGCCGGCCGGCGTGAGCCCTTCGGTCGGCGGAGGCGATGCCTCCTCGAAGCTCTCGTATCGGGTGCCCCAGCACGCGTTTAGCCGCCCGATCGTCCCGTGCCGCTCCGCCAGCCATGTACGGAATCGCTGCAGCGATTGCTCGCAATAGCACAAGTAGGTCAACTCATAGCCCAGAATGACATAAATCAAGTGAGGGTGGTTGTTCCAGTCGGCGGCATGATCTCGGTTGTAAGTATCAATTGCCGCCAGAATATGCTCGTTCTCCAGGCAAATAACAACATTCTCCTTACGGCCGCCCATCGCCCACTGATCCTTGATCAGATGGCCGCACCAGCCTTTCCAGCCGACCCGCTCCGTCCCCTCAAATGTGTGAAACGCTTCATAAACGGGGGAGCTTTCGATATCGTAGCGGGAGCCTCCGCCCACCGCGTATAGTTCCATCTTGTGCTGCTCCGGCGCGAAAAAGGGCATCAAAGCCCCTTCATTGTGATAGCTCATCGAACAGATTAAGAACGGTGCTCCGCTCGGATCGACGAACGACCGGCCTTCGATGCGCAGCGACTTGAGATCGGGCAGCGGCTTGACGACGTGCAACGGCAAGTTCGAGTCGTCCTCATCGTCCTCGTGCTTGCGGGACGACAGCAGCTGCTCCAGCGGCACCCGGTGCTTCCGCAGCTCCACCAGCGCACCGCTCAGGTTGCGCCTTCTCGCTCCCGGCGAGGAGTGCCAGGCGAGCAGCGGTCGACTCTTGAGCGCGATATCCGCCGCTACAAGACCTGCCCGAGCGTACAAGGTCTGCTTGCCGTTTATTTCGGCCGCATCAATAGCACGAAGCAGTCGTTCTCGCTCGGCCCACACTTCCTGTTCCAACTGGAGCACATCCTCCGGCAGCTTTACATGATCCGGCTCATAGGTATAGCAGCTAATATCTTGATGCTTGAGGTACAGAATCGTATCTCCCGGCACCGCGCCTGCGCATTCGTCAGGAGTATCCGTCAAGACCGACAAACGCAGGGCCGAGATCTCCAACGGCTCCGCAGATCCGTCAGGCAGCGGGAAGTGCAGATTGACCTTCTCGATATGCGACAGGTCGAGCAGCCGATCGCCTCGCTGAGTTTGCATCGGATCGATCTGAATGACCACATGGGTCGTCCCCTCGCCCAGCAGCAGCGCTCGCTTACGGTCGACCAAGTTGCCGTAATCCAGCTCGGAGCTAGCCGCAGCGGCTCGGTCCCATATTTCAATTCCCCCGATGACAGGCTCCGGATACGGGTTGAAGACGGTGAATTGCAGGGAACGATACCCGCTCCAATCGCTCAATCCATCCGCTATTTTCCAGTTTGTCATGTTCTGTTCTCCTTTACCCTTTGATCGAGCCGAGCAGCACACCCTTCACAAAGTACTTTTGCAGGAAAGGGTACAGCACTAAGATCGGCAGCGTACTGACAATGATCGTAGAATATTTCAGGGAATCCGCGACAACGACGTCGCCGCCTTGCTGCTGCTGCGAGGCCGCCTCCGATGCGATTGTTCCCGAGATCACCAAATCCCTCAGAATGAGCTGAAGCGGGAACATATCCGCCGACTTCAGATAGATCAGCGCGCTATAGAAATTGTTCCAGATCCCCACCGCCACGAATAGACCAATTGCGGCGAACACCGGCTTGGACAGCGGGACAACCAGCCGTAAGAAAATACCCAGATCATTCATCCCGTCAACTCGACCTGCATCGAACAGCTCTTCCGGAAGGCCTTCGAAAAACGTTCGGAAAATCAGGACATTGAATGTATTGATAACGCCCGGAATCACCATCGCCCATACCGTGTCGAGCAGCCCTAAGGCTTGGACGACCATGTACGATGGAATCATCCCGCCGCTGAACAAAATCGTGAATACGAAGCCCAGCATGATGGACTTGCGCATCACCATATGCCTCTGCGACAAAGCGAAGGCGGCCATGGAAGTCAACGCCAAAGAAAGGAAGGTGCCCAAGGTCGTGTAAATCACCGTATTTTTATAGCCCGTCCAAATCCGCTCATCTTGAACCACTTGCGCGTACCATTTTAATGTGAATCCTTTCGGCCAGAAGCTGACCGCATTTTGCAAGACGTACGTTTCGCTGCTTAGCGACACATTCAGTACATAAACAAACGGATACACCGTAACGAACATGAGCACCAGCATGAGCAGCGCGTTAACGATCGTGAACAGATCCAGTCTGCGCCCTCTCACAAGATCATCCTCCTCACCATAAGCTCGTCTCCTTCAGCTTCCGCGCCAAGTAGTTGGAGCAATAGATCAGTATGAAGCTTGTGATGCCGTTAAATAAGCCGATCGCGGTGGCATAGCTGAAATTCCCTTTGAGTAGCCCGGTCCGATACGTATAAGTTGACAAAATATCCGCCGTACTGTAAGTCATCGGTGTATACAGCAGCAATACTTTCTCAAAGCCGATCCCGAACAGCGACCCGATGTTCAGAATGAGCAGCACGATGATGACCGGTACGATCCCCGGCAATGAAATCGACCACATCTTCCTCCAGCGTCCCGCTCCGTCCAGGTCTGCGGATTCATACAGATGCGGATCGATCGTCGTCAGCGCCGCCAAATAAATGATCGCCCCCCACCCTAATCCCTGCCAGATGCCGGATGCCACATAGATCGTACGGAAGTATTCCGGTATGGATAAGAAGTAGATCGGCTCTATATGGAATACGCCCAACATTTTATTGACCAGCCCCGTTGTAGGCGAAAGCATCATGACGATCAGGCTGGCAATGACGACATTGGACAGAAAGTGCGGGAGATAGCTGACTGTCTGAACGACCCGCTTGAACACGCTGTTGCGAAGCTCATTTAGCAGGAGGGCCAAGACGATCGGCGCGGGGAACCCCCAGATCAAGCTGTAGAAGCCCAGCAGGAACGTATTGCGCAGAAGGGGCCAGAAGTCCGGATTGCTGAAAAAAATGTTGAAATATTTGAGCCCTACCCACTCGCTCTCCCACAGGCCGCGGAATACATTGTAATCCTTGAACGCCACAACTAATCCGAACATAGGCAAATATTCAAACAGCAAATAATAGATCAACGCAGGCGAGAGCAGCAGGATCAGGAACCTGGCGCGATAAATCCGGCTCAGGCTCTCGTTCTTCGGTATCGCGGCTTTGACTTTAACCGGTGAGGACATCCCAAACTCCTTTCAGCAGAATGAGGAATGGGAACAGACCTGCTCCCATCCCCATTACCGGCTTACACCTATTTTTTGGTCAAAGCAGCCTGTTGCCGTTCATACGCCTGCTGTCTGACTTTGATGACATCATCAATCCCAAGCTTCTTCAATCCGTTAACGTAATCATCCCATTCGCTGAGCGGGCGGTTGCCCAGGATGAATTTCGTAATATTTTCCTCAAAATATTTGCTGATCGCATCGGACTTGATCGTGATCGAATCGGACTCCGCTTTGGTCAGCGCCGGTGCCGGCTTGCTCGGAGACATATACTTCACGGCAATCTCCTGCGCTTCCTTCGACTCCTTCGTCAAGAGCGACATCCAGGCGTTCTCGTCATACCAGGGGAAGTTCCCCGAAGACTTCAGTCCATAGTCGCGAGTCGCGGTAGCCATGTCTTTGACGGAGTCCACGAACTTGTTCTGTCCGTTCACTTTGGTGTAGGTAACGCCTTCCAGTCCCCAGCTCAATGCTTCCTTGCCGGCCTCGGAGTACTGCCAGTCGACCAGCTTCAAGGCATCCTCCAGCTTCTTGGATGTCGTGGTCACGCCCCAGCCCTCGGAGATGAACGACTGCCTCGCCGACAACCGGCCGCCGGGTCCTTCCGGTGGAATCATGCCTGCAAGCGTATAGTCCGGGTTCGTCTTGCGCGCTGCCGTATTGTAAGTGTCGATGTTGTTGAGATAGCCGTATACCATAAACGTTTTGTTGGTGGTCACCAATTCGTTCCGCTGCTTCTCGTCCAAGGAGAGGAAATCGATAGGAATCAGCTTTTCTTTATACAGCTTGCTTACCCACGTGATCATATCGCGGAAGTTGTTTTCCATCGGACCGTAAGACATGGCCTTCAGCTTGTTGTTGTAGTAAAAGCCCACCCCGGTTCCCCACGGCTCGGTAAGCGAATACAGCACATCATTCAGCTTCTGGAACGTAACCGGATAACTGTCGGGATACAGCTCCTTCAGCTTCTTCAGCACATTGTAGAATTCGTCGTAATTTTTGGGCTGCTCCAGCTTATGCTTGTCGAAAATATCCTTGCGGTACATGAACAAGGAGCTTACCGCCGCATAAGCGCCTTTCGTCGGAGGGATATACAGCTTCCCGGTAGCGGACAGCATCCCTGCGGTTTCGTTAGGGTTGTTCTGGATAAACTTTGCTAGATTCGGCATTTTGTCCAGGTGGTCCAGCAGATTGACCAAAGCACCCTCGTCCCCATACTTATGAATCATATCGGTGCCGGACATCCACATCAGATCCGGCAAATCGCGCGAGGCGATTACGAGCGGAATCGTTTCCCACCAGTTGCCTTGATACCCCGAGACCTGAATTTTGACGTTGGCCTTCTTCTCATAAACATTCCAGATCAGCCAGTCTTCCTTGAACGGTGTCGAGGGGTGATTCTGCACCTTTGCCGTCAATGTGAGCGGCAGTTTGGCCGTAGCCGCTGCTGAAGGATGGGTCCCCGGACTTGCACTTGAGCTTCCGCTCGACCCCCCGCTCGAACAAGCGGTCACTAGAGCTGCGACCACCGCGACGGCCGTCAACACTATGCCTGCCTTTTTCATTTTGGATGCCTCCCTTTTCATGTAGAAGAAATCTCTTCTCCACTCAAGGGTACAATGAGGAGCCGGATGACTCTATCGACCGATTTGTACATTGCCATGCCTCCGTGTACAAGTTTCGAAGACTGTCTAGCTGGCACCTTGACCGGATTTGACTCTACATACCAATTGTTACTTCTTCACTCCAAAAACATGATCCCGGTACTCCTGAGGCGTCATGCTCATATGGGTGCGGAAAAACCGAGCAAACGCCGTCCCGGATAAAAACCCGACCGCTTCCGCAATTTCTTGGATTTTCAAGCTCGTGCCCAGCATTTCTTTGGCCGCCTTGATGCGAACCTCGGCCATATAGTCGGTCAAGCTTTTCCCTGTACACATTTTATAGAGCCGGGATAAGTAGTTGGGATTCAGATGGACAAATTCGCCTATGCTCGTTAAGGATAAATCGCCGCTCAAATTCCTCCCGATATAAGCATGGATTTCGCTGACGATCTGCTTCGTATGGTCCTGCTGCTCGCTCGACTTGAACGCGAACCAAGCCGTGAACAGGCGGTGGAAGTAGGCTTCATATTCCTGCCATGCCTCGAGCGGGTTGAAGCTCAACAGCTTGTGGCCCTCGAAGCGCTCCAAGGACGCGAAATCGGTGTTCCATCGGTTCGTGCAGGAGAGGAGCAAGAAGGACAGCAGGTGAAAGATCTCCATTCGCTGAGCAGCTGTTGCTGTAGCGGAAGTCCCTTCCTCCGCTCTCAGCCCATTCATCAACTCGTTGAAGATCGTCATGAACTCCTCGCGTCGTCCCAGCTTTAACAGCTCGCTTAACGGATAGTAGTCCACATGAGGCAAGCGATTGTTCGGAACGGAAGCTCTGGCGACTGGTTGCCGGTGCTCCTGACGCATGTTGTCCAACTGCTCATCCGTGGTCAATATTTCCTTGTTCAAGCCGATCCCCTGATGGAACAGCAGATCCAGTCGGTGAAACGTAGGAGCGATCGCCTCCCAGGAAACCGCGCCGGTATGGACAATCACCGACACCTGCAGCTTAAGCAGTTCCCGGCACGTATGCTGCACGGTCTCCATCGTGCCGTAGATGAAGCGGAAGTAGCGTTGCCAGCCTTTCTCCGAGAATCGCTCGACCTTATGTGGCTGCAGAAACCAGACGACACTGTCCTTGTCATAGGAGATAGAGTTCAACACGACGGACCCGCTCAAATATTCTTCCAAAATATTGCGTAAGGCAAAATGCAGCAAATTGCGATTCGAGAAGGTCATGGCTTCCTTCCAACCGTCCATTCGCGTAATCATCATGTAGACGGGTGAATCCGGGTCAAACCTCATCTCCATCTCCGCAAATTGCTTACGCCGCTGCTCTGCCGTGATCGTGTTGTTCGCAAGCATGCTCATGAGCAGCTCTCTCTGCATGGACGGTTTGGCTGCTTGGAATTGGGCCTCCGATCGCTGTACAAGGTCGTTCCTCTTCCATTCCTCCCGCAGCTCGCGAGCCGCTCGCTCCACCGCTTCAATAATGACGGCGTCCCCTTCGGTTTTCAGGAGATAGCCCGCCCCTCCCATGGAGATCGCTTCCTTCACATATTGGAAATCCTGATAGCTCGTCAGGAAGATCACTTTACTGCGCGGCCATTGACTGCGAATTTCCTTCAACAGCTCCAGCCCGCTCATGCCCGGCATCATAATGTCGGAGAGGATGATATCAATCTTATGGCTGTTCATAATCCCGATCGCTTCGTAGGGCGAATAAGCCTTGAACACCTCCAGCTCCAGATGCTCCAGTTCCATGAACATATCCGCCAAGTCATCCGTAATAATCGGCATATCGTCGACAATCAGCAACCTCTGCACGGCTACTCCTCCATCCTTAGCTTCAGTTCGATCTTGACCCCTCCCATCGTGCTGGCGGATATGGAGATGCCGCTGTCCCCGCCCCTGTACAATCGGACCCTGCGGTGTACGTTGACCAAGCCGCTGCTGTCCCCGTCATCCGCATCCAGCCGCGCCTTCAGTTGCTCCAGCTCCTCCGCGCCGATCCCCTGTCCGGTATCCTCGACGACCAGACGAATCTCGCCCCTGCCCGTCTCGATTCGAACGGCGATTTCGCCATTCGAATATTTCTCGTTGAAGCCGTGCTTGTATGCGTTCTCAATCAAAGGCTGCAGGATTAATCGAGGCACAAGCACTTTCCAGTACGCTCGGGGAAGAGGCGCGAAAGCGATCTGCAATCGAGGGTGGCATATCGCCTGAATGTCTGCATACGTACGGGCATGCTCCAGCTCCCGCTCCAGCTCGATCAGATCCTCATGATCCCGCGTAATGAACTGAAAGTACTGGCCGAGGAACTGGGCAAATTGCGTCGCCTTGTCGTTGTCCCCCCTGCGCACCAGTCGGGATAATACGAAGAAGCTGTTGTACAGAAAATGGGGGTTGATCTGCGCCTGCAGACGTTTCAGCTCGGACCTCTGATTGCGAATCTCCAGCTCATATACGTTGTGAATCGTTTCCTTGAGCCGGCCCAGCATAATCGTAAATCGGGTATAGATGTACCCGAACTCGTCGTCGTTTATGGCGCGAATCGAAACATCCATCCTTCCCTTCTCCACTTCTCGAAATGCCTTGGTCAGTATTTGGAGCGGATTATGAACCGTTCGATAGATCCAGATGGAAATGAACACGATAATCCCCAGCGCCAAAACCGACATGATCTGGAAATTCAGCCGGTATCGCTTCAGCGAGTTGAAAATGATGTCCGTCGGCGCGTAGGTCAGCATCGATGTACCCAGTACGGAGGAGTAGCTGTAGGAGACGAAATAGTCCCGCTTGTCCAGCGTAATATAGGGATTGTTGTCCAACGGGCCCCCGTTCTGCACGTTCTGCTTGAGCAGGTCCACTAGCTTCGCTCCTATAGCGTGAGTGCCGGAGCTGGTCACACTCCATCCCATCTCCGGGTCGAACCAGATCGCCCCGCCTTCCTCATACCCTACGACGTTGTTCAGCACCTCTCGGATCGACGGCTCATCCAATTGGGCGGCCAGGACCACCACTCCCCTCCGCTCGTCGATTCCGTTGTTCAGATAAGGGACGGTCATGTAGAGGCCGTTTCGCCAGTTCACGAACCCGCGCGTCGGCGCCAGGCCGAATGTCGGCAAGTCCTCCTCACTGATCCTGGAGAATTCGTTGTACGTGACCTTGCTGCCCATAGTCGGGAGAATCGCTTGTGCCTTCCGGATATAATGGCTCGCATTCTGCATCTCGATGACGATATTCTGAATGTTCATCTTCAGCTGCAGCTCTTCCGCACTGCCGCTGGCTTCCGAACCGGTCATCAGCAGCGCGATCTTGATCGTGTTCTTGTTGAGCAGCATGCTGATTTGCTGGAGCTCCGTCTCGAGCAGCTTGTGGAACATACGCGACGACTCTTGCAGGTTCTGGGTCATTTCCTTCTTGTTCGTATTTGCGCTGGTTTCATTCAACACGAAGTTGAGGGCATACAGGGGGATGATGATAATCAGCAAGCTGACGATCAACCGGCCAAGTATCGAAAATCGTCTCATCCGCATGGCAAACCGGCTTCCTCCCTTCGACGCTCCTATGCCGGGGATCTCTTTCATTATACAAACGCGCCTTCGAAGCTCCTACCTACCAATCTACAGATGGATCGACCGATCTAAACTTTTTTAGTTAGGGTGGGGAGCGAGGGGAACGATTGGCCGGAGCAACAAGGTAACTTAGAAAATGGAGTGATGGCGTTCTCTACGCTGGGAAGTCTCTTCAAAAAAAGAAACCTTGAAAGGCACGAAGCCAGTCAAGGTTTGATCTAAATTCTATTCGACCTCCGTATTCAATAAGACTTCCATGAGATCAATATCAACTTCATTTCCATGGAACTGGACGCCAATCCGATTCATGACCTTATAGAGCAGTTGCGGGGTGATCTTCATAAGCTGTTGAGCGAAAAGCTGAAGGGCTGGAGAGAGCAATTTTGAACGGGCTGGCTTTGCTCAATAGCTACCACTCCTATTTTGCCTGGTTACGGTTGGAATGGAAGGAAGGCCTGACCCAAGCGCGGCAACTGTCGTACGAAGGTGTAGGCAGGCTGATGCCTGCGGAAAAATTGGCGCAAATAATTGGCAGGCTAGTAACGACACAGCGGCAGCTTCGCGTGCTTTGACGTGATGTTCTCGACATCGATGTTTCCGAAGAACCCGTTCAGGATCGAAAAAAAGGCTGCCCCCTCACTAAGTCGATTGGACTTTAAGTGGACGGCAGCCTCTTTTAATTACTCCAAAATGTTAAACCTATGATTTCTTATTAACGGAAGATGCTATTACCTGATAATAATTTTTTCCGTCTATTTGCACTTTACTACCTATTACGACAGCTTCATCTGCTGTAAACATTATACAATTAGGATCTTTTGGAGCTTTTTCAATAGTAAATTGTAATTTGCTTGGTTGCTCAGGATCATAAGGTACTTTTTCTTCATGTACAATTTTGTTATCTAATAAAAACAGCATCCCACTCATTAAATCAGTTTTTCCTTTATATTCAACTCCTGCAGTTTTACTAATTTCAGCACTAGAGCTACCTACTTGAAAAATAATTATCTTATCCCATTTAAAATCAATAATATCTTTTAATGTAATTTGGCAAGCGCTATTCACACATTTACTATTAATATCATTAATAACTTTCTCCCTAACATCTGCGCTAGTGGTACACCCCGCAATAAAGAAAACTAACGATAGCAACATAAATGCCTTGCATAAGTGACGAATATGTATTTTCAAAGCGCTCATTATTCATATTGCCTCCTTTGTTCTTCAGTAAATCCATCATACTGTTCCCGAGTTAGCGCTTGTTGAACTATTTTAAATGTTCCGTCTGACTGTTCACTCGCAACCCAAAGTCCAGAATCACGGAAATAATTTAGAACATAGATAGCAATTGCCCTCTTTGAATTCGGAGTAACACATAGCCCCAAAAATCTACCAATTCTATTATTCAATAAATCGATTGCTTCATCTGCACCAGATAATGAATTAAAAGTAACACCGCTTAAGTCGTTTATTTTATCTAATGCATTAGGGTTTTCCTCATGAGCATTTCCCACTTGTGTTGCGATATCACTCCCTAATTCCGCAGTAATAATTGTTTGCCAGAGTGCATGTCTATAAGCGTTAACTTGTAAACCTTCATGTGCAGAATTCTCAACTAATCCAAGATCATTTGTTGAAAACCTTACAGCGTCGTTTGAAATATCAGTCTTACCTTTCCCAGGGTCTACATTTCCAATTCGTTTGGCAGCTACAGGATGCCTAACTACAAATAAAATTGTCCTTGTTTTGGAGCTATTATAGTTCTAACGGTTGTATATAAGAATTATTATTGGAGAGAGAGAATGTCTATTAATTTTTGATTTTCTACTTGGATTGCAAAATCTAGTGGAGACCTACCCGCCTTATTTTTGGATGTTACATCTGGGTTTTTAGTCATAAACAATTCTACCATCTCATAATATTTTCCTTTACAATTAAAGACCGCAGTCCAAAGTGCGTTATTACCAAATTTATCGCGAATATTGATATCTCCTCCAGCATTTAGAATTTCTTTAGCTATTGTTATACTAGGAAAATTACTGATATAATGTAACGCTGTTTGACCATCTAGATTAGTCAAATTAACATTAATATTGTTTTCAATGAGATACATAGCGATTTCAAAGTTTCTTCCAGCAATAGCATGATGAAGCAACCCTGAACCAATATCACTTTTTGTATTGATTTCATCTAAGTTGAAATCACTTTTAAATTGATCCAAATCGCCATGCTGTGCTTTTGTAAAGATAGTAGCCTTTTCTGAAACGCTCATTGTTTAACCTCCAAGACTATTTATATTTGTGGCTTCTGTTTCCTGATACCGATTCAGGTCGATAATTTTTCGGATTCCAATACTCACTAATAAAAGTATTGTAATCAATTTCGCCATTCATATATTTTTTATGCCATTCACTGTGTTTTATACTCAGGAACATGCCCCATATCCCACTGTCCAGCCCTTAATTTCGTAGGGTCCCAGAAAAGTTCTTCACCTGCGTTAGGGTCATATACTTTCCCGTTGGCATCTTTCGCATTTTGCCATACCTCATCTACTTGTCCTGTTCCGTATTTAGGTCTATTACTCGAGTTAGAATATGGTTTTCCTCCGCTAGCAGGCAAGGCCATGACACGAAGCGCCGTCAGAGGAAATGTGATTACTTTTGCCGCACTTACAAAAACCAATCCAAGGAGGCTTGTACGAAGCATACGATGGAACACAACCATTTGGAACAAGCGGTATTGTATGCGATCAAGCAACAGGTACACATTGCGGTTTCCCTTTCAGAAGCTTTCACGGATTAACAAGGCTCCGCCCCAAAAAAGCCAGTCGATTCATCTGAATGAATTGATGGCCGCAAAGGAAAAAGAACTGTTCAAGATTTCACGTCCTTGTAGTCTATATATAATATACATTTCCAGAAACAAGGCCTGGGGTTATTACCTAGTACAAATGTAAAATGGGCAGAGGCAGAAGGCAAACATGCCAAATGTATCCCGTGAACGAAACCATAAATACATAGAAAAAAGCCTTCCCCAAGGACCCAAGGACAGGCCTCCCTTTATGCCTCCAACTTAATGAACCCCTACCACCTTGCAAAACTCCATATCCGCCTTCGCCGCGCGTTCAGCGAGCCGGCGCCGACACCCCTCACTTAAACCAACCCTTCTCCTTAAACCGAGTAATCGCCTCCACCCGATTGCTGACGCCGAGCTTATCCAGGATCACCGAAACGTAATTGCGGACCGTCCCGTTCGTGAGATACAGCTCGCTGGCGATGTCCTTCGTGTTCTTCCCGTCGGCGATCAGCGTCAACACTTCCTTCTCCCGCTCCGTCAAAGGGTTCTCCATCCCGTACGCGTCATCCACCAGCTCGGTAGCGTAGATACGGCGGCCTGCCATAATGCTGCGAATCGAACCGGCCAGCTCCTCGCTCGGACTGTCCTTGAGCAAGTACCCGCTGGCGCCTGACTTGATCGCCCGCTCGAAATACCCGGACCGCGCAAACGTAGTCAGAATCACAACCTTGCAGCCCGAGCGCCGCAGCTCCTCCGCTGCTTCCAGCCCGTTCTTGCCCGGCATCTCGATGTCCATGATACAAATATCCGGCTTGTGCAGGTGAACGAGTCGAACCGCTTCTTCGCCATTGCTCGCCTTGCCTACCACCGTCATATCTTCCTCCAGATCGAGCAGCGAAGCCAGGGCCCCCAGCAGCATACGCTGGTCCTCGGCAATTACAATTCGAATCACTTCGACGCCTCCTTTCCCGGTTGCTGGACTACGGCAGGAACCCTGAATACGATCATCGTCCCCACTCTCGACACGATCTCCATCGAACCGTTCACGAATTCCAGCCGTTCCTTCATCCCTTGCAGCCCGTGTCCTTTGGCGCCTAGCGACGGATGGGACATCCCGACCCCATTATCCCTCACCCTCAGCACAAATTCGGTGGGCGTTGGCTCCATCGATACCGTACACTCCGTTGCGCTGCTGTGTTTGACAAGGTTGGTCACCGCTTCCTTCAAGCACATGCACAGCACATTTTCCCCCATCAAGGTCGTGTTGACCGGGGGGAGGGGATCGCTTTCCAAGACGAACTCAATCTGAGCCGCCTTCAGGATTTGCTTGACCCGAAACATCTCATCCACCAGCCGGGTTCCGCGCATCTGCGTGACCAGCTCCCGGACCTCATTCAGAGCTGTTCTGGCCGTTTGCCGAATATCTTGAAGCTCCTCATGAGCCTTTGCCGGATTTTTACTGATTAGTTTGCCCGCCAGGTCGCTTTTCAATCCAATTAGGGATAGCTTCTGCCCCAAAGTATCATGGAGATCGCGCGCAATCCGCTGCCGCTCCTCCAGCTTGACCAGCTCGGAGATTCGTTTGTTCGCATCCTCCAGCTGTCCTTGCAGCGCCTCTCGTTTGTTCCGATTGTAAGTCGTGACCGGCAGCAGCACAACCCCGATCATACTGACGATGATGAAGGGTAGCTGAGCGACAATGATCTCTCTCTGCGTCACGAACCCGAAGTTCACCGCCGCAATCGCCGTGATCAGATGGATGTTGTAGAGTGTCCAGAACCCGACCAAATTCCGTATATTCCCGATAAAAAAAGCGATGAACAATGCGAAGTACACATACCCCATGAACAGCGTCATCGCGATAGAAATAAGAATCTGCACGCTCGTCCAGAAGTACACCATCCGGCCCTTGGAGATGAAGGCCAAGACATGGCAGGCGAAGAACACCAGAATCATCATCAAACCTATAACCACTTCGTTCGTGGAAGAGGTTTTTACGATGAAATAGAACGGAAGAATGTACAGAACGACCCAGACGTAAGGGCTCAGCCCCGTATTTCGGTGAAAAATGTGAAACCACTTCTTCATGGCCGCTCTCCCCCATCGTACTACATGGAGTTCATTATAGCAGATTCAGGCGTATTGCCTAATTGGCCGGGATCGGTTTCTCCAGTGGACTTGTCGTTGGGCTAGGCTGGTGCTGCTGCTGCGGGTTCTGTTTCTTCACACGCCTGAGCTGCTTGAACCCGATGAATTGCTTTCGCTCCTCGTCCCACAGCCGGAACCGGAGCGCCGTCAAACTTTCACGAATCGTAATCGTCGTCGCCTGCTGGAGCGGAACCGAAGCGTTGTGCGCCTTTTCCAAGTTATAATTCGGTACCTTCGGGCTCAAGTGATGCACATGGTGGAACCCGATATTGCCCGTGATCCATTGCAGCAGCTTGGGTAGCTTGTAATAGGAGCTGCCTTCTACGGCTGCTTTCACGTAGCTCCACTCTTCCTCGTGCTCGAAATAAGTCTCTTCGAACTGGTGCTGCACGTAGAACAGCCAGATGCCCAAGCTTCCGGAGAGGAGGAAAATCGGGCCTTGAATCAGCAGCAGCGTCTGCCAGCCGACAACCCAACCTAGTGCAGCATACACAGCGACAATAAGAAAATTAGTCAAATAGTTGCCCAGACGTTCCTTGCGCTTCGCGCCTTTGCGATTGAAACGGTACTGGATGAGAAACACCGCGATCGGCCCCAGCACAAACAACACAATGGGGTTCCGGTAGATTCTGTAGGCGATCCGGCGCCAGAGCGAAGCAGCAGCATACTCCTCAACGGTAAAAATCCAGATATCGCCGATCCCCCGTTTGTCGAGATTGCTGCTCGTGGAATGATGAATCGCATGCTCGTTCTTCCACTGCTGGTACGGAATGAGCGTCACGATGCCCAGGAAGGTGCCTACTATATCATTGGCCTTGCGGCTCTTGAAGAACGTTTGGTGACAGCAGTCGTGGAAAATAATAAAATTCCGCACCACAAATCCGGCAGCCACGACCAAGATCGGCAGCGTGAGCCAATATGAGACGGACAAGCTCAGGTAGGCGGCATACCACAGGATGATTAGAGGGGGAAAAGTGTTCAGAAACTGGCGGATGCTGGCTCGCGTATCCGTCTGTTCGTAGGGCGCCATCTGTTTTTTCAGCTGCGCGATGTTGGGGGTCTGTTCCATTATGCGGTTCCTCCTCGAGTATAACACGATCTATCTCGAGTATAACCCGCCGGGCAATTAGGACCTAGTTATAAACGTCAGTACGGGGATATGACATTTGTCATGTGTGGGGGGGATCTGAGCGTAAAAATGAAATAGCCTACTCAGCTTCATGTATACACGAGTAGGCCTCACTGGTTCATATGTTCCATTGGACTGTCCTAAACGGGACCGCTTAAGCTCCTGTGTCCACCAGCAGCTCTTCAATCCGTTTCAATTTTTTGAACAGCATCGTTCTATCAATAGCGGTTCTATGTTTCGTCACGAGGGCCAGGAACCGTTCTATCTTCTCTTCATTGAAGTTGAGCTCCAGCTCCATATAATCCCCTAGCTCTTCCAACGTTTCAATTTTTTGATAATGAAACTCCACTAAACTCATCACGGAAGAGTAGCATCGGCGTGTTTGTTCCACGTTATTCAGACCCAAGTACTCGTCGCATTTCTCCCAAGAATCATAAAGTCGATCTACATAGTTATCGACGAGGATACGTTCGACAGTCCGTTCAAACGCCTCATCGTCAGCATCTCTCAAATAAGACGAAATCCGGTAATGGCGTAAAGAAGAATGGATGGCCTTGATCAGCGGTTTGGTTATCTCTTGCGGCACTTCAGCCTTCTGCATCGTCTGGTCAACGACCGGCATGGTCTTCTTCTTGAGCGCTTGCCGCACCTCATATTGAAGCTCAAAAAACAGCTTCTGGTCATCCGGGAACGCAGATCGCAGATTCATTATGATTTCTTTCCCGCCTGCTGCTGCAATCTCAAGAACTTGCGAGCAATGGATGGAGTCGAGCTGCGCGAACCACTGTCCGAATGTTTTGCTTACCTTGCTTAATGCCAATTTGGAGCTCATGGAATCGCACCTTCCATATCTTCATCCGGTTCCAATTCCCTCTGCAAATGCGACCATCGATGCCTCGGCTTCGAGTCCGACATGCCCCAATCGAACTCGTCGTGCCACGACTCATCCGACTTCCCATAATGATGCTGCGGCAAGTCGGGCCAGGGGGTAAAGTAGAAATCGTTCAAGATAGCGCTTCTCTTCTCCGAAACAGGAGCCACAGCCGCAGCCGAAGTTTCCCCCATTGCCCGTAATCGCTCGAAGACCAGCATCCCCGTTCTCGTAAGGCTATAGAATCGATTTTTGCCGATTCCCATATATTGAACCAAATCCTTCGCACGGAGCGATCGCAACAAGTTGCTCCTCTGTTGCGGATTGTCGATGCCCACCTCTATGGCTAGCTGTGTGGGTGTAGCTTGCTCCTTAGTCCCTAAGGCCGCAATCATCTTCCGTTCTAGGTTAGGCAAGCTGTTTATTGTAACTTGCTGTTGTTTCCCTTGAATCTCATGGTGCAGATAATGGGTTATCATGCGCGCCATTCCCAGGTTATAGCTTCTCATGCTCTCGGGACGGTCATCCTCTAGGGCGTATTCCATCTGAAGCCGGATTCGATCCAACATCTGAAGGTCCAATTTCGGAGTTTTCTCGAACACATGGCGCATAAGGACTACTAACAAGTCATTGGCCTGCGACACGTCGGAATCCTTAACTGTATTCCATTGATCGAAAGCTTTCCAAAACATTTCATTCATCCGAATCGCTCCTTAGTACACTTTTTATACACTTTCATTATAGAATAAGCGCAGAAGATTCTCAACTCGTATCTACGGACCCTTGTCCACCCTGGGCCTTCCGCCGCGTGTCCCATTCGTCCTGCATCCTCTGCAGCTCCGTCAGTACATCTCGGATGCTATACACGCCCCACTCGTCTGCTCTGAGGAATACATCTCGATATCCAGGCAGAGAAACTACAATCCGAGCTTCCACTTCCTCTTTGGACCGATCCGCTTCTTTCTTCCCGAAATGATTGCATACAATCACGGCCGCACCGTTTCGCTCCGCCAGCTCTTGCATCCTGCGAATAAATTTCCCACCGGCCGGGTTCGGCGTCATGGCCATGACAAAGATGATATCTACACAACGGTCTACCAGAATATGAGCGATTGGGTCGATGAGGAAATCGATACAGATGAAAAAAGCAATCCGGCCCCAAGCCGTATCGAACAACATGATCTTCCGTTCGTCATACGCATTCCGTTCGACTCCATGTATCTCTCGAAAAGGAGCTAACTCCCCTTCAAAGCCTCTTTTGCTATAGAGAATAAACCGGTTCATCTTTCTAACATCCGCAAGCAGCTTGCCACTAGCGGCAATTACCTTAGCCCGGTTATATAGTTTTCCTTCTATTGCTTCGTGAAAGGAACCTGTAAGGAATAGGACCGTCCCGGAATAGGAAGAACCGCGCATTTGCTTCTTCTTTTCGTTAAAAGAGGCAATCAGCGTCTCCCTCAAATCAGGAGGAGTGAAGAGCTCAGGCAGGATCATAACATCCGGCACCTTCTCCAATAAGGCTTCAAATTGCTGTTTCACCCTATCGTTATACTCCGCAGGCCTCATAGCTCGGGAAAAAGAAAACGGCAGTAGATCGTCATCCCCGGGACTTTCGTCTGTCTCCAATTTATAATCACTCTGGACCTCCCATTTACCCGGTAGAAATCCAATGGATAAGTCGAGGATGCTGTTCACATCGAAATGCGTCAACCGTTGGAAGCGATGTTCCACTTCATAGTAAGAATAATAGCTTTGAGCTACGTGAAAACTGTGGATCCTATTGCACAACAGAAGGTAGTTCGGGTCAATCGCATGTTTGTACAGCTTTTGCAGCTTCAAAGCCTCAAGTAGAACGGAATGCCTCTTAGGAAGCACATCACCGTATATCGTAGAGAAAGGAAACGTCTCCCAAGACTCCACTTGGATCATCAAACGATCCCTCAATAGGACTAGGTGCCGGTCCATAATTTGAAGAAGGCTGAATAGGCGAAAAAGCAAAACTTGCTTGGAATCGGAAGAATCCACGAGCTCCTGAACGAACTGTTTGGTCTCCTCCATTAACGCAGTCCAAGCTTTCTCCTGGTAAAGCTCCTGATCCGATGGTAAATGCTGATTCCAAGACTCCTGCACTTGCGCGTGCACTTGTTCCGCTTGTTCGCTATTCGTCCACCTCAACGTCTCTACATCTAGTAAGTTGGTGTTATCGAAGAAGGAATAGAGCAACGCGAAAAGCTCCAACACGTGGTTCAAAACTACCGGCGAGTCACAAGTACATTGCGGTACCGTACAGACAATCTCTTCTTTCATGACTATAGTGCGAATCCGGTTGCTGCAAAAAACAGAGCGTTTCATCTGATCCAAATCCACGAATAAGTCAACTCCTGTACATTTCCACAACAACCTTATTATAGTTGGATCCAGCCAGATAGTATACAAAGTTTTACATTTTTATAGATCTATCAAAATACGAAAAAGGCACTGACCATATTGTTCAGCCCCCTTTATGTTCCATCCCTCTATTGTACCACTAGCTTCTTCAAGTGCTTCGTAGTACTTTAAACGGGTTCCACTCTCAGCTTTGACAACTGCGGGCGGGTACCCGCAGCCCATTAAGGCTAACCTAAGGAAACATCCATGAATGGGTTTGTTGATCCTAAAATCAGCTTCCTCTATAAGGGTT
>NZ_BIMA01000004.1 GCF_004000845.1 Paenibacillus koleovorans NBRC 103111
CACAATCGAAGACTAATAGGAAAAACCGCCTCAGGACACATGCTTCAATGTCCTGAGGCGGTTTTTTATTTCAGCGTCTCACTGCCATCCGGCAATCGGATCGCCACGTGAGCTCTAGACGCTTCCTCAATTGCACCGAACGCCCAATGCGAGGCATTCACATCCGGCCATGTAGCGTCTGATACTCCACCCAGCGGACCTCGATTCAACAGGCGGTTCATCGTCGTCACGAGCTCCGCGCGCGTCACTTGTTGATCCGGCTTGAACGCGAGGTCGGCGTAGCCGGTCATCCAGCCGTTCTTTTTCACCGTTTCAATCGAAGCTTTCGCCCAATGCTCCGCAGTATCCGTGAAGGAACCAGCCTCTCCGCTTACCCCTGGCGCTTGTTTCATCCAGCGTGCCACGATCACCGCCAGCTCGGCTCGGGTTAGAGAAGCTTCCGGAGCAAACCGATCTTCCGTTACCCCGGTCATCATCGCGGCAGCACGCACTTTCTCAATAGCAGACGCCGCCCAATCAGACGTGCTCACATCTCCGAACGCGGAAACCGTTGCTGTCGAATCCCCCGACTCCGTCCCCGTGAGCAATCGCGCGAAAATCGTCGCTGCTTCCGCACGCGTAATCGGATTTTCAGGTCTGAACAAACCGTCCGGATATCCTTGAATGTAAGGCGTATGCGACTCTTTTTTCGGAATCGCGATCATGGTGAATGTACTGAATTTGTTGATTTCGATTTCGATCGCAACCGGGTTGTTGTTCGCATCATAGATGATGGTCCCGAATTGAAGCACCTTATCTCCGTCCGAGTGCTCCACATAGACACCTAAGCTGTCCACGAATGCTCGCCGTTCCGTTTCCCCCTTCGGCAGCACCTTGGGATCAATCGGGAATGCGAGCTTCACGCGCTGGTTCTGGAAATTGGTCTCGATCGTCATCGGCGTCCCGATCAGAATCGCTTGCTCTTCTCCCGCCACAATACGAACTTCGGTGGAGTGCACGGTGCGATCCTCGACCTGTTGCTTTTTCTCCTCATCCCGAATCGGAATGAAACGGAAGTACAGATCGTTTCCTTTGCCATCCCACTGACGAATCGAATCGCTCGGCAACGTTACCGTTGCGCCTTCTGTTTTCACTTCCATAGCCAGGGACTGGTTATTGATTTTCTCATAAGCCGCCGCTGACAAGGTAACCGTAGCCTCGTCGGCCAGGTCGTTCGGCAGGTCATCCACCACAATTCGGATCGTGTTCTTGGACTCGGTCAAGGCGCGGTTAATCGCCTCTTCCATTTTGGCCGGCTCCATCACCACTTCATCGACCTTTTTGCCGCCCGCCGCTTCCTTCCGAACTACATCCAGCGTGACCGCAGTTGATGCGCCGTTCTGATTGCCTTCAACCTCCACGTTGACTTGTCGCGTTTTGCCGCCATTCGACGGTTGTGCGGGCTCCTCCGGGATGAGCTCCCATTTCGCATACAGCGTAGTATCTCCTTTGATTACAAAGCTGCCTGAAGCCGCATAGGTCGTCCCCGAACCGTCCGCTTTCGTATTCCAACCTGCGAACGAGTAGCCATTTTTGCCCAAGCCACCGGGATTTCCGAGCAAGATGACAGAGGAATTGTAAGGATGGCTGCCGTCATCGAACGGGACAGTACCTGATGTGTGTCCATTGCCATCATAGGCAACGTGATAGTTGTTGATCGTCCACTGAGCGAATAACGTCACATTGCCGGCCCCGATTGTAAACACAGAGTCCGCCGTATACGCCGCCCCCGAACCGTCCGCCGCTGTATTCCAGCTTGCGAACGTATGCCCGGTTTTCGCCAGCCCATAAGTGTTGCCTGTTACCGTCACGCTCGTATTGTACACATGCGCCGCTCCGTCGATAGGCACGCTACCTGCTGTGTGTCCATTGCCGTCATAAAGAACGGAGTAGGAGTTGATCGTCCATTGCGCATAAAGCGTCACATTAGCCGCCCCAATCGTGAACGAGCCCGTTTCCCCATAACCCTCTCCCGACCCATCGGCTGCCTTGTTCCAACCAGCGAACGTATGCCCCAGCTTCGTCAAGCTTCCCGTATTGCTCAGCACCGTCACGCTTGAATTGTAGTTGTGATTGGCAGCGTCGATCGGCGGCGTTCCTCCGGTTGCGCCATTGCCTAAGTAAGTGACCGTGTATTGGTTGATCGTCCATTCGGCGTAAAGGAGAACATGCGCCGCGCCAATCGTAAACGTCGCCCCGCCGTCATAATGAGTACCCGTACCGTTCGCCAACGTATTCCACCCAGTAAACGTATAGCCGGTTTTGCTCAATCCGTAAGTGCTTGCCGTAACGGTAGCGGTCGTGTTGTATGGATAATTCGTATTATCCGTCGGGACGGTTCCGGCAGTCTGACTGTTGCCATTGTAAGTAATCGTGTAGTTATTGACCGTCCATTGGGCGTACAGCGTCACATCGGCGTCGGCCATGGTCAGAGTGGCATCGGGTGCAAAGCTTTCTCCCGTGCCATCGGTAGCTGTATTCCAGCCGGCAAAGGAGTGGCCTGTCTTGACCAAGCCGCCAGTATTTCCGAGGACCATTACCGTGTCGGTGTAAAAATGGTTAGTGCCATCGACCGGCGCATCTCCAGCGGTACGGCCGTTTCCATCATATAACACGGAGTAAGGGGTCAGTGTCCAGTAGGCATACAGGGTGGTGTTCGCAGCCCCCATCGGGAACTTATCCCCTGTGCCATAAACGGTTCCTCCAACGGTAGCAGAGGTGCTCCAACCGCTGAACGTATAGCCGATTTTCGTTAAGCCGTAAGTGTTCCCCGTGACAGTTACGGTTGTGTCATACACGTAGCTGACTGCAGGCGGCGCGGAACCGGTCGTGTTGGTGTTCCCGTCGTATGTCAGCGTGTAGGAATTGATTTCCCATTGTGCGTACAACGTTACATCGGAGCTGCCCATAGTTAGTGAAGACGATGCCGCGTATGGCTCTCCAGTACCATTCGATGCCGTATTCCAGCCGGCGAACGTATGACCGGTTTTCACAAGTGGGCCCGAATTGCCAAGCACGATAACATTGGACTCATAAATGTGAGTATCCGAATCTACCGGAACGTTACCACTCGTGTTACCATTCCCCACATAGGTGACTTTATATGGAATCGGAGTCCATTTGGCATACAAGATCACGTTCATCGGAGCCATCGTGTAGTCGGCTCCTTCTGCATAGCTCGTGCCATTGCCGTCCGCAGCCGTATTCCAGCCTGTGAAGGTGTATCCGGTTTTGGTTAGAGCACCTTCGTTCGACTTTAGCGTGAAGGTCGAGTCGTATTCATGGCTGTCGCTGTCGATCGGCGGCGTTCCGCCGGTCTTGCCAATGCCTTCGTATGTGATCGTATAAGTGTTGATGGTCCACTCCGCGTAGAGCAAGACGGGTTCCGCCCCCATCGTGAACGTCGCACCGCCGGCATAGTGAGTACCAGTCCCATCCGCACTCGTATTCCAACCTGTAAACGTATAGCCGGTTCTGCTCAACCCGTAAGTGTTTGCGGAAACCGTGGCGGTCGTGTTGTATAGGAAGCTGGCTGCCGTCGGAGCCGAACCCGTCGTGTTGCTGTTTCCGTCATACGTGATCGTGTAGGAATTGACCGTCCATCGGGCATAAAGGGTTATATCGGCAGCCCCCATGGTTAGGGTAGCAGCTGGCGAATAGCTCTCTCCGGATCCATTGGAAGCCGTGTTCCAGCCGGCAAACGTATGGCCCGTCTTGACCAGAGTGCCCGTATTTCCAAGAACAGTTACCGTATCGTTGTAAAAATGGTTAGTGCCACCCACCGGTGCATCACCGTCGGACTGGCCGTTTCCATCGTACAGAACAGAGTAAGGGACCGGCGTCCAGACGGCGTACAGAGTGGTGTTAGCAGCTACCATCAGGAACGTATCCCCTGTTCCATAAACGGTTCCTCCAACGGTAGAAGAGGTGCTCCAGCCGCTGAACGTATGGCCGATTTTCGTTAAGCCGTAAGTGTTCCCCGTTACGGTTACGGTTGTGTCATACACGTAGCTGGCTGCAGGCGGCGCGGAACCGGTCGTGTTGGTGTTCCCGTCGTAGGTCAGCGTGTAGGAGTTGATCGTCCATTGGGCGAAAAGAGTCACATTCGAGCTGCCCATAGTCATGGTGGACAATGCTGCATATGGCGTTCCGGTACCGTTCGCAGCCGTATTCCAGCTGGCAAACGTGTGCCCGGTTTTCACAAGTGGGCCCGAATTGCCAAGCACGGTAACACTGGACTCATATATGTGCGTAGCCCCATCTACCGGAACGGTCCCGCTCGTATTTCCGTTTCCATCATACGTCACTTTATACGGAATAGGAGTCCATTCGGCGTACAAGGTCACGTCAGTCGGGCCCATCGTATAGTCGGCCCCTTCCGCATAGCTCGTGCCATTGCCGTTCGCAGTTGTATTCCAGCCTGTGAAAGTGTATCCGGTCTTGCTTAAAGTTCCTGTGTTTGACTTCAGAGTGACGGTCGAGTTGTACTTGTGTTCGTCATCGTCGGTCGGAACGTTACCGAACGTACTGCCATTGCCATTGTAGGTGATCTTGTACGAGTTGATCGACCATACCGCGTACAGAGTCTTGGCCTCCGCTCCCATTGTGAACGTGCCGTTAGGGGAAAGGTCGGTTCCGTTTCCATCGGCTTGCGTATTCCAATGGCTGAACGTATGCCCCGTTTTCACAAGTGAACCAGTGTTGCCAAGCACCGTTACAGTGGAGTCGTAGTTGTGGTTCTGAGTCGAAGGTGGCGCGCCGCCTGAGCTGCCGTTTCCGTAATAGGTTACCGGGTAGTTGTTGATCGTCCATTTCGCATACAGCGTTGTGTTCGAAGCCCCCACTGTATAAGAAGCTCCTACTTGGTAGCTTGTTCCTAGACCATCCGCTTGCGTGTTCCAGCCGTCGAACGTATAGCCCGTTTTGCTAAGAGTGCCTGAGTTGCCTAGCGTGATAGTGGAGTTATAAAGGCTGCTGCCAGGGTCTGCCGGTGGATTGCCGGCCGTGTTCATGTTGCCGTCGTATGTAATCGTGTAGGAGTTGATATCCCATTTGGCATAAAGCACGATGTTCGATGTACCCATGGTGATGGTGGACGGAGGCGTATCGGCTGTATAGAGAGTGCCGGTGCCGTTCGAGTCCTGTGTCCAACCTAGGAAAGTATGTCCGGTTCTCACCAGGCTGCCCTTGCCTAAGACGGTGACTGTCGCGCCGTTTAGGTAGTAATTGGAGTCCGTCGGGACATTTCCGCTGCTGGCATTGTTACCGTTGTACGTGACCGTATAGCCGTTCGGCGTCCATTTGGCATACAACGTGATGTTGCCGGTAAGGAGTAGCGGCGAACCCACTGCATAATCGGTACCTAACCCATCAGCCTGTGTGTTCCATCCAGCAAACGTGTAATCGGTTCTCGTCAAAATGCCGCTGTTGCTGGCTACCGTGACTGTGGAGTTGTAGGCTTGAGAGGCGCTGCTCGGTACTGTACCGCTTGTGTTGGAATTGCCGTTATAGGTTAGGGTGTATGTAATAGGCGTCCATTTGGCATAAAGGGTCGTGTCCCCCGTCAAAGTAAAAGAGGAGGTTGCGTTGTAGACCGTGCCCGTGCCGTCAGACGACATGGTCCAACCGGCGAATGTGTGGCCCGTCTTGGTCAGCGTGCCGGTATTGCCTACTACGTTGAAGGTGGTGTTGTAGCTCTGCGAGCCGCCGGTCGGGGGGGTCCCGGTGGTTGCATCGTTTCCGTTGTAGTTCACCGTATAAGTGACTGGCGTCCAGATTGCGTACAGGATGATGTTGGAAGAACCCATGGTTAATGAGCTGCCCACAGCCTGAGATCCGTTCGAGGTTAAACTCCAGCCGCCGAAGGTGTAGTGCGTTTTGGCCAAAGTTCCCGTATTGCCGAGTACCGTCACGTTCGCACTGGGTGCATAGCTGGCAGCATCCGTTGGGACTGTCCCGGACGTCTTGCCGTTGTCGTTGTAGGTGACGGTGTAGGTAGGAGGAGGCTGATCATCATAGGTGCTCATACTTCCTGGGCCATCGGCCGAAAAATTGACTGAACCTGTAACCCCTGCCTCGTAAGAGGATATAACCACATAATAATTGACACCTTTAACTAAATCCCGTTCTATTCGTGACTTAAAATTTCCACCGCTATCACTATAATTAATATCATCATTAGCGGCTAACACATTATTCATTGGGGCACCAGGAATGAATTCGTTCTCATACAAAAACATAATAGTATCATCAGTAGAGCTATTAGCCGTGTCACGCAAATTTGCTTGAGTAATTGTGATCGTATATGTGCCTGAAACATCCACAACGAGTCGTTTGAAGAAATAGTTATAATTAACCGTACCTGCTGTCAAAGCATCCTTCTCATGCGTTGCGTTGTAGTCAGCCGCATTTGTCCCCCCTGCGCCAGGCAATACTGGCCTCATAAAAAAACCTTCTCCTGTCGATTGGTTACCGGAAAGCAAGCTCCCGCTGAATGTGGAAACAACAGCATATGCACGATTCCCGTTTAACAAATCAGCGTAACCTGCAAACGCCAGCAGGATCACAATAGCGAAACATTGCTTGAGCACCCTCCTTGTCCAGGAACTAAATAATTCGTTATTCATTTTTTCTGCCTCCTCATTAACCTCAATCCACGGGATCAATTTCCAGTTTACTATAGTTAGAGATAGGAAAAAAGACCCAGCGACTGTTAAGTTTCATACATTTTGCATTCAACTTTCGGCAGGGGCTCAAGGAGTAGCTTGACATGACTGCGGAACTCAAATAGTTGAAGTACTAGACTTGGCTTTGGGTGGATATCGGTGGACTGTAGCGAACGAGCTGGAATGCGGAAGGCTGACTACTGGGTGAATGGTGCGACTTTGTGCGGTTGTTGCGAACTTTTTGTGCGGATTGCTGCGTGAACTCGGTATGGAGCCATTACCCTCGCCACCCTAGATCAGGAAGCGAAGCCTGATCGAAAGTTCACCGATCAGGTTTTTGATTGCCTGCCGTGAGTAAACGTTGGACCATTTCTTGCTGGAGAGGGTACTGGCGGGACCCGGATTGTCGTGCTGGAATGTGGGGATGGGGAGCCGAGCGTAACGGTAGATGCAACCCAGAGCGCCGAACGCCAAGTACCCTCTGGATGCAGTCCGAACAAGTCGGTCTGCAAAGCCGCTCGTAGTCCGGATCGGTTCCCTAATCCGAGTTGGCCGAATTGGAGCGGTGCTTTCGAGAGAGGTTGCGTGGAAATGGCTCTGCAATGAGGGAAAATCGGACTACGGCACCGATCCAGACTCGCTCCCGCCATGCAGCCCGAAAAAGTCGGACTCCAGACACCGATGCCGCGTCGCGGCACATGGACCTTGTCTCCAGTTTCCCGTACTACACTCTCAGCCCCTACCAGAAACTCCCGACCTCAATGCCCACTTACAGAGCCGGTTCCACGCACCCCCATCGAAAATCGCCGCTCCAATTCGGCCCATTCGGACTACGTGGCCGATGCGGATGACGATCGCCTCCCCAGTCCGACTTTTTCGGACTCCAGACACCGTAGCTGCGAGGCGGCGCCACGGCCGCTGAAAAGCGGGCGAATGTTCAGAGTAGAGTAACGAGCGGAGATTGTCTCTTCTCCCCGAATGAATAGTTACTTGCCGGGACCGGGAGTGTCGTGCGGACAAGCCAGGAGCAAGCGGTGAAGAAGCGGCAGATGCAACCCAAGTCGGCCGAGCATCAAGTAGCCTTGCTCTGCTACTCTGCAGTCCGGCTCTCCCAGAAGTCAGGAAACCCCTGACGCAACAATACGGTGAAGGACTTAAACTTTCGCATATGTCAAAAAAAAGCACCGCCCCCGAAGGGACGATGCTTGTCGCTCACGCCTAAGCAATTAGGCAGGATTGTCTTCCGTTTCCACGTTGAATTGCCATTGGATGCCGAACTTGTCTTCCAGGGCGCCGTACATCGGGCTCCAGAACGTTTCTTGCAGCTCCATCGTGATGTTGCCGCCGACCTTCAGCTTATGGAAGGCCGACTCCACGGCTTCTTTGTCCTTCAAGACGAGGGCCAAAGTCACATTATTGCCTTTCACGAAGGGCATGCCAGGGAATGTATCGGAGAACATAAGGCGAGTGCCTGCCACTTCAATGCGTGCGTGCATGATCAAGTCCTTGGCTTCTTCCGGAAGCGGGTAGTTCGGGTCTTGAGGAGCTTGTCCGAATGTCATGATCTGCCCTACTGGCACGCCGAAAACGTCCGCATAAAACTCTACCGCCTCACGAGTGTTGCCGTCGAAGTTGAAGTACACGTTGATTGCCATGCGATTCATTCCTCCAATAAATTATTGTCTCTCGGATGCAATACTAAATCAGCATACCCCAATTGTACCATGCCCATCCAACGCACGCAAACATATGTTTGCAAACAAATGGTTAAACCGGAAACCGAACCGCATTCGGCCGTGTCCAAACGAGATGCTGAATGAAGCCTTCGGCGTATTTGCAGCCCGCCTGGATGCCGCGCGTCTTGGCGAACGTGGTTACGAAATCGACGATATCGACCCCGTCATGCTCTTGCAGCCATACGAGCTGGCTCTGATGCTTGCGCAGCATGTCCAGCTTCGTCTCCAGATGGTCGCTGATGTCCACATAGAAGGTCGGCTGGAATTCGAGTCCCGACAGGTTGTCCATGTAGTATAGCGCAGGCACTTTCTCCAGTGGAGGCTGTTTGGTCTTGAAATTCGGCAGCGTGGCGAAAAAGGTAGCGTAAAACACTAACTGGCTGACGGCGATATGATCCGGCATATAGTCGTTCTGCGCATGCGTGATGACGATATCCGGCTTTGCATACCGCACCATATCGAGGAACCGGATCCGGTTCTCCTGGTTGTCAGCGATCACTTCCCCATCCCCGAACTCCAAAGTCAGCACTTCGCTTCCAATCACCGCGCCGGCCGCTTGCGCTTCCTTCCGCCGAATTTCCGTCAACTCGGGTGCCGAAATATGATAATGCCCCTTGTCCCCTTTGCACACATGGCACAATACGACGTGATGGCCTGCCTGCTTGAGCTTGCTGAGCGTACCCGCACAAGAAATTTCGATATCATCGGGATGCGCCCCGACCGCGAGAATGTTCATGGCTGCTTTCCGCCCCTTTTAACATAAAATGGATGATGGTTGTAGCTGTCGATAATCGGTTGCAGGCGCCTCTAGCTCTCATGATATACTTTTCATATTCGGACTTACTATCGGCAATCACGAAGAGGAGGATTGATACTTTGTGCAAACACAACTGAACGCCGTCCTAACACGACTCCAAGAGCGTGAATCGCTTCAACTGCTTACCCCGACAAAAGCTTGGGACCCCGCCCTGGAAGCGCAAATCGAAGCGATCCGCCGAGCCGCGACCCGTCCCGACACGATGCAAATCGCCTTAATCGCCGGGCTGCATCTGCGCAACGACAATTTGGACGTCTCCCACTCCTACGCCCAGCAAATCGAGCATGACGCGACAGGCGCCTACTGGCATGGAATCATGCATCGGATGGAGGGCGACTATTGGAACGCCAAGTACTGGTTCCGCCAAGCCGGCCGCCACCCTGTAATGGAGATTGCGAAGCAGCAGATCGCCGAGTGGTTGAAAGCCCATATTGACGAGACGACCCTCCCGCATAGTCATGCCGGAGAAGTGCTGCAAACCTTCCGGGACGCATCGGCATGGAACCCATCCTCCTTCGTCGATCTAGTCGATTGGCAACAAAGCGGCCAAGCAGGCAGCTCCGAACAAACACGTACGATCCTGGAGCATCTGCAGCAAATGGAAATGAATGCCTTGTTCGACTATACCGCCGCAAAAGCAGCCTTGAAATAGCCGGCGGCCGACACGCAAAACCAAAACGCCTGCCTTCCGGCAGGCGTTCCCCATTTCTACGTCAAAACCGGGCGACCCAGCTGCTCCTCGATCAAAGACCAGCCTTCCCGGCACAGCTCGCCTCGCACATGGGGCTTGAACCCGTACTGCAAGTACATGTTCACGGCTTTCCAGCTCGTCGTCTGCGTGGTCAAGTAAGCCCGCTCATGCCCGAGCGCCGCCATCACGCGAAGCGCTTCGCTCAGCAGCGGCTTGGCCAGCTTGCTGCCCTGCTCCTCGGGAATGACCGCCACCCAATGGATGCGGCCCTGCACCCCGTCCCCCAACGTATCGCCATACCAAGCGGTCGTCGTACCGACATACCGCCCGACCGGCGACACAACAAACAAACAGCGCCGCTTCATCTCGTCCAGATAGGGACAGAATTCTTGCCGAAAGCGCGTTAGCGCGGCTTCCCGCTCCGGGAACTCGCTCGCCAGCGTCTCGATGTCCGCCCAGTGCGACTCGTCCCCTTCGCGGTATAGCCGAAACGAATACCCTGCGGGCAACGCCGCCTCAGGAATCGATTCCAGCCCCTCCCTGACCATTGCCAACGAAATGTGCTTCACGATTACAGCTTGACCGTCTCGCCGGTTTCACGGCTCTCATTCGCCGCTTCGATAAACCGGATCAGCTCCTGCGTCTCCGCGAAGTCGATTGCCGGCTCGCCGCCTTGGAACATAACCATAATACGTTCCAACAAGCTGGCATAATACGGCTTCGGATTCGCATAGATGTCGACAAACTGCGAAGCTTTCTCGCGATGCAGCGTCATGCCGAACTTGTTGTTGCCCTTGCGGTTGCCCCGCACCGTGCCGA
This sequence comes from Paenibacillus koleovorans NBRC 103111, assembly GCF_004000845.1. Taxonomy (GTDB): domain Bacteria; phylum Bacillota; class Bacilli; order Paenibacillales; family NBRC-103111; genus Paenibacillus_AA; species Paenibacillus_AA koleovorans. The sequence goes on from NZ_BIMA01000004.1 coordinate 10,768, forward strand.
GACGCCCGTCGCTCCACCGGCCTACAATCACATCGTAATCCGCATTCGTCGTAACGGTCACGCTTTCGCAGCCTTTGCCGAACGCCGCATACAGCATTTCTACCGAGTGGATGCCGTACCAGTAGAAGCCCTTCTGGGTTGGCTGGATTTCCATCGGCCCGTATGTATCGGCACCGATGACACTGCCATTCGCATCATCCTTCAAAGCCTCTACCAGTCCCTCTGCATAGCGCAGCGCGGACGAGCTCAGCACGCGAACGCCGTGTTTGGCCGCCAGGTCGGCGATCCCTTGCGCATCTGCAGAGCTTACGGCAAGCGGTTTGTCGATGAAGACCGGCTTGCCGAGCGGAGCGATAGCAGCGAACTGCTCCAGGTGCACGCGGCCATCTACGGATTCGAGCAGGATGACGTCGCTCAGCTCCGCCAATTGTTCCACGGAGTCGACGATTTGTACGCCATGCGTATTTTTCAAGGTTTCGGTGAACCCTTCCACGCGCGAAATACTGAGCTGGAAGTCAGGCGAGCCGCCTGGAAAAGCGGCGACCACTTTACCGCCCGGTACATGGTACTGGTGGTTGGCATCGTTCAAGATCGATGTAAAAGCGGTAACATGCGAGGTGTCCAATCCGATAATCCCAATTTTCAATTCGTTCGACAACTTAGTCTCCTCCTTATATTGGACCCGCCAAGCTCCTACTTAGCGGACCAGCTCATTCAAGAAGGACAGCCGGTAAATTTGCTTCGGGCGGCCCTTCGACTTGCCTTTTTCTTCCCCGATAATCTCGATCAAACCGCTGTCCAGCCAAGCCAGCAGGAAGCGGTGAGTGCTCCGTACCGTCACACCTAGCACGGAGGCGAGATCCTGCGCCGTATAGTCGATTTTGCCAAAACGCGTCACATGCGCCACCAGCTTGCTCATGTAGCCGGAGGTAAGCCCGGCCTCCTCGGCGCGCTTCAGCAAACTCGCATCGATAAGCGACAGATCGTACTCGTGCGGATGGGTCATTTCGAGCGGCCCGATCACGCTTTTGTCTTCCCGGACGATGAAGCAGATGTCGCCGCCCGTCTCCTTGGAATTGCGCAGCGCGAGTCGCGCATGCGTCCCCGCCTCGTTGGCCGAACGGCCGAAGCCGATGCCGATGCTGAGGCTGAGCCCATAATATTTTTCCGCGATGCGCGCGAGCGGGATCGACTTGTAGCCATGCGTTTCCCGCTCGAAAATGCCTCGCGTTGTGATAAACAAATATTCATTGCCGCCCAGATGGGTCAAGTGCCCGTCGAGCGACTCCACATAACCAAGCAGCATTCGATGAATGTCCAGCTTCAGCCGCTGCACCTCGTGCTCCGAGGACCGCTTGTTCGCGATCCGTTCGAAGTCATCCACGTGGATAAAACCGACGACGATCTGCGACTCCTTGCTGCGGCGCGTCTCCGTAGAGAGGAGCGCCCGCTCCAGCGAGACGACGATGTCCTGCTCGATCGGCTGCATCCATTCGGTCGGAACGCCTTTCTCCGACAATGCCAATGCTACGGAGCCGACACCTGTCATAACGCCCTGAACCTGTCCATTCCGCCAGAGCGCCTCGTGATAGTCGACAAGCGCATCCATGCCGATATATTCGATTCCGTTCGAGAACTCCAGCTTGCCCGGCGTCTCTTCGAGCTCTTTGTACGCTCGCTCCACAACAGATTTGGTCAGCGTGTCAATCGACATGTCGCTCAGACCGTGCCGCTTCTCCATCCGGAACATCGCCCGGAACAAACCCGCTCCCGTCAAGGGGACGAAATGAACCGGAATTCTGAAATTGACGTTCTCGACCGCCATCCGATACGGAACCGGACCGGAGAACAGCAGTACCTCGATTTGCTCCTGCTCGACCAGCTCCTTGGCCAGCTCAGGCGCCTCCGCCTCCTGCAGGTATACACGCGACACCGCATCGAAGGAAGGGAAACCCTTCAGGCTGTGGTTGATTTTCTCCACCAGCTCCTCGGGGCCGATTATACCGATCGCAATTCCTTTCGTTTCCGAGCTGTTCGAATCGGGCATGGTTGACTTGCCTCCATCAGGAATTGTTACTGCGCGTCTGACAAACGGGACATCGCTACCGCTGCAAGCATAGAAGCGCCGAGCGGCAAACATTCTTCATTGAGCGTAAACTTCGGATGATGCAGGCCGAAGGCGTTCTCCGCCCCTTCTTGCGGGCCGGCGCCGAGCCAGAAGAAGCAGCCCGGCACTTGCTGCAAATAAAGCGCAAAATCTTCGCCGCCTAGCGTAGGCGCAGCTTCCACTCGAAGCTCCCGACCGATCATCGCGTCCGTAACCTGTTCCACATAGGCGACATTCGCATCGTGGTTCACTAGAACGGGGGACAGCTCGGTGTAGGTCAGTTCCGCCTTGCAGCGGTACGCTTCGGCGATCGTGCAGACAAGACGTTCAATTCGTTCGCGCATCGTCTTCTGAACGTCGGGCGAGAACGTCCGAATCGTGCCGACCATCTCGGCGCGGTGCGGGATGACGTTGTACGAATCGCCCGCATGGATTTTGCCGATCGTCACGACGACCGGGGCGAACGGGGACACTTCACGGCTGACCGCCGTCTGCAGCCCCATCACGATCGCGGAGCCGGCTACGACCGGATCTATCGTCTGGTCGGGCATAGCGCCATGACCGCCGCGGCCTTGCAGCTTGATCTCGATGCGGTCGACGGAGCCCATCAGCGATCCGTACCGCGTCGCTACTTTGCCGGCAGCCAGTGTAGGCAAGTTGTGCAAGCCGTATATCTCGTCGACGCCGTCCAATGCGCCTTGCTCGATCATCAGCTTGGCGCCTTGGTTGATCTCTTCGGCGGACTGGAACAGGAATCGGACACGGCCCCGGAGCTTGTCCTTTTGCTGTACGAGCAGACGAGCGGCGCCTAGCAGCATCGCCGTGTGCGCGTCATGGCCGCACGCATGCATGACGCCCGGACGCTGCGAGGCGAACTCGAGGCCGGTCTCTTCCTCAATCGGCAGCGCGTCCATGTCGGCGCGCAAGGCGACCGTACGCCCGGCGACAGGTCCGACCAAATCGGCTACGATACCGTGAGCGCCGACGCCGGTGCGCACTTCGAGCCCCAGCTTCTTCAATTCTTCGGCCACACGCGCGGCCGTCTCCGACTCCTGCAGGCTGAGCTCCGGCTTGGCGTGCAGCTCGCGGCGGAACGCCACGAGCTCGCGCTCGCCGCTCCGGCCTCCCTCCAACACGCTTTGCAGTGTTTCCTTCGACAATGTCGTAGCGGTCATTCGGGTCCCATCCTCTCTCTGTATGCTGAATGCGGTATTCGGATTTGCTATCCGTATATAGTTCTAACTCGATGGCGTCGGTTCCTGCCCGGCGGAAGATTTCGGTTTGCCTTTGCGATACAGCTGATCCATGATCGCTTTGCCTGTCGGCGTCTGGGCAAGTCCGCCCTTAGCCGTCTCGCGATGCGATTCGGGCATAGCGCTACCGACCTCAAGCATCACTTGAATAACCTCGTCCGACGGAATGACGCTGCGGACGCCGGCCAGCGCCATGTCGGCCGCGGCCAAAGCGTTGACCGCCCCGAAGCCGTTACGCACGATACAAGGAATTTCCACTAATCCGCCGACCGGATCGCAGATCAGGCCGAGCGTGTTCTTCAGCGCGAGCCCTACGGCATGCGCCGCTTGAGCGGGGGTACCGCCGCGCAGCTCGACCATCGAACCCGCCGCCATGCCGATCGCGGAGCCGACCTCCGCTTGGCAGCCCCCTTCGGCGCCGGAGACGAACGAGTTGTTGGCAATAACATAGCCGATCGCCCCGGCGGAGAAAAGCCCCATGACGAGCTTGTCGTCGTCCCAGCCGAACCGCTTCTGGCTGCTGACGAACACGCCTGGAATAATGCCGCAGGAGCCGGCTGTAGGCGTGGCGATAATGCGGCCCATCGAAGCGTTAACTTCCGAGACGGCCAGCGCATTCGCCATCGCTTCGCAGGCGATGTCGCCGACGGCGGCTTCATTCGTCTCCATATACTGCACGACGCGCTGCGCGTCGCGGCCGGTAAGCCCGCTGCGAGACGTCGTATCTTCCGTCAGGCCCTTGCGTACGGCCTCCTTCATGATCTGGTAATACTCCGCCATTTTCGCGTATTCCGTCTCCACGGAACGTCCCGATTCGGCGGCTTGCTCTTCCAGCATCATTTGGCCGAACGACTTGCCTTCTTGCTCGCATAGCGCTACGAGCTGCTTCAGCGTGCGGAATCTCATGGCCCGCTCCTTTCCGTCAAATCCACCTTCCGGACTTCCTTCACGGTCGACAGCTGCTCGATTTCTTCCACCAAAGCATCCGTGATGGAACCGTCGACGTCGATGACCGTTACAGCCTCTCCGCTGCGTCCCCGTCGATCGACCGACATATGTCCGATGTTCACACTGTCCCGGCTCAAGATTCGGGTTACTTCAGCGATCATCCCCGGCCGATCCTCATGGAAAACGATTAGAGTAGGATACATAGCGGTAAATTTCACATCGAAATCGTTGATGCCCAGCACCTCGATATTTCCCCCGCCGATGGACGCGCCGACGACGATCGCTTCCCGTTCGCCCGCGCGGACGATCAGCTTGGCCGTGTTCGGATGAGGGAACTGCCCTTTGCCGGGTCGAAAAACAATTTTCATGCCGAGCTGTTCGGCTATCGTAATGGAGTTCGGGATGCGCGGATCGTCGGTATCGAAGTCGAGGAGCCCCCCGATAATCGCCAGATCGGTGCCATGCCCTTGGTACGTATCGGCGAAAGACCCGTAGAACAATATGTCGGCCTGCTCCGGCAGCTCTCCCAGCAAATGGCGCGCAACGCGGCCAATCCGGACGGCACCCGCCGTATGCGAGCTCGAAGGCCCGACCATAGCCGGCCCAATGATCGAGAATACATCTTTAAAGCGCATCCCTGGTCCCCTCGTTTTCCATATCGATCGAATAAAAGCTTTTCCTATCCCTATTATATGCCGATTGGCACAATTGGATAAAATACGCGGAAAACGGACAGCACAATACTGTCCGTCCTCCGTATCCTATTACTTCAGCCATTCGGTCAAATTCGCCCGGACGAACTCGTCGTCATTCAAGTGCGGATAATCGTTATACATGCGCGTTATTTCTTCCGCTTGACCCGGCGACAGCACCTCATGCGGGTTCAGGCACCAGGTTCCCTTCAAGAGCCCTTGACGGCGAAGCACTTCGTGAATGCCCGGTATACAGCCTGCGAAATTGTGAGCCGGATCGAAGAAGGCCGCGTTCGTCTCGGTCACTTCGATATTGCGAGTCAGCCACTCGGCCGACAGCGTTGCGTCGTTGCGTACTTGCTTGACTTCCTCAAGCAGCTCGACCGCCTTCTTGGTCCAGACGCACCAGTGGCCGAGCAGACCGCCGACGATCTTCTTCTCCACTTGCTCGCCGTCCACTTGGAAGCGGTAGGTGGTGAGAAGATCGTTCACAATATTATCGTCGTTACCTGTGTAGATTGCAATGTCGTCGCGCCGTTTCGAGTAGCTGACTGCACGAATGACATCGATTGTCTGGTAACGATTGAACGGAGCGATCTTGATCGCTACAACGCCTTCGATATCGGCGAGCTGGCGCCAGAAGTCGAAGCTGAATATACGACCGCCGACGGACGGCTGCAGGTAGAAGCCTACGACCGGGATCACTTCGGCTACAGCGCGCAGGCGCTCCAAGTGCTGCTCCTCCGTCCATTCCTTCAAGCCGCCCATGCTTACTAGACCTGCGTCATAACCGAGACGGACGGCAATAGCCGCTTCGTTCAGGGCTTGCTCGGTCGGGCCGCAAATGCCGGCGATTTTGATAAACGGACGGTTCAAATCGGCATTCGCCACTTCCTCAGCCGCCAGCTTGAGCACCGGCTCATACAGGTTGTGCTGCGGCTCGCGAATCTCGAACTGCGTCGAGTGTACGCCAACAGCCACGCCGCCTGCGCCGGCCGCGATGTAGTAGCGGGTCAGCGCGCGCTGATGCTTCTCGTCGAGCTTGCGGTCTTCAGTCAGCGCCAAAGGCTGAGCGGGGATGACCAAGCCGTCATGCAGCGCGGCAACTTGCTCGGGACTTAACGGTTTGCGTGCCATGGCTTAGTATTTCCCCTCTCTTTCTTGGAAATGGGTTGGTTTGTTCCATGTCTTGCCGTCGATCTCCACCCAATCGGCGATCCAGTCGAGCATCTGAATGATGCTTACGCGCGGGTAGCCGAATTGAGCATGCGCCTTGGAGCAGTTGCTCAGCAGGGCGGTGTCGGATTCTTGGCCCACGATGTTCGGTTGCACACCGAAACGTTTGCCGAATTCCTGAGCGACCCAACGAAGCGACAGCGTCTCCGGACCGGACATGTTGAATACGGCAGGAGGCGTGCTGCAAATGTTCAGGCAGCGGATCGCCCACTCGTTGGCGTCGCCTTGCCATACGACGTTGGCGTGTCCCATCGAGACGTCGATCGGCAGCCCGCTTTTGACCGCTTTCGCCATTTCGAGCAGAACGCCGTAACGAAGGTCGATCGCGTAGTTCAAGCGGTAAATCGCCATCGGAATCCCATAGCGGTGCGAGAAGCTCTCGAATACGCGCTCGCGGCCCAGACAGGACATGCCGTACTCGCCGTTCGCTCCTGGAGGCGTTGTCTCTGTTGCGCCGCCGGCGAATACCGGAGTCAGCGGGTATACGTTGCCGGTCGAGAAGACGACGATGCGGGAATTGCGGTACTTCTCCGCTACTCGGCCCGGCAGGTAGGCGTTCATCGCCCATGTGAAATGCTCGTTGCCGGTCGTGCCGAACTTGTTGCCGGCCATATAGATCACGTTCTTCACGTCAGGGAGCTGCTGCAGCTGGTTGTCGTTCAGCAGGTCCACCGCGATCGTCTCGACGCCGTCCGCTTCCAGCTCAGCCTTGAGCTCCTTGTCGGAAAACCGGGACGCCCCGTAAATTTTTTTGCTGACCCCGGCTTGCTTCAATGCGTTTTGCGCCAGACGGGCCAAGCTCGGTCCCATCTTGCCACCGATGCCGAGCAGCATAATGTCGCCGTCGATCTCGGCAATGTCACGGACAAGCGCCTCGGAGGGCTCCGCCAATTTCGCTTCCAGTTCTGCTACAGTTTTCATAAGTGCTCCCTTCAGAAACGTGAGATTTTCTTTGTTCCTGAATCTATCATAAGCGATCCGGGAAATTAGAGACAAGTCTATAAAGGGACCATAAATAACGGGAAAAAAGTCTGTAATTTGTCTCTAATTAGAGCCGCGCGATGGAGCCTGCAACAGCGCTGTGAAGCCGCGCCCTGAGCGGGCCGACGGACTTTTCGCGGCCATAGTGGACGCGGTTCGTGAGTATGACGATAAAGAGTCCATAATTTGGGTCCACATACAAGCTAGTGCCCGTGAACCCGGTATGCCCGTAGCTCTCCGGCGACAGCAAATCCCCCGACGCGTCGAACGGATCGCCCTGAAGCACCCATCCGAGCCCTCGATGCCCCGGCGTCAGCGCTCCGGTGTGGGAGCGGATCGCGGCGCGCACGGTGGCTGGCGCTAGGATGCGGGCGGGCTGGGCGGTGGAGACGGGCGACGAGGCGGCCGGGGCGGATGGCGACACGGTCGGAGCTGGCGCTGGCGCGGCGACGGCCATTGCGGACGGCAAGGCGTTGGAGCCGAGGGCTTGGCCGGGCGGCGGGGCGGCTGACGACACGATCGGAGCTGGCGCTGGCGCGGCGACAGCCAGCGCGGGCGGCAATGCGCCCTCGTGCAGCCACATCGCGGCGTAACGCGCGATGTCCGACGCCGTGGCGAATAGCCCGGCGTGCCCGCTCACGCCGCCCATCGCGGCGGCGTTCTCGTCGTGCACCGCGCCGTGGCGGAACGCCTGCGCGGCCGGGTCCCATTCGGTCGGAGCGACATTAGTCGCCGACAGCGGGTTGTAGCCGCTCGCGGCCATGCCGAGCGGCTCGAGCACGTGCCGCCGGGCGGCTTCCGCCAGCGGCAGCCCGTGCAAGCGCTCGGCGAGGCGGCCGAGCGCGATGTAGCCCAGGTCGCTGTAAACGACCTGGGTGCCCGGGGCGTGCGCCAGCGGCTGCGCGAGCGCTTGCGCCAGCACTTCCTCGCGCGGCCAGCCATGCGCGTGCAAGTTCACATACGGCTTCAGCCCCGCCGTATGCGTGAGCAGCTGCCGGACGGTCACGGCAGCTTTCCCTTCGGTCGCGTACTCGGGCAAATACGACGCGACCGCATCGTTCAACCCAAGCCGTCCTTGCTCGACGAGCTGCAGCACGAGCGGCAGCGTGACGACGACCTTCGTCAGCGAGGCGCAGTCGTACACCGTCGTCTCCGGATGCACCGGAAGCGCCGGCTCTCCGCTCACTGCAGCACTTCCCGCCGCGTACGATACCATCCAGCCTCCTCGCCCGCCTACGACCGCAGCCCCGCCTGGAATCGTCCCCTCCTCAATTGCGCGATCTATACACTGAAAGGCTTGCACCAGCTTTTGCGAATCCAACCCGTTCTGCTCTGCGTGTTCCATTCCTAAGGTGATGCTCGGGATTATCGTCAAGGCTGCTCCTCCTTCCTGTTCCTTATCTATGTAAAGTAGTCTCAAAAACCACCCTAATCGTACCACACCTACTCGCTGTTCAAAAAATTGCGCTGCACCATCCCCTTCTTCCTGTAAGTTGTTCCACACGCCCCCACACAAGCACCTCCAAGAGCTAATGTTACTTTTCGATACCGGGGAGATGAGCAGGAGGAGGGGGAGACGAGTACGAGTAAGGTAAGAGCAGGGCCAGACTAGAACAAACAAATGCTCGGCGGGTGGAGCAGGAGGCAGCAGGTGATGTCAGGCAGCATCGGGCAGCAGGCGATGTCGAGCACAATTGGATCTCCTTGGTGGGTCGGATGCAGTAAAAAAACGATCTGGGAAGATCACGCTGAAGGTCCTCTAGCGAAAGAGTTCAGTTGGCGCGTGGGGAGGACAGAAAGAGGGGTTCCGGCCGCTGTTGTAAGCACGGCCCTTGAATTGAAGGTTAGTCGTTGTTGGGCCACGCTTTCAAAGACGGACGCTTCGCTCCTCCACTCCCTCCTCCTGCACTTTTCGGTACTGTTTTTTTCATGGTGTTACTTTTACTTCAGGATGGGCCGCCTTCCTAGCGAACGCAGAGGATCTTATTTCGCTCAAACAAGGCCCCAACTTTACCCATTCGGACACAGGGGACCTTTGTATGCAGTCCGAAAAAGTCGGACTGCAGGGCCGCTCGTAGTCAGGATCTGCTCCCCAGTCCGATTTTGCCGAATTGGAGCGGGGTGTTCTGCAAGAGGTGCGTAAAAATGCCACTGCAAGTGGGTGAATTCGGACTGGAGCTCTAATCACGCTGTGAGGGTACTGCGTAGTCAGGAAAAATCGGACTACATCGGCATGGAGATAGCTCGGCTCGGCTCCTTAAAGGAAGTTACCGGCTGGAATCGGTGGTGTCTTGCTAGAACATGTGGGTTTGAGCGAAAGTATCTGTAGATGCAACCCAAACCAACCCATTGCCAAGTAACCTAGCCCTTGCTCTTTCACTCATCAGCCCGAAACCCTCATGAATAAGAGGGAACCTTCGGTTCGCCCCAAAACTTAAATAATGTTAAAAAAAACGATCTGGGAAGATCACCCTGAAGGTCGTTGGTCGTGGCATTCCGTTAGCGTGTATGGAGGACTGCAAGAGTGGCAGCGGCGGGGCCGTGATTTCAAAGGCGACCGCGTCGCTAGCCTGTCGATTACTTGTTAAAGAAGAGTTGAAAGCCGCCCTTCCATACTTTAGTTTTGTAAAGGTTTAACTTTCTGATCTGCCTAAAAAGGACATCAACGGGGCATCCAAGCCCGTATGACGTCCTTTTTTGCATGATCTACTGCAATCTTATCGTACACGGCGGGCGGTCACATAACGATCGTCCCAGTACCCGGAGTTCAGCGTGCTCGTGCCGACACGATTGGTCGGGGAGCTGTGAATGAACCGGCCGTTGCCCATGTAAATGCCGACGTGATTGATTTTGCCGTCGCGGTTCGTATCGAAGAACACGAGATCGCCTTTCACCAAATTGCGCTTGGCTACAAAGGAGCCCCGCTTGGCTTGCTCGCGGCTTGTCCGAGGCAAGTAAACACCTTCACGCATGAAGACGAGTTTGGTGAACGAGGAGCAATCGGAATATTTGTAGTTGGAATTCCACGGCTCGGAACCAAATTTATATTTGAAATCGCCCAAGTAATTATCGGCTCGATTGGCAATTTCGGTCCCGGTAGCTGCGAACGTCAACGTTCCTAACAGCAGAGATCCGGCCAAAAGCGAAGTCGTGGTACTGACAAGCTTCTTCAACATCGGTGTTCACTCCTAATCTGTTATAGCACGATGTGCCTGTAGTGCGATATTTTCGCCCAGAACAGATCGTAACACAGATGGAGGATGAGCTGAACCGGACAGCATTTACCAAATGAGACCGCATACAAAACGCCATAATTGACGAACACTATGGGAACACTACATAAATCGAATCTTAAGGCAACCTTAAGTACCTTAAAATTCCCACCATTTACTTGCGGATCAAGAAGCAATTTCTGTAAAATGAATGCCCGCCCTATCACTTCAGCCACAAAAAAACGTTGGAGAATCCACCAGCCTTGTAAAGCAGATGGTCTCCAACGTCTTATTCATGCCTGCAATTCCTCGTACAACGGGTTCAAGTTCTCCTGCCCCGTCAAATGCACGAGCATGTCGGCGAGCAGCTCAATCTCCTGCTCGATGTCCGCGAGGCTCGCCGTCTCGACCGGCGAGTGCATGTAGCGCAGCGGCAGCGAGACAAGGCCGATCGGCACCCCGGCACCGGTCAAGCGGATCTTGTCCGCGTCGGTGCCGGTGTTGCGGGGCGTCAGCTCGTATTGCAGCGGAATGCCCTTGCGTTCGGCGGCGAGCTCGAGCAGCCGGTTGATTTTGCGGTTGATCGGCGCACCCTTGGCGAGCACCGGGCCGCCGTCCAGGGCGACGACCTCGTGTTTGGTCGAGGCGCCGGGGTAGTCGGTCGCGAACGTCACGTCGATCGCGATCGCCATCGTCGGAGACAGCCCCGCAGCGGCGAAGTAGGCGCCGCCCATGTTCGTCTCCTCGTTCACGGTGCTCGCGGCGTACACGCCGACCGAAGCTCCGCGCTCGGCGACGCGGCGCAGCGTCTCGGCGACGATGAAGGCGCCGGTGCGGTTGTCGAGGCCGCGTCCGCTCAGCCGGTCGCCGAGCAGCAGCTCCGGCTCGCGCTTGTAGACCGCCGAGTCGCCGACCCGCACGAGTCCGGCCAAGTCCGCCTTGCTCCTGGCGCCGCAATCGATGCACAGGTCGGCAAACTCGAAGCCGTCCTTCAGGCCGCCGTGATGCTGCGCATTGGCGCCGATGACGCCGGTGACGCGCCCCCCGTAGCCGTAGATGTCCACCTTCATGCCGACCGCCAGCTTCTGGCTGATGCCGCCGAGCGCATCGAAATGGACAAAGCCGCGATCGTCGATCTTGCTGACGATCAAACCGATCTCGTCGCAATGGCCGGCGAGCAGCACCTTGAACTTCGCATCCGGATTGAGGATGCCGATGGCGTTGCCGGCGAGATCGGTGCGAATCTCATGCGCGAACGGCTTCACATAGTCGATCCATTTGGGCTGGATGCGCCATTCTTCGCCCGAGGGAGACGGTGTATTCAGCAATTCGAGCAAAAATTGCTTGGCTTGGTTGTCCATTCTTTTATCCAATTCCTCTCTATAACAGCGTTCTTCCCACCATCATAGCGGTTTTGGGACTTCTTTTCCAATCGGCGCGTGGCGGCCCAAATAAATTTCTCCGTTCTACCATTCGCCCTTTGTTTTCAACTTCTCCTCCGCCGCTTGACCGAACGCCTTTGCCGCCTCGTCGAGCCGCTTCAGCACTTCGTCTGCGGACAAGCCAAAGGAGGAGCGGGCCGCTTCTATGAGCGTGTTGCACTCATTGGTGTCCATGAACACGGAAGCCTCGAGCAGCTTAGGCGCGTCCTCGTCGGGAATAACGAGAAAGCCGTGTTTGTCGGCGTGGATAAGCTGCCCCGGATTCACCTTGCACCCGAACACTTCCACCTCGCAGCCCCAACGCACCGGATGGACGAAAGCATGGCCAACACACAGCCGGCGGGCCAGCGCCTTGAAGCCGGCGTTCGTCATTTCATCCACATCGCGGATCGCCCCGTCCGTAATCGTCCCGACACAGCCAAGCGCCCGATGAATGTTGCTGTTGACCTCGCCCCAGAATGAGCCGTACGTCTCCGGCTTGTCCAGATCCTGCACGACGACGATCTTCGGTCCGGGAATGCTGGCAATATAGCGGCGATACTCGCTCGCGGCGTTCGGATTGCTTTTCGGATGCTCCGGATTGCTCGGTTCGATCTGCACCGTCACGGCGTAGCCGACCATAGGTCCCATCTGCGGCATGAAATCCTGCGTCTCTTCCCGGTTGAAATGCGTGCGGCGGTCATGCTTGGTGATCGCTTCCCAACCATTGTACATCGTCGGCGTATTCCAACGTTTCCATTTCAACAACTCGCTATACGGCAGCTTGTCCGTCATTCGTCAGCTCCTCCTCCTGAGTCCAATACCGCTAATTCCGCTACAACCGTACAAGGACCGCTATCGACCCCGCGAATGAGCAGAGGCAAGGCGACAACCCGGCGCAGCCGATCGGCGCTCAGCTCCCGCAAATCCAAATCTTCAATAATGAGCTTAAAGTGCTCGTGATATTCCCCCAACAAAAAACGGTGCGCCTGTACCCCCTCATCCGGATGCAACACAGAGGAGAGCGAGATCCAATCCATCCCGACCGCCTTCAGCTTTGGAAATTCGTCCATCAACACTTGGCACAGCCTGGAGCTGAAGCCGGGACCGCGCTCGGAATAAGCGGTCGGATCGCTATCACGCTTCACGGAGAACCCGCTGCGAATCAGCAGCAGGTCGGCTTCCTGGAGCTCGCTGCGGTACGCCAGCACTTCCTCGGCCAACACCAGCTCGCCCTCGCCTTTCGGGATGTCGAGCAGAAGCGGCCGATCGTAGAAAAAGCTCGATACGGGCAACTGCCACATTTGCAAACCGCGGTCTACAAAATGATTCGGCGCATCCATATGGGAGCCGTAATGATTGAATAGCTCCACCTTGAATTGATTGGCCGTGTCTCCAGCCGCAATGGCGGAATACGGCGTGGCGCGCAGCTTGGGGTTCCCCGGCCAGCCCGGGGCATCTTCGGTCATCGGGTAAGACAGCAGCTTGCGGATCATGCGAAATCGTTTCCTCCTCGGCTCTCTTAAGCTTCACGTTGGGGCAGGATCACCATCTTGACGATGCTCTCATCCCTTGCCTCCATTATAGCAAGCGCTTGCTTGTATCCGTCCATAGAAATTCGATGGCTAACCAGTTTGCCGAAGTCGATCGTCTTCGATTCGAACAGCTTCACGACTGCCGGCCAAACGCTAGGGCTGCCTAAACTCCCGAATAAATCCATGTCATAGCGGATAATCGTATCGATATCCATGCCCGCCTTCTGACCGCCGCAGCCGCCAAGCAAGCAGAGTCGTGAACCCGGGGCGCACAGCTCCAGCACGCGCTCGATGGCGCCGCGATTGCCGGAAGCTTCCACGACGGCGTCGAACGGCTCCCGCTCGGCAGAGGCAATCGAACCAGCCGCTGAAGCTCCGCCAGCCATGGTCGTCCCCACGTTCACCGTCTCGTCAGCCCCCAGCTGCCGCGCCAAATCAAGCCGAAGCGGACGGCTGTCGAACGCCACAACGCGGCGGACGCCGAACGCCTTCAGCATGCACACCGTCAGCAGACCGATTGGCCCGGCGCCTACGACCGCCACAGCTTCGCCCGGCTGTACCGCTAGCCGCAGGACGGCGCGGTAGGCGACAGCCGCCGGCTCGACGAGGCAAGCGACGTCGGGGGCTACCGAATGATCCACCCGATGCAGCATCGATACCGGGTAAGTCATGTATTCGGCCATCGCGCCGTCCTTGCCGAAGATGCCGTTCTCGGCCAAGTTCAAGCACAGGTTGTACCGGCCTTTCCTGCAAAACGAACAGTGGCCGCAAGCGATGCTAGTCTCGCCCACGACCTGGTCTCCCGCAACAAATTCCGTTACCCCCTCGCCCAATTGCACGATCGTCCCCGACCATTCGTGCCCTGGCACGACGGGGAACTGAGCTTTCGAGTGATGGCCGTTATACAGCTCCAAATCCGTCCCGCAAATCCCGACCGCGCCGACCCGGATCAGCGCTTCGCGGGGGCCGGGTGTCGGGATCGGCATGCTCCTCACCTCGGCACGCTTTACGTCCTCCAAGACAACTGCGCGCATAATGGATGGTTCCCTCATCGACTGGCGCCTCCTTTGTCTTGGAGCGCCTGGACCGCCGCCGGCAACGGCACCGGGTAACGAGGGGAGTCGCCGCCCAGCACTCGCACTACTTCCTCCGCGCTCATGACGCACATACGGCGGAGCGCTTCCTCCGTATGAGAGGCGATGTGGCTCGTCAGCAGGCAGTTGCCGAGCGTAGTCAGCTTATTCCCCGCTGGGAGAGGCTCCTCGCGGAAGACGTCTAATCCCGCGCCAGCGATCATACCGTTCGAGAGCGCTTCGTACAACGCCTCCTCGTCCACCAGGGTTCCTCTAGCCGTGTTGATCAGAAAAGCCGTCGGCTTCATTTTCCCTAAAAACGCTCCGTTCACCATCCCGACTGTCTCACTGGTAGCCGGCGTGTGCAAGGTGACCACATCGGACTCGGCAAGCAGCCGATCGAGCTCGACATAACGGATCCCGTTCGACTCGGCCCAGGCGGCGTCCGGATAAGGGTCATAGGCGACGATTCTCATATCGAAGCCTGCCGCCCGCCTTGCAACCGCCTTGCCGATGCGGCCCGTCCCGACGATGCCGATCGTCTTGCTCCACACTTCGGTGCCGATCGGACCGGCCGACCAGCCTCCTGCGCGGACCGAACGATCCTGTTCCGGCAGCCGCCTCGCCAAGCCTAGCAAGTGCGCGAACACGAGGTCGGCGACCGATTGCTCGTTCGCGCCCAATGTGATCGTTACCGGAATGCCCCGCTCCGCCGCATACCGGCAATCGACCGCGTCGTAGCCGACTCCGACTCTCGCGATCACTTTCAGCTTGGCGGCCTGGCTCAGAATATCGGCCCCGAGCGGCTCCGAGCCGGCGATATGCGCATCCGCCTCCCGCAGCAGCTCCGCCATTTCCGCTTGCGTGGGCATCGGCTTCCAGACGACTTCGAACCCCTTATTTTCGAGCAACGCCTTCGCATCGTTATGAAATGCGGTCGAGGTGACCGCCACCAGATAGCTCATATTCCCGGCCTCCGTCGGTCAATATCGGATCTCTCGGCGCTCGTAGCTATGCACCGCGTTGTTTACGAGTCCGTTCAACACTTCTTGTCCTTGGTTCATCATAAAGCTGAGCTCGCTGCCGATCGCGATGAACTGGAATCCTTCCGCGATTCGAGCGTTGGCCGTCTCCGCATCGGATACGTGGATGCCGGAGGCAACCCCGTATTTCTTAGCCGTCGTCCGGACCCGCTCGATCGCTTCGATGACCGTCGGCTCCTCGCTCGTCATTTGCGGCCGCAGTCCCATCGACGACATCAGATCGTTCGGCCCGATGAAGCAGGCGTCGATGCCCGGGACGCTTAGAATATCGCCGAGATTGCGGATCGCCTCGATATGCTCGATTTGGACAACGACTAGAATCTCGTCATTCGCTTGAGCATAATAAGTTGACGGCTCCGAACTGAAGCCCATAGCATGACGACGCCCTCCAACGCTGCGCCCTCCCTCCGGAGAGTATTTCGCCTCGCGGACGACCCGCTCCGCTTCTTCCCGGGTTTTGACCATCGGCACGACGATGCCCCAGGCGCCCATATCGAGCACTCGCTTGATGTTTTCGCCGGTATTCCAAGGAATGCGCACAAGAGGCGCCGTGGAACTGCCGAACATGGAGGACGTCATCAACGCCGCTGTTTCGATCGAGATCGGGTTGTGCTCCATATCGATGACCAGCCAGTCGAACCCCAACCGGCACATGCACTCTGCGGAAAACGGACTCGGAATCGACAGCCAGGAGCCTATGCTTGGCTCGCCTCGTTTCAACCTCGCCTTGACCTCATTTCGTTTCAATCGCGTATGCCCCCTTCAACTCTACTATTTGGCCGCTTTCATGGGATCGATAAATCGCTTCCACCGCTTCAATGATCGACTTGCCGTACGCTCCCCCGCATTCCAGCTCGCCGCCGCTGCCAATCGCTCGAGCCAACATTTCCAGTTGCTCGCTATAGCTGTCCTGCTCATCCGGCTCCCCGAGGCTGATGCATTCGCTGTCCCTGATTACCCAGGCTCCCTCATTCAGGACGACCCGGATGACGCCATTCTCGCACATCAGCTCCAGTTCGTTCTTGGGTCTGCGATGATAGCCGTACAAGGTCAGCACCGCCGGAACCCCCGATTCCGTCTCGACCATCACCGTCCCAGCCGCTTCGATGTCGCCGCGTCGACCCGCGTAATGCAACCGCGCATTTACCCGGCTGACCCGGCTAGACGACATCCATTGGACAAGATCGAGCGAGTGCGAGCCCAAATTCATCAGAATGCCTCCGCCTGACAGCTTCCTGTCGAAAAACCAATCGAGCCGGTCATTGTAATAAAACGCATGCCAATTGTGATTGATCATGAGCAGCTTGCCGAGCTCCCCCGAATCGAGAAGCCGCTTGGCCAACACGTTCAAATTGGAAAAATGCATCGTATGCCCGACCAGCATCCGGACGCCGTGACGCTCCACCGCGCGGTTGATCGACTCGCATTCTTGAGCCGACCTGGCCATCGGCTTCTCCATCAAAATATGGCAGCCGCGCTCCGCGCAGTACTCAGCCGCCTCCAGGTGCAGGAACGGCGGCAACGCGATTACGGCGATATCCGGCCGTTCCCGGTCGATCATCTCGCGATAATCCGTATATACCCTCACCGTGAAGCAGGCGGCTTGCCGTTCGGCCGCTTCCGGAATCGTATCGGCGATCGCCACAGGGGTGACGTCTTCGGCATGAACGGCCGCCCGCAGATGCACGCCTCCGATTCGTCCTGCGCCTAGTATGACTACCCGATAATTTCGTTTGCTCATCCTCTGTGCCTCCCCAATATCTACCCGCCGTTCAGGTAATCGATCGCGGTCGCTGCGAATACTTGGGCCGCCCGCACCGTATCCTTGACCGGTGCCCGCTCCCCGTACTGGTGAATGGTTGAGAGATCGGCAGGACCGTACTGCAGCACCGGGATACCGTATTCGCGAAAATGACGGGCGTCGCTGGCCGCCCACTGCAGCACGCCGTAGGAGGGCTGTCCGGTCAGCCATTCGATGTTGCTCGTCAGCGTTCGGCAGACGGAATCGTCCGGATCCGTCCAGTTCGGCTCGCTCTGGATGCCGAACAGCTCGATCTCCACATCCGGGCCAAGCGGTTCCAATCGCCGCTTCACGGCTTCCAGCACTTGCTCTCGGGCCAGACCGACCGGAATCCGCATATCCGCTTCCAGCTCGCAATAGTCCGGCACGACATTGACACTCGTGCCGCCGCGGATCGTCCCTACGTTGAAGGCTATCCGGTCCAGAATCATACTCTCCGCCCGGAAGCCGAATTCGTCGAGAAACTGCTTCGAGCGCTCCATGAGCGGCTGCATTGCCGCAGGCAAGTGTACCGGCAATTCCGCCGCTGCGGCGATCGCCTGCATCGCCAGTGCCGCTGAGGCGATTGCATTGCGGCCTAGCAGCGGAGCGAGCGCGGAATGCGCCGGCTGGCCGCGGAGCTTGAGCCGCAGCCGTATGCAGCCCTTCTGGCCGATCGTCGGGTGGTATGGGAACGCCGGCTCGGCGATGATGCAGCCATCCCCGGCCAGCAAGCCACGCTCGAGCAGCCAAGGGATCCCCCATCGGCCGCCGGTTTCCTCATCAGGCACTACGGCCACAATCAAATCGCCGTCCAGCGGCACGCCTTCTCGCTTCAAGGTGACCGCGGCATACAGCAGGCCGGCGAGTCCGGCCTTCATGTCAGTCGCGCCTCGGCCGTAGATCCACTCGTCGTCGCGGAGACCGGCGTAAGGATCGAACGGCCAGCGCGCCAGGTCGCCGGCAGGGACGACGTCGGTGTGGCCGCAGAAAATCAGCCTCCTGGGCGGCGATGCGGTGCCAATGCCGTGAGTGGCACTCGTGCCCATGCTTAGATTCGTGTTCGAACTTGAGCCTGGGCTAGAGCTTGGGCTTGGACCTCCTCCGCTCGTCCGCGCCACCAGATTCCACATGCCCGGCGTCGCTTCATGCCACTCGCACTGAATACCCGCTTCACCGAGATAATCGGCGATAAACCGGGTGATCGGATACGAGTTCCCGGGCGGGTTCTCGCTCGGGAACCGGATCAGTGCGGACACAAGCTCGAGCAGCTCCTCCCGGCGCGACTCGATCGCCGTCGTTGCTTTGGTTTTCCAGACTAGCCTGTCTTGGTGCTCCATCCCGTTGCTTACCCCCTCTCCGATCCGACTGGCTACAGCTTCTCCGGCAAGCCGGACACGCGGCTGCGATTCGCCGCTTCCATGAAGCGGACGATCTCCAGCGTCTCCTTCTGTGAAACGGGCGAAATGCCGGTCCGCAGCATGCCGATCGCCTGCTCGAGCAGGCAGGCGAAGTCCGGCTTCTCGGCCGAACGGACATCGACGAGCTCCGGCTTCTCGCCTTGCTCGCGGTGAAGCATCGCGAAGTAGCGCTTGTGATGCTCCGTCTGCCGAATATCGCCATGGAAGGTGCCGATCCGCCCGTCCTCCCAATGGCCCACATAATGCTCGCGGCCCTCGCCTTGAACCGCCCATACGGTGCGGCAGCCGGCACCCAGCGCCGTGAAGAGCAGCTCCGTCAGATGGACGCCATACCAGAACAGGCCCGGCAGCTGCGGCTGCAAATCGAGCGGCCCTAGGCAGTCGATGCCGAGGATCGCGCCGTCCTTCTGCTTGCGCAGCGCCTTGTTGAATGTCTCCGCATAGCGAAGGGAGGAGCTGCAGAACACCGGCGTACGGTAGCGGTCGGCCAACTCGAAGATCGCTTCGGCATCCCGCACCGACAGCGCGAACGGCTTCTCGACGATGACCGGCTTGCCGGCCTCGGCAATTGCCCGGAACTGCCGCAGCCTCTGGCGCGCGTCGATGGAGGAGAGGAAGACGGCGTCGGATTTCTCCGCCAGCTCTTCCGCCGAAGCCGCCAGCGGAATGCCGTATTCTTCGGTCAATGTTTTCCGGTAAACCTCTACACGGTGGAAATTGAAAAAGTTCTCGTCCGTATCGTCAAAAGCGCAGCCCACGGTCGCGCCTTCTACGAAATACTTGTCATCCGGATTCATTAGCAGTTGAGCGGTCGCGACGACATGGCCGGTATCGATGCCAAGCAGTCCGATTCGATAAGTGGAAGTTTTATGGGTGCGGGGAGCCGAGTTCCCCTGAGCGGCAGTTGTCATCGGGTAATGCCTCCATATACAGGAATAAATACTTAAATCCAGCATACAGCAATAATTTGTGATTATCTTTAATACTCTTGCTTTGTTTGTCTGTTTTCTACATATCTTGCTTTATTGCCATTTCGACTGCTAGCTTAGCATGAATCCGCCTTGCTCGTGGTGTGTAAACAATCTTGCTGCTCTGCAGTTCGACTTTTTCGGACTGCATGACGTGAGCGAGTCCTGATATGCTTCGTAGTCCGATTTCACCCATTTGCAGAGCCATTTCCGCACACCTCCTCCCAACAACACCGCTCCAACTCGGCAAACTCGGACTACAACACATTTCCCCACTCGCCATCGCGCTCCAGTTAGGAAAACTCGGACTAGAGTCACTCTGCACCGTCTATAGTTTCCTTTTTCATTAACAAACTCAGTCTCCACTAATGCCCGCAGCAAGTCAGCAAGGAAGGATTCGAGCTCACGCCAAAACCGACCCAGCTAACAACTCATTAGCGAAGCCGACTCCGTCCACACCTAGCCCGGCCCAGTCCGCCACACCACCACACAACACCACAACAAGAAGGCCATCCGCGAAGATCATCCAGTTCCGTGGCCTTTCGTTTGTGCAGGGGAGGGCAGCGGCCGGGAAACTACACTCTCCAACCGACTTATCCGCCCAGCGTTGCCTCTTTGGTTCCTTATAACGACGACAAAACCGCCCGGCATCGCCGAACGGTCCAAATGGGATATATAAATGAAGGAAGGCCAGTGTCTCCTAATCGCAGTCGGCGCACATTTCGTTGCGGTCGGCGCAGCTCGTATCCTGACAGACGGAGTAGTAGGTGACGACGTTCTCGGAATCCACCGTATCGATGATGGCCGAGCAGTGTTTGCACAAAATGACACCCAAATTCAATTTGACAGCCGTATTTTCCATTCTCCGTTCCACCTTTGCGCGTATTAATGGTCCTGCAGATATAGTATACACCATTCATTATATAGTATGGAATATAAATATTTTTATTACGTCACAATTAGGCGATAAATGTATTATTCCCTCCTTTCTTATGACCTGATCAGCGATTGAAAACGGATACGATACAGCTTATGCAGCTACAGAACCGTAACATGACGACGGATGTGAGAGTTTTCTGATTCAGACGCAGGGGATGGCGCGGGAGTAATACGCCCTATCCTTATTTTTTACGCCAGTAAAATGCCATCAAAAACAAACAACGGATGAGCCCGGCTCATCCGTTGTTTGTTTTTGCTTTTGTTAACTTGGCTTTATTGATACGTAATGCTCAATTCCGGGCGATAGCTCGTCGTAGCATGCTCGGACGTGTAGAAGCGAATGATCTTGCCCGGCACCGCGGAGTACAGCAGCACCCCGTGGTTGTTCGAAGGATTGTCGAGCCAATCCTGCACCGTCGCCGTATCGAGCGTGATGTTCTTCACGATCGCCGTCCCCGTCGTCGTGAACGGTACTGTAAACGACAGCCCGCTCTTGATGTCGGTACCGACGCCGCGAGCTCCCGCTGTGTTCCAAGGCGTACTCGTAGCTTTGTTAACCCAAGTGGCCGAGGTAGCCCCCCAAGTCGTGTTCAAGTAGTACCCGGTTAAATCCATAGTGTTGTAATTGATGAACGTCAGCTTTAGTGAGGCCGACGTCACCGTCTTACCGGCCGGAATCGAGATGTTGTCGAACCGGAGCAAGCTCTGGATCTCGTAAGCACCACTCGTCAGATCCAGTTTATTGTAGACATAACTTTCCGTTCCCGTATACGAGGAACCGCTTCCCGTACGAATCTGGATATCCTTTGTCCCCGTGTAGCTGCTGACGCCTTCCTGGAACGTCACGGTCACCGGTGCCGGCGCTGCGACGGTCACGTTGACGCCGGAAGACGTCGTCGTGTTGCCGGCCGCATCGCGCGCTACCGCCGTGACGGTGTAGGAGCCCGGCGTCAAAGCGCTCGTATCATACGACACGTCGTAAGGAGCGACGGTATCTTCCGCACCGGCCGCATTTCCGTTGAAGTAGAACTGTACGCCCACCACACCGACATTGTCGGAGGCATTGGCAGTCAAGTTCGTCACACCGGTCAGCGTAGCGCCGCCTGTTGGCGATGTGACCGAAACCGTCGGGGCGGTCGTGTCCGAAGGCGAATAAGTGATGCTGAGCTTCGGTCGGTAAGCCTCCGTCGTATTCTCCGAGCCGTTGAGCTTGACGGTTGTAGCTTGAGTCATAGAGTTAATTTTAACCCCGTGATTCGAGGAAGGATCCGTCAACCAGCTCTGCACGACATCCGGATCAAGGGTAATCGTCTTATTCTGCCAGCCGGTCGTAAGGGTTGTCGTAAACGATTTGCCGGTG
The DNA here is from genome assembly GCF_004000845.1 of Paenibacillus koleovorans NBRC 103111. Lineage (GTDB taxonomy): Bacteria > Bacillota > Bacilli > Paenibacillales > NBRC-103111 > Paenibacillus_AA > Paenibacillus_AA koleovorans. Next base: position 32,737 of record NZ_BIMA01000004.1, read on the forward strand.
ATGAAATCCGTACCGTCGCCGGCCGCCCCCGGCGTATTCCACGAGTCCGTAACATCGCGTTTATTCCAAGTAAGCTGCGAGGAGTCATAGTTCCAATAAGTGTTCAAGTAGCGCCCTTCGATATTCGTCGGATTCACGTTGGAGCTCATGCGAACCGTCAAAGTGGCGGAGTCCACCTTCGTATTCAGCGGAATCGTGATACCGTCGAAACGAATGATCGAGAACATATTATAAGGCGACGCCTGCTGCGTTTGGTTGTAAATATTGATATCGGCCCCCGTCTTGGCTGCAACCGTATTGCCAGAGCCTTGGCTGGTAATCCCGACATCCTTCGTGAGCGTATAGTTGTCGACTCCGTACTGATACGTAATTGTACCTGAGCCGCCGCTGTTGTTGCTGATCGTGACGCCTACGCCGGAGGAAGTCGTCGCGTTGGCCGCATAGTCGACGGCCGTTGCGGTGAACGTATGGCTGCCGTCCAGCACGCCCATCGTGTTGTAGGACATTGTGTACGGAGCCGAAGTGATCGGAGCTCCGATCGGATTGCCGTCCAGCTTGAACTGCACGCTGCCTACGCCGTAGTTGTCGGAAGCGGTAGCGGTCAAGGTAATGTAGCCGCTGTTCGTCGAGCTTGCGGTCGGCGAAGTGACGGATACGGTAGGCGCTGTGCTGTCCGGGCTGAATATGATGTTGACCGCAGGCGTCGTATACGTATTGTTCGACGTGTCGCGGACTACCGCCGTCAGCGCATGCGCGCCGGCCGACAGCATGCCGGACGTGACAGTAAGGTTGAACGGTATGCTCGTATCCTCAGCCGCCAGCGGGCTTCCGTCGGCATAGAATCTTACGCCCGCTACGCCGACATTGTCGCTGGCAACAGCCGCCAGCTGGAACGACGTCGTATAGATCGTGCCTGCAGCAGGCTGACTGATGACGCCTTGCGGCGGAGTTCCGTCCGTCACGTTGACAGTCACGCCTGTGGAGGTCGTCGTATTGCCCGAAGTGTCGCGGGCGACGGCCGTAATGGTGTGGTTGCCCGACGTGAGCGAGCTAGTGTTGAACGAAGTCGAGAACGGTGCGTTCAGCAACTCGGTCGTGGCCGGCTTGCCGTCCACGTGGAAGGTGACGCCGCCTACGCGCACGTCGTCCGCAGCGTTCGCAGACAAGGTAATCGAGCCGCTAACGGTGCCTGGGCTTGGCGAGGTCATCGAAACCGTCGGCGCAGTCGAATCCGACGAGCCGCCGCCCGTCACCGTAACGGAGACCGGTGCCGAATAGGATGTATTGCCTGCGGCATCCACCGCTTTCGCCGTTATCGTATGCGTGCCGTTCGACAAAGTAGCCGCGTTGAACGTCGTCGTGTAAGGCGAAGCCGTCAGCGTATTGCCGACCTGGATGCCGTCGATGAACAGCTGCACGCTGCTGACGCCTGTCGCATCGGTGGCGGATGCGGTAATCGTCGTGGAGCCCGAAATCGTGCTCGAGGCGGACGGTGCCGAGATCGAGACCGTCGGAGCGGTAACGTCGCCGGTGCCGCCTGTTACGTTGCCGACGAGCAAGCCGCCGATATCGCCCATTACGTTCAGCGTATCGAGGCTCGATACGACCGGCGTGCTGCGGAAGGCGATGTTCGTCGCAATCGTCAATTCCGAGCTGCTAGGCGGAGTTACATATGCGCTATACGTCTTAGCCGCCGTATCGACGACGATGCGCAGACGATACACTTGATTCGCCGAATACGTAATCGGCGTTCCCGGACCGACATAGGTAATGTTGTCGCGCGCTTCGATCTTGCCTGCCGTTCCGAAGCGTACGACGGCCGGCATCGACCAAGAGCCGCCGGCCGAGCCGAGGGAAAAGCTCACGCCGCCGTCGACCGTCGCAGCGAGCGGCATGGCATCGAGCTCTACGGTAAACGTGCCGGTTTGCGTGCCCAGCGGATAAGACTTAAATTGACCGGCATAGATCGCCGCCTTCCAGTTAGCAAGTCCCGTCGTGTCGAGCACCCGCACGTTGCGGATCGTCTCGCTGGACTTGCCGTTGCTGTCCGTCGCCTTCACCTTGATCGCATAGCTGCCTGCCGCTACGGATGACCAAGTGTAGTTGTAAGGAGGCGATGTTTTCTCTCCGAGCTTGGTAACGCCGTTGAAAAACTCCACTTTCGTAATCGATCCCGAGTTCGCGGTCACAAGCGGATCGATGCCGATCGTAGCCGATTCGGAGAAAATCTGGCCTTCCACAGGAGCGGACATCGTAATGTCCGGCGGCAGCTGCAGGCTGACCCCGATCTGGTTCGCAAGCCAGGACAAGCTGACAGAAGGTTTGTGCTCCCACGACCATTTGCGCCACGGGTTCACGCGGAAAGCCGCTTTGCCGCTTGCCGGACCTGCCGGACGCGTCCAGTAGTTGACGCCGATATCATAGCCGAGGTAGAGGTCCATAGCCAGATCCGTAATCGTAGAATCGGGCGAACCGCCAAGCAGCTGGTTGAAATATTCGGACCAGAGCAGCCCGGTCGCAATCGAAATATTGTGATCGATCGTGCTGCCTCCATGCGGATTGCCCGCACTGCCGCGGCCGCCGCTCACCGCGTCGGTCGTTCCGTCGTACTTCATCATATAGTCGGCGTAAGCCAGCGTGCCTGCATATGAATCGTAGCTATGGTACGGATCATATTTGACTGCAGCTTTCAGAAAATTGCCGACACGCTTCACGAAGCTCGCAATGTCGCTGTCCTGCGTAATCGAGTAGGCGCGAATCATCGATTGCTGCAAGAGGATGGTCATCCATGACGAAGCGACAAAATCCGCGCTCACACCGTCCCCATGCTGCGAGCCCTTGTGATACAAACCGCCGTCGACGTAACCGGACGGTATCGCACCGCCGGCGCCATTCTGATGCCAGATGAAGTCACCTGTTTGCGAGACCACGTTGTCCTTGTACTTCGTTAGCCCCAATACTTCATAAGCGATAACGTTGGCTAGCAGGCGGAACGCCGTATGCCGTTCCGTCCATGTGCTCAGACCGGCCGACCAGCGGGTGTTCTCCGTATTTTGTTCTTGCGCGTTGACGATCCAGTCGATCGGATCTAGCATCCCGGCATTGCCGGTCAGCCAGTAGTCGTACGCGAGCGGCTCGTTGTAAGAGTACATAGAGTTGTTGCCGCCGCCTGCAGATGTAGAGGTCGCCTTCAGCTTGAACAAGCCGATCGCCTTGGTCGGCGTCGTCGTAGCGTCCCATAGCTTGCTCGCATAGAACTGCGTGCTGCGCGTCGCTTCGCGAAGCGCCTTGAACGAGCCGGAGCGGAAGTACAAATCGTACATCGTCGAGGAACGATCGTACAGCCAAGTTTCGGAGTTCGCACCGGCATCCTTGTACGGATTCGTTTCGGTCACGGCGATGTTGTCTTCATTGATAACGGTATAGAAAAAGTTTTTGAACGCATAATCGGCTTCGTCAAAATCCGGATAATGCTCGACCGCCTTCATGGAGGAAGGATCGTCGCGATTGACGCCTATATCGTCGTCCATCGGATTCATCCGCTGCGGATTGAGCGTGCCTTTCGACAGGACGTCCTTCGGAAGCACCGCGTACACATCCGGCTCATAAATATTGTCCGTCGCGACGAACGTGCCGCTGACGACTTGGTGCCATGCCGTCTTCGGATCGGTCAGTGTGGAGATGTTCTGGGTGCGGGTCGTCGTCCCCCATTCGATGGTGATGTTCTCGCTGTTAGGGAAAGCGGAGGTGAATGTGTATGGGATCTGAACGGTCGCTACGCGAACGGAGGTGCCGTCCAGCGCGGGGTTCGTAATATGTCTCCAAGGGGTTTGCATGGCGACATAAGCGGGAATTTCGACGCCTCCCTTCAGCACCCGGAATTTGGTCAGATCGGCCGGGGCGACGGATCCGCGGGTGAACGGAACGCCGAAGGTGACAAGCGTCGGAACGCCGGTATCGACATTCTCGGTAGGATGCAGCTTGACTGTCATCGTACCGGAGGTCTCGGCGGAAGCGTAGAACGGGAGAACCGTTGCGCTGGCAACGCCCGGGAAGACGGGCACGATCCCCGTAATGAGCAGGATCATCAGCAAGGTTTGCTTCCAAACGCGCTTCATCATCATTAACACTACTCCTTTCGATTGTGGGTGGTGAATGGCGGATGGTGGATGAGAACGGATTCTCGGATGCAGCTCCAACTCTAGGAACGAATCACCTCCCCGATTATCGAAGTAGGAACAGGAACATATTAGACCTGATGTACGGCATAAGCAAGCGCTTACAGAATAATAATAAAGCAAAATACGAGCATTAACCTTACAATCATTGCTCATTTAGTTGTGTAATCGACATTTTTTGCTGTTTTTATTTCCATTTCAAGGAAAGAGGCTTCATTCCACGAATGGAATGAAGCCTCTGTTCCCTTGTTATGCATTAGAACATATCCAAAATATAGGGCTGCTGCTTCGACAAAAGCCGATCGAGCATTTCCGCCGTTTTGCGATCTCCAGCCAGCAAACCAGAGTCGACGTAGGACCGGCTGTCACCGAACCCCATGAACAGGGAGGAGAACACATGAATCGGTCCCGCCAGCCATCCTGCTTGCCCACTTGCCGCTCCGCCGTCTGCCGAGCCCAATTCGACTTCCCGCAGCTCTAGCTTCGTGGCCGTAGCATGCCCGTCCGCCTCGATCGTCAGCTCGAAGCGGCCGTTGTTCCATGGCGCCTGCTGATCTTCCACCTGGAACCGCAACGTAATCTCCTCCCCGTCGCTCTCGAACGGATACTGCTCCAGAAACCCTTTCATATCGACTATCCGGGTCATGTAGCATGCATTCACTTCGGATCGGGCTGGCGGCGTATCGAACAAGGTAACGAGCAGATCCCCCGCCGGTGCGGTAAATGTCACTTGCTCCGTCATCGAATCGTGCATCGCGAGAAACCGGAGCAGTCTGGAACGGCTGAGCTCATCCAGGTAGATGAACTCTTTTACATCGAGCACAGTGCCTTCCACCGAATACATGACGTACCCTCTGGGCTGCCCCGACTCGTCGAAGTCGACGGCCAGCTGACCCAGCTTCCGCCGGAATACCTGATGCTCCCACCAGGCATCGTCGCGGCTCAGCATGCCGTTGTATTTGGCGGCGAACGCTTCGTACACGTCGCGGATTACAGCCAGATCCCGTCGCGACTTCCGCTCCACATACCCACCCGGAACCGGAATGGCGGTCGTACGGCTCACCGCATATTTGTAACGTTTGATTTCTCCAAAATATCCCCAGCCGTATTTGCGGTAAAACACGAAGGAGAACGGGTTGAGCACGGAAACGGTTTGCCCTTGCTCCCGCATCGCTTGCAGCGAATGGGTGATCAGCTTGCCGACCATCCCTTTGCGCCGATGCTCCGGCCATGTCGCTACGCTTGCAATGCCTCCCATATCCAGCTTTTTCCCGCCCAAATACATACGGAATGGCAAAATGACCAGCTTGGCCGCCAATATATCATTCTCATAGTAGCCCAAGACGTAATCCGTCTTCATCTGCTCGAGCCGTCTCATCCTCTCGGCAGCTGATAAATTCAACCGGAACGAAAACTCGGTCAGCTCGAGACTGGCCTCACAGTCCTGTTCTCTCAATCTGCGGATCATGGCCAAGCTCCTTTGTGCCAAACTGTTGCCAGGCATACGCCTCGCCGGATGCACCCAAAGAGTACACATCCTCAATTTAAGGATAAAGCAAATTTCGTACATATTCAGCACATCTCTTGCTTTTTTTTCTCATTTATCCACTTAAATTGCTGTTTCAGCTAATCGTATGCTAAAATGAAGCTGGAGGTGTTCCGCTTGTCCATGTCTATGAACGGTCAGAACCTGTTTGAGCTGGAAGATCACTTTATCATTCTGCGAACCCGAAAATTGGTGACGGATGTCCACTTGTCCCAGTACCACAGCCACGAAACGTACGAGATGTATTATTTGCTGGACGGCGTCCGGAGCTATTTCATCAGAGACCGCACCTATGTGCTGGAAAAAGGCGATATGGTGATGATCGACCGTCACGACATTCACAAGAACATCGACAAGGAAAACGAGGTGCGCGAAGGTATTCTGGTCGCGTTCAACCGCCAATTTCTCGAGCATGACTTGCTGCAGCCTATTCTGGACGAAATTCTGGAGACTTTTACGCGCACGAAGCTGTTCCGGTTCACCGCCGCGGAGCAAAGCTTTATCGAATCGCTGTTGCTGAAGATGGTGCGGGAGCACGGGAAAAAGGACTTCGGCTACTTGGTGTACTTGAAGGCGACTATGATGGAGCTGCTTGTCTGGCTGAAGCGCAAAAATGAAAGCGTCTCCCGCATCACGGTCCGGCACGCCAATTCGATTCACGAGAAAATATCCGATATCGTCAAACATATCAACCAAACATACATGGAAGAGCTGACACTCGCCGGCATCTCCCAGACGTTCTACATCAGTCCCTATCACTTGAGCCGGATGTTCAAGGAGGTGACGGGCTTCACGTTCATCGAGTACATCCACAGCGTGAGGACGCTCGAGTCGCAGAAGCTGCTGCGCGATACGAACCTCAATGTGACCGAGATCGCCCAGCAGGTGGGCTTCGACAGCTCGACGCATTTCGGCCGCGTGTTCAAGGAGCAGGTCGGCTGCTCGCCGCTCAAGTATAGGAAACAATATAAATAAAAAGACCCGCAGCTTCGAGTAGCTGTCGGGTCCTTTTTGTATCGCTAACGATTATTGCGGAACATAGTTGATCGTCAGCAACGGACGATCGCCTGCCGTTGCATAGTCGGAGCTGCGGATTTGGATGCTGCGCCCCGCTACCGGCGAGCTGAGCACGACGCCCCAGTTGGTAGACGGATTGTCGATCCAGCTCTGTACGACCGCCGGATCAAGCGTTACCGTCGTCGATGGAATGCCGGATTGGAAGTCCACTTCGAACAGCTTGCCGCTGATGTAGTCGGTTCCGCTGCCGGAAGCTCCCGGGGACGCCCAGTCGTCGATCGCGTTGCGCTTCGTCCAGTGGATCGTGCCGGACGATGTATCATTCCACGGTGTCTGCAGATAGCGACCTTCGATAATTCCGTACGAGCCGCCATGACGGGTCAAGGTCAAGGTAGCGGACTGCACGACCGTCCCGGATGGGATCGACACGCCGCTGAACTTCAACAAGCTGTTGTGATAAGAAGGCGTTGTCGTATTGTAGGCGTACATGACATTAGCGGTTCGATTCGGCGAGCTTGTGCTCGTAGACAAAATGTGGAAGTCGATGGCCCCGCTATAGCTGCTCACGCCTTGTTGGAACGTTGCCGTTCCGGCGCTGACATTCGCCGTCGTCACCGTCACTTTGACCGGGGAGGACTGCAGGTCGCTAGCTGTGCTTTCGGCTACTACATAGATGTCGTAAGTCGTGTTCGGCGTCAGCGTTGTTGCGGTTAATGTCGCTTCCGTGTTAGCCGTCAAGGAAGTGCTGCCGCGCAAGCTGGAGGCTACGGTGGAACCGGCTGCATTTTGTCCGGCTTTCACTTGCGCCGACGATGGAGCCGCAGCGCCGGATGGCAGCGTGACAAAGTAGGCCGTGCCGTTGATATCCGTCTTCACCTTCACAGGGGCGGTCGTCCCCGTCGCCGTTCCCGCATCCGGATAGCCGGACACCCATGCCGGAGCGGTTGGAATCGACACATAGTTGATCGTCAGCAACGGACGATCGGCAACCGTCGCATAGTCGGACGAGCGGATCTGAATGCTGCGTCCCGCCACCGACGAGCTCAGGACGATCCCCAGGTTGGTGGACGGATTGCTGATCCAGCTTTGTACTACTTCCGGATCGAGCGCAACTACAGCCGGCGTTCCTGTCTGGAAGTCAGCCTCGAACACCTTGCCGCTGATCGTGTCGGTACCGCTTCCTGTACCGCCCGGCGTGCCCCAGTTGTCGGAAGCGGTTCGCTGTGTCCAGTTGATCGTACCGGTCACGTCGTTCCATGCCGTCTGCAAGTAGCGGCCTTCGATGACTCCATACGAACCTCCATGACGGTTCAGCGTCAACGTGGCGGACTGGACCACCGTTCCTGCCGGGATCGACAGACTGCCGAACTTCAACAAACTGTTATGGTACGAAGGCGTAGTCGTGTTGTAAGCGTACATGACGTTGGCCGTTTTGTTCGGTGCGCCGGAGCTCCCCGATGTAATATGGAAGTCTATAGCGCCGGTGTAGCTGTCCGCGCCTTGCTGGAACGTTGCCGTTCCGGACGAGCCGCTGCTGTTGGCTACCGTGACGGTCACTGCCGACGAAGTCGTTTCACCATTCAGGTTGTCGATCGCTTTCGCGGCGAACGTATGCGTTCCGTTCGTAAGGGTCGTCGTGTCAAACGTCGTCGTGTATGGCGACACCGTATCCGGAGTCCCGAAGAGGACGCCGTCCGATAAGAACTGGACGGATGCGATCCCGTCGGCATCCGTTGCGGTCGCGGTCAGCGTAATCGTACCGCTAACCGTCGAGCTGTCGCTCGGTGAGGTCATCGTTACCGTCGGCGGCGTATTGCTTGTTGTCGTGACGGTTACTTTGGTCGGAGACGATTGCAAATCGCTGGTGCTGCTCTCTGCGACTGTGTAGATGTCGTACGTCGTTGCCGCGGTCAAGCCGGTTGCGGTCAGCGTCGATTCCACATTGGCTGTGAGCGCAGCGCTGCCGCGCAGGCTGGACGCTACTGTGGATCCCGCCGCATTTTGTCCCGCCTTCACCTGAGCGGATGAAGGCGCCGATGCGCCTGAAGCAAGGGCAACGAAGTAAGCCGTGCTGTTGGTGGTCGTCTCCACCTTCACCGGCGCTGTGCTCATGGTAGCTGTACCTGCAGCCGGATAGCCGGAAGCCCATGCCGGCGCCGAAGTAGCGCTGATCGGCTCGAAGTTGATCGTAAGCTTCGGACGCGAGGCAACCGTAGCGTGCTCGGAGGAGCGGATCGTCAAGTTCGTTGTAAGCGTCGGCGAGGAGAACAGGACGATCCCGTGATTGTCGGCCGGATTGTCCAGCCAGCTCTGCACGACGGCCGTATCCAACGTTTGGGTGACCGGCGTACCCGTCGTCGGGAACGTCATCGAGAATGATTTGCCGCTGATATAGTCGGTTCCGTCCCCTTCCGCACCCGGCGTATTCCAGAAGTCGAATACCGTCCGTTTGTTCCAGTTGATCAAGCCCGAAACGCCGTTCCACGGTGTTTGGAGATAGCGGCCATCGATGATGGGTCCGAGTCCGGCTCCCCCGTTATAGACCAAGCTCAAGGACGCGGAGCTCACCTTGGTGCCGGGAGGAATCACAATGTCGTCGAATCGGAGCAGCCCGTTGGTCGTATCGCGCAAATATACGGTTGTCAACGTGCGGTTCGGTTCATTGGCTGAACCGGATATGATATGGAAATCGCGAGTTCCGTCATAGTTGCCGACTCCGTCTTGATACGATACGGTTCCGGTGCCTCCGCTGCCATTGCTCGCCGATGCCGTAACCGTAGAAGAAGTCGTTGTGTTGTTAGCGAAATCTTTAGCGGTTGCCGTGAAGGAATGATTGCCGTCCGTCAAATGCATCGTGTTGTAGGTCAGTTCATAAGGAGCTGCCGTAAGCAGCGGGCCGACCGGGTTGCCGTCGATCTTGAACTGAACATTGGCAACCCCGTAATCGTCGGATGCCGATGCCGTCAATACGATAATGCCGCTGTTCGTCGAGCTGGCGGTCGGAGCCGTTACCGAGACGGTTGGCGCCGTCGTGTCCGGACTGAACGTAATGATGACCGGCGACGAAGTGGTCGTGTTGTTCGATGTATCGCGGGCTATCGCCGTCAGTTCATGCGAGCCGGCTGACAGCATCCCGGAAGTAACCGTAAGGCTGAACGGCACCGTCGTATCTTCCGCTGCGAGCGGATTGCCGTCCGCATAGAAGCGTACGCCTGCAATGCCTGCGTTGTCAGCCGCAACAGCCGACAACTGGAACGACGTCGAATAGATCGTGCCTGCGCTAGGTGTAGCAATGATCACTTGCGGCGGCGTGGAGTCCGTCACATTGACCTCTACGCTCGACGAGGTCGTCGTGTTACCGGATGTGTCGCGCGCGACCGCTGTAATCGTATGGCTGCCTGCCGTAAGCGATGAAGTGTCGTACGAGGCCGTGAACGGCGCATCCAGCACTTCCGCTTTGATTGGTCTGCCGTCGACCTTGAAAGTCACCCCGCCTACTCGGACATCGTCAGATGCGGTTGCTGCGATCGCAATGATTCCGCTGACCGTACCGGCACTCGGCGCTGTTATCGACACGCTGGGTCCTGTCGAATCGGCCGAACCGCCTCCGGTCACCGTAACCGATACCGGTGCCGATACGGTTACGTTGCCTGCCGTATCCGTCGCTTTGGCCGTAATTGCATGCGTACCGTTCGACAATGTAGAAGCGTTGAACGTCGTCGTGTATGGCGACGTCGTGAGCAGGCTGCCGGCACGAATGCCATCCACGTAGAATTGCACGTTTGCAATGCCCGAAGCGTCGCTCGCCGACGCGGTCAGCGTCGTCGATCCGGAGATCGTGCCGGACGCCGATGGAGCGGTCACCGACACTGTCGGCGGCGTAATATCGGCACTGCCGCCGGTTACATTGCCAATAAGCAATCCGCCGGATCCGCTGCTCATCACGTTGAGCGTATTGAGCGTAGAGACGACCGGTGTGCTGCGGAAATTAATGTCCGTCGCTATGGTAATTTCAGAGCCGCCTTCCGGGGTTACATACACGCTATATGTTTTCGCCGGCGTGTTGACCACGATGCGGAAGTGGTAGGTCGTGTTCGGCGAATACGGTGTAGCTCCTGTATACGTTATATCGTTTCGCGCTTCGATGGTGTTCGATGCGCCGAAGCGGACTACGGCCGGCATCGACCAGCTGCTTGCCGCGCCTTGGGATAGGCTGATTCCGGCATCGAGATTCGCCGCCAGCGGTTTGGCATCCAGCTCGATGGTGAAGGTGCCGGATTGGGTGCCGATAGGCAATGACTTGAAGACGCCGGAGCTGAGTACAGCTCTGTAATTGCTGAATCCGGTCGTATCCAGCACCGAGATGTTGCGGATCACTTCATTCGTCTTGCCGTTGCTGTCCGTTGCGACCACTTTGACCGCATAGTTGCCTGCCGCTACGGAAGACCATGTGTAGTTGTATGGCGGCGATGTTTTCTCGCCCAGCTTGGTTGAGCCGTTGAAGAACTCTACCTTCGTAATCGAGGCGGAGGTCGCTTTGACCAGAGCCTCAATACCGATTGTTGCAGGAGCGCTTAATACTTCACCCGCTGCAGGCGAAGCGACCTCCAATTCAGGCGGTAGCTTCACGCTCGCGCCGAGCTGGTCGGCCAGCCAGGAGAGGCTCACCGACGGCTTATACTCCCACGACCATTTGCGGAAACTGTTTGAAGTTCCTGCTGCGGTTACGCCATAGCGATATTCGGCTTTGCCGCCACTGCTTACTGTATTGCCTGGCCGTGTATAGAAGTTGACGCCGATATCATAGCCATAGTACAGATCCATCGCGATGTCCGTCATTGTGGCGTCCGGCGATCCGCCAAGCAGCTGATTGAAGTACTCCGCCCAGAGCATACCGGTTGCTACCGAGATGTTATGATCAATCGTACTGCCGCCGTGCGGGTTGCCCGCGCTGCCGCGGTTGCCGCTGATCGCATCCGGTGTGCCGTCGTATTTCATCAAATAGTCTGGGTAGGCAAGCGTCCCCGGATAAGAATCGTATATGTGGTAAGGGTCGTATTTGACCGTTGCCTTCAGGAAGTTGCCGACTCGCTTGATAAACCCGGCAATCTCATTGCTGGGCAGCACCGAGTAGGCGCGGATCATCGATTGCTGCACCAGTACGGTCATCCAGGACGAACCCAGGAAGTCCTCTCGAACTCCTTCGTCATCGGCATGCTGCTTGCCTTTATGGTACAAACCTCCGTCAACATATCCGCTAGGGAAAGCCCCGTCCGCCCCGTTCTGATGCCAAATGAAATCGTCGGTTTGCGAGACAACTTTGTCTTTGTACTTGGTCAAACCAAGCACTTCGTACGCAATGATGTTGGCCAGCAGGCGGAAGGACGTATGGCGCTCCGTCCAGTTCGTCAGGCTGATCGACCAGCGCGTAGGCACCGTATTCAGCTCATGGACGTTCACAATCCAATCGATTGGATCGAGCATGTCGTCATTGCCCGTCAACCAGTAATTGTAAGCCATACTCTCATTGTAAGAGTACATAGCATTGTTGCCGCCAGCAGAGTTCGAAGCTGTTGCCTTCAGCTTGAACATCCCGATCGTCGGGACGTTTGCCGTCGAGTCATCCCACAGCTGACTGGCGTAAAATTGCGTGCTGCGAGTCGCTTCCCTCAATGCCCGGAATGAACCGTTCATGAAGTATAAGTCATACATCGTGGCGGACCGATCGTACAGCCATGTTTCCGACTGAGGCCCCGCTGTCTTGTACGGGTTCGGCAGCGTCACGCCGATATTGTCTTCATTTATGACCGTATAGAAGAAGTTTTTGAACGAATAGTCGAATTCGTCAAAGTCCGGATAATGCTCGACGGCATCCATCGAAAACGGATCGTCTCGCGTAAGTCCGATCTCGTCCTTCGCCGGCGTCATTTGCTGCGGATTCAACACGCCGCCCGACAGCACAGCCTTTGGCAGCACGGCATAGACGTCAGGCTCGTAGATATTGTCTGCCGCGACGAATGTGCCGCTGACGACTTGATGCCAGGCCGACTTCGGATCGACCTTCGTCGAGACGTTCTGCGTGCGGGTTGTCGTCCCCCACTGCACCGTAATCTCTTCGTAGCTCGGGAACGTATTGGTGAACGTATACGAGATTTGAATGCGCGCTACCCGAACGGAAGTCCCGTCCAGCAGCGGATTCGAGATATGACGCCACGGTGTCTGCATTTCGACGAAAGCACCGATTTCCACGCCTCCCTTCAGCACGCGGATCTTGTTCAGATCGGCCGGTGCGACCGAACCGCGGGTGAACGGCACGCCGAACGTGACCACCGTCGATACGCCGGGGCTGACGTTCTCGGTCGGGTACAGCTTCACCGTCATCGAGCCCGATGTCTGAGCCGAAGCATAGAATGGCAAAACACTGGCGCTAGCTACACCGGGAAAAATAGGAATGATACTTGTAATCATTAAAATCAACAGAAGAGCTTGTTTCCAGGCGCGCCTCATCATCTTTAAGATCTCCCTTCACAATAACCAGATTGAATCATCACGAACTTTACTGCGAAATCCCGTCTTTGACCATCACCTCCAACATTTCAATAAGTGCGTACAAGGGCAATTAGCAGTAACCGCTTACATAATAAAGTTTATCTCATTCGCATGCTGGTTCACCTTACAGTGCTTGCTTCTTTTATGACGCATTCTACAATTTTTGCAACTATACATCACTTGACTTTCTACATTGTTCGACAAACAGGGCTATGTTAAAATGAGAGTACGAGCGCAAGCCAGGACAGAGAGGTGTGAGTTCGATGGATATTCTGCATCACTTTGAATTTCCATTTCCCGTCAACGATTTTTTGATCGAACGGGTCCAGAGAGACAGGCTCACTGATAACTACCCCGCTCATAATCATGACGAAACGTATGAAATGTATTACTTGCTGGACGGGTCCAGAAGGTATTGGATCAAGGATCAATTTTACAGGCTGGAGAAGGGCCAATTGATTCTGATCGACCGGACGGATGTCCACCAGCCGCTCGACGACTCGTACCGGGACGGCATCATTATTGCCTTCAATCGCAAGTTTCTGGACGGCCATATTGAATCGATTCCCGAGCTGCTCAATATTTTCACGGATATCAAGCTGCTGCGTCTTTCGGCAGCGGAGCGAAGCTTCATCGAGTCGCTCTTGACCAAGATGCTCCGTGAGTACAACAAACGTGAATTCGGTTATATGGACTACATGAGAATATCGCTGCTGGAGCTTCTGTTGTGGATGCAGCGGCATGTCCATCATGAGCGAAGCAATCGGGAGATACATAGAAACCCGTTGCACAGAAAAGTGGGCGACATCGCCAAATTCATAGCTGCCAGCTATTCGGATCCGTTGACCTTAACCATGCTCGCTGACATGTTCCATATCAGCCCGTTCCATCTTAGCCGGCTGTTCAAGCTTGTGACCGGATTTACATTTGTAAAATATTTGAACAATGTCCGCACATCGGAGTCGCAAAAATTGCTGCGAGATTCGGAATTCAGCATTACCGATATTTCACAGATCGTCGGGTTTGACAGCCCAACGCATTTCGGACGCGTATTCAAGGAGCTGACAGGCTGTACTCCAAGCCAGTACAGGTCCCAGCATCGGAAGTAACGCAGGGGAGAGCAGGACGTAGCGCCTGTTCTCTCCTGTTTTTGTGTAAACAATCGAGTGTGAACAAAAAGACTCCTCGATCCACCGCGTAGGTGAATCGAGGAGTCTGTCGATAGGCGTGGTTTACCTTATTGGAACTCGCCGACGATGTTGTTCTTCTTCATCTCGTCGTTGACTTCCTTGATCATTTGCGTACCGCCGTTCGCCAGGAATTCAGCGACAATCTTATCCCAATCGTCGAAGGAACGTTGGCCGTAGATCATCTTGGTTACTTCAGCGTCAAACGGAGAGACAAGCGCCCAGAACTTGGCCGTAAACGTCTCCGAGTAGACGCGGTTAACCGGGTTGAGGTAAATCTTCGTATCCTTATGCATTTGCTCCAGGGAGGCAAACGTACTCTTCTGCAACGGATCCGTTACCGTTGGAACGCGGGAAACATCATTGGCTTCGTCGTTCGGAGCCCACATTCTGTTCTCCATGTACTCGATCGGCACCAAGCCCTTGCCGTACTCTACGGTCAGGAGGTTGTTGTCGAACTTGTAGCCTGCATTAAGACCGCCATAGTTCCAATCGAACAGCTTGTTGCTCGGATTGCGCTGATCGACCGGGATAAAGGTACGGAAGTTCTCCAAAATGCTGAGAATGCGGCGTACTTTGGCTTTGTCGTCCTTCAGCTTGCCGTTCAGGACGTACATGCCGGACCAGCCTGGTTGACCCATATAGCCTTGGCTGCCGTCAGGAGCTTTGAATGGCGGGATGGCTACGAGCTTCGCTTCCGGTTGCAGTTCACGCAGCGACTTGAACGCAGACGGCCCTTGGTCATACGGTTGTTGCTGATAAATACCGCCCTTGCCGGCGTAGAAGCTGTTTCTCGCATTGGTCGCATTCGTAGTCGCCCAGTCCGGAGGAAGCGCTCCCGCCTTATGCAGATCCGCGAGGAACATTGCCACTTGTTTGTTGGCGTCGCTGATAATGTTTGGAATAACTTGGCCTTCTTTGTTCTTCTGGTACCAGGCATCCGGCTTCCAATAAGCGCCCATTCCGTAGTTCGGTGCAATACCGGTCTGGAGAATCATACCGTAAGTATCGTTCTTGCCGTTGCCGTCAGGGTCTTTCGTAGTGAAGGCAAGTGCGACCGCTTTCAGCTCTTCATAGTTGGTAGGCATCTTCAAGCCGAGCTTATCCAGCCAGTCCTGGCGGATGATCGGCGTATTGCCGTACTGAACCGGGAAGTAACGCGGGATTCCATAAATTTTGCCATCTACCTTAACGCCGTCCCAAACGTAGGAAGGCACCATCTTAAGCGAAGGGAACTCATTGATAAATTCGTCCAGAGGGAGGAAGGCTCCTTGCTTGGCCAAGGCTACGAAGTTCGTGCCTGACCACCCCATGAGATCCGGCATGTCGCCTGCCGCGATTGTAGTCGATACTTTTGCTCCGTACTCACCGCTAGGAACCAGAACTGGCTTGTAATCCACATTGAACTTCTCGTTGATCATCTTGACGCCTACGCCGTCGGCAGGAGGAATAACGCCCCCTTGCGATTGCATAAAGGTCACCGTGAATTTTTTGGTTAAATCATCCTTGGGTGCAGCCGATGCCGTCGGCGATGCGGATGGCGATGCCGTCGGGGATGAGCTGCTCTCGGTGCCTGCCGAATTGCTGCACGCGCTGACGACCAGCAAACTTCCCGCGATCGCAAGGCCGGTCCACTTTTTAATTTTCATGCAAGAACCCCTCCATAGTATTAGTCAATGGTACAACTGGATGAATCAAGATCCTTTAACTCAGACGGATGTAGCGGCTATCCTTTTACGGAACCCAGCATCACCCCTTTCGCAAAGTGTTTTTGCAGGAACGGGTAAACCAGGAGAATTGGAATCGTGGCCACCAGAATGGCAGCCATCCCGATCTGTTCTTCCGGCACATCATACATCAAACGCGCCGCATCTTCGTTGTTAAGCGTATTTAGCGTTTGACTCTGAATGACCATTTGCCTCAGCACGACCTGCACGGGCCACTTGGCCGGATCGTTCAGATAGAGCACCGCGCCGAAGTAGGCGTTCCAATGTCCCACTGCATAGAATAGCCCGAAGGCGGCCAAGGCCGGCTTGGACAAGGGCAAAGCGATCCGAGTGAAAACCTGCATCTCGTTCGCACCGTCCATCAGGGCAGATTCGTTCAATTCTTGTGGAATATTCTGAAAAAATTGACGAATGATAATTAAATTGAACGTGCTGATCGCGCCTGGAATGATCAAAGCCCAATAGCTATTTAGCAGCCCCGTCGCCTTGACGATCAAGTAAGTAGGAATCATCCCCGCGCTGAACACGATCGTGAACAGGACCATGAACAAGATCGCCTTTTGCCCGAACGCATTTCTCGTCAATCCGTATGCCATAGTGGTCGTAAACAATAGATTGACAAACGAACCTACAACCGTAATACCCACACTGACTCCAAGGGCGTGGACAAATTGCGAGGAGTTGAAGATCAGCCTGTAGGAATCCAGCACCCACTTATGCGGGATGAGGAAAAACTCGCGCGAAATGTATTCCGCGTTCGTGGAAAACGAAACCGCCGCTATATAGAGAAAAGGAACGGTAGTCGACAAGGCTAGCAAAAGAAGAATAAACATATTGACGGAATCAAACACTCGGTTGCCAATCTTATACATAATGCAAGTTCCTCTCCTTGTAACGATGCGTGCGGTTTAGAACAACCCTTCGCCACCCATGCGCTTCGCAAATTTATTGGCAGCTATGATGAGCACAAACCCTACTACCGACTTAAACATCCCTACAGCTGCGGCAAAGCTGAATTGAGCATCCTGGATCCCCTTGAAATAAACGTAAGTATCCAGTACGTTGCCCGCTTGTTTCGTAAACGCGTTCAAGTTCAGAAAGATTTGTTCGAAGCCGGAGTCCAGCACGTTCCCCAAGGCAAGAATCATGAGAATAACGATCGTGGGGCGCATGCCTGGGAGCGTAACATTCCAAATTTTGCGCCAACGCCCTGCACCGTCTACAATGGCCGCTTCATACAACTCAGGATTGATGCCTGCGATGGCCGCCAAATAGATGATCGTGCCCCAACCGCTTTCCTTCCAAATCGCTTCCGCAACAATCAGCGGCATGAACAGATCCGGCTTAATCAGGAATTGAATCGGAGCGATTCCGAACCAGTCGCCAAGCATGTTATTGAGAATGCCTTCCCCTTTCAGGAACAAGGTCACAAGGCTGACCACAATAACCCAAGAGAAAAAGTGCGGCAAATAGAGAACCGATTGCATCGTCCGCTTGAACGGCTCGAACTTGACTTCATTCAGCATGATTGCCAGCACGATCGGAACCGGAAAAGCCACAGCAAGCATCAGGAACGACAGGTAAAGCGTATTCAAGATGACCCTTACAACTTCTTTATCGCTGAACAGCTCTTTAAAGTGCTTCAACCCGACCCAGTCACTGCTTAAGAACCCCTTAAAGACCGAATAATCTTGAAATCCAATTACCAGACCACCCATAGGGATATACCTGTAAATAATGAAATACAACAACCCCGGGAGAACCAGCATATGAATGAATCGTTCTTTCCAAAGGCGAGCGAGTAAGCTTACTTTCTTCTTCCGGTATACTGGCGGCACTTGCTGCCCTGGAGCTTCTGCGGATTGTAAGGCCATGCGATTCTTCCTTCCCATCATGGATGTAACCCTTTTCATAGGTTCAAGCTTAGATTCATTATAATGCAATATAGGATGATATTCATTACAATAATTGCTTTCAATCGATGATTCTCAACATATCTTGCCGAATGCCCAATAAAAAACCGCCATTCTGACCAGCAGAAGGACGGTTCGCAGAGGGGAAAATCCACAAAAGCGCTGTACAGTTAGGGTTGGGACTTGCCGGTGTCCGGCGTGTAGTAGCGGCTCTTGATGAATTTCTCAATGGCCTCCGCCCGCGTCTCCACGCCGAGCTTGTCATAGATGCGCCGCTGGTAGTTGTCGATCGACCGCTTGCTCGTATGGATCCTCTCGGCGATCTGATCCAAGGTCGCTCCTCTGAGAATCAAAGTCATGATCGTAATTTCGTCCTCCGTCAGCTGCTGTTGATAGCCCGTGCCGGCGAGACTGAGCTTCTGCATCGAGGAGCGGGGAATGACGATGTGATCCTCGAGCACGCACCCGATCGTGCTCTTGATCGCCGCCCGGGTCGTCCCCTTCGAGATGATGGCGCTCACCTGCAGCTCGAGCAAATGGTTCACCATGTCGGAGACGTCGACCCCCGTGAAAATAATAACATGCGTATCCGGGAACTTCGCTTTCAATTGCCGGGTCACATCCGTCCCGACTAAATCCGGCAGCTGGTAATCGAGGAATACCATGTCGGGCTTGTGTTTGTCCGCCGCAGCCATGCAGCTCCTGCCATTGTGCACCACATCGACCACTTCAATATCGTCGATCTGCTCCAGAAGCTGTTTGGTCGCTTCCGCCATGAGGGGGTGATCGTCTACTACCAGAACGCGCAATCTTCGGCTCATGCTGTCTGCACCTCTCCCAGTGGAAATGTGGCTCTGAACTTGTACCCGTTGCCGCGGCTCGTCTCCAGCTCGTACTGGCCGTTCAGCGACAGGATGCGGCTCTTCATCTGCGCCATCCCGATACCGGAGCTGCCGATCTCCTGCGTGACCGTCTGATGCCCGGGCTCATACCCGATCCCGTCGTCCTCATAATCGAGAATGATCTGCGCATGGCTCCCCCTCAGAGAAAGGCGGATGCGGGAGGCATCCGAATGCTTCTTGGCATTGTTGATCAATTCTTGCGCGATGCGGAACAGATGCCGCTTCGTCTCCAGATCGGTGCGCTCAATAATCGCCGGCTGGACCGTATAGAACTCGATGTCGAACGGAGCGATCGCCTTCTCAAGCCGCACGAGCTTCTCCAACGTCGGCACGAGACCGATCTCCTTGAGCAAATAAGGGTGAAGCTCGAAGCAGCTTTGCCGCAGGTTCGAATGGATGACGTCGATGTAGTCGATCATGCTGCGAATTTGCTGCAGTTCCGAACCGGTGAACGGGAAGTGCTCGAGAATCGACTGAAGCCGGCCCTTCAGGAAAAACAAATCCTGCATCGTCGTATCGTGCAGGTCGGCGGCGATGCGCACCCGCTCCTTCTCCTGCAGCTCGAACATCAGCTTGCGGAACCAGACGAGGTCGACGGCCGTTTGCTCGCTCGGCATTTGCCCGGCCAGCTGCTCCAGCCGTTCCGTAAGCTTGCGCATCAGGTGAATGTTCTCGAGCGACACGGAGAGGTACGTGATGATCAAGTTCAGCCATTGCCGCTCCTCCAGCCCGAGCTTGGTGTTCGTCCTTTTGGGCGTCATGACGAGGTAGCTCGTGAACTCCTCATGCCGGGTGATCTCGAGGATCGTGAACGAATCGCTCTCGCTTTCTCCTTTCCGGACAAGCCTTCTGACTTCTTGCTCTTCGATTACTCCTTCATGGATAATCTCGAGCGAGTCCTTGTATTGGAAGACGATCGCCCCGCCGAACACTTGCAACGAGTGGACGATATCGACGAGGAACAGATCCTTCAGCTGCCGGAAGCTGGACACCGAGCCCAGGCTTCGCGCTATCGTCCGGAGCGCCTTCTGCAAATAATGTTTGCGCGGAAACATCGTCGGCTCCAGCTTCGTCGTGAAATATTCGAGCGAATACAAGATGCAGCTCAGCACCAGCAAAAAAAGCAGAAATTCAATCGCCAGCCGCGAAGGCGTCATATCGTTCGGGGCGAGAATTCGCGTAATGAGCGTCATCCCGGCGCTTGGCAACGCGGCGATCATCACAGTGAGCAGAATACGGCGGAAAACGAGCCCCAGGTCAAATAACTGACGAGTCACAATCAAATAGGCGAACGATAGCGGAGAAAACAAAAGGAACCAGCTGCTATACAACGGATCGAGAATCGGCGAAAAGTCCAGAAGCATCGGTATAAAAGAAAGAATCACCAGCGGTGCGAACGACAGCAGCAGAGAGACCCAAATCGTGCGGATGAGCATGGACGCGTAGGAGGTCTCCTTGCGGTGTCTCACATAGAGCCGGAATAGCATACCGAAGCAGTAGGCGAGCGAGATAACGAGCATAAGCAGAGCGAAAACCGAATCGATACGATGCACGAAACGGGCTAGATCGTCATCCATAAAGTAGGTGAACCGAGCCACGAACGAGATGGCGGTTACCCACGCAAGCAGGCGGATGAAGCGGAAGGAAAGCGTGAGATTCGCTTTTTCTTTCAGGAAGACGAACAGCAAATGCAGGAACAGGACGGGCAGCGCGACCAGCGCCGAGGAGACGAGATGTTTCCCCAGCGCGTCGCCTCGGATGGAAGCGACCAAGCTCATGAAGGTGATCCCGATCGTCAGGAACAAAAATACCAAGTACCGCGCCGAAACCGAGTGCCGCATACGCCGGAATAGGAGGGCGGCGAAGGCGAAGCACGCGATCCCTCCGCCTATGGCGAAGACGTCGTAGCGCATGGCGTTATGTACGCCGGCTGTGGACACTTCCATAAGCTCGTTCCCCCTCAGAAGCACCGTCGTATCCGCCTGGTCGGAGCCTTGCTCCAGATCCGTCACAATAATGCCGCCGGCCGGATGATGGACAAATATATGAAGGAACCACAGCTGAGACAATACTAGCGCGGCCAGCAACCCTTTCCAGCCAACCGCTCTGATCCAATTGTTCAAGCGTCCACCTCTTTGGTCTAGTAGCAGAAACCTTATGCTGCGCCAGAATGAAAGCGATCTCATTTATTGAAAATGATTCTCTATCGCCCTTTTATTCTATCAACAATAGGTTTCTTCAACAATAGGAGAGAGGTAGGCAATGATTGCATCAGCCCTCTCTCCATTGCCCGCATCCGAATCTAGCTCCCTTTTGCCCCCCGGTATTCAACCGGAGTAACGCCGAGATGCGCCTTGAACAGCTTGATGAAATAGCTTAAATTGTCGTAACCGAGCAGCTCCGCTATTTTCCCTATCGGGTAATTCGTCTGATCGAGCAGCTCCTTGGCCCGATTCAGCTTGGCATGCGTCACATAATCGATAAATGTGCGGCCGGTCTCCTTCTTGAACAATCGGCTGAAATAGCTTGTGTTCAAATGCAGATGCTCGGCAACCTCCTCCAGCCCGATGCGCTTGTCGAGATGCTGCGAGACGTACTCCAACGCCACGACCACCTCGCTGCGGCGGGCATGGCCCTTCGCTTCCTCGGCAAACGACATCGCGGACTGAAAATACTCGGTCAGCCAATCGCTCAGCTCGTCGAGCGTGTCCATCTCAAGCAGCTCGTCGTGCAGGATGTCCGCCGAGTAGACGGGCTTCGCATATTGCAGCGACTGCAGCTTGAGCCGCAGGTCGAGCAGCAGCTTCAGCAGCCAGTCGCGCACTTGCTCCGGCGCGAACCGCTTCGCGCTCAAGTAGCTCGCCAGCTCGCGAACGGCCGGGTCGAGCTGCTCCACCCGCTTGCCGAGCAGAATCGACCGGAACTGCTCGCTGCGGCTCTCGTACTGCGCGAACAAATCGTCCGTGCTGAACGGCGCCTCGGCCGCGCTCAGCTTGACGATCGTGCCGGCCGGCCAATAGAAACGCCGCCGCCTCGTCTCGAGCAGCCGGTTCAGCTCGGCCTTGAGCGTCTCCGGTGTCTCCACGCTGCCGCCGAGCACGAAGCTCGTGCCGATGCGCAGCGTGCGGCGAAGCGCCGACTGGATCGACAGCGCGAGATCGGTCGCCTGCTGCACCGGATTGCGCTTTAACCCCGCCTCATGCGGCAGCAGCAGCACCCATTCCTTCGCACTGTAAGCGAAGGCGGCGGCGCCCGGCGCTCGCTCCGCGGTCACTTCGCCGATGACGTTCGACAGCGCGAAGCGCAGCGTCTCTTCGGAGACGAAGCGTTTCAAGACAGAGCGATACGTCTCGACATACACAAGGATCGGCAAACACCAACCCGCCTCCAGGCGCAGGCCGACCGCCTCCGCCTCTTGCCGCCAATGCTCCGGGCCTAGCAGCGGCTGGTGAATCGTGTTGCGGATGAACCTCTCCTTCACTGCCTCAAGGCCGCGATTCACCTGCAGCTCGAGCTGGACATGCTGCTGCGTCACCTTGCGCTCGCGCTCCAGTCCCGTCCTCAGCTCCTCCAGCACCTTGGCCAGCTCCTCCGGGTCCAGCGTCTCCTTCACCAGGTAGTCCTGCACATTCAGCTTAAGCGCTTGTTGGGCATACTGAAATTCGCTGTGGCAGGACAGGATCACCACTCGCAGCTCGGGCTTGCGCTCCTTCAGCAGCTTGATCAGCTCGAGCCCGTCCATCTTCGGCATGCCGATGTCGGTTATCAATATATCCGGCATAGCGGCCGTCGTCGCCGCGTCGAACGCCTGCGCTCCGTTCTCATATACGCCGCTCAGTTGCAAGCCGAGCCGTCCCCAGGGAATCGCTTCGGACAACAGCTCCAATACCGGATAATCATCGTCCACCATCATCACATCAAGCATTCAGTTTCACCTCCTCGTCCCTAACAGGAATCCTCATGGTCACCGTAGTCCCTTCGCCCGGCACGCTCTCCACTTCCATGCGGAATGAAGGACCGAACTGCATCCGCATTCGCTCGTACACGTTCGACACGCCGATGCCGGAGAAGCCTTGCCGGTGTCCTCCATCCGGCTCCCCGGACAGCAGCTTCCTCCGCAACGCCTCCAACTGCCCCTCATCCATGCCCAAGCCGTCGTCGATCACCTTCACGACATAGAACCCGCCTTCCCTCACCGCAGTCAGACGGATCAACCCGGCGCGCTGATTCAAGCCGTGGATCATCGCGTTCTCGATAATCGGCTGCAGGAAAAAACGCGGTACGGGCAGCCTAAGCACCTCACCATCTGCTTCACTCGCAGCTCCGTCGACTTCCCCAGCCCCGCCATCAGCTTCACCATACACGCCGCCAATCTCCACCCGCAGCTCCGCCCACTCCTTCTGCCGCATGTTCATCAGCCGCACATAATCCTCCACGATCTGAATCTCATCGGCGAACGACACGTTCTCCTTCTTAGGATCGATCGTCATGCGCAGCAGGCGGGCCAGCGAGGTGAGCATGTCGGCGCTTGATTTGTCGCCGCTCCGCAATATTTTCATCCGGATCGAGTTCAGCACGTTGAACAGGAAATGCGGATTGATCTGCGCCTGCAGCATCGCCATCTCCGCTTCCCGCTTGCGGGTCTGATTGACCGATATTTCCTCGATCATCTCCTGAATCCGATCCAGCATTCGGTCGAATGAGCGCCCCAGATGGCCGACCTCGTCCGATCCGCTTATTTTGGCCCTAACCTCCAGATTGCCGATCTCGACCTTCTTCACCACTTGTCCCAATCGCACAAGCGGCACGGTGATACGCCGGATCAGAACCATCAGCAGGAGCAAGAAAACAGCCGCGCAGACGACCTGGAACAGAAAGACGCGATTGAAAATCGAGTTGATTTTGTAAGCCGCCTCCGCATACGGCCGAAGCGAAACGAGCTTCCATTCGGTGAAAGGCAACGCAATACCGGTCACCAAATAATCCTGGTCGCCGATATGCGCAATCGTAGAAGCCAGCCCCGAGCGGGGAGTGGCATCCGCATACTCGAACCGCGACCCGATCCGGGAGCTGTTAGCATGCGAGACGATGGTTCCGCCGGTATCGACGAGCGCGATGTCCTGGCCGGCGGCCAGCTTCACGAATTGCTGATTCACATCGATTTCGAGCATAGTCACGATAACATAGCCGAACACGCGCCCCGTCGCATCGCGCAGCGTACGGGCCAGCGAAATTTGATAAGGGCTTCTGGACTTCTCGAAAATGAAAGGCGTCAGCCTGCCACCGATCCAATAGGACTGATAGCCGATCTGCTCGCCCCATTGCGGCGTCCATAGCTCCTCGTACAGCTTCTGCGGAGCGTAATCGGCCAGGCTGTAGTTGGCCAGCGCTTCGCCATTGATCAGACGAATCGTAATGAACAAGTTTCCGCCGATGTTCCATGGAGTAGAGATTCGTTCCAACACCTGATCTCGTAGACTGAACTTCTCATATTCGTCGGTCTCGCCTGCAGGCTCGAAGAAGGCAAGCCGCTTAAGCGCAATGCTCATATCGGAATCCAGCTGCACGAAATTCGCCGCCGCGAGCATTCCCTGGAGCGACTTGCTTACATAACCCTCGACTAGCCGGAGCGACTCCTGCGCATTGGCAATCGCCTGCTCCTTGACCTCTTCCCGAGTCAAAGCGTTGTAAACATTTATGGAAATGAGCACAGGCAGCAGCAGGCAGAGCAGCGAGACAAGCATGATCTTAGAACGAAAAGAAGAGAAGGAGAACAACCGCCTCAAGCGGAGCATCGCAAGCCATCACCTCGCCAAAATGCAAAAGCAGGGTGCCGATTGCTCGAGCACCCTGGTAGTATTTCCGTTTATTTCTTGTTGCTGTCGATAATTTTTTGCGTGCGCTCTTTAGCTTTCTTAATTGTAGTGTCGATGTCCTGTTTATTCAAGATGAGCAGCTCATATTCTTCGTTGATCACTTTGAACACTTCGGACTGGTAAGCAGCAGGCGGGATAATTTTGGACGCCTTGGACATCGCCAATACGGAGTTGAGCGAAGCTTTGTCGACTTTCTCCGGACTCTTCGTTTTGGACAAAATGGTGTCGATCATCGCGCTCATGTCGCTGTCCTTAACCTTGCTCCACGAAGGGATGTTTTTGCCTTGTACGATTTGACCTTCCGTCGTGTACCAGCGAACGAATTTGTAAGCCTCTTCCTTATGCTTGGAGCTGGCCGCTACGGACACATAGTCGGTCGTAACCGGAGTCAGACCGGCTGCGTCTCCAGGAGCGTTCTTAGGATAAGGAGCAACTGCGACATTGAAGTTCAGCGGGAACTGATCCGTACCGCCAAGCTCGGTATTCATCCAGCTGCCGATGAGCAGCATACTGGCGTTTTGGTTAAAGAACTGCGCGCGGTAAGCCAGCTTCTGCGAAATGATATCGGTGTAAGGAGTGGCGGATTTGTCTTCCTTCTCCATCTTCACGCGCATTTCGAGCGTTTTCTTGAACAGCGGACTGTCCAGGTTGGATGTGCCGTCCTCTTTGAGGAACTCGGTGCCGGTCGTTTGGTTGCCCATCGCGAGCTTCATGAATTCCATCCAGCCGCCGCCTTGCGGACCGTGGAAGTACGTGCCGTAACGCTTAGTAGCGCCTTCGCCCTTGGTCAAGGTTTTGGCATACGTCATGAACTCGTCCCAGGTCCAGTCCTTCGGCACCTTCAAGCCGGCCTCATCCAAATGATTTTTGTTCAGCAGCACATACCAAGGATTGAACTTGCCCGGCAACGCGTAAACCTTGCCGTTCAGCGTCGTGTCGACCTTGTATTCATCGGTCACTTTGTAGTTGCCGTCTTTGGCGATAAAGCTGTCGAGCGGCTCCGCCATGCCGAGGGAAATACGTTGCGCGTAGGAAGCAGGGTCCGAGAACATCAGCACGTCCATCGTGTCGCCCGAAGCGGCAGCGAGGTCGAGCTTCTTGAGCGATTCTTGCGAGTCGCCTTTCTCGGAAAGAACGACTACTTCCACTTTGATGCCCGGGTTCGCTTTCTCGAACGCCGGAATCGTACCGGTCCAGTTGTAGCCGACTTCATTGCCGAACGTGTATAGCTTGAGCGTTACCGGTTCTTTCGGCGGTGTGCTGCCGCCAGGCGATGTAGTGCTGCCCGAGGTACCGTCTCCGCCATTGCCGCAAGCCGCCGTCAGCATGCTGACTACAACCGCTGTGCTTGCTATTGCCATCCATTTTCCTTTGAACACCAGGAACCCCTCCCTAAAGTGTGAAGCTGTTTGTGTGTTTAGTGTACTCATTTTTGAATTCGATTCCATGCTTCAATCTTGACTAGTTTTGTTACTTTTTTGACACCCGGATGGTGGCAGGCTGGCCAAGGCTTACCCTTTCACGCCTCCGGTAGCGATTCCTTCAATAACACTTTTTTGACCGATGACGAAAATAATCAAGAGCGGAATAATGGCAGACACAGCCGCCGTCATGATGAGCGAATAGAACGCTCCGTTGATGGAAGTGAACTTCTGCATCGCGAGCTGGATCGTATAGAGCTTGTCGGTCCGCAGGAAAATCAGCGGATTCTGGTAATCGTTCCACGTCCAGATGAAGCGCAGAATCGCGTAAGTGGCGATAGCAGGCTTAACCAGCGGAAGCGCAATTTTCGTGAAAATGGTCCAATGACCCGCTCCGTCTATTTTCGCCGACTCGATGAACTCGTTGTGGATGCCCATGAAAAACTGCCGCAGCATAAAAGTACCCAAGACGCTGAAGCTGCTAAGCAGAATCAAGCCGATATGGCTGTCGAACAGGCCGATGTAGCGGTACAGAATGAACTGCGGGATCAAGATCGCTTGGCTCGGAACCATGTATGTGGCAAGGACGATCAGGAACAAATAGCTGCTTGCTTTGAATTGGACCTTCGAAAAGCCGTAGGCGGCCATGGCGCTTACCAAGGCGGAGATCGCCGTCGTGGCGACCGTTACCTTGATCGAGTTCCAGTAATATTTGTAGAAGGGGAACTTGCCGACCCATACTTCCTTGTAGTTGGCCCAAGCGTTCCAGTGCTCCGGAAGCCATTGAATCGGGTAGGTGAACACTTCCCCCTCCAGCTTGAACGAAGCGGACAGCATCCAGAAGAAAGGAAGCAGGAACGCGATACTGCCGGCCAGCATAATCGCTGTGACGATAACTTTCGGTATTTCAATGCGCGGCTTCACGGAATCGGCCTCCCTCTCTTAATAATTTACCCATTTTTTCTGACCGATCCATTGCAGAATCGTAATGATGAACACGCACAGGAACAGCACGATGGCCATCGAGGAGGCATAGCCGATCTTCAGGTTGATGAACGCCGTTTCGTACAAATACCACACGATCATCGTCGTCGAGCCTGCCGGTCCGCCTTGCGTCAGCACCGCGATCAAGTCGAATACTTTGAAGGTGGAGATGATGCCTGTGATAAGCAGGAAAAAGGAAGTCGACGACAGCATCGGGAACGTGATGGAGCGGAATTGCACCCAACGGTTCGCTCCGTCGATTTCAGCCGCCTCGTACAAATCCTTCGGGATCGACTGCAGACCGGCCAAGTAGACGATCATGTTGAAGCCGATCGACACCCAGACCGAGATTGTCATCACGGAGATGAGCGCGAAGGACGGATCCGCAATCCACTTCGGCGGGTTCTCGATACCGATGGCCATCAGGAACTGGTTGATCGGACCGAACGAAGGGTGGAACAGCACCTGCCACACGACGGCTACCGCCACGACGCTGGAGATGTAGGGCATGAAGTAAGCGACTTTGAAGAAGCTTTTGAAGTAGACGAATTTGTCGATAATGATCGCGAGTGCCATCGAGATCGCCAAGTAGATCGGTACGACGAGCAAGAATATCGCGTTATTGCGCAGCGACTTCAGGAACGTCGCGTCCTGGAACAGGCGGTCGAAGTTTTTCATCCCGACCCACTTGAAGCCATTGAAGCCTTGAACGAAGTTCCAATCGCCGAATGAGAGCAGCACGGTGGCGAGGATCGGCAGGATGGTTAGGACGGTAACCCCGATCAGCATGGGGCTTACGAATAGAAATCCGGCCAGCGTCTCGCGGCCCTGGATCGATTTTTTGCGGCGCGGACGCGGCTGAGCCGACGGGATGGCTGTACTTTCGGCCACGGTGACCACCTCATCTTCGTTTGTAATGTAGAGTTGCTTTTTCACTCATTATAGTGGATCAGGGTGAAGCGGGCTTAACAGTATATTGCCCAGTTTCACAACTATATTGACTTTTGCAGCGAGCGGCTGTGAACAAAAGGAAAAACCGCCGCTGAAAGCCGGACGGTTTAAGTAGAACGACATTATTATGGCTTGCGAACCGTTGCAAAAAGCTTGTCCAATTCGACAAAAACGCACGGGAACCTCTCCGAGGTCAGCACGTCGCCGATATCTACGCCATACGAGTGGCTTAACAACAGCTTGTCGCCTTGATGCACGAATTGGTCGACGGTAAAGTGTGTCGGATCAACAATCCAATATTCGGAAACTTTATGCTTTTCGTATTGGCGCTTTTTCCGGATTTTATCGTTGCTGCTGGTGCTCGGCGACAAAATCTCTACGACCAGATCGGGAGCTCCTTCAATTCGAGCAGGCTTGATGATATGTTCTCGCTCGTGAAGCACCATGACGAGATCCGGCTGGAAGCTGTTGTCCTTATCCAGGTAAACGTCAAGAGGCGCGAAAAGGATGGTTCCGTTCGTATGACATGTTGCGTAAATTGCAAGATGAAGCTGAGCGATCACTTTTTGATGCGACACCGTTGGAGCCGGCGATAGATCGTACCGCACCCCTTCAATGATCTCATAACGCCCTTCGATAAACGGGTTATGCAAGGTTCTGTCGACCGGCTCGTAGGAATCCATCTGCTCTTTGACCCGACCGGGCTTCTGGACCGGCTGGTTTCTTGGATTAGCCATAGTACGCTCCCCTGCCGCTATAGGCAAGCTTATTTCCTATTATTGTACTATTGAACCAAACGCCAGTCTATCTCGTTGTAGTACGCCGTGCCTGCTCGATCCACTCGAACAGGTGGTCTAGCACTTGTTCGTCCTCCTCACGCGGGAATACGTGACCGCGCCCTTCGTAGATGCTGAGCGTGTAGGGCTTGCCCGCTGCGCTTAGCGCCTCGGCGAGCCGGTAGGCATGCTCTACGCCGACGTGTTCGTCGACGGAGCCGTGAATGATCAGCACCGGCGAGCGGATGTCTTCGGCCCAGTCGACCGGCGAACGCCGTTCGTATGCGGCCGGGTCTTTGCGCGGGTGGCCGACCACGCGCTTCAGCATGCGGCGGAGGTCGACGCGCTCGTCGTATGTGAGGCGGAGGTCGCTGACGCCGCCCCACACGACGACCGGGCCGACGCCCTCGCACTCGCGTGCCGCGAGCAGCGCCATCATGGCGCCGCGCGAGAAGCCGATCAGCGCCGGCGCGAGCGGCTCGGCCTCCGGCAGCGCGCGGACGAGCCGCACGGCCGCGTACAGATCGTGGCGGTCGTCGCCGCCGAAGTCTTCGCGGCCTTCGCCGCCCTCGTTGCCCCGATAGAACGGGGCAAACACCGTGTACCCGCGTCGCGCCAGCGTCACAAGCCGCGCCACGCGCACCATGCCGACGCCGCGGATGCCGCCTCGGCAATAGATGAGCGGCGGCCTGGCGCCTCCGTCCGCCCCCGTCATGAGGTACCCTTTCACTCGCAGCCCTTGGCTCGTATATGTAACCCGCTCCAACCGCAAGCCTTCGGCGGGATCCGGAAGTCGCTCGCGTTCCACGTTCAGCGCCGCCACCTCCGCTTCGCCTCCAGCCGCCCTACTCTCACTTTCCCCTTCCACCGGCCGTCCCCCACTCTCATTTCCTTGTTTCGCCGCCCGTTTTCCGCTTTGACACGTTCCAGCCGCTTCGCTAGACTAGAATTACCGTAATCACCCGGTTGACTTTGGATTAGTTTAACACGCGAAAGGCAGTTGATGCACATGAACCCGGTTTTCGATCAAGAATTCGATGCGCTAGTAGAGAAATTCGCCGAGCTGGTGACCGGCAAGAGCAATACCGAGATGGTCGACAAGATCATCAAGTGGTCAATCTACAACCACATTCATAAGAGCATGCCCGCGCTTACCGCGCATTGGGGACAAACCCATCCGGAGGCGAAGCGCGAGGTTCGGCTGCTTTTCGAGGAGATTCGCGATCTGAACCAAGCGCAGCGCGCGCATGCCCAGACGTCCGGCGCCACAGGCGCGCCGAAGGAAGAGGAGTAGGTATTAGTAGCAAAACCGTCCGGGGAGACACCGATCAGTTCCATGGTCGTTGAGTTCCGTTGGTGCGGAGGAGGGCAGGCTATTGGGTTCCCATCGCACTTGAAATTTCGTGCCTGGGATGGAGCAGGTTAAGGTGGCACCAGATTTCAGGGGCGTCCGCTTCGCTTCTCCACTCTAGTCCTCGCCCTCTTTGGTTCTTCTTTTGTCTATGCCCCCTCCGTTTTTCTCAGAAATAATAGCGCTCCGAAAGTGACTGTCGATTGATTGTGAATAAACTTGAGCGAGACTAAAAATGCCGCATAGCTATCCGCCAATCCCACCAAGTAGACCAGTTTTACCCTACTTCGCATCCATCCGTCCGTACAGTCCGCTTACGCCCGCCGGTTGAAATCGCCGCACTTCCTGGAAGAATAATACAGCACCGGTCACTGCTATATAGGTATAAAGCATCATGAAATTAAGAAAAAAGTAGCAGGGGATCGGAAAAAAATGAAGAAAATCTATATAGACGTATCTCTTTATGGTGTTCAAAACAAACAACTTGGTGCTGCGCGGGGGTATTCGCGTACAATCTGCCGCGTTTCACGGGGCAAAAAAGT
Organism: Paenibacillus koleovorans NBRC 103111; assembly: GCF_004000845.1. Lineage (GTDB taxonomy): Bacteria > Bacillota > Bacilli > Paenibacillales > NBRC-103111 > Paenibacillus_AA > Paenibacillus_AA koleovorans. Next base: position 63,657 of record NZ_BIMA01000004.1, read on the forward strand.
TTGGAGAAACCGGATGCCTCTCTTAGATGGTGCGAGGAAACCCTTGCCCCGTCTGTATTGACGAATGCCGAGAGGCTATTATTAGGGGGGAGGAAGTTTCGAACCGAAATACGGGGTTCTTGAACTCGAAGGCGGAAGATTTTTATCGCGAGCGGATTTCTTTATGGGGCGGTCTTTTTGCTTTCCTAAAAATGGTGATCGATGCAACGGCTCCTTTGCTTCCGGTTTCCACTTAATTCTGATTGCGGTTACTATTATGCCAGAAATCCATTACAATCGGAGAGGATGTTTGGGGATGCGCAAGAAAGTTTTTTCCCTTTTTGTGATTATCAATATGGTTTTTGCTTATTTTTTTGGGACCGTTTTCGCGGATGGGGGGCCGGTGCAAGCCGGCGAGTTCACGGTACAGGGCGATGCGGCAAGTTACAATTTTGACGCTGGGGCTGGGACTCTATTCATAAAGGGAGCCGAGGTTTTAGAGATATCCGGAACGACGGCTATACATAAGATCGTGGTGAAAAACGGAATTTCCGCCAATCTTGTTCTGGACAGTCTGAACATTGACGCAAGCGACTATGGCGGCTGCGCGTTCGCGGTCGAAGCGGGTGCTACGGCGAATCTGAGGCTGCAAGGCAACAATTCGCTGAAGAGCGGCGGAGGTTGCGCAGGGTTGAATGTGCCTGACACCGCGACACTTGTAATAGATGGAACGGATGATGACAGTCTGACTGCAACGGGCGGCCCAAGAGGCGGTTCGGGGATTGGCGGGAATGCCGGCAATCCCGGGGAGCCGGGGAGCAGTAACGGCGCGTCGGGAACACATGGCAGCAAAGGAGAAGCCGCCGGGGATATCAGGATCAAGGGCGGTATGGTTATTGCGACGGGAGGAGTCGGCGGCACCGGCATCGGCGGCGGCGCAGGCGGCGCGGGTGGAGCGGGCGGCGATGGCGCGGATGGTATGGATGGCGCGCATAGCGTCGCCGCTACCCCCCAGTCAATAAATGGAGGAGACGGCGGCAACGGCTGGCGCGGAGGAGACGGCGGCGACGGCGGCAACGGCGGAGCGGGTGGCAACGGTGGTGTGATTGCAATAGCCGGAGGGATTGTACGCGCATCGGGTTCCGGCGGCAGTGCGGATATCGGCGGCGGTGCCGCCGGAATTGGCGGTGCCGGCGGTTTTGGCGGCAACGGCGGTTTTGGCGGCAACGGGGCGGACGGATACGCCAATCAGGGAGGCGACGGTGGCGACGGCGGCGGCCGCGGCGGCAACGGGGGCGCCGGCGGTTTTGGCGGCGATGGCGGTAATGGCGGTACAGGGGGTACGGGGGGAAGCGGCGGCGCTGTGAGCATTACCGGCGGGACGGTCGTCGCAACGAGCATCGGCAGCGGCAACGGCGCCGCAGGCGGCATTGCCGGCACGGGCGGCATTGCCGGCACGGGTGGCGGTGGCGGTGCCGGCACGGGCAGCGGCAACGGCGGTTTTGGCGGCGCCGGCGGAATGGGCGGCAACGGCGGTTTTGGCGGTAACGGCGGTTTTGGCGGCGCCAGCGGGACGGTCGTCGTCATCGGCGGATCGGTGAATACGTCCGGTCCGCACGGCGGAAGCGGCGGTACGGGTGGTGCGGCAGGCGGTGCGGGTATTGCGGGTACCGGCGGTAAGGCAGGAGCGAACGGTATAGCGGGTGCCGGTGGGCTCGCCGGAAGTCCCGGTACGAAGGGGGCCGACGGCAATGGCGGAGGAAATACTGTTTTTTCCAACGGATCCGGTCACGGCAATAGGAGCTTGGCGTTATACGTGCTGACCGTCGGCGCGCCGGCGACGGTGAATGCTTCTGTATACTCGCTGACGACACAACCGATGCTTGACTATGACTATGGCGTCCAAGGGATGCGGACGGACGACTTGGGGAAATTGTATGTCCACTTGCCGGACGGGATCGATACAGTTTATGTCAAGAGCGGGGATACGACGTACGAAGGTACGGTATCATCTGATACGCCCCATTTAGCGTTGCTCCAGGCTCAAAGCTTCACTATTTCATCCGATATATCGGCGGCGGACTTCGGTGCCGTTACGGCAGATTATCCGACACAGCCTGTAAAGATCGTTACGATCGCAAACACCGGCAATAAACCGGTGACGCTCAGGCAACCTGTGGCCGCCCATTACGAAGTCGGTCTTCTGAGTGGGACGACGATTGGCACACCGGATACGGCAACGTTCACGATAAGACCCAAAGACGCCTTGGCGGCAGGCAATTATGACGAGACGATCACAGTTTATACGGAAAGCGATACGGAAACGACGATAGAGGCCAAGTTTACGGTTAACGCCGCGCCGTCGAACGAGCCTTCTGAACCGGACAAGCCTTCAGACGGCAATACGGGCGGCCCCTCGGCGCCGGCAACGAACCCGCCAGGAGTAAATGTACTGGTCAATGGCAAAGTCGAAAGCGCGGGAATCGCGACGACAACGGAACGGAACAACCAGACCGTCACGACGATCACCATCGATCCGAAGAAGCTGGATGAGAGGCTCGCGGAGGCAGGTCAACATGCGGTCGTCACCCTTCCAATTACTTTGGAATCCGATGTTTTCATTGGCGAACTGAACGGACAAATGATGAAGAACATGGAGCAGAAGCAGGCGGTGCTGGAAATCAAAACAAGGAACGCCGGCTATACGCTGCCTGCGGGACAAATCAATATTGATGCCATCTCGAATCAGATTGGCCGAAGCATAGCGCTCCAGGACATCAAGATTCAGATCGAGATCGCCGCGCCGACGAAGGATCAGGTGAAAAATATCGAAAACGCGGCAGAGAAAGGCGCGTTCACGCCAGTCGTTCCTTCGATAGATTTCACGGTCAGAGCGGTGTATGGCGACACGACAGTCGAATTGTCGAAGTTTACCGCCTACGTGGAGCGCGCCATCGCGATTCCGGACGGCGTTGACCCGAACAAGATCACGACGGGCATTGTCGTCGAAGCCGATGGCACGGTGCGCCATGTGCCGACCCGGGTTATGCAGGTCGATGGCAAGTACTTTGCCACCATCAACAGTTTGACGAACAGCTCCTATGCCGTCGTCTGGCATCCTCTAGCATTTAGCGACGTGGCGACACATTGGTCGAAGGAGGCCGTCAACGACATGGGCTCGCGCATGGTCATCGAGGGAACGGGAGGCAGCCAGTTCAGCCCTGACCGTGACATCACCCGCGCCGAATTTGCAGCGATTATCGTTCGTGGACTGGGGCTGAAGCTGGAGAGCGGCTCTGCCTCCTTCTCGGACGTGAAAGCGACGGATTGGTACGATAGTGCTATTCAAACCGCTTATGCCTACGGTCTGATCGACGGGTATGACGACGGGACATTCCGGCCGAATGACAGGATCACGCGCGAACAGGCGATGGCGATCATCGCCAAAGCGATGAAACTGACCGGACTGCGGGACAAGCTCGCTGCGCAATCGGCGGAAAAAACGCTTCATGCGTTCGGAGATGCGACTGCGGTAGCGGCATGGGCGAAGAACGGCGTTGCTGACACCGTGCAAGCGGGCATTGTATCGGGCAGAAGCGCGGATACGCTAGCGCCGCAGGCTTACATGACTCGCGCCGAAGTGGCGTCAACGATTCAGCGACTGCTGAAGCAATCCGGATTGATCTAACCGGGAGTAGAATCGGCCACGGCAACTGCTGCCGCGGCCGATTTTGTCGAATGCGCTCCTTAACCCGGACGAGCCGGAATATATAGACGAAAAAATGGTTACACCCGATCTATCCCGTGTCGGACCCGGCTGCGCTGTTTATAATGAAAGAAGGCGGACTCCTTGACCATGAGAATGTATCACCGAAAGCCGCCAGAACAACACGGGATACCTGTTAGCCTCAACTGAGAAGGCTCATCAGGACAGGAGGATTCACATTTGGATTTGCAAGCATTAGGCTGGACCCCGGAACGGGAAGCCGCCTTTGGCCCTCAGCGCGTGAAAGGCTATATTGCCGGACGCGTCGCGCTGGAGCATAAGCATATGTACCGCGTCTATACCGAACACGGCGATCTGCTCGCCGAGGTGTCGGGCAAGCTGCGCCACGAAGCGTTGGGACGCGGCGATTACCCCGCCGTCGGCGATTGGGTCGCGCTGGCTGCGCGCGTGGAAGAAGGCCGCGCCACCATTCACGAGGTTTTGCCGCGGACAAGCAAGTTCAGCCGCAAAGCAGCCGGCAGCGCCATAGAGGAGCAGCTCGTCGCCACGAACATCGATACCGTCTTTCTGGTGACGGCGCTGAACCAGGACTACAACTTGAGACGGCTCGAGCGTTACCTCACCATCGCTTGGGAGAGCGGTGCGTTCCCCGTCGTCATCCTGAGCAAAGCCGATCTGAGCGACGATGTCGAAGCCGCCGTCCGCGAAGCCGAAGCGGTCGCGATCGGGGTGCCGGTCCATGCGGTCAGCTCACTGGAGAGCGTCGGTCTGGAGCTGCTGCAGCCTTATCTCGGCCCCGGCAAGACCGTCGCCCTGCTCGGCTCCTCCGGTGCCGGCAAGTCGACGCTGATCAACCGGCTCTACGGCCGAGATATCCTCGAGACCGGCGACATCCGGCATGGAGACGACCGCGGCAAGCACACGACGACGCATCGCGAGCTCGTCGCGCTGCCGGCGGGCGGCCTGCTCATCGACACGCCGGGGATGCGCGAGCTGCAGCTGTGGAATGCCGAGGAAGGTATGGAAGTGTCGTTCCGCGACGTGGAGTCGATTGCAGAGCAATGCCGCTACCCGGACTGCCGGCATCGCTCGGAGCCGGGGTGCGCGGTGAAGGCGGCACTGGACGACGGGACGCTCGAGTCGAGCCGCTACGACAACTACGTGAAGCTCCAGAAGGAGCTGGCGTACTTGGCGCGCAAGGAAGATCGCACGCTCGCCGCCGCCGAGAAGGACAAGTGGAAGAAGATCCACAAGGAAATGAAGCATCGCAACAAGCCGCAATTTTAGCGGTCTAGTAAGTCAAAACTCCAACACCTCGATGTGTTGGAGTTTTGTGCATGAATTGTGTTTTGAACAGTGTAAAAAGACGTGCCTCTCGGCACGTCCGGTGTCCACCCAAACCTAACTAAACCAGATCAAAATGCAGCGACGTACGTGTGCCCGAAGCAACGTCCTTCACCTCAACCCGCCATGTACCGGCCCGTTCATTCAGCGGTACGCGCAGCGTCTTAGCCGTCGTCGCGCCGCTTACATTGACATTGTGCGAATACATCCAATGGTACTCGCCGGATGGGTCGTAAAACGTCACACTGCAGGTGCTGCTCCAGTCCGGAATCAGCCGGTCGGTCAGCACTTGGATGCGCAGCTCGATCGGTTCCCCTCGGCGCTGTACCGAATCCAGGCCGACTTCTACCGCCTCCACCTTGCAAGGCAGCGCCGTGAGCAGCAGCGTATCGCCTTGCGCCAGCTCCGTCCGACACACATCGGTGTACCCAATGTACGAGCCTTCCCGCATATTGTACAGGTGCGCCTTCTCCTGCAGCTCCAGACGAAGCGCTTGCGGCTTAATCGCCGACACCCCGTCCGCTCCCCCGAGCGCGACGCCGTCCGCGCCGGTCTTCATCTGGACCGCGTTGCGTAGAATGCCGAAATATTTGGAGCCGCCTACGCCCTTGTAGTAGAAGGACTCGTAGCCGCAATCCAGCGTCTCGCCTTCCGCCGTCTTCAGCTCGGCATACTTGCGTGCTTCGGACAATCCGATCGACTTGCGAAGCAGCTCCCTCAGCTCATGGCCGATCGGGTCCAGCCGAATTTCGCTGTATTTATCAAACCCCAGGTTCAGATAAATGCCTTTGCCCTGACCGGCCTCGTTCACGGTCACCAGTGGGATGTAGCGGTTCAAATCGTCGACGAACGCGGCGACGCCGGTATCCGCACGAGTGCCCTTCTCCGCTACGGGGACGCCGAAGCCGTTGGCAATCTGCCCCTTCGTCTTGTAGCCCGGGACGTGCTTGAAATAAGGGAAGTCCGCGTTTGCGAAGCACGATTCGTCGCAGTAGAAGCGCATCATATACGTCGTCGTCCGTTTGATGCCGAACAGCGCATCCAGCTTGCCGCTGTCATACTCCCGGCAATGCTGATCCATGATGCCGGTCTGGAAATCGCCGATGATGACCCCGCCGGCTTCGACGAACTTGCGGATTTCCTCCGCCTCCCGATCGCTGATCGCGATCGAATATGGCAGGATGAGCAGCTTGTAGCCTTGCCCCAGCAGCGCTCCGTCCTCGATCTGCGGCGATGCGAGCAGCTGGTACTGATAGCCGAGATCCTCGAGCAGCTGCATCCAGCCGGCGCGGTTGCGCTCGAAGCGGAGATGCTCGCCTTTCATGTAGCTGCCGTGCACGGAGCTCATCGAGTAGTGAAGCGCAATCCCCAGATGATCGCGGGTCGATCCGTACAGCAGCAGCTTGCCGATCCCTTCGCGGCGGATCTCCCGCGCAATGATGCCGATGTCCCGTGCCGATTGCGAGAAAGTGAAGTCCGGATTCAGAATCGAATGATCGTGGAACAGGCTGTACATCGTTAGCCCGTGGAACAAGCCGTTCCAGACGAAATGCCGCGCCGACACCCCTTTGTTCCCGTAGCCGAACCAGCCGCCGATCGCCGTTTCCGGCTGTGCGAAGGAGCGGTGCATCTCATATTGATGGCCGACCGAATAGGACTCGACATAGCCGACATGCTTGTGCAGCTGGTAGTAATCGTAGCCGGAATAAGTAGTGGAAGCTTGGCAGCCTGACAATCGCGTGACGCCTTCCGGATCGATTTCCCGAATCATTGCCGTGATCCGCTCGTAAGAGCCGGCGAAGCTTTTCTCCATAAACAAGCGGTGGTCGCCCCACGACGCATAGTCGCCGGTTTTGCGCGCTTCTTCGAACGTGTACGGCTCCACTTCCTCCCATGATGCGAAGGCCGTGTTCCATACTTGATTCAACTCGTCCAAATCCGCGTATCCGCTCTTCAACCACTCTCGCATGTCGCTCATGCAGTACGGACAGAAGCACAGATCCAACTCGTCAATGTATGCCGTGACCGAACCCTCGTCATTCGCGAAGTAAGACAGCGGGCGGAAAGGCTTGTTGCGTGAGACATCGTGCCGTACCTCTTCCCGGAGTCCTTCCCAGAAGGACGGATCGTTGAAGCAAGGCACGCGGTGCAAATATTTTTTGTCCATGGTCTGGAAATATTGTTCTTTCCGATCGGCATAAGGCTTCCGGTTGTACCAGTATACGCCCATCCCTTTCACTCCGGACTCGACGGACAGCCGGTTGCTGCCCGGGAACAGGCCGGTTACCCCCAGTTCGCGAAACCGCTTGCCGGTCAGCTTGTCGAACTCGCCCAGTCCCCGATTGCTTGCTACGAGGAACATCTCGTAGTCGTCCAGCAGGCGGTTCTCGGCAGGGACGAACACGCGGACTGTCCGCCGATCAATGAGGAAGCCGTCCACGCGAATGTCGGCATGCACATACATGTAGAGCGACGAATTGGCATACACAGGCAGCTCGAACGATACCGATGCATCTCCGTCGATCGGAACCTTATGGACATGGTGCACATAGTCGAAGAAGTCGATCAGCGTCAACACGAGTTCCCCGCGGCCCGCCGGCACATCCACTTTTCCGGTAATTTGCTCGCCGGCATTAATCAGCTCTTGATCTACCTGAAAAGCGGAAATTTGCGAAACAAGCGGATGCTCGATCACATAAGTCGCCCAATCCAGCACGAGCCCGTCCCGCTGTAGCCGCACATCGGCACGGAACTGGCCGCCTAGATGCAGCGCGCTCGGCAGCTCCAGACGCAACTCCTCGCCCGCTTCCAGCTCCGCAACAACTTCATCATGCGCGTTCAGCAGTCGGCAAGACAATGTACAACCGCTCTGGACTCCGCCGTCGATGAGAACCTGCAGCGTATCGCCGTTCAGCTCGAAGCCGGCGATCCGGGTGTCCGGCTCCTTGTCGGCCGCCCAAATAATGCTCTTGCCGATCAACCCGTAGGCGTATTCCTGAAACTTGAACGTCGCGCCGCTTTGGCCGCCTTTCCATTTCTCCATATTCGAATCGAAGCAGCTGCTCGTAGCAAATCCGTTATGGTTCGGCGTCACATCCTTCGGATGGTAGCCGAAGGCGACGACGCGGCCGCGGCCCACTTGCTTCACCGAAGCGATCGGCAAGCCGGACTCGGAGCGAAGAATCGTCTCTGCCGCCGGGTCCAGCCCATACTCGTAATAGCCCAGATCCTCGAAAGGGAACAGCTCGATCGGAATCCCGCTCGTAATATAGTGTGGCGTCGCTTTCTCCCAGCGGTCCTTGCGGATTTGGTCGAAGGCGGTCAACGGATAGTTCTTGTGGTTGATCACTTCTTCGACTGTCGGAATTAGCGGGGACAGCGTCTCCAGCTCTGCAGACTTCGGGAGGTCCTTGCCGTGAAGCGGGCGAATAAGCACCAAACCTGCCCCTGCTTCTACACGGCGCAAAATCGCTTCCTTCGTCTTGGGCGTGAAGAAACCCCATCCATTGATGACCGGCACGACCAGCACGTCGAAATGCTCCTCGGACGTCACAGCCGCCTCCATGTTGTTGTACATGATACTGGAGTCCCACTGATGGCCGCGGATGTCGTAGAAATCCCCCAGGCCCCATTTGTTCAGGTCCCACATCCGATCGACCGTAATCGTCTCGAACTCGTAATCCATCCGTTTGATCAACTCGACGACTTCAATCCCATACAGGACGCTTGGGAAAAACAGCACTTTGATTTTCCCTTTGGCATAGGGCTTCGCCCATAAGGGATTGTTCGTTTCGACTTCCAGCGAATATTCGATGTCATACTGCTTCTGAATCATACGACGGCCACCTTTTCCGCGGGTTCGGACCCGAGTGTTGGAATCGTTTCGTTGACGCCGAGCCACTCCAGCTCCACTTTCTTCTGAGTGCCTCTGATATAATCCGCATAATCCGGCGAGTGCCGCTGCTGCGGACAGGCTGCGATCCGGTTGCAATAATGAAGCGCCAGGCCCAGCTTCCCCAGCTTCTCGTGGCAGATGGCGAGCAGCAGCCAGAAGCGGATGTCGCATTGCTCCCAGGAACGGGCCAGCTGCGTGTTCGATCCGTACGATGTCGCTTTCTCGAGACAGCGGATCGCCTCATCCCATTGGCGCGCTTTCATGGCGATGTCGGCTTTGCCAAGCCATGTCTGATGCTGCAGCAGCTTCAGGTTCATATCCGGGTTCTCTTCGATCTCCCATGCCCGGAAGCTGCGAGTTTCCAACAGCTCGACCGCTTTATCGTAATCGCCGGTATCGTTGTACACGGTGATCAGCACGCGAGCCAGCTTCTCGTCAACTCGGGAAGGATCGGGGATCGCTTCAATCAGCTTCAAGCGCTTGTCGATCCAGCCCCGATCCCGATACAGCCGGTTCAAGAACAGCACAATATCGGGGTTAAAAGGTTGAAAGCCCAGCCCTTGCTCGAGGCAGCCTATCGCTTCATCCGATCGCCCGACGGCGATGAGGGTGAGGCCTAGGTTGCGGTATACGACCGAGGAGCTCATCCCCGCCTTCACACACTCGCTCCACATGGCGATCGCCTCAGGCATCCGTTCCACAGAATAATAGATCAGCCCGGCCAAATAGCGAGCATGCACGGCCTCGGCACCTAGCCGTGCGATCGCATCTTGAACCGCATCCAGCGTCAGCCCGAGCGTCGGGAACACGTAATCGATGGAGCTTGACTCCGCTTGTCGGTATTGCTGTTCCGCTTGGTCGAAGCGGCCTTGCAGCGCGTGCAGCCTTCCCAAGTGGTACAAGACTAGCGGGTTTGCCGGCTCCGTCGCAGTTGTCTGGACGTACGCTTCGAGGAGGGCCGACTGCGCCCCGAGATCGCCGATCTCGGCGTAGAACTGCACGGCGTGCAGCAAATCATGGATGCTGAACCAGCCTATCGTTTGGCGTTCGGATACCGGGGATTGCAGCCATTGCTGCGCTCTCGCGATCCAATCGAGCGGGTATTCGCCGAGATAGCGCTCCAGCACCGTCTGCGCCTTCTTTGGGCTGCCTTGCTTCCACAGCGCATAAGCGTACAATATCTCGGTCGTCTCGGATCGGCCGAAATCGTTCGCCGCCTTCTCAAAGTACTGCTTCGCCTTCGCATAGTCGCGGTCGAGCAGCGCCATCTTGCCTAGCAGGATGCAAGCCTGCGGCGCCACGGAGCTCGTGTCGTTGACCTCGAGCAAGTATGGCTTGGCTTCCCGGCGATCGCCCATCAGGAACATAATCAAGCCGGCATAATACTGCGCCTCCTGGCTTTGAACATTGAGCGCCAGGACTTGCATAATCGTTTGCTTGGCGCTGGCAAGGTCCAGCATTTTCACTTGCAGCACTGCTTTGCGAAGGTACGCCTCCAAGTATGTCGGATTCGCCGCCAATAGCTCGTTCACGAGACCGTAAGCTTCCTCGTAGCGCATGCGGCATTCCGCCTGGCTAAGCCGGTACAGCAGCGTCTTCGTGTCATCGTCCTGCTGAATTTCCGGCAGTCCGTTCATTTGCTCGGCAGCGGCTTCGTTGTTGCGGATGATGTAGTCGATCGCCAGCTCGCCGTCCTTGTCATATAGACGCAGACGAAGAACGCTCTCCGTAAACGCCTCTGCCGGCAACGGGATGTCCCATTGCCCCGGCTTGTTCGGCGCCCAGTCTCCGTTTGCCTCGAAAATCGGCAGTGAGTGCGCATCGTTTAGCAGGAGCAGCTTGGCACCATGGAAAAGTTCATTGGGATGCACTTGTAGGGCTAGCTTCAATTCGCCGGCGGTGGCGGTTTCTTCCACCTTGGCCGTCACGATCGCTTCCTTGCACGCATAGGTGAACGGTCCGGTGTTGATCGCCTGGAACCAATATTCCTTCCATGTATGGCGTTGATAAGGGGCCAGCCACGTGAAGGCGTTCTGCGTCTGCACGTTCCCGGATTGATATTCTACATAAGGGCCGTCTTCCTCGGTCAGCAGCTCGTTCCACAGCTTACCCAGGTCGGCGTTGCCCCAGATCCATATTTTTTTGCCCGGCGCTTCCATATGATCCGCTACATGCACCGTCCCGCGACCGAGCTCGTCGTCGTACACACCGAAGAAATCATCCTCCACCCGCGACCCGAACCAACCCGTCAACCGACGGTATTGATCCGCCCGGCGCAGATCGACGCTGCCTTCATACGGCCAGGGGTACCGCTTGCGCTCGAACTCTTCGATGTACCATTTGATCGGGTAGCGGAGCTCCATGTTGCGGGTTTCCGGGTAGCTGGACGTGTTCCACACGAAAAAACGCTGCGGCACCGCCGTCGGATTATGAACGCGCATAATTTGTTCGATATAGGCTTTTTCCGGATGAAGGAGCAGCTCCACCGAATACACTAGGCCGGATGATCGATCCGTCTCGCCCAGCACGATCGAAGCCGTCCCGTCGCCGTTCTCCCGGCAGACCGCTTCAAGCTCCAGCATGCAAGAAGGCCGATGCGCGCGGGGAAAATTGAACTCGATGCCGCCCGACGTCCAGGCTCCCGTCAGCCCGACCAGTTGGGGTTTTACAACGCGATTGAGGTAAAACACTTGCTCGCCGTTCCGCTTGTCCAGGGCCGAATACAGCTTCGCTCCGAGCTTCGGCAGGACGGTCACCTTCAAGTACTCGTTCTCGAGCACCAGGCCGCGGTATTCTTCCAGCACACGCTCGTCGCTCAGCGAGTCGAACATCGGGTAAGGATAAGGCTTCTCGAAGCGAAAGCTGCCGATCGCAGGATTCCGGTCCGCAGCCTCCATGGGGTACGTGGGGATAGTCAGGCGCTCTTCATATGCTTTCGTTGCAGTTCCAGGCATAGCGATGGCTCCTCTGATTCCAAGAATGGAAAAACGGATAGGATAATGTCGATCTCCACCTTTAATCTACAGCAAATAACATCTATTATCAGCACTAATATTGCTTGTTTGGCTATATTTTTCGATATATATTGCGAGTGTCGCTACAAAAAAAGAACCTCGATACGAGGCGGGTGGGCGACAAAGCGCTAAGGCTTTGGACGTCCAGCCGATCGTGTCGGAGGCTCTCTTGTTCGTTGACGGGTTAGGGGAGCAAGTTAAGGCTTGGCTCTAGGAATCGAAGTCGTCACGTACCGCTCGTCCAGGATAAGCTTGGCGATGTACAGCACTTGCCCTAGATGCTCGGAGAAATGCGCTGCGCTGGCGAGCAGCACATCGAGATGCGTTCGCTGCTTGCCGCGCACCGACTGCGTCTGCTCCAGTTGGTCCGGGGACATGCCGGCGATCGTGCCGGTCAAGAGCTGGAACGACTCGCGAACGAGACGCTGCAGCTCTGGCTTGGCGAGCCGAACATCGAGCGCGAACTCGGCATCGCGGTCGCGCGTCGGCGGCTCGCCGAGGATGCCGGCGCTGACACGCTCCGCCACGTTGCCGCGAATGTGGACGACGAGGTTGGCTATGCTGTTGCTTTCCTCGTTCGGGCGCCAGTTCAGCTGCTCCTCACTGAGCTGCTCGATGGCCGCGAGCCAGCGTTTCTCGATCTCCTGGAATTTGGCGATCATCCAATCTGTAACGAGTTTGGCGTTCATGCGATCCGTCCCTTCCGGTTGAGATTAGACTTGAGCTTGCGATTGGGATTGCAATTCGGATTGGGATCGGGACTGCTCCAGCGCCCTTTGGGCTAGAGCCAGTCCGCCGCACAAGCCGGCGTTGTCTCCGAGGCCCGGCGGCACGATGTACTCGGCGATCCGCTCGGACACCCACTCGCTCTGGACATAGCCGTTCAGCAGCTTCTGCACTTGCTCGTAGACGAGCGGGAACAGCTGGCGCTGCTTGCTGACGCCTCCGCCGAACACGATTCGCTCCGGCGACAAGTACAAGATGGCGTGCACGGCTGCCTGCGCCAAGTAATAAGCCTCGATTTCCCACACCTTCGCATTGTCCGCCAGCTCGTGACCCTTGACGCCCCAGCGCTTCTCCAGCGAAGGTCCGGCCGCCATTCCTTCCAGGCAATCGCCGTGGTATGGACAGACGCCGGCAAACGTATCCTCCGGATGGCGCTTCACCGGGATATGGCCCATCTCGGGATGGACCAAGCCGTGCACCAGCTTGCCCTCTACATAGACACCGCCGCCGATCCCCGTCCCGACTGTGATGTACACGCAGCTGCCTAATCCTTGGGCCGCACCCCAAGTGGCTTCCCCGAGCGCGGCTGCATTCACGTCGTTGTCCCAGCCGATCGGCACATGGATCGACCGCTTCAGCTTGCCGAGCACGTCGCATTGCGCCCAGCCCGGCTTCGGCGTCGTCGTGACATAACCGTATGTAGGGCTCGCCGGGTTCAGATCGATCGGGCCGAACGAACCGATGCCGATGGCGTCGATTTCTTTCCCTGCGAAGAATGCTTCTACTTTGGCCAGCGTCTCTTCCGGCTGCGTCGTCGGAAATTCAATCCGCTCCAGTACTTCCCCATGCTCATTGCCGATCCCGCATACAAATTTGGTGCCGCCTGCTTCAACCGATCCGAATCTCATCTAGGTGGTCCTCCCCAATTGTCTACTTCTTGTTTAACAGCTTTACCGCGATGCGCTCGAACAGTGCCGGGAACAGCGCGAACAGCTTGGCGCCGAAGCCCATCGTCCAGGGCAAATCGACATGCGTCCGCCTGCGATCGATCGCGTTCACAACGGCGTCCGCCACCCGCTCCGGCTTCAGCATGAACGCCTTGATGTTGTTCACGTATTCGCCGCTCGGGTCCGCCTGTTGAAAAAACGGCGTGTCGATCGGCCCCGGATTGACCGCCGTCACGACGATGCCGGTGCCGTGCAGCTCCTGGCGGAGGCTGTTGGTGAAACCGAGCACCGCGTGTTTGGACGCCGCATACGCGGTCGACTTGGCGGAGCCGATCTTGCCGGCGATCGACGCCACGTTCACGAGCTGCCCTCGGCCGGCGCGCCGCATATGCGGCAGCACCGCCTTCGTGCAGCGCACCGTCCCCATGTAGTTCACGTCCATCATGCCCGTGAAGTCGCTGAGCGGCGCCTCGTCCAACCGCTTGAACACGCCGTAACCGGCGTTGTTGATCCACACGTCGATCCGGCCGAAGTCGGCGATCGCCTGCTCCACCGCAAGCTGCACCTGCTCGTCCGACGTGACGTCGAGCACGTACGTCCGGCAGCGCTCGGTGCCGCTGTCGGCGGCGCCTGCGGCCGAGCCCTGGCTCTCTGCCGGGGGGCTGGCGTTGCTGGCGGTTCGCCCGGCACTTTCGCCGGAGCGCACAGTGCTGGCCCGCCCGGTGCTACTGCCGCTAGTGCTGGCTGTGCCGGCGCTGGTGCTCGCTTCGCGGGCGTTGCTGCCGCTAGTGCTGGCTGTGGCTGATGCGACTCGCTGCGCCGTCGCCTGCAGCCCTTCGCGGTTGCGGCCATACAGCACCAGCCTTGCCCCCCGCCGAGCCAGCGCCACCGCGATCTCCGCCCCGATCCCACTCGACGCCCCGGTGATGGCAATAATCTGATCTTGCATCGATTCACTCACCTCTAGCTACTAGAATACCACAAGTTGCCTGGAATTCGTGAGCAGTTCTACGTGGCACCGAAAAGTGGCCAGCGAGTCCGATTACGTGCCCTACCTGCCACCTAGCACAATCACCGCCCGCTCCCGCCCAACCTGCTACACTCGATCCCGATAACCTGCCCCACCTGCCACCTAGCACATTCACCGCCCGCTCCCGCCCAACCTGCCACACTCGATCCCGATTACGTGCCCTACCTGCCACCAAGCACAATCACCGCCCGGCTCCCGCCCAATCTGCCACACTCGATCCCGATTACCTGCCCCACCTGCCACCTAGCACAATTACCGTCCGGCTCCCGCCCAACCTGCCATACCCGATCCGATTCCCTGCCCCACCTGCCACCTAGCACAATCACCGCCCGGCTCCCGCCCAACCTGCCACACTCGATCCTGATAACCCCCCGCTTCTCCCCCACAAGCAGCTCTCCTCCACACACACACACACACACACACACAGCCCAAATAAGAAAAACCATAAAGGAATATCCCCTGATGGTCTTTGGTCGTGGCATTCCGTTAGCGCGCGGGGAGGACAGGAGGCAATGCTGTCAGGGTAGGGACTCTAACAGCGGCGAGTATGCGGACCATACGGCCCTTATTTGTGAACAAAATGGCTAGTTTACGGGGTAAGCGGACCTACGATGCGTTATTGGGACCAAAAGTGAGGTTTTGAGGGGGCGAAAGGGCAAATAAGCGCATCTGTGTCTGCCAATCCAAACCTCAAGCTACTTTAGGATGAAATAAGGACTTCTATGTCCGCTCCGAGCTCGGCCTGACGCATCACCAACCCCCTTTCCCTTCAAATAGCTCCATCCACTAAGCAGAGCGAGCGGGCTTATTGTCCTTAACCTGACAACATTGGGGCAGGAGGAGGGGTTCCGACCGGCTGTTGGAAGCATGTTTCTTGATGGAATCGGAGCTAAAGTGGGACCCTGCTTACTGAGGGAGGCGGACGTTTCGCTCCTCCACTCCCTCCTCCTGCCCTCTTCTGTCCTTCTTTGTTCATGGCGTTACGTTTATTCTGAAAAATCGTCCCAGGCCGCCGCATCCCCGCAACCAGCTCTACCCGCTCGAGGCGAAGAGCATTCCCGAGCAGCGTGGCGCCTTTACCCTTGTTCCCTAGTCCGAAAAAGTCGGACTACCACGCGCCTCTTCGCCCGGAACAGCTCTGTAGTCCGAATCGGCCGAATTAGAGCGGCGTTTTTCAAGAGGCGCGTGTGGAAACGGCTCTGCAAATGGGAGAAGTCGGACTAGAGACCGCTTCCCCCTTTCCTCCCGACACGGAGTCAGGAAAAGTCGGACTGGAGCGTATGCGGCCTTTTCATGCGCTCTATTAAGAAGCCCTGATCGGAACAAACACCAGTCCATTTTTGCGGGTGTACCTGTCTCTCACCTCACCGTGCTTAGCAAGCGGCACCCTCACCCTTTAGTTCTGTAAAGGATTTACACTTTCTGCTATGCAAAAAGAGGCCTGTCCCAGGCCTCTCCACACTTCAACCCTATGTAATCAACACATGAATGTTCAGCTCGCCGATCGAATCCATAATCAGCGGGATCGTCAGCGCCTTCTTCGGCGTGAATCCGGCGGCCGCGGCGGACTGGATCAGCTTGGGCGGCGTAATGTCCACGCGTACGCCCTGGTTGTACAAGATCGTGCTCGCATTGCCGCTGATCATGTTGCCCAGCTCCGAAATCGCGCTCTGCGTCATCTCGTCCATCTCGGTGATATGGTAACCGCCCATCATGGCGGATACTAGCTTCAAAGCCACCACTTCGTGCAAGCCGAAAACGATGTCACCCTTCATCTGACCGGTCATGCCGATCTGAATCCAGATATACTTTTCCACAAATTTAACATCCTTCACGCCAAGCTGTCCGGTTGTGGGCCGTACGGAGATAAGCTGCTCCAATACGATTCTGGCGGATTCCAGGAAAGGATTGATATATTCGGCTTTCACAACGTTGTCCCCTTTCGACAAGTTTCACTCACGATGTTTCCAAAATGTTTCATTTCCCACCATTATACTTTAGTTTTCCAACCCTGTATACGGTTTGTACAACCTTGTTTCGGATTTGCGTCCGGGACTTAAGACTCATTTTATCATAAACCTACTCCCCATTACCCGGGAAATAGGATGCATTTCTGAACAAGCCTTATTAAGATTTTCTTAAGAACCGCCCTCCTAGTTTTTTAAGAAATGTTCTATATAATAAGATCGTTACCAGCTAACCCGCCCGCCAGTCAGCCAACAAGCCGACAGAGAAAGGAGCCCCATTCCAGATGGCATCCGATACTATCCTACTAGTGGACGACGAGAAAGACATTCTCGACCTGCTGGGAATTTACTTGAAAAATGAAGGCTACACCATCCTCACGGCGTCTAGCGGCCTCGAAGCGCTGGAGCTGCTGAAGCAAAAAGCGGTGGACCTGATCATCCTCGACATCATGATGCCCCGTATGGACGGCATTCAAGCTTGCCTGAAAATTCGCGAGCAGCGCAACATGCCCATCATCATGCTATCGGCGAAAAGCCAGGATATGGACAAAATTTTCGGCCTTAGCTCGGGCGCCGACGACTACATGACGAAACCGTTCAACCCGCTCGAGCTGATCGCCCGAGTTAAATCGCAGCTCCGCCGCTACAAAAAGCTGAACATTGCCTCCCCGCCGCAGCAGGACGAGCTCGAAGTCGACGATCTGACGATCAACACCTCCAACCACGAGGTCCGCATCGACGGGCGAGAAATCAAGCTGACCCCGCGCGAATTCGCCATTCTCGAGCTGCTGGCCCGTAACCGGGGCATCGTCTTCAGCATTCAACGCATCTATGAGAGCGTGTGGAACGAAGCCTTTTACGAATCCGACAACACCGTCATGGTTCACATCCGCAAGCTGCGCGAAAAGCTCGAAACGACGCCAAGACAGCCGAAATACATCAAAACCGTGTGGGGGGTAGGCTACAAAATTGAAAAATAGATCGATGTTCAATCCTATGTTCTGGGTGCATCTGGTGATCGGGTTGGTCAAAGATATAGGCCAAATGGTGTACAAGCACGTGGAGCACAGCCTCCGGCTGCAATTGGTGCTCGTGTTCGCCGTCTGTTTCTTCCTGGCGCTTGTGTCGGCTACGGCCTCGAGGCCGTTTTTTGAAAATGCGAGCAAACATCCCGTCATCGAGTACCGGTCCGGCGTCAAATTGATCGATTCCCGCTCCTTGTCGATCCTGAATAACATACAGCGCGAGTTGGATCCCGACCATGACGGTCGCTACAATGAAGGGGTGTTCCCTTCGCCGGGCGCACCTATTCCCGTATTACCCGACAACATGTCCGCTCCCGCTAATCCGTTAAGACTGGGCGGCTCGGCAGACGAACGGATTACGCACATTATCGAGCAAGAACGTTGGGGATCGCTGAAAATCCTAATCGCCGACCTGGACGGCAAAGTACTGTACAAGTCCGCAGGCGCCTCGGAAAGCCAAATCGACCTGCACGGCGTTATCCGCAACGCAATGAATTACCGATTGGAGAACTACATGTATGAGAACAAGGAATACGTTTCGTTTTATCCGCTCAATATCGGGACTACCCGCACTTATTTGATCGTATCTGGGTTGCCGCAGCCGAATATCGAATATCGCACATCCAGAAGCGCCCTGCCTAACTTGCTCGGCACGATCGTGTTTATCGCCAGCTTCTTCTTGCTGACCAAACGCAAAATGCGTTACATCGAGGAGCTCGCCAGCGGGCTGATGGAGATATCGCGCGGCAACTTGCATTATCGGGTATCGCGCAGGGGCAACGATGAGCTCGGCAGCTTGGCCGGCAGCATCAACGAGATGACCGCGGAGCTGCAGCACACGATTGAGGAGGAACGGGTCGCCCAAAAAACGAAAACCGAACTGATCACGAACGTGTCGCATGATCTCCGGACGCCGCTGACGCTCATCATGGGCTATCTCCGGCTGTTGAAGGACAAAAATTTCGAAAGCGAGCAGCAGGCGTCCGAATATTTGAACATTGCGTTCTCCAAATCCGAGAAGCTCAAGACACTCATCGACGACTTATTCGAGTATACGAAGCTGGCTCACAAAGGGGAGTTTCTCTCGACTGAGAAAGTGTGCCTGAACGAGCTCATGGAGCAATTGATCGAGGAGCATGTGACGCATGCGGAGCAAAATGAGCTGACGATCAAGCGCATCCTGCCGGAGGAGAAGCTGTTCGTACGCCTCGATCCCGACAAAATGATACGCGTATTCGACAATCTGATCACGAATGCGGTCAAATACAGCATCACGCCAGGCATCATCAAAATCGTTGTCTTCAAGGACAAAGGTCATGCGCTGATCTGCATCAGCAACCAAGGCTCGCCGATCCCGCAGGCGGAGCTCGAGCGGCTGTTCGAGCGGTTCTACCGCGTCGACGCCTCGCGCTCGTCCGAGACGGGCGGATCGGGACTCGGTCTCGCCATCGCCAAGAGCATCGTCGATTTCCACGGCGGACAAATTTGGGCAGAATGCGAAGGCGAGGAGATCCGGTTCTACGTGAAGCTGAAGCTGGACGCTTCGTTGTAAGCCAAACAAAGCGGCGGTCTCTTAGGAGACTGCCGCTTTGTGGTATCTAAGGTTCATCTTCCATTCGCAACTGCAATTGCAGTATGAAACAAATCATCATCGGATACGCTAAGCCACTGGCTATTCAAAGCTAAGAACACCTTGGCACACATGTACGAGGTTCGTTTGTTCCCGTCACAAAAGAGTTGTTTTGTTGCAAAACCCTCCATATATAGCTGCTTTAATAAATAAACCGGGGTAATACTCCAATTCGCCGAAACCATCAAATGGTTTACCTGCCATGAAGTCTATTAGCCCCGGTTCGTATTCACCATTAAGTCCACCGTAACGGCGAACCATCTCATTATGAATATCTCTTATATCACTTGCTGTCAGAGGCACGGTCAATTTTTAGACAGCCTCCTGAGAGCTGAATCGTTTTCTTTGCAAGCTTTGTCCACTATTCGAAGAATCTGCTCTTTCCGAGCAAGCGCTTCTTGTGCGGCTTTACTGTCTTCCTTACGTACTGCCATATCCTCTTCCTCCTTACCCAAGGACAATCCTCCTAGTCTATTGGAATAGAACTAGTTTGTCCGCTTTGCTTCACGCCATCCAACGCACCGCCTTCTTCCGCCTCTTGCTTCTGCACGAGGCGCTTGTACATCGTGTCGCCGAGCATCAGCGACTCGTGCGTGCCTTGCTCGACGACGCGGCCGCCGTCCAGGACGAAGATAATGTCGGCGCCCCGGACAGTGGACAGCCGGTGCGCGATCACGAGCGTCGTCTTGCCGGCGCGGACGCGATCAAGCTGCTGCTGGAGCTGGCGCTCCGTCTCGAGGTCGAGCGCCGACGTCGCCTCGTCCAGGACGAGCAGCTCCGGATCGCGCAGCAGCGCCCTTGCGATCGCGATCCGCTGGCGCTGGCCGCCGGACAGCGTGATGCCGCGTTCGCCGAGCTCCGTCTCGAACCCCAGCTCGAGACGCTCGATCGTATCCAGAATGCGCGCTTGCTCACAGCATGCTCTTAGCCGCTCCTCCGGCACGCCGCTCAAGCCGAACAGCAGGTTCGCCCGAATCGTGTCCGGGAACAGGAACGGCTCCTGGAAGACGATCGACGTCTTCTCCGCCCAGCTGTCGCGAGCAATGTCGCTCAGCGGGGAGCCGTTCACCCGGATCACCCCTTCGGTCGGCTCGAAAAACCGAACAAGCAGCTGCGCCACCGTCGACTTGCCTCCGCCGCTCGTACCGACAATCGCGGCCTTGCCGCCGATGGGGATGTCGAGCTGCAGCTCGTTCAGCACGGCGCCCGCCTCCTCCGAATAGCCGAACGTTACATGCTCGAAGCAAAGCGAACGGATCGGCCCGTCTAATCGAACACGGCCTTCCACAATCCGTTCTCCCTCCAACAGCTTGCGCAGCCGTTCGGCGGCGGCGAGGCGGCCGGGCAGCGCCATGAAGTTGGTGAACAAGTTCTGGAACGAGTTCATCAGCTGCGCCGTGAGCTGATACACGACGAGGAACGTGCCGAGACTGATCGTCTCCTGCAGCACCCCGTATCCGCCGATAGCGAGGATCGCCACGTGGATGCCCCATTTGAGCGGCTCACTTGATAGGATTTGGCGGTTCACGATTTTGCCTTCGGCCATTACTTTCCCGTAATACGATTGGAACAACGACTCCAGCTTCTCCGACTCCCACTGCTGCCTGTCGTAAGCGACCACCTCTCGCGTGGAGGAAATGCTTTCTTCAATATGGACAAGCAGCTTGGACCGCTCTTCGTACATGGCTTGGGACGCCTGCTTCAGCCGGGGAGCGAAATAGTAGCTCAAGAGCATGTACACGATGCTGAGCCCGGCGGATGCCGCAAGCACTAGCGGACTCATCATCCCCATGATGCAGAAAAGCAGGACGACATACGTCAAGTGCTGAATCGTCCGAGTCATTTGATGTGCGATCAGAAAGGTGACGTTGTGGCTGTCATGTGTCATATGCTGCATGTAGGCGCCGATCCGTTCCTTCCGAAACACTCCCATCGGGATGCGTTGCATATAGGCGAGCAGCCGCTCGCCGAGGACGGATTTCACGCGGCTGATGCACAGACCCAGCAAGGTCGCCACCCCGACCCACAGCAGACAGAACATAACGAACAGCGCGATGAAAATACCGATGATCCTCGGAAGGCGATCGTACTGACCTTGCAGGAACACATCGTCCACGAGCCACTTTTGTACCCCGATCGTGCCCAGTGTGACCGCCGCCTGCACGAACATGAAGAACAAACTCGCGAGGAACAACCACCGAATCGGGTAAACGATGCTGAATAACCAGCTTACATTAGCTCTCATTGGCGCTTCCCTCCTTCCCGGTCTTCGACGGCTTTTGCTCCTTCTCCATCTCCTCCATCTCCACCACCTCGGCACTGCCTGCTCGTTCTCCTTGCTGCTCGCCTTCCAGCAGCTGGTAGAACAGCCCCTGCTTCCGCACCAGCTCCCGATACGTCCCCTGCTCAGCCACCTCGCCGTCATCGACGACCACGATCCGGTCATAATCCATGACCGTGGACAGCCGATGCGCGACGGCAATCGTCGTCCGCCCTTCGAGCAGCCGGTCGAGCGCCAGCCGCACCTCCCGCTCGCTCGTCTGGTCCAGCGCGGACGTCGCTTCGTCCAGCACGACGATCGCCGGCTGCTTGAGCAGCATGCGGGCGATCGCCACCCGCTGCTTCTGGCTGCCGGACAGCTTGATCCCCCGCTCGCCGACGAGCGTATCGTATTGCTGCGGCAGCTTCAGGATGAAGTCATGCGCATAGGCGGCGCGCGCCGCTTCCACAATTTCTTCGTCCGTGGCGGCCGGCCGGCCGAAGCGAATGTTATCTCTCACCGACGAGCCGAACAAGTACGTCTCCTGGAACACATACCCCAAGGCGCCGCGCAGCTGCGACAAGCTAAGCTGGGGCAGCGGCACTCCGTCCAGGCTCACCTCGCCGAAGAACGGATCATAGAACCGGCCGATCAGCTTCAGAACGGTCGATTTGCCATGGCCGCTTGCGCCGACGAGCGCTACTTTTTCTCCGGGACGCACGTGAAGGTGAAATTTATAAAGCACGTACTTCTTGTTTGGGTAATGGAAGCTGATCTCTTGCAACCGTAGCTCGCCGTGGATCATCGGCAATGTCACGGGGTGCTCCGGCTCCTGTACCTCGGGCTCCAGATGCGCAAACGCGTACAGCCTCCTCGCATGAACCATCAGCGCACGCTGCTCCGTTATGTCCGTCACGATGTTCGTCATCATCAGCAGCCCGTTGAAATAATAAAGTATGAAAGCGACGAACGCCCCCACCGACAAGCTGCCGTCCCGAATCCTATAAGCGGCGTACACGAACACAGCCACCGCCCCTATGTAATACATCAGACGCCGAAACGCGTCGCGCGACGACCAGACGATCCAGAATTGGACGGCATTGCGTCCTATCTGCTTCCACAGCATAGCGTAGTTGTCGAACGCCCAACGCTCCGCCCCGTATGCCCTCACTTCACCCAGCCCGGACAGCAGCTCGTAAATGCGCCGTTCAGTCTGCATATAGAGCGCGTCGCCTTCATCAATAAGCTTCATCGTTTCTTTCTCCAGGTAAGGCCCGAGCACATAATAGAAACAGAACGAGACGAGCATGATCAAGGTCAGCCTATAGTCGATTCCAGCCATTAAGAGGATGCTGAGTGCGACGAAAATAGCTTTCCACACGATCTCCGGCAAGTAGCGGCGGTAAATTTCCTGCACCTTGGACACGTCCGTATTGAACAGAAACAGTGAATCGTTCACGGTGCTCTGCTCGAAGTAGGAGAATCCGAGCCACCGCAGTTGCTGAAAAATATGCTTGGTGAGGTCAAAGGACGCTTTCTCTCGGAGCACGCGCTCCAGCCGATTGCGAAGCGCCATAAACGCGAACATGATGACTAGAGAGACGCAGAGGCCTATAAGCAGCCAGCCGAACAAGGCATAGTCCCGGTCGGGCAGCACTCGGTCGACGAATATCTGGATCAGCTTGGGGATCAGCAGTTCGACGCCGACGATAACGAGCCCACTCACGATGAGCAGGAGAAGCGGGTTGCGGTAAGGCTTGACGAACGAAATCATCCACCGGTAGACGCGAAATCCGTGAATCAGCCGGACGACGGGCGGATCTTCATTGATGACGGGTTGAGGCGATAAGCTCATTTGCTGGTGAATCCTCCTTATAGTGACGGTGCGATCATTCCTGTATGGGACAGATGCCGATTGTGTGGTGCTATTATGGTATGGTTGGGGTGATGCATAGCTCCAGTTGGCACGGTTTTACAATATTCTACAATTAGTTCGCGATCCCTCCCGAAATAATGGAAAATAATGAATATATTAATTTTTACGTGGATTTTTAGGTTGGCTGAAACGGGTTGTCCAGCAAAATTTGGACGGGACTTAAACGAGTGTTCTGCTTTAGTACGGTTTCCGGACCTAGCTGTAGAATGCTGAGGGATTGCAACTGACAATTTCTTCACCCACCTTTTAACAACAAAGGATAAACATAGCGCCTTCCGGTCAACCTAGATCGTATCCATTCAACACGGTTGCTCTACATCCCGCCGCATTCGGCAGGTTTTGCTTTTCCCCGCGCCGTTCTAGCGGTACAATGGGAGCAGATGGCTGCCCAGACCGGGCGGACGAACTTGAGGAAAAGAGGATGGCACAATGGCGATTCGCAAAATAGAACATGTCGGAATCATGGTGAGCAGCATGGAGCGCTCCCTTGCTTTTTATCAAGAGGTGATCGGGCTGGAGCTTCAGGGGAAGCTGCTGCATACGAACGGCGTGATTGAGCTCGCTTTTCTTGGCGTGCCGGGCACGACGGAGACGGTTGTGGAGCTGATCGCAGGGTATACGGGAGAGCTAAGCGAGGAAGGTCGCGTGCATCATATCGCCTTCACGGTGGACGATCTCGATGCAGAGACGGAGCGGGTGGCGGCGCTAGGCGTCCGGTTCCTCGAAAAGGCCAGCACGACGTTGCCGAATGGCGCGCGCTACCGCTTTTTCTATGGACCGGATGGCGAGCGGATCGAGCTGTTCCAACCGGCTGCTTAAGCTACAATGGGGATAGCAGAAGGAGTGGTTGCTCTTGAACATGAACCAGCTCGAAACGTTGGTGACGATATCCAAGACGATGAGCTTCCGCAAAGCCGGAGAGCTGCTCAATTTGACGCAGCCTGCCGTCTCCGCTCAGATTAAGAGTCTGGAGGACGAGTTCAAAACGGTACTGATCGACCGCAACCAGCCGGTGACGCTGACGGACAGCGGCAAGCTGTTTCTCGAGCATGCGGAGCGGATCCTGCGGGTCGTAGAGGATTTGAAGCAGCGCTTGTCCGACCTGAACCAGACGCCGCAAGGTCATATTCACCTGGGGACGACGACATCGATCGCGATGCAAATTTTGCCTCGTGTGCTGTCTTATTTCCAGAACCAATTTCCTATGATCAAGACATCCATCCACTCCATGTCGTCCACGCAAATTATGACGAGTGTGGAGAACGGCTCGGTCGATATCGGCATCGGGTATTTGCTGGAAAAAAATCCGCATCTCGAAACGTCGATCCTTTATTACGATTCATTCGAGCTTGTCGTGTCTCCGGATCATCAGTTGGCGAAGCGGCCTCATACGACGATCGAATCGCTGCGGGATATCCCGTTTATTATGCTGTCGCCGGATACGGCCGGGCGTCGGTTTGTCGATCAAGTGTTCCGCAAATTCCGCATGGAGCCGCACATCGTCATGGAGCTGTCGAGCAGCGAGGAAGTGAAGCGGATGGTGGAGCTGAACCTCGGGGCGGCTATTATTTCGAAGCTGACGGTCATCAATGAGCTGCGGCTTGGGACGATTCGGATGATTCCGGTGGCGGAGCTGGAGATCAATCATCCCGTTGGTGTCATCTATAAATCTGGCCGGTATTTGAGCTCGGCGCTGCAGCAGTTTTTGAGCGACTTGAAAGGGATGCCGGAGACGAATTTTATCGGATCGGAGTGACGCAAGTGTACAAATTCGATTTGCATACGCACCATGAGCGATGCGGTCACGCGGTCGGCGGCATACGGGATTACATCGAGGCGGCGGTATCCGAGGGGCTGCAGGTGATCGGCATCTCCGACCATTCCCCCTACTTCGGCGGCGAGGACGACAAACCATGGCCGGGCATCGCGATGGGCAAAAGCGAGTTCGACATTTACGTGGCAGAGGTACTGCGGCTAAAAAAGCTCTACGCCGGCCAAATCGAAGTGCTGCTAGGCGTGGAATCAGACTTTTTCCCCGAGCATACGCAAGTTTATCGCAACGTGTATGAGGCTTACCCTTTCGACTACATCATCGGCTCCGTGCACTTGTCGGGCGGCGTGAGCATTTTCAATCGCAACCGATGGAAAGGGCTGAAGGATGCCGAGAAGATCCGCCAGAAAAATATTTACTACGAGCTGATCCAACAGTCCGCGCGCAGCGGCATGTTTCAGATTCTCGGACATATCGATGCGATGAAAGGCTTCTATCCTGCTTTCTCTGCGATTCAGACGCGGGCCGTCGAGGAGACGATGAAGGTGATCGGCGAATGCGGCATCGCAATCGAGATCAACACCTCGGGCAAGACGAAGGACGTAGGCGGCTGGTATCCATCCGACGACATCTTGGAGCTGGCGTTGCATTATGGCGTAGACGTGACGTTCGGCTCCGACGCGCACAAGCCTAGCCGGGTCGGCGACGATTGGGAGCAGGTGGCGGCGCGGCTGCGGGAGATCGGGTTCAAGGACTGGGTGTTTTTCCGGCAAAAGGAGCCCGTGCGGGTCGCCCTGTAACGGATGAAGAACATGAGAAGGCCGCTGGTATCTTGGCAAAACAAGACTCCAACGGCCTTTTTGACTTTTCTGCGCTTCCTACCTCTGACGCTTCCGCGCGATATTCGCATAGAAGGCGATCGCCGCAATAATCATCGCGATAAACCCGACATTGCCGGCCGCCTCCGGATTCATCCCGAACATCATGCACAAATTCGTCACCAAGCTTCTCGTCAACAACGCCGTCGCAATCAGCAGCAACGGTCGAACAAAATTATACCTTTTCATCCTTTACCTCTCCCCTACTCTTCTCCAAGTGGCCCCCCCGCAACAATAGCAGCCCCGGTCGTACTTGTCCAATGGTTTGGAAACGCTTTATTATTAACCCTCGGCAACGCCAAGTGGTGAGCATCTCCTCTATACTACGGACAACCTGCCAAAAGGATTCGTTTTCGGCGCGTTTGGGAGAAATTGGCCCTATGCGTGCGAAAAGTTATGGTAGAGTACTAGTGCTAGTGGTTCCGGAGACCGGGAGCGCTGGCGGGTGCGGAGACCGGGAGCGGGATTGGTGCTGCGAATGGTGAAGGGGGTACGAACAAAAGTATCCAGTCTGAGTACCAAATTTCCTTAATTGAGGAGCAAGGGGCCATCTGAGTACCTAAGTTAACAAAATCGGAAGCTGGGTTCGCGATTTGTTTAATTTGGTACTCAGATTGGTGGAGTAGACGCCGATTAGCGAAATTTGGTACTCCACGCGAGTAATTTGGTACTCACGCTACTGTTACTTTATTTTACTTGGACAAGCCAACTCACCAGCTAACCCAGCTAACCCAGCTAACCCTGCTAACCCAGCTAACCCAGCTAACCCAGCTAACCCAGCTAACCCAGCTAACCCAGCTAACCCAGCTAATAGTTATTCTCCCACCAACCAAGTAAATCTGCTACTTCCAGTACATTTAGTTACTCCTCCACCTCCCCAGCTAACCCAGCAAATCGAGCCGATTTACTCCCCCTCCACCCAACCCGCCATCCCCCACTACCTCAAGTAATCAGCGGAAGTTCACCGATCAGGTCTCTGGCGTAGGTGTTCTGTTGGCGCGTGGGGAGGGCAGGAAAAGGGGTTCCGACTGCTGTTGAAATCATGGCCCTTGGATTTGTTACGTTTTTCTGAAAAACCGTCCCCTAGGACGACGATCCGTGATCATCCTATTCCGCCGGATTTCCGCAACCAGCTATACCCGCTCGAGGCGAAGAGCATTCTCGAGCAGCGTGGCGCCCATACCCTTGCTCCCTAGTCCGAAAAAGTCGGACTCCCGCGCGCTTCACCGCCCGGGGGTATGTAAAAAAAGACGGGCTGCTCTAAGAGCCAACCCGTCCCGTCTCCCCAAAACTACCCCAACAGCGCCTGCAGCGGCAACGTGTACAGCGTCGTCCCGATGCCGAAATACAGCTGCTTGCGATCCGGCGTAACCGACGCCTTGTCGACGATGCCGGGCAACGCGGCGCGCGCCTCGCAGCGGCCGGAGGCCGTGTCCAGGACGAGCAGCTCGTCCGGCACGAACACGAGCAGCTCGCGCTCGCTCACGGCGCAGAAGCCCGTCGCCCGCCGCCCCAGCGCGACGTCGCCGCCGTCGACAAAGCGCAGCGCGTCCGGGTCGAAGACGCGCAGCGCCTCGTCCACCGCGAGCCAGACGCGGCCGCCGCAAGCCGCCAGCTTGCCGGCCTTCGCTCCGTTCGGCAGCGCCTCGCTGTACACGACGTCGCCGCCGGTCGTGAGCACGCCGAAGTGACACACTTCGTCCTGCGCCGCCAGCCCGTTGCCGCCGAGCGTCGAGACGAAGTAGACGTAGCGGTCATCGGCCGCGAGGCTCGAGACATGCTGCGTTGCCAGCGGATTCGCCCAACGCGTCAGCTCGAGCGTGTCGGTATCGAGCCGCGTGATCCCGCCGCCGTAGACGCCGTACTTGGCCGACCAGCCGGTCCAGATCGCGCGGTCGGGCCCGACGATGCTGTGGCCAAGCGGACGAATCCAATCCGGGCCGACTGACTGCAGCGTGCGCGGATTCACGTTGCCGAGCTGGTCCCAAGGCTTCGACGGGTCGTACACGATATGGTCGCCGCCGGAATAAGCCGTCAAGAACAACCGCTCACCGACGAATTGCATGCCGTACACTTCGCCGCCGCCGTTACAGACGACCGAGGAGTTCCAGTAGCTGCCGTCGCGCGGATCGTACTTGAAGATCGTCTGACCGAAGCCGCTCGAGCCCCATACACAGCCGTCCGGCGCGATCGTCAGCCCGAATATATGCGTAGCCGGCGCTTCCACCGGAATACGCTGCAGCCCCGGGCTGTCGCCGGCACCGCTTGCAACAAAATAATCTTGGCCCCGCACTCCCACGTATATTCCGCTCGCGAGCGGGATCGCCTCCCCGCGCTGCGAGGGACCGAGCTTCACCTCAACCGCACCCCGACGTACCTCAACCGAATCGGCAGCTAAAGGCTCAAACGTCTTAGAATCGAAATACAGCATCTCCTTACCCGACTTGATGCTGAAATATTGTTCATTCGTTTCGACAATCATGGCTAAATCGTTCGTCTTATGGACCAGACGGCGCTCTTGCGTCTCCATGTTCCAGGCCGTCACGAACACCTCATCCATACCGCCGGTCACAATGATGTGTCCAGGCACCGCACCGACCGTACGGCTGTACATGTTTTTCGGGTTGTCCGACATCTTGCCCATATTCGTCAGCACATGAGCGACCGGATCGTAGCGCAGCAAGACGCAGCCCGGATACGTGCTCCCGTAGAGCATCCCGTCTTCCCCGCACGTGAAATTCCACACGTACGTCTCATTGTCGTCGCGCAGCGGCTCCGCCCATGTTCTGGACCGCAGATCGAGGCTGTGCACGTACCCTTTGCCCGGACAAGTCCCTACAATCAGCTTCTCGTTGTCCCAGTTGTACAGCGCCCAAGCACCGCTGTCGCCGGGCAGCAGGATGGATTCCCCTACTCCCGTCTCCACATCGATCAGAACAATGTTGCCTGTGGCATGCGCGGCGAAGTTCGACAGGACGAATTTCTCCCGGCCGTCGAGCGGATCGATCAGACTGGTTTTCCCCAAAATACAGAAATTGCGGCATGGCTGAGCAACCGACTCGGGCTGCAGCAGGACGCTAGCGTTCATTGGCAGGTTCACCTCTCGATTAGGTTCCGAAAAAAAGGGACCTCGCGGTCCCCTCTTCCAAATGAAATTAGCCTTTCACCGCGCCGACGAATTGGCCGTGGATGAAATATTTTTGCAGGAACGGATAAATCACAATGATCGGAAGGACCGTCAGCATAAGCGCAGCCATCTTCAGATTGTCCGGATGGATCGTCTGCTCGCCGGGCGCATTGACCGTCGTATCCTCCAAGCGGGCGAATGCCAGGATGCCCCTTAGCTGATATTGCAGCGTCCACATCGACTTATCCTTGATGTAGAGCAAGACGCTGAACCATTCGTTCCAGTAAGCAACGGCACTGAAAATAACGAAAGCCATCGTCATCGGCAGCACGAGCGGGAGTACGATTCGGAACAGCAAGGAGAACTCTCCGGCCCCATCGATCTCAGCCGACTCCAGAATTTCTTTATGCAGCTGATCCATTACGTTTTTGTACACAATAATATAGAACGGACTTACGATACCCGGCAAAATAATCGCCCAGTACGTGTTGTTGAGCCCGATATTGTTCACGAGCAGATAGGAAGGAATCAATCCGCCGCTGAAAAACATCGTGATCAGAATATAAGTCATGGCCACCTTCTTGCCCTTGAAGTGCTTATGCGACATGGCATAAGCGGCGCTCAGCGAGATGATGATGGTCATCGCCGTCTGGATCACCGTAAGTCCTACCGTATTGATGAAGGACCGCAGAAAGGTGTAATTGGCTGCCAGCTTCATGTAGGAATCCAACTGGAAGCCAACGGGCCACAGCTTGACTTGATTTTGTAAAATCGCCTGATAGCTGCTGAAAGATAATGCCAATGCGTTGATGAACGGCACTAGAATGGAGATGCAGAACATAATAAAAAATGCATAGTTGAATGTCTGGAAGATGATTCGGCCAGGACTTTTATAATGATGCATGGGAACAGTGCCACCTCCTTGTTCGACTGCCGGTTAGTACATCCCCAGGCCCATCCAACGCTTCGAGATATAGTTCGAGCTGATCAGCAAAATAAAGTTTAGTATGCTCTGAGCGAAGCTGATTGCCGTCGTGAGACTGTACTGGGACGATTCGATACCCGTTCGGTATACATAGGTACTGATAACGTCCGACACCTCGTACACGAGAGGATTCTGCATCAAGAAGACCCGTTCGAACCCGATTCCGAAAATGCTGGCCAGCTTCAACAGGAAAAGCAGGACGATCATCGGCATCATATGAGGAATGGTGATATGAATAACTTGCCGCCAACGGCTGGCTCCATCGATCCAGGCCGCTTCGTACAAGGAGCTGTCAATCCCCGCGATAACGGCAAAATAGAGAATGGCTGACCAACCGACGCTTTTCCATATATCCGCATATACCAAGATGCCTCTAAAGATACTGGGGTCGGCCATAAAATAATGAGGCTCGAAACCAAACCAACCGATAAAAATGTTGAAAATCCCCGTCGAGGGCGAAAGCACTTGAGTGAAAATACCGGCCACGACGATCCAGGACAAAAAGTGCGGCAAATAAGAAATCGTTTGCATAACGCGCTTGAATGTTTTCTGATAAAGCTCATTGGCGAGTAAAGCGAAAACAATCGGGGCTGTAAAGCCGAATACGATGTCGTAAAAATTGATGAGCAGCGTATTCTTCATGATCGACCAAAATTTGGGGTCATTCAAGAAATACCTGAAATTCTCAAAGCCGATCCAGTCGCTGCCCAGTATCCCTTTATAAATCGAATATTTCTGAAACGAAATGATAATGCCGTACATTGGAATATAGTTGAAGACAAAGAGAAATAGGAATGTAGGAGCGAATAAGAGGTAAAGCGACAGGAGCGACCTAGGTCGCATCCTGCCTCTCTTTGGCTTTACCGTACTTGGATTGTGCTCCTGAACCGCGATCGTTTCTCGCAATTGCGCGCACCTCCCAATTTGTTGAACGACCGCTTACCAGCCTGCCTTCTTGAAGCCTTGTTTGACCAGGTTGTCTTTGTTGGCATCCAGGAATTTTTGCAGCGGATCGTATTTGAGAGCGCGGTATTTCTTCTCCCAATCGGCGATTGCGGCGTCAAGATCGGTCGCCGACATACGGCCCATGATGAACTCAGTCGTGAATTTATTGATGGCTTGCATAATTTCGGCGTTTTTCTTCAATACTTCGTCCGGCTCGGAGTAGCCCGGAGGCGTTTCCAGACCGATCGCTTCGGCTTCCTTCTGCATAGCCTTCATGCCGTTCGAGATCATCGTGTAGTTAGGCGTACCCAGCTTCGCTTCGAAGTTCGCGTTTTGCGCGTCTTGACCGTCCGTGTAACCGAACAGGAAGGCGAACTGGCGCTTCCATGTATGATCTTCGGCGCTCATCTTATCCGGATTCGCTACGCGCTTGCCGTCCTTCATCGTGTAAGTGTCGCCTTCATTGCCCCAGAAGATCTTATCCTTCAGCTGCTCTTGAGCGAAGCCCTCGATTACCTTGAAGGCGCGGTCCGGGTTCTTGTTGCTGGCCGGGATGAACAGGCCGTGCCCCGAAATCGGCAAGCCTACGCCGGCAATGGCGTACTTGCGATCCTTAAGAGTAGAAGGATATGTCGTAAGCGGAGGCGCAACTCCCCAAACTTGTTCCTTCTGATTGCCCGTAGCTGTCGGCAGCGTCATAGAAACTTGATAAGGCAAAATTTGGTCCATCCCGTTCCATTGGAACAGTACGTTTTTCTCCGCCAGCTTGGCGAAATACTTCGTAGCATCGGTAGTAGCGAACTCTTTATCCAGAATGCCCTCGGAGTACAAGGTCTGCATCACTTTGAGCGCTTCTTTGAACTCCGGCAGCGCGACGTTCGGAATTACCTTGCCGCCGACGATCCGGTAGCCGTATGGCAAAGCGCCGTACATACCGAAGATCGGACCGCCGCCATAGCTCCAAATATTGTCGCCGACTGGGCGGACTGCCATAGGGGTGGAGTCCGGTTCGGCCTTCTTGATCTTCCTCAGCAGCTCTACCCACTCTTCGACCGTGCCCGGCCATTTGCCGGCGTTGTATTTCTGGATCAGGTCGAAACGAGCGAGTACGCCAGTCCCTTGAGGACCTTTGTCATAGGCCATTGGAATCCGGAAGTATTTGCCGCTGATCGGATCTTTGCCCAGCTCCATCATCGCAGGAGTAACTACCTTTTGCAGCATCGGCGAAGCGTCATAGTACTTCTTCAAGTCAATGAAAGCGCCATCACGAGCGGCTTTAAAAGTCTCATCCGGAATCGTCGAGTGGAAAATATCAGGCAGTTTGCCGCTTGAAAGCACCAGGTTGTGCTTGGTTGTATACTCAGCATAAATCGGAATGTCAAATTCAAGATCCACATTCGCATAATCTTCCACAAGCTGAATCAACGGGTTGTTGCTGCGGTCTACGGATTGCGGAGTCTTAATCCCCGCTTCGTTGTAGAACATCGTCATCTTAATTCTCTCTTGTTTCGGTGTGGCGCTCGCGGCTCCGCCGGAAGGGCTAGGCGAAGAAGTATTCCCGCCGGAAGACGAGCAACCCGCGATGACCGTTCCTAACACCATTGTAGAAGCAAGTACAGCTGGGACCCATTTTCTTGTTTTTACCATCCTGTTTTGACCTCCTATTTTTTAGTTGGAGCAGGGATGCCTGAACATGCTGTCGGAGATGTAAAGCGCTTTCAGATGCATAAAGCAGAGGCTGCAAAGATGCGAGAATATTCCCCCTTTTTCGACAAATACCTGTACCTAAGCTGTATGCAACAATTACTATGTTATCATAACAAAAAAAAATGTGAAGGTCAAAAAGCAAAATCTTTAAGCCATTTTTTTAACCAATCGTATGTTTGCAACTCGACTTTGCCCTCTACCTGATTTGTACCCAAAATCACTCCTGCCGACAACAGGGAAATGTCCCCAAATGTCGAATTGATACAAGCGACCGCCAGGAAATGGTTTTGGAATAGGAGTGGACGAACGTTATGAAAGCAATCATCGTGGACGACGAGCAGCCATCGATCGATATGCTCAAGATATTGCTTGAAGAGGACGGGCGAGTGGAAGTTACGGGGACGTATCGCAAACCGGCGGAAGCGCTGGCGATGCTGGACAAGCTGAAGCCGGACGTCGTTTTCCTCGATATCCAGATGCCGCTCATGAACGGCTTGGAGCTGGCCGAGCTGATGCTGGACGCGCATGACGAGTTGGAAATCATTTTTGTCACCGCCTACGATCATTACGCATTGGACGCCTTTCAAGCGAGCGCTATCGATTATTTGTTGAAGCCGATCGCGGAGGCAGGACTGGACAGAGCTATCTCCCGGCTGTTCAAGCGCAAGCGTACGGTTGTTCCCAATCCGGCCTCGCTACAGCCACACGTGTACATCCATTGCCTGGGCCGGCTTGAAGTGACGGTGCGTGAGTCCGCACACGTCCCAGCCTTGCGAACAACCAAGGCGCAGGAGCTGCTGGCATACTTGTACTTGAAGCGGGATAAGGAGGTCAGCAAGTGGGAGATTATAGAGGACATTTGGCCGGAATGCTCGAAGGAGCAGGCGCATTCCCATTTGCACACTACGGTTTACCAGGTCAGGAAGCTGCTGAAGCAGCAAGGCATTCACGCCGCGCTCAGCTTCCGCAATGCGCATTACCGTCTGAATGCCGCGGGATTGGCCAGCGATTTGGCCTTATTCTCCCGCGCCTTCGACAAGGAAATCCGAATTACGGCGGCCAATGCGCCTTACTACGAGCAGTGTCTCGACTTATACCAAGGCGATCTATTCGGCGTCTGGAGCTATGCCTGGAGCTTGCCCGCGCGAGAGAAGCTCAGAGAGCAGTACGCTTCCCTAACGAAGCAGCTTTGCCGCTTTTATTTGCAGTCGGAGGATTACTCCCCGGCCATGCTGCGCATGCAAGGGCTGATCGCCGTTCAGCCCTTGGACGAGGAAGCTTATGAACTTCTTTTGCAGCTTGATTGGAAGAGGAATGACCGAACCGCGTTTGTCGCCCACTATCGCCAGCTGGAGCAGGTGCTGCACACCGAGCTCGGTCTGGTGCCGAATGAAACTACCAGACGTTTGTACGAGGAATGGTTTGCAGCAGCTGATGAGGAAAGGTGAAGCATGTACCTGACAACGAAACGATTGCAGACGATTCTGCTCTGGCTGTCGACGCTCGTGATCATCACAACGATCGCAGTCCCCGTGTACAAGGAGCTATCGGAGCCCGGCGTAAAGGCCGTGAACGGCGTGCTCGATTTACGGTCCTGGGACGCGAATGGTTCAGATGTTGTCAAGCTGAACGGCGAATGGGAATTTTATTGGGACGAGCTGCTGGAGCCTGCCGACTTCGAAAATGCAGACGGCAAGCTTTCCTCCCCTTTGTGGACGAATGTGCCGTCCAGCTGGGATTCGCTCCGCCTGAACGGCGATCCCTTGCCCGATAGCGGCTATGCCACCTACAGGCTGCACATTGAGATGCCTGTGGAGCATGGCGTATTCGGCATTAAGACGACCAACATCCGCGCCTCCAACCGAATCTTCGTCAACGGTGAAGAGATTGGCCGTAGCGGCAAGCCCGCCGCTTCGCCTGATGCCATTATTCATCGGAACACCCCCTACGCGGGCTATTTCGCGATCGACTCCTCGAAGGTCGAAATCATCGTGCAGGTAGCCAGCTATAAGAGCTTCAATAGCGGCATCGTGCAAGCGATCTCGCTCGGCAATCAGCATGCGATTTCCGCATTCAACAATTACAACATAGCATTGGACGGCGGTTTGGCTTGGGGATTTCTGACCATGGCCGTCTACTTCATCGGCATTTACTTTCAACGCAGATCGCACCGGGAACTGCTTTTTTTCGGCTTATGCTGTCTGGCTACGATGATGTTCATTATGACGCATTCGGAACGGCTGCTTACACAGCTGTTTCCTGAGCTGTCCATCATGGGCCAGCTTTATATCGAGGACATCACGGGGCTCCTGATGATGTACTTCTTTTCCCGCTACGTTTATCATTCCTTTCCCCGGATTTATCCGAAGCGGCTGATTCGGATTCTGGAGGGCGTCGGCGCTCTGGGTGTTGTCGCAGTGCTGTTCACATCAGCCAGCTACAACGGCCCGTTCGTTCTCGCCCTATCCCTCACGATCCTCGTCGTGATGCTCATCAACAGCTATTACATGGCCAGAGCGGCCTGGCAAGTCGAAGACGGCTCGGCTTACTTGTATATCGGCATCCTCGGGGCGCTGGACTTCGTTATCGTCAACTTCCTGAACAACATCTGGAAGCTGGAGGAGCACTACATTTTCCCTGCCGCCTTGCCGATCATCGTGCTGTCGCAAGCGCTATATATGTCCAAGCAGTATACGAGATCGTTCCGGACGATTCAGGATCTGTCCACGAAGCTGTCGGCTATCGACAAGCTGAAGGATGAATTTCTCGCCAAAACGTCGCATGAGCTGAAGACGCCGCTTAACGGCATTATCAATATTACGCAATCCCTGCTGGACGGAGCCGGAGGCGGCGTGAACCACGCACAGGCGGGCGATCTCAAGCTCATTGTTAATACAGGCAGACGGTTGTCAACGCTGGTCCATGACATTCTTGATTTTTCCAAAATGAAAAATCATGATTTGCAGCTGCGGCTCTCCCATTTTGACTGTTACATGGTCGTGAATGTGACGATCGAGATGTTCAGCCATATGGTCAAAAACAAACCGATCTCGTTCGTCAACGAGCTGCCTGGAAACTCGTTCGCAGTTTACGCAGACGAAAACCGGTTTATGCAAATTGTGTACAATTTGCTCGACAATGCGGTCAAACATACGCATGCGGGACATGTGACGGTGTCGGCGAAGCAAGAGAACGGATTCGTGTATTTGACCGTTTCCGATACGGGGGTGGGCATCCCTGCCGAAAAGTTCGAAGACATTTTCAAATCCTTCGAGCAGCTTGAGCCGAGCCTGACACGCAGCCACAGCGGAGTCGGATTGGGGCTGGCGATTACACAGCAGCTCGTGGAGCTGCACGGCGGTGAAGTTCGCGTGGAATCGGAAGTGGGCGTCGGGACGAGGATGACGTTCTCCGTGCCGGCCGGCCGCATGGAACAGCGCAATGACAGCGAAGCGGACAGCAACTCAGACAACAACTCAGCCAGCGACATGGACAGCGTCAGGACGCCCCAGATGTACGAGATTGCGCCCTACGCCGCGGTAACGGTCGAGCCTGGTACAGCAACCGAATCCTCGTACGCGATTCTTGCCGTCGATGACGAATATAGCAGCCTGAAGGCCATCTCGAATCTGCTGACTGTAGCGCAATATTCCGTAACCGGCGCGACGAACGGGGAAGACGCGATAAAGGAACTCATGAAGGGCGGCCAATACGATCTATGCATTCTCGATATTATGATGCCGGGCATGTCGGGCTTCGAAGTGTGCAGGGTCATTCGCGAGAAATACTCCCTGCTCGAATTGCCGATCCTGCTCGTTACCGCCAAGAGCCAATATAGCGATTTGGCGGCTGGGCTTGCGGCCGGGGCCAACGATTTTCTGGAGAAGCCTTACAACCATATGGAGCTTAAAAGTCGGGTCGCAACGCTAGTGCAGTTGAAAAAATCCGCGGATGAGCTTGTACGCAAGGAATTGTCCTTCCTGCAAGCGCAGATCAAGCCTCATTTTATTTATAACACCCTGAACACGATTCTCTCTTACAGCTATACGGATCATCAGCGTTCGCGAAAATTGCTGCATTACTTCAGCACCTACTTGCGCAGCTGCTTTGATTTCAAAGAAACGGACGATTATGTCCCGCTCGAGAAGGAAGTCGCCCTGCTGGACGCCTATATGGAAATCGAAAAAGCGCGTTTCGTCGATCTGCTCGACGTTCGGATGCACATCGACCCTGCTGTATTGAAAGTGCCGATTCCTTCGCTGATCATTCAGCCTCTTGTGGAAAACGCCATCCATCACGGAATTATGAAGAAGGAGAACGGCGGCTGTCTGACGGTTGCCGTTGCGCCGGATGGCGATTCGCTGCAGATCGAAGTAAGCGATGACGGCGTCGGCATGACAAGCGAGGCGGACGAGGCCGGTTTGGGGGGTTCGGGCGGGCAGCGGCGCGGCGTGGCGCTGGATAACATCCGCAAACGGCTGTTTCGTTTATACGGAAGCCCGCTTATCATCCGCAGCGAGTGGGGCAAGGGCACATCCGTTATCATACGCATACCATTCCGCAGGACGATCCAGGCGGGAGACCGGAGCAAGTAGCCGGCCCCGCTTGGGTCTTTTTTTTTGTCCAGAGAATGTCCAGAATACTTTTTTATAATCGGGAGCAGCAAACTTCATTTGTCTGGGAGGATAAGGGAATGAATTACCGCAGATTAGGGAAACGACTGCTCATTCCGCTGCTCGTTTTATTTGGCGCAATTGCTTGGCATACGTCCCTCCCGCAAGCCACGCCACCTGCGCTCGATGCGGCGGAAGCCGATAAAATTCGAGTATTGAACGAATATTACCGTGTTTCCGATTTGCATGCAAAAGGATTTACGGGCCGAGGCGCGCGAATCGCGATCGTGGCGTTCGATACGTTTCAGCGTTCCGACATTGAGACGTTCTCGCGGCAATTCGACTTGCCTGAGCCGGACATCAACGTCATCTCTCTGTTCGGCGGCGCCATTCATCAGGGAGTGGCAACCGACGGCCATAAGGAAACGACACTGAATATAGACATCGCGCACGCAGCGGCTCCGGACGCGGTGCTGGACGTGTATTCCGTTCCTCCCTCCGTACCATTCTCCATTCTCCTGCAAGCCATTATGGATAACGGACAAGCTCAGCTCGTTACGTTCTCATGGGGACGCGCTCCTAACATGCGAGATGACGAACGCGCCAACGAAGTGATTGAAGAGATGCGCAAACGAGGGATCACCGTGTTCGCTTCGACGGGCAATAACGGTGCAACGGCAGACAATAAGCATCTTCTATCGCCCTCCTATTTGCCGAATGTCGTAGCGGTTGGAGGAACCGTCGTGGCGCGCGATCCGGCATCCGGACGCGCAGTTGAATACGATTGGCCCCTCTCGGTCGGAGGGTGGAGCGTCAAATATCCGTTGCCGCTCTATCAAGCGGGCGCCGCGGAGAAGCTGACGGCGGAAGGCCGAAAATACCGCATGCTGCCGGACATCGTCGGCCCCTCCGTCGTCGTAACCGCAACCGAATCGCCGAATTCGGAGCGGAGCGGGATTCCGATCTATGTCACGGATCCTTTAACAGGGGAGGGCCAGTGGGACCAGGCAACCGGGACAAGCGTCGCCGCCCCCTATGTGGCCGGTATATTTGCCAATATAGTCGGTGGACTGGGCAGAGGCTTGGGGGACCTTCATGAGCCGCTTTACAAGCTGATGGAACAGCCAGCCTTTAACCGCGTGAAGGCCGGCAACCATGAAGGCGTCTTTGAAAGGGGGGATTTCTATTCGATGGCAACGGGACTCGGCAGTATCAATGCCTATGAAATGGCGGTCGCACTGGGCTTGATTCCGGAATAAGAGCCGCTTTGAAATGATTCCCAACATTTATTTTAAGGAAGGATGTCCTCCATGAATCGACGCTTTAAACGTTCTGTTATACGGTTGGTTATCATCGCGTGCATGCTGTTGACCGCTATTCCGCTTAATATTGCATACGCTGTACCGACTCTTGCGGACCCTCCCGTCACATCCGCCAAAACGTGGTTCGGGTCCTTGTCGGTTTCAGCCGGCCATCTGGAAAACCATGGGAATGCCACCTATACTTTGACGTTGACAGGCCCGTCGGTAGAAATAACTTATACAGCCGATTTCCAATTTGACACAGTCGAATACGAGCTGAATGGCGCACATGGGGGTACTGCTCCAGTCACCATAACCGCCGCTCTCCATGCGAATGAAGGCTCGACGCAGAGCATCGTTTTTCACAATGGCGAAGAAGATGTTCCCATTACCGTTCACTTCTTGTCCGTGACGACGTCGACGAATGTGAGCAACACCGATACGACAGCTTTCCTCATTGGAACAGCGCTCGGCGGCTTCGGCATGTCAACGCCGGTCGGATTCGAATATTCGGAAGATGCGAATTTGGCGAATAGCCTGACAACGAGCGAGGTTTTGTCGGGCAACATGATCTACGGAGCCTTGTCAAACCTGAAACGCGGCACGACGTACTACTACCGGGCTTATGCCCAGATTGGCGGTACGAAGGTGTACGGGGAGGTTCGATCCTTCATAACCGCGACCATGACCGGGATCGACGTGAAGGATGCCAACAACCAGGTGCTGACGAAATCCCCGGCTACGTTCAATTACAATACGACCGTGTACGAGGTGCATGTACCGCATGGCACGACGACCGTGAGCGTAGTCGAGTCCGTGTACTTGGGGACCGCTCTTGAGCCATTGGATGCAACATACGCGGTAAATGGCGGTAGTTCGGCTTCGGAAACATGGCAGTCGCTATCGGACGGCAACATGGCGGCGTCTCATCAGGTCGCTATAACGGCGGATTTGACGACCGTTTGCGTAAGCGCTTTGGCGTTTACAGGTCAGTCTACGCAGCCGAGCGCTTGCGCTTCCGGACAATTTGAAGTCAAAATTATTCGCGATGCTGCGCCCAGCTTGTCCGTCACCACTTCGGCCAATGTGAACAACACCGATACGACAGCGTTCCTCATAGGAATGACGGACGGCTTCGGCATGTCGACGCCAGTCGGGTTCGAGTATTCGGAATATCCGAACTTCTCGGCCAAAGAAACGACGAACGAGGTTTTGTCGGGCAACATGATCTACGGAGCTTTATCGAACCTGAAACGCGGCACGACGTACTATTACCGGGCTTATGCCGTGTTCGAAGAAGTGAAGATGTACGGAGAAGTTCGATCGTTCACGACAGCTACCATGACCGGCATCGACGTGAAGGGTGCAACCGGGAACGTGATGACGAAATCCCCGGCTTCCTTCAGCTACAGTACGACGGTGTACGAGGTGCATGTACCGCATGGTACGACGACCGTGAGCGTAGTCGAGTCCGTGTACTTGGGGACCGCTCTTGAGCCATTGGATGCAACATACGCGGTAAACGGCGGTAGCTCGGCTTCGGAAACGTGGCAGTCGCTATCGGACGGCAAAATGGCGGCGTCTCATCAGGTCGCTATAACGGCGGATTTGACGACCGTCTGCGTAAGCGCTTTGGCGTTTACAGGTCCGACTCAGCAGTCCAGCGCTTGCGCTTCCGGACAGTATGAAGTCAGGATCATTCGCGATGCCGCGCCGCCTGCACCGGAGCCGGAGCAAACACCGATTTCTACCCCGACGAAAGCCATACTCGTACTGGACTCCGACCCGAACCGGAAGGACCAATCGGCGAAAACGGCGATTACCCAAATCATCGGAACGGATTTGACGATGTCGGCCAAGCTGATGACGGCGAACGGAGTGCCTTTGAATATTCCGGATATTCCTATGGGCGCAGACGGGTCGTTTAGTCTGAACAACGTGCCGCCAGGAGAATACAAGGTCGCTCTGAGCGTCGTTGCGCCGACAGGCGAGAAGCTCGCCGGATGTATCGCGAAGCTGATCGTGAACAGTAACGGGAGCGCCACCCTTGAAGCGGGTCTCATCGACCCTTACGGGATTGTGACGGATGCGGTTACCGGTCGAACGATCGACGGAGCGAAGCTTACCCTGCATTGGACGGACACCGAGTTAAACCGTTCCAAGGGCAGAAAGCCCGGCGATCTGGTTGTACTGCCGATCTTGCCGGACTTTGCTCCGAACCAGAACCGCGATCCGCAAATGTCCGTAGACGGGGGACAGTACGGCTGGATGGTATTCCCGGACGGGGACTACTATATCCTCGCTGTAAAAGACGGATACGACACGTTCGACAGCCGCAAGGACTTGCGCGACGAGCTGCAGGGAGACGATAGCTATATTAAAAACGGCAACATTCACGTAGGCACTTCGATTGTGCAGTACAGCTTCGCCATGCAGCCGAAAATCGTCGGCTCCGGCGAACACAAGCCGTACATGCTCGGTTATCCGGACGGCTCCTTCCTCCCGGAACGCGGCATCTCGCGCGCCGAGACGGCGGCGATTCTGAGCCGCTTGTTCACGGCGAATGCAGACCAGACGGCAACCTCCGTTGTTCCATTCGCAGACGTAGAGAACACGCATTGGGCGGCGGATGCCATCGCAGAGGCAGCCGCGCAGCTGTGGATGGTCGGCTATTCGGACGGCAGCTTCCGTCCGGAGCAGCAAGTGACGCGTGCCGAGTTCGCGCAAGTTTTGCTGAATGTGAAGAAATGGAGCGAGACGGCGGAAACCGCCTTTACCGATGTTAAGGGGCACTGGGCTTTGAAGGCCATTGCCGCGCTGCAGAAGCAAGTTCATCTCCCGGGCTACCCGGACGGCACCTTTCGCCCGGATCAACCGATCCAGCGCGTGGAAGCCGTCAAAGTGTTCAATCAGCTGACAGATCGCCAGCCATGGTCGGTTCAGGCTGCGCCGAGATGGACGGATGTCCCTGCGGGACATAGGGACTTCAATGCAATCATGGAAGCGTCCGTGCCGCATGACTACGATCGGTTCGAGCTCGGGTTTGAGAACTGGACGTCCAAATAAACGCTTCAAAACGAAGAGCTTGCGGCACTCGGCCGCAAGCTCTTCGTTTTGGGTTGGAACGGGCGTTTCTTGTGTTCTGGCCGTCGCAGAATATCGAAGAATTACTTAAATGACAAACAGGTCGATAAACTCGCGCACCGGAGTCTGCGCCAGCTTCTCGGCATCGCGGCATAGCGCCAGGATCGCCTTCGCTTGTTTGGTCGGAAACCGGGTCATTACATTAGCTTCGAATTTGTGTATCAAGAGCGGAATGCCTTCCGCCCTTCTGCGCCGATGGCCGATCGGATATTCCACTCCCACCTTTGCCGTCGCCGTTCCATCGCGGAAAAACACCTGTAGGGCATTGGCGATCGAACGTTTGTCAGGATCAAGATATTCGCGCGAGTAGCGCGAGTCCTCCTCCGTCACCATCGTGGAGCGGAGCCGGTCGATACGCGGATCGGCCGCCGCCGCATCCTCGTAATGATCGGCGGTCAGTTGGCCGTGCAGCAGCGCGATCGCCACCATGTACTGGAGACAGTGGTCCCTGTCAGCCGGATTGTGAAGCGGACCGGTTTTGTCGATGATGCGGATCGCCGACTCATGCGTCGTAATCACGATCCGGTCGATTTCGTCGATCCTCCCCTTTACTTCCGGGTACAGATGGATCGCGCATTCCACTGCCGTTTGCGCGTGAAATTCGGCAGGGAACGAAATTTTGAATAGAACATTCTCCATTACATAGGATCCGAACGGCCTCGCCAGCTTAAACGGTTTGCTTTTGAAAAGAACGTCGTAGAATCCCCACGTCTTCGCGGTCAATGCCGACGGGTAGCCCATCTCTCCCTTCATCGTCATAAGGGCGAGCCTCACCGCACGGCTGGTGGCGTCGCCGGCGGCCCACGATTTGCGAGGGCCGGTGTTAGGCGCGTGCCGATATGTGCGCAGCGGATGACCGTCGAGCCAGGCGTTGGAGATTGCGGACGCGATGTCCTCTCGCGTCCCTCCTAGCAGTTGGGTGACGACGGCGGTCGACGCTACCTTGACGAGTATGACATGGTCCAGGCCGACGCGGTTGAAGCTGTTCTCCAAGGCTAGGATACCTTGGATTTCGTGCGCTTTGATCATCGCGGTCAGCACGTCGCGCATTGTAAGCGGATGTGTCGCGGCGGTGGTGCGGGTTCGGCTGAGATAGTCGGCTATGGCGAGGATGCCGCCCAAATTGTCGGAAGGATGGCCCCACTCGGCGGCCAGCCACGTATCGTTGTAATCGAGCCAGCGGATCATGCAGCCGATATTGAAAGCCGCAGCGATCGGGTCGAGCACGAACGACGTGCCGGGCACACGGGCCCCGTTCGGCACGATCGTGCCAGGCACGACCGGCCCGAGCAGCTTGGCGCACTCCGGGTAGCGCAGCGCGAGCAGCCCGCAGCCAAGCGTATCCATCAGACAGAGGCGGGCCGTCTCGTACGCCTCCTCGCTCTCGATCGCCGCCACCGCCGCGTAGTCGGCTATGGCGGTCAGCAGCGCGTCGGGCTCGGGACGGGCGCCGGTAGCGATAGGTCCTGACATCTGTTGCAGTCCACCTCCTGGGGTTAGCTTCGCTCCTCCAGCAGCAGCCACGGCTGCGGCTCGGGACCGTCGTAATCGGCTCGCGGGCGAATGAGCCTGTTGTTGCCGCGCTGCTCGATGACATGCGCCGCCCAGCCGCTCGTGCGAGACAGCACGAACACCGGCGTGAACAGCGGCGTCGGGATGCCGAGCAGCCGATAAGCCGAAGCGCTGTAGAAGTCCAGATTCGGGAACAATCGTTTCTCCCGCCGCATGAGCTGCTCGATCCGCTCGGAAATGTTATAGATCCGGAGTGTGCCGGCGGCCTCAGCTAACCGGCGTGACCAACGTTTGACGATGTCGGATCTGGGGTCCGAGACGGTGTAGACGCGGTGGCCGAAGCCCATGATCAGCTGCTTGCGGGAGAGCAGGCTGAGTACGCCTTGCTCCGCCTCCTCGGGGCTGTCGTAGGCGTCGATAAGCTCCATCGCCGCCT
Organism: Paenibacillus koleovorans NBRC 103111; assembly: GCF_004000845.1. Classification (GTDB taxonomy): domain Bacteria; phylum Bacillota; class Bacilli; order Paenibacillales; family NBRC-103111; genus Paenibacillus_AA; species Paenibacillus_AA koleovorans. The sequence goes on from NZ_BIMA01000004.1 coordinate 107,556, forward strand.
CGTTGGCCCCGCCGTGCAGCGGTCCGCGCAGCGTGCCGATGCCGGTCGCGATCGACGAGTAAAAGTCGGACAGCGTGGAGGCAGTGACGCGGGCGGCGAAGGTGGAGGCGTTGAACTCGTGCTCCGCATACAGCGTAAGCGAGACGTCCATCGCCTTCTCGTGCAGCTCGCTTGGCGCCTGCCCGTGCAGCAGGCGCAGGAAGTGCGCGGCGACGCTCTCCTCCGGCGTCGCCGATGCGGTGTCGATGCGCCGCCCGGAGCGGTGGTACTGCTGCCAGTAGAGCAGCATCGAGCCGAAGGCGGCCAGCAGTCTGTCGGCCACCTCATGGGGGCCGCGCCTTTGCTCTTCGGGCTCGAAGGCGGCTAAGGCCGAGCAGCCCGTGCGCAGCACGTCCATCGGATGCGCGGTGCCGGGCAGCCGCTCCAGGATGGCGAGCAGCGGCTCCGGCAGCTCGCGTTTGGATGCGAGGCGGCGGCGGTACATCTGCAGCTCGGTTTGGTTGGGCAGTTTGCCGTACAGCAGCAGGAACGCCGTCTCCTCGAAGGAGCCGCGCTCCGCGAGATCTTCTACCGAGTAGCCTCGATAGTGAAGCCCATGTCCTTCCTTGCCTACGGTTGAAATGCTCGTTCGACCCGCGACAACATCGGCGAGTCCCCCGGTTTTGTTAGCCGCCATCCCCGTCCTCTCCCTTCGGATTCGTTGTTCCGTACAGCTCATCGAGCTTCCGTTCGTACGCGTAGTAGTCCAACGTATCGTACAAGTTTGTGCGGGTCTGCATCCGGCTTACGACTGCCTGCTGGGTTCCATCGCGGCGAATCGTACGGTACACCTCCAGCGCTGCTGCGCTCATCGCCCGGAAAGCGGAGAGCGGATATAGAGCAAGCGAGACGCCGACGCCGCGCAGCTCCTCCAGCGTGTAGAGCGGCGTCCGACCGAACTCGGTCAAGTTGGCGAGCACTGGCACCTGCACCGCCTTGGTGAAAGCGTGATACTGCTCCAGATCGGTCATCGCCTCGGGAAAAATCATATCGGCGCCCGCTTCGACGCAAGCGCATGCCCGTTCGATCGCCGCCTGCAATCCTTCCACGGCCAGGGCGTCTGTGCGGGCCATGAGGACGAAATGCGGATCTTCTCTCGCATCAGCCGCCGCTTTAATCCGGTCGACCAGTTCGTCTTGACTCACGATCGCCTTGTTCGGCCGGTGACCGCATCGTTTCGCCGCGATCTGATCCTCGATGTGAATGCCGGCCACCCCGGCGCGGGTCATCTCGCGGACGGTGCGGGCGATCTGGAAGGCGCCGCCGAAGCCGGTGTCCGCATCGACGAGCAGCGGCAACGGGGTGGCGCTTGTGATGCGCCTCGCATCCTCCAGAACATCGTTCAGCGTCGTGATACCGAGATCCGGAAGGCCGAACAAAGCGTTCGCGACCCCCGCCCCGGACAAGTACAAAGCACGAAACCCGGCCTGCTCCGCGAGCAAAGCCGAATAGGCGTTGATCGCGCCTGCCAGCTGCAACGGCCGCTCTTCATGGACCGCTAGCCTTAGTCGCTCGCCCGGCGAAGATCGGGATTCATGGCCTCCGGGTGGTTGTGATGGTGCCATAACGCTCACTCCTTCAGCAGGTGATTGCCGATTACGATCCGATGAATCTCATTCGTTCCTTCGTAGATTTGCGTCACCTTGGCGTCGCGGAACAGCCGCTCGAACGGCAGCTCCTTCGACCACGCCTCCGGCCCGAGCAGCTCGATCGCCTCCCCGGTAACGGCGACGGCCGTATCCGAGGCGAACAGCTTCGCCGTCGACGCCTCGCGCGTGCAGGGACGGCCCGCTTGGCGCAGGCAGGCGGCGCGATAGACGAGCAGGCGGGCGGCCTCGACCTGCTGGGCGAGCGCGGCGAGCTTCGCCAGCACGGCACCGGCACGGGCGCTGTCGGCGCCGGTGGCGCGGCTGCGGCTGGGGCCGCCGGGCGTGCCGAGGCCGCCTGGGCAGTCTGCGCCGATGCGGCTGTTGCGGCTGTCCGGCAGCAGCCGGGTGGCGGCCGCCTCTAGAGCCGCCTCGGCGATGCCCAGCGCCTGCGCCGCGATGCCGATGCGCCCGCCGTCGAGCGCGCCGAGCGCGACCGCGAAGCCCGCGCCTTCTTCGCCGAGCCGCTGGGCCGCCGGCACCGAGACGCCGTCCAGCTGAAGCTCGCCTGTGTTCGAGCCGTGCAGTCCCATCTTGCGCTCCGGGCGGCCGACGCGGAACCCCGGCATACCCGGCTCGAGCAGAATTGCGGTTATACCTCGGGCTCCTCTGCCCGATGCTGTCACGGCGAATGTCAAATACAAATCGGCGGCTCCGGAATTGGTGATGAACACCTTGGAGCCGTTCAGTATGTAACGGTCGCCTTCACGAGTCGCCGTCGTGCGGATCGATGCGGCGTCGGAGCCGGCCGACGGCTCGGTCAGCGCGAACGCCCCCAGCCACTCGCCCGCCGCCAGCCGGGGCACATATTGCCGCTTCTGCTCCTCCGTCCCATGCGACAGCAACGGCAGCGTGCCTACCGACGTATGCACCGACAGGATCACCCCGAAGGTCGCGCTTGCCTTCGATAGCTCGTGTATGGCCGCGATGTAGGACACGAAGTCCGCGCCCGCCCCTCCCCATTCCTTCGGGATCGGGATGCCCATCAACCCTTCGTCCGCCATTCTCGCGACGAGCCGGCGGGGAAACGCATCGTCCCGCTCCATATCAGGCAGGCATGGGACGATCTCTTGCCGGGCGAACGTCCGCGCTTTGCGCCGCATCGCCTCTTGTTCGTCCGTGAAACGCAGCTCCATCGCGACCGACGCTCCTTTCTCAGGGCTGGACGGCGTACGTGTAGAAGCCTTTGCCGGATTTCCGTCCGAGCCAGCCTGCCGCCACGTATTTGCGCAGCAGCGGGCAGGGCCGGTATTTCGAGTCGCCGAAGCCCGCATAGAGCGTCTCCATGATCGCCAGACATGTATCGAGACCGATCAGATCGGCGAGCGCAAGCGGTCCCATCGGATGGTTCATCCCGAGCTTCATCACCTGATCGACCGCTTCCGGCTTCGCCACCCCTTCATATACCGCGAAAATCGCTTCGTTGATCATCGGCATTAAGATCCGGTTCGCGACGAAGCCGGGAAAATCGTTCACTTCCACGGGCGTTTTGCCCATTCGTTCAGCCAACTCCATCACCATTTCGCACACCTCGTCGGAGGTCGCTGCACCGCGAATAACTTCCACCAAGGGCATCACCGGCACCGGGTTCATAAAATGCATCCCGATCACCCGATGAGGTGTCGATGTAGCGGCGGCAATTTCCGTAATCGGCAAAGAGGAGGTGTTCGTCGCCAAAATCGCCACCGGTCGACAAACCCGCTCCAGCTCGCGGAAAATAGCAGCCTTTACCGCCACGTTCTCGGCCGCCGCTTCGATCGCCACCTCCGCCGCCGCACACGAATCGGGCTCCAGCTGCTCCAGTACTTGAATGCGGCTTAATGCTGCCGCTTGATCGGCTTCCGTTATCTTTCCTTTTTGCATGGAACGCTCCAGAGCCGCCTGGATTACAGACAGACCATGCCGCACCGCTTGTGGCTCGCGATCATGCAGCAGCACCGTCAGTCCGCGCTGTGCCGCCGTTTGCGCGATGCCGCTTCCCATCTGACCGGCGCCAATTACCAGGATCGTTCGGATGTCCATGCGCCTCACCCGCCCCCTGTCCCCTAAGCATCTACGCGTATCAAGAGCGCGTCGCCTTGCGCCCCGCCGCTGCATATCGCCGCTATGCCGTATCCGCCACCGCATCGCTCCAGCTCGCGGATCAGCGTCAAGACGATGCGCGCCCCGCTCGCTCCGATCGGATGGCCCAAAGCGATGGCCCCTCCGTTGACGTTCACTTTTTCCGCATCCCACTCGAGCATATGGCCGCATGTCAGTACGACCGCTGCGAACGCTTCGTTGACTTCGAACCGCGCAATATCGGCGATGTCCAGGCCGGTTTGCTTCAGCAGCTTGCGAATGGCGAGTGCCGGGGTAGCCGCAATATACGGGGCTTCCGCTCCGACGGTCGCATGCCCTTCGATCCGCGCCAATGGCCGGTCCGGCCCGTAGCGGTTCTCCGCCTCCGCTTGAGACATGACAATCAGCGCCGCCGCGCCGTCGTTCACACCGGGCGCATTGCCTGCCGTAATCGTCCCGTCCGCCATATAAAGCGGCGTCAGTCGGGCCAGCTTGGCGAGATCCGTGTCTGCGCGGGGACATTCGTCGAGCGGCATACCGCTTCCGTTAGCGCCAGACACTACAGCCGCTGTTGCAGCTGCGGCTGCACTTGCGGCGATTTCCTTCGCAAACCGCCCCTCGGCTGCCGCCGTCAAAGCCCGCATATGACTCCTCAACGCCCACTCGTCCTGCTCCTCACGGGTGATGCCATACTCCTTCGCCACCCGGCTGCCGTGGACCGCCATGGGAACGTTTGCAAAAGCACATTGCAGCCCGTCAAGTGTCATCAGGTCAATGAGCGCCGTATCCCCGGTCCTCAGTCCCCATCGCACTTGCCGGTTCAGCGCATACGGCGCTCCACTCATGCTCTCCATACCGCCGGCCACCGCCACCTGGACGTCGCCCGCGCGGATCATCTGATCCGCCATCGTAACGGCGCGCAAGCCGGAGGCGCACACCTTGTTGATCGTATCCGCAGCGACCGTCCAGTCAAGGCCGGCCAGCCGAGCCGCCTGGCGCGCCGGATTTTGCCCGGCCCCGGCCTGCAGCACCATGCCCATGAGCACCGCGTCGATGTCTGCAGCCGCCACTCCGGCCTGCTTGATCGCACCGCCGATCGCCTCCGCTCCCAGCTCCACCGCTTTCCGATCCTTGTGTATGCCGCCGAACCGGCCGAACGCCGTCCGGGCTCCTCCGACGATAACGGCCCTGTTCGTTTTCCCCCCTGCTCCCCCTGTATGACCACGCCCTTTTGGACTCGTATTTTCGCTCATCGTTCCGCCTCCTTCCTCCCGTCACTCCTGCCGGGATCGCAACCAGCTTTCTAAACGGATCAGCCCTGGCCCCTCTTCCGCCTGCAAACAACGAGCATCCCTCATCAACCGTTCCACGCCATATTCCCTTATGTAACCGTAGCCGCCGAGCACCTGCACCGCCTCGACCGTAATCCCTTGCGCGGCGCGAACGGCATAGGAGCATGCCATCGCAGCCTCCCCGGCAAACGGCAGTCCGGTATCCGCCCTCCAGGCAGCCTGATAGGCGAGCAGCCGGGCGGCATCCAGCTTCACGGCCATGTCCGCCAGCTTGAACGAGATGCCTTGCTGCTGGCCGATCGCCTTGCCGAACTGCTTGCGCGTCTTCGCATAATTCCCTGCGGCATCCATCGCAGCTTGCGCAATGCCCACGGCAACGGCTGCCGTGCCGAGGTCCGAGAGCGCCGAGGTCCAACGCGCCATTTCCTCGATTTGCGAAGAGCTGGCAGGGAGAGCCGCTTGCTCGCACTGGTCCAGCCGGATCGGACCTTGCGGGAAGGAAGCCAAGCCGAGCTTGCGGATCGGAGGACCGTGGCCGAAGCCTGAAGCTCCTTGCTCAACGGCGAACACGCCCCAGCGCTTCTTCCTGCGCTTTTTCCCTTGCTGCGATCCGGACTTCCCTTGCCAGGCAAAGACGACATACACATCGGCCTCCCCGGCCAAGTCTACGCAGTCACTTCCGCCATTCAGCACCAAGCTGTCACCGGCTTCATCCGCTTCGTTCCAGTTCACCTGCCATGTAGTGCCGTCGGCTGCCGACAACCGGGGTTGCATCGGCAAGAACTTCGGCAAGATCCATGATCCAAGCTTGTCGCCGACCGCCAACTGTCGAACTAGCCGCAACAGTTCGCCATTGGCGTCGCCTCCGTTGCCGTCATCGCCACAGCCGCCGCTGAGCCGAACAAGCGCGCCGCAGCAAGCATGATGCGCCGCTAGGACCGCTCCCGTGGAGCCGCAAGCCCTCGCCAGCTCCTCGATGGCGACGGTCATCGCGACGAAGTCGCCTCCCGCGCCACCGACCTTCTCCGGCCAAGGGATGCCGGCGAGCCCAAGCTCGCTCAGCTTGCCGAACAGCTTGCGGTCGAACCGCGCCTCCTCATCTCGCTTGCTCGCACCGGGCGCCACATTCCCCTCCGCGAAAGCCCTCACCGCGTCGCGGATCATTTCCTGCTCCTCCGTCAATTGGAAACGCACAAGCGCCCCTCCTCTCGGCCAAGGAAATTACCGGCTCGCCCACATTCGGACAGACTTTGACGCCTTTCGCGCTTATTCCAGTCTATGAGCCCTCCGGGAAGCTTACGCCATCCCTTTGTAAAAAGGGACCTTCGGTCCGAAACTTCACACGTTACTCCGTACCGCCACTCCACCGTAACCCCAGACAAGCCTGGCCCTGCAACTCGCAGAGCCGAGCGCCTCCCCCGTCAGGATGTCGAACTGCAGGCGGGCACAATTAGCCGGTTTCGAGTAACAATTCTGCACACAGGCGTCCCTTTCAGCACAATTAGCCGGTTTCGAGTAACATTTCTGCGCACAGGTGTCCCTTTCAGCACAATTAGCCGGTTTCGAGTAACAATTCTGCGCACAGGCATCCCTTTCAGCACAATTAGCCGGTTTCGAGTAACAATTCCTCACGCGGCCTTCCACGGCTCCCGTTTTGGAAGCCTTTCCGATCTCGAGCGGACACAGATGACCTATTTCCTCCCAACCAGTCTCCCGCATCGGATTTTCCACTTCCTCTTCCTGCCCTCTCCAGTCCTTCTTTCGTTCATGGCGTTCCGTTTTTTCTGCAAAACCGTCTCCTAAGGCGATCCATGATCGGCCCCTTCCGTCGGATTCTCGCAACGAGCTCTATCCTCCACTCTATGCGAGGATTTTCGAGCGCCGTGGCGCCAGCACCCTTGCTCCCTAGTCCGAAAAAATCGGACTACCGCGTGCCTCGCCACCAGGAAAAGCTACGTAGTCCGAATTTGCCAAATTGGAGCGACGTTTTCGGAAGGGGAGTGCGGAAACGGCTCTGCAAGTGGGAAAAATCGGACTAGAGCACGTTTCCTCCATCGCTCCTGCCACGCAGTCCGAAAAAATCGGACTAGAGCGTACAGAGGACTTTTCATGCACCCGCCACTGCAGCACAGGACCCGGGCATTGAAGGTCATACGCAAAATGGGTCAGATTTAAAAGCCCTGCCATACTTTATCCAGAGCTCTGCGCCGTCTATAGTTTCCTTTACAACAAAAAAACGCCGGACCAAGACTCTCCAGTCTCGATCCGACGCCTATTCACAAACCGGTTACAGCTTCAAAACAACCCGACCCTGCTCATCCACCGCCGCCACGCCACGTTCCGCAGCTAGCTCGATACCCGTACGGATCGCGCGGTCCAAGGCGGCGCCGCTGCGCTGGTAGCCGAACGCCTTGGCCACCTCGCGGACGAGGTCCTCATGCGGCAACGAAATTTGCCCGGCCAGCACATAACGGACGGCGGCAGCGATTTCTTCCGGCGGCAAGTCCTCCGCGCTGCGGCGGTCGTTCTCATCCTCGGCCGGACGGAACTGATCGTAGCCGGACGGATCGATGCCGGGCGGCCAATAATACATCCGCTCGTCATGCATTGTCGTGATCCACTCTACGCCGGCGAACAGCTCCTCGAAGCGCTGCTCGAGCTTCGCGCCCATCCGGGCGATGCCCCATGCCTGCAGCACGCGTCGGCAAATGAGCGCACGGCTGATCGGCCCTTCCTCCTCGATGACCTCGACGATCTGGCTGCGGATCAGCCGTGTCTCCCGCGGGCTGAAGAAGGCGTCCGCCGGCCCGCTCTCGGGATCGAGAACATGGATGCGATAAGACGGCATGGAGACGGGAGCAGACGGTTTCAGGCTGACTTGAGAGACCGCAGCAGCGGCTCCTTGCTTTTCCGCAAGTGGAGGGGCGACAGCCTGTTCCCGATTCGATACTTCGACGGTCGGCTGGTCAACTGCCCCAGAAGTTTCAACCAGCTCCCGCGCTGCCCCCGAAACGGAGGACAACTGCACCCGCTTCACCGCCTGCACGACCCGCTCCGCCTCGCGAGCGGGATCGTCCCACCAGTCGAGCGACCATACTTTGTGCAGCGTCCAGCCAAGCTGCCGCAGCACGCGGTCGCGCAGTACATCGCGGTCGCGCGCCGACCGCGCTCCGCTATACATACCGCCGTCTGTTACTACGCCCAGGATGTAGCGGGTCGAATCCTTCGGATCGACGATCGCCAGATCGACGCGGTACCCGGAGCTGCCGACATGCGTATCGACCACATACCCGTGCTCGCGAAGCCGATCGGCCATTTGCACTTCCATTCCAGCCGCTACAGACACCCCTGCGCCTAGGTCGCCTCCTTGAATCGCGAGCGCTTGCCGGCCTTTTTCCGCATACTCGAGAAAAGCCTTCAACCCCGCTACGCCAACCGCACCGGTCCTCGACGAGCTCAGGTGCTCCGCCTTGAGCGTCGAGAACACAATCATCTCGTGCCGCGCTCGGGATACCGCCACGTTCAGACGGCGCCAGCCGCCTTCCCGGTTGAGCGGGCCGAAGTTCATCGACACTTTACCGCTCGAGTCGGGGCCGTAGCCGATCGAGAACAGGATGACGTCGCGCTCATCCCCTTGTACGTTCTCGAGGTTTTTGACGAAGATCGGCTCCGCCGTCTGCAGCGCTGCCGCTTCCAGCTCCGGCCGGCGGCGAAGCAGCTCGTCGAGCATGTCTTCGATCAGATTTTGCTGCACCGAGTTGAAGGTGACGACGCCGATGCTTTGCGCCTGCAGCGCCGGATCGCTCAGCCTTCTCGCGATTTCGCCCACGACCGCCTCGGCCTCGGCTCGATTCGTCTTCGTCCGGCCGCGGTCGTACGTGCCGCTCACATGCTGGAGGCGAACTCGCGAGGTGAGCTCGCTGGGCGACGGGAACGTCAGCAGCTTGTTCTCGTAATATTGCCGGTTGCTGAAGGCGATCAAGCTCTCGTGACGGCTGCGGTAATGCCAGAGAAGATGCCCCTCCGGCATGCCCAGCGCCAAACAATCGTCCAGCACGCTCTCCAGATCCTCCGTCGCCAATTCCTCCTCGGACGGATCTTGATTGACGCTCGAGAAAAAGCTCGTCGGCGGCAGCTGCTTCGGATCGCCGACTACGACGACGCTTTGTCCGCGCGCCATCGCGCCTACCGCCGCCGAGGTCGGCATCTGCGAAGCTTCGTCGAACACGACAAGATCGAATGGCGGTGTCGCCGGGTCCAGGTACTGCGCGACCGAGATCGGGCTCATCAGCATGCAGGGGCATAGCCGGCCGAGCAGGTTCGGGATCTGCTCAAACAGCTTGCGGATCGACAACGAGCGGCCGCCGCTACGGATAGCGCGCAGCAGGATGCCCATCTCCGAGCTCTGCGCCGCATCCGCAGCCGCTTGGGGGATTCGCGCCGATAGCCGCGCCGCGATCTCCTGCCGCGTGAGCTCCTCGAATCGGTCGCTCAGCTCGCCGAATCGGCGGATCGTCTCCTCGAACAGCTTGCTCGAGAACGTGTACAATAGCGGATGCGCCGCGATCATCGATTCTGCGCAAGCTTGGTACAACGCCCGCTCGAACGCCGACACCGCCTCATCGCCGGCAAGGCGGCCTTCCTCGTAAGGCTCGATCAGCATGTCGAGTCCAGCTTCCAGCGCTTTGGTCCGCGTTCGCCGGTAGGCGCACCAGTCGCGTAGGCGGTTTAGGTTGGATGCCCATATCTCAGCTTTGGCGATGCGGAACGCGTGCCAGCCGCCGCTCTCAAGATTCCAGGCCGCCTGCAGCTCCAACGCGTCGACGTCGACGCCCAGCAAGCTGAACAGTTCTCTCTGCAGCGCCTCGGCCTGCTGAGTCAGCTCGAGGCAAGCTTGCAGCAGCGGCCCGATTTGAGTCAGAAACGCCGCTCGGCCACCGTCAAACCGCTCCGCCAGCTGGCGACGAAGAGCGCCTAGCTCCGGACCGTCAACCGCAAGCCTGGCGAGAATCCGGTTCAGCTCGCTGAGCCACACTCCCGCCTCCTCTACCGTCTGCCAATCCGCCGCATTGCCGGCATTCCACAGCTTCTCGCCGAGCCAGGCGCTCGCCTGCTGCTCGGCTTGGCGCAGCGTCTCTTCCTCCTGCTTCCATTGCAGGAACAAGTTCAAATGCTCTTCGACCTGCTCTTTCCCGACGGTTGCTCCACCGGTGCCGGTGCCTTGTCCAGCGCTCATGGAGCGCAGTCTTTTCACGATGCGGTTCTGGCCGAGCCACTTCGGCGCGAACCATTGCAGCTCCGCCGCTTGCCATGCGGCGAGCGCTCCTGCGGCGTCGAATGTGGCGATCGACGCTGCGTCATAGCCCGCCGCCACCACTCGGCGGCGCAGCTCGTCCCGGCTGCGGCCATGCCGCGCCAGCCGGCTCAGCTCCGCCGCCGCGAACTCGTGCTCGTCCATCCGGACCAGCGCCGCCCGGATGTCCGGCACGCTCGCGAGCGCGGCGAACAGCTCTTGCAGCGCGGCCGTCCGTTGCCGCGTCAACCCGCCCGCTGCCGGCCATTCCGGCAGCGCACCCAGCCGCAGCGCGTCGACGGCTTGCCCCAGCGCCTGCTCGCTCTGCGCCAGCTTCGCCGCATAAGCGGCGAGCTTGCTCTCGAGCTCGTTCTTGAGGCTGGGCGAGTACTCCTCGCAGCCCAGCTCCTGCAACGGATGCCGATGAACGCCTCCGGCTTCCGTACCCGCGACAATGAGCTGTCGCGCCAGCTCCAGCCAACCTTGCAGCTGCTCCGGCGTCGCATCCTTCACTTTCGCCCTCGGCATGTCCACGACATCCGGCATCGTCCGCACCCGGTTGAACCGCGTCAAAGCCTCGTAAACGGACAACCCATGGCTATGCTCCTTGGAATGCAACGCCTGGACGAATTCGTTCAGCTCCGCTCTAGCTTGTGCGAGCCGGCCCGCTTCCCGCGACCATTCCTCCGAAGAAGCCGTTTTCGTCGTCTCGAGCGCCATTCGAAGCTGATCGAGCACCACCTTCTTCTTGCTCTTGTTGGAGTGCAGCTCCAGACAGAACGGATCCAGCCCGATCTGCGCCAATCTCCGCTGCACGACGTTAAGAGCGGCCATCTTCTCCGCCACGAACAGCACGGTTTTGCCGTTCGCCAGTGCGCCGGCGATCATGTTCGTGATCGTCTGCGACTTGCCGGTGCCCGGCGGCCCGTGCAGCACGAAGCTCTTGCCCTCCCCTGCCGCGGCGATCGCCGCCAGCTGCGAGGAGTCCGCACTGACGGGGACGGCCAATTGCTTAGGCGCGTACTGGGCGTCCAGGTCGTCGCCGTAGGGGAACAGCGGCTCCGGGGTCCATCTCAAGCTGCCCGCCATCAAACTCGCTACGACTTTGTTCCGTGCCAGCTCCCCCGAGCGGCTCCGAATATCGTTCCACATGACGAACTGGCTGAAGGAAAACAGCCCGAGGCAGCCGGTCTCGAGCACATCCCAGCGCGATTTGCTCATAACCGCATGCCGTACCATCGTGAAAATGCGCGAGAGATCGACGCCTCGCTCGTCCTTCGGCAGCGGATCCATCCCGCCGATCTCGATGCCGAAATCCTGCTTCAGCATTTCGAGCAGCGTGATGTTGAATTGAATTTCGTCCTCTCGTCGCCGCAAAATATAGCCGGTTCTAGACGTCTTCTTCAGCAGCTCCACAGGCAGCAGGACTAGCGGCGCATAACGCGCTTTTTCGCTGACATTCGTCTCGTACCACTTCAAGAGTCCCAGCGCCAAAAATAACGTGTTCGCGCCATTTTCCTCGAGCGACACTCGCGCCGACCGGTACAGATGCGTTAACCGCTCGGTAAGCTCCTTGTCCGTCATATCGGCGCGCAGCCGGCGCTGCTCGAACTCCTGCTTGACCAGCTCCGCGACCGGATCGTTCCGATTCACGCGGCGGTACAAGTCGGCGTCACGGAGCGAGCCGGTCCAGTCCGCCGGTAGCGGCAGCAGCTGAAACTCCTCGTCCGCCGACAGCCGATCCTCCAGATCGCTCAAATTCGCCGTGAGCAGCGGCAAGCTGCTGCGAGTCATGCGGAAATGCAGCAATCCGTTGCGCAGCGTCAGATCCAGCAGCTTGCGCTCCCATTCCTTCTGCTTCGGCATCGCAATGTGACGCACTTCTTCCGGCCGCATATGGACGTTGACACTGCTGGGCGCAAGCGGAGCAGCCTGCCCGTCTCCTCCGAAGCCGTTCTCCGGCGAGTCAGCTGACGCCGCTGCATCCGGCTCGACCTTCCAGCCCTCCGGCGTCGACACTCGCAGCGGCAAAGGCCGGATCGAGCTGGCGCGAGCCCGTCGGACGTCGACGAAACAGTCGAACTTGCGTTCGTCCTGCAGCAGTTCCTGGGCCGCCTGCTCCGCTTGCTCAAAGCGCAAACCCCGGCGATCGGCGTTCACCGCTAGCGCCGTCGCTTCCACGACGCATAGCTCGTGCACGCCGGGAGCCAGCCGCTTCGTGAGCAGCGAGCCGTCGTCCTGCACGCTCTCCGCGAACGTCTCCTTGGTCAGCCAGACGCCGGCGAAGGCATGGCCTTCCGTGAAGACGAGCAGCGGATGCAGGCCGACCGCTTCCAGACAAGCCGCGTAGAACAAGCTGAGGTCGAGGCAGTTGCCCATCCGGTGTCGGAAGAGCGAGTCCGGAAGTCGGACTCGCTGCCCGATCAGCTCGAAGCTGGCAGGTGCCACCGAATAGGTCAAGTGCCGCTTCTGGATCGCCGCGTAGATCGCTGCCGCCTGCATTCTCGCCCGATTCGGGTTCTGGCTCTGGTAGGCGTCGAAGGCCGGGCTGCCGCTCCAGTCGCCGAGAATATCCGACGCCTCGCGCAGCAGCGGCGCCACCTCGGGATGATTCGGCAGCACGAACGCCGCAATCATCTCCGGCAGCACCGCTAGCCCGCTCCATTCGTCGAAGGCTAACACATCAATCGGCAGCACCTCGCCGCCGGCAACACGTCCCCCTGATCTGGCGGTGACCTTCAGCACGCCGGCCAGCCGCTCCGTCAGCTGTACGAGGAACGGAGCGGACAGCTGATAGTCGATCGCTCCGAGATCGACCGTCTGCCCCGCCGGAAGCTCCTCCAGCGTGCGGCTCCAGGCGTAGCCGAACTCCGGCTCGGCCCCAATCGCTACCGTCACTTGCTCCAGCTTCTCCGCCCCATTGTTCCGTATCCTCAGCCGGCGAATGACCGGCACATGATTTTGCTGCCAGGCATAGTTGACCGTCCGACCATATTCGACAATAAACGTTATGTATTCCGATGCGCCCATGGTGCTCCCATCCTTATGCCGTCCGGCTTCTGGCGCCGGATTCATGATCTTTCTTCAAGTACTCATTATACCATATCGGGCGCGGCGCTAGACTTTTGTCGATTCGCCGGTTTGCATTATCTGGAATAACCCCTTTTTCCTTCAAATAATCTGATTTCAGCGTAGCTTCACGTACGAAATGTGGGTTGTATCTTTTAAGCAGTATTCCGACTCAAGTGCACAGAGCGCTCACTTTTTTCAAATTATCATTGCACGACTCAAGAAAAAGAAAACCACAATACGAGGGTTAATCGTATTGTGGTTCAAACAGATCATTTCGACATTGTTATTCTTAGATATTAAACCCGCCTACAAATACCACAACGATCAATGCGATGCCAACAATAACCGTAATAAAGCCACCTACTCTGTATCTTTTAAGAGCTGCCTTCGATGGTTTTTTTTTCAGAGTGTTTGTCGCTGTAGTCTTAAAGTCTATTTCGGGAAAGAATATCCCCATTAGTCCCGGAACTACTAGAATTAGTACAAACATAACCGCCAATATTATTCGATCTGTCATTTTGTTCCTCCTAGGTGCTGGACTCAATCCGAATATGTCATTGGATACGATAGTGAGATAGGCTTAACTTTAATCAAAATTGTTTCAGTTTGAAGTCCAAATTCTGTCTGATACATTCGCAGCTCAGGATAATAATCAAATTACTGTTCAAACTGGGAAAAGCATGACAAAATCATCTTGCTATATGATGTGAATGCGACAAACAGATACGGACAAGCCATCTTCAAAAAAGTCTATTTTGTGGCAGAAAACGATGACGGAAAGTTTAAGAATAGCGACATTGGCTATTCAATCATTCGATGAAGAGAGGAGCTTTGATGACATCTGCTCTCTTTTTTATTTGCTTCAAAATAGATACAGTTCTATATCAACAAGTAAAACAATGCAATCCTGTAGAAACAGAGCCGGTTCTGATCTTTTCCAGCATTCGCAGTCACTATGGATTCCGTCAACACTTTAATCGGCCTGGGGGCAAATTCTGTTCGACTGAATTAACATGGTGGTAATGTGCGCTGCTGAGCTACGGTGGTTGGAAAAAGAAAACCACAATACGAGGCTAGTCGGTATTGTGGCAGAAACCGTCCAAATTACTTCATTTTGAATAGAAACCAATTTTCGTCTAATTGTCTTATTTCCGTAAAATACGGACTTCGTGGTTCAACGCCCTCTACAGAAAAAACTAATCCCTGTGTAAAGCCAAAATAAGAATCTCTTACAAAATAAACAAATCCTTTATCACCTGTATGGATTGCGAGGTATCCAATTGCAAAAATTTCAGTAAGGTTATTGTCGCTTGTGTCAAAATGATCCTTGTCATAATGAATGGTGCTCTCGACACTTTGTAACAGCGACTTCCTAGCAATCATATCGAGTAGTGATTTATGTGTTTGAAACTCATTCAGAATAATGCTCTCCATACTTGGTTTTTCTTTATAATTGCTAATCAGTAGCAGAATGGCTGAAACAATTACTATTACAGTTATTATCCCAATGATGAGTGTTTTTTTCAGGGATGCCACCTCTACATTATTTTTTTATTAAATATGACGGTAAATCCCAGAATATAGTTTTAAACGCTTTACCTAGGTCTACTGCTGCTTTTTGACGTTTGTTGAGCAAAACCTGCACCCGCTCTAAGAGCTTCAATTGAAAAGCCTGCTGCTGCACCCAAGTAACCATAAGATATATTATCCGTGCATCTCCCGCAAAAATCTCACCCTCATAAATGACATAAGTAGACAACCACTCTGGTTGAACTTTAATATCAAATAGCTTCTTGTAGCCAACCTGCTCTCTAAACCATCCCATATCTCCACTATGTTCGGAGAAGTTGTCAGAATTACTGCGCATTAGTTGGTTCAGTTTTTCAGTTAAGTCGGCAGTCCTTTGTCTCGATATTTCACATCATCAGGTAATGAAGTACCATTTAGGTGGTAATATGAAACTCTAAGTGCGTCTGCATCCTGTTCTGCTGTCTTATCACCTTTATTGGAGCGTTCTTCAAATGGCTTAACGAGTTCTCTTAAAGTTTCATCGTCAGAATCCTTGTACTTACCAGTCGGGTCTTTGTAGATCAGCGGATTATTCTCCAAATAAGTGTAAAGATTCAAACTCAGCGGATTGCTAATCCGCCCCTCATGCGTATCCTCACCCATAAACCGCGCTATACTCGGATCATACCACCGTGCCCGCAGGTACTGCAACGAAGTGGCGTTATCCCAATACTCGCCCGAATAGCGGAAGGGTTGCTCCAAATACTCTGTCGCCGTCAGCGGATTTTTCCAGATATCATACGTGTACTGGTCAAGCGAGTATTTCCCGTGGAATCCCTCAACTCTACAAACATCACCGTGACCGTTTGCAAGTAGTAGCTCTTCTCCGCATTCGCATCCTGACGGGCCACGAGTCCGCTTCCTCGGATGTACCTCGCTTTAAGCGTGACCGTTCCTCCACTTACCGTCCCTTCTGCAATCACGGAACCACCGTCATAGTACAAGCGAGTAGTGACACCATTCTCTGTACGCTCGGTCAGCAGACCATCCCTATTGTACTTGTAATCTTTCCAGTGGCAGTATGGTGCTCTTAGCGCTTTGAGACAGGTTCACGTACTCTGACGTAACGGCTGCAATACTTTCTTCATAAGTCAGTCCTGTGGCTTGCTGATGATCGAGTGCTTCTCCAACCTCTTTAAGGGTATACCCTTTATCCAGCTCGGATTGAATGACGTCTTCCTCAATGGAGAATTTCTCTTTCAGCTTCTCTACTTTCTTTTTTGTGGCTGGCGTTTTCTCTTCCTGGTGTTGAAGGAGTGTCCTGGGGTGCAACCGAAGCAGCTAAGCGATAAACTGAAAGATTTGTTTCTGTAAATTCAAGGTGTTCATGAAGCTCCCCCGCTTTAACAAGCGACGGACTGTTTATGA